>JBAXSG010000009.1:0-27039 GCA_037130865.1 Candidatus Tayloriibacteriota bacterium | reverse complement strand
TCATACAGGAACTCTTACTGGTAGTCCAGAGCCGACTTGGGTGAGTGGAGTTGGTTCTGGTGGCAATGTAGACAACATAGCTTCTACAACCATCACTTGTACCTCAGATTCAGACAATACTATGAACAGCCCAAACGCATCATATCTAACTCAAGGCAGTCTGAATTTTACAGATGGATCATCAGTATCTGATTATTGTGATACAAACCTAGATGCTAGTAGCACGACCCTTGTAGAATTCGCCTGTGATGCTGGTACACCAGCTATTCAACTCATCAAATGTAGCAACACAGTCAACAGTTGTAGTATAGGAAGGTGTCAGTAAATAAAGTTTGCAACATAATATGTAAAAACAAAATAGGCCCCGATTGCTCGTGACCTATTTCCCGAACAGACCGAAGCCTGTTCAGAATTTTTGACTTAGAAAGACCAATCCCTTTGGGTCCAATCTTATCGTCTTTTCTGTGGTGGATGAGGCGAACACGCGCCTCTCCGGGTTCTCAATCGTCTTTGGTAAGACGATCTTTACTTCCGGCATCACCATCTCAATAACTGGCTGCCGGGGGAAACACAATGTCCGATTTGAGTCATTGACCCATTCGGCCGTTGTCTTTACCCGTTTACTACCAGCTTGCGCCCAGACTGGGCACAAGACAAAACTGACGACACACATCATTACAAAGAACTTTTTCATAAAACTGCCTGCCTTTCGTTTTCTGTTGCGAAGTTTATGGTTTAACTGCCTACATCTAGTGTAGCACACATGTGTGCCTCCTGTCAAGTGGCAATGGAATACATTCAAGGCAGATTCAACTTTGAAGTGCAACACAGTAATGTTACTATATAGTCAGTATTTCTTAATCTAAACCCCATGAAAAAAATCTTAAATCTGTCAGTAGCCGTCTTCTCGCTAGTGTTACTGATGTCTGTGGTGATTGGACCGAGTAAGGCTAGGGCTGGTGGAGTTACACTGACAATCAATGGTAAATCACCTTTCGCGAGCGATCCTGCTTTGGTTGCTGAAGCTGGAAAAGTCTATGTTCCATACGGTTCCATTGCTACTGTTGCATGGTCTGCAACAGATGTATATCAGTGTATGGCCAATAGTTCGTGGGGAGGAGCTTTTCCGGACTATATGCATATGCCTTTTTCTAATTCAGGTTTTACTACTCCACCAGTTATATCTGAACAGCGTTATACTATGAATTGTGACGGTTTACACGATGCATCATATTATGAGGCTAACAGGGGACTCACAATGAGTGTGTTGCCGTCATCCCCGCAACCACCCGTGCCATTTACAGTCTCTATAACAGCTAACGGAAAAACGCCGCCAGGACAAGGGACATTGAATAAAATTGAAGTTCCATATGGTTCCAATGCTACCATTGCATGGTCTTCGACAGGTGCTAGTTCTTGTGTGCCGGAATATGGTTTTACTAATAAAAATGGTTTTACTGATAGTGATAGTGGTGGAACTGGTGGTTTTTTACCATATCCAAATAAAAATAAATCCGGAACATATACTACTGGGCCTGTCACATCTCCTAAATCTTTTAGTTTTATGTGTAATGTTGATATGAATACTTATGATTGGGTCGACCCTCATCAAACCTTGGAACCTAATGGAGGTTGGGGTGTGTCAGTAGTTCCTCCAGTTGCACCACTATGGGCTACTCTGACAGCGTCACCAAATCCAGTTCCATACGGAGGGACGACGACACTTTCTTGGGATACTAATGGTGATAATTCGTGCTATTCAGAGACAGCTGGACTGACCCTAACAGGTTCTCCGTACACCAAAGAAACTTTAAAAGGTTCAAAAGAGATTGGTCCAATCACACAGCTTACGTTATATCAGTTAATGTGTTCGGATACGGGAGGATACACGGTAGAACCTTCAGTGAATGTATTGGTTGAGCAACAACAACCCTTCTCTTTCTCACTTTCAAACAATGCTGGGAGCGGGATATATGTACAAGCAGGAGGTTCGGTGAGTTCAAGCATCACAGCCAGCCTCATTTCTGGTACAGCTAAAAATGTCACACTATCAGTCTCAGTATTACCAGATGGTGCTTCAGCATCATTTACACCTAATACTACCTTTATACCAACAGACGATGCTCTGTTGACGATATCCAATCTACCATCAGCCACATCCTCATATCCTATTACAGTCACAGTTACAGGAACTTCTGGAGACATAACAAGAACAACAAGTTTTCAGTTGAAGAAAGAGTCTACCAATCCCACCACAACTTCTGGCCCGACTGTTTCATCTTCAGATGCTTTGACTCAGATGATATTGGGTCAGGAAGCATTCAACAAAGCACATGAGACTCCTACTCCAGTATCTCTACCGGCCGGTTATAATAATGCGCAATCATTTCTAGACGTCCTTCAGAGCGATCCTGGTATATTGGGTGATATGTATTTTTATGGGAATAAGTGGTGGACAGCAGGCAATGCTGCATATCCAGTTGTCATAGGTGGACAAGATACTATACTTCAAGCACACATCAATCCTACAAACCTTAGATCTCCATTGTCTGGTGAGATGAGTACAGATCTTGGTGGGGTGGTTCTCAGAGCCTCTGCGAAGGTGAATGGAATCAGCATTCCAACTTTTGGATTGAATGCAGCCACTAAAATAGGTCCTTGGGCTGCAAGCTTGTTTGCTGAAGCACAAGGGGTAAATAGCTACAATGTTGGATTCAGATTTGATCTTAATAGTATAGTGACCAAGAAAAAATAATCTAGATTCTCCGTGTTATAATATCGTTACCAATCATGAAAAGACACATCTTTACTGGCCGCTCTAGCGGCTTCACCCTCCTCGAAATACTTTTGACTATAGCTATTATTGCTATATTGTCGGCGGTTACATTATCAGCGATAAATCCTATCCGTCAGATGTCGCAAGCTCGCGATTCACAGCGCAAGAGTGATGTCTCCGAGCTTCACAAAGCTGTCCAGCAATATTTCATCGATAAGGGCTCATATCCAGTACAAATATCCGATGACTCGGCAGTCTATGGTATTTGTAATTCACAAATATTTATTCCAACATCTTCTTCATCGGATCTCTCCAGTTCTATCGATTGTGGAGATTTGGTGAATATAGCCAGAGTCTTACCTACATATCTTTCTGGTATTCCAGTCGATCCAATGAGTAGTAAACTTGGCGTTGATTCTCTCTATAGAATTGCTGCCAGTAAAATCACTGGTGTCTATGTAGAAGCTCCGAAGACTGAGATTGGTCAAGGAGATAAAAAGACTGTCATATATGTAGGTAAACCACCAAGAGGGTATACGATACCGACAATAGCTCTTGATTTTAGTACTACGACTATCGCTACTTATATAAGCAATGCTTCAGAAGTGGTAGCTGGTTGGCCGGCTTGGGTAAATCAAGTCATAATCTTGATCGTAGGAATCATCATTGGATATATACTAAGTAGACACGAGAAGTCTCCGAAAGTCCCAAAAAAGACGCCATAAAGTCAGTAAGTTTTCATGTTATAATACTGCCATGAATAACAAACTAACCCCTAAGGATTTTTTCTATCATTTAGGTGCTGTTATAGCGCTTTATGCTGGAGCTATCGCATTATTGGATCTTATCTTTAGCGTCATAGACTATGCTTTTCCAGATGTTCTGGCTGGATATTTCACCCCGATATCCATAGCTTGGCCTATCTCTATGCTTGTTGTACTTGTACCGGTCTTATATGTTTTGGAATGGCTGATAAACCGAGATATTCGCCTTGTCCCTGACAAAAAAGAAATCTGGGTTGCACGATGGAGAGTATTCCTGACACTTTTCTTGGCTGGAGCGACAGTTGTTGGCGACTTGATAGCACTTATAAATACCTATCTAAATGGAGAAGTATCCGGACGATTTATCTTGAAAATAGTTGCTGTCTTATTGGTGGCCGCTGTAATATTTATTTATTATCTTATGAAGAGACTGGATATATCCAAGTCTGGAATATGGAAAAATTCCATGATGTGGGCTGGTATCATCATCGTGTTAGCATCCATAGTCATAGGATTCATGGTTGTCGGTTCTCCTGGAAATCAGAGAGCACTCAGACTCGACTCACAGAGAGTTAGCGATCTTACAAGTATTCAATGGCAGATTGTGACTTATTGGCAACAACACCAAGGTTCAAATTTACCTTCATCACTTTCTCTACTCAATGATGATATTTCCGGCTATGTTGTCCCGGTAGATCCTGTAACTGGCGAAAATTATACATACAAAATTACTGGCACTATATCTTTCGATTTGTGTGCCAAATTCGACCTAGCTTCTCTCGACACACAAGGTCGCAATTCTGGATATATGGTCTCAGTGCCTTCATCATCTCTAGTTGCGGACACATGGAACCATGGAGTAGGCGAGGTATGCTTCTCCAGGACGATCGATCCGAAGAAATATCAACCAATTAGATCAGTAGATGCTATCAAAATCTAATTGTTAAAATATTTTTTATAAATCCATAAAATGAACCTAGGAAAAAAGACAAAGATAGTTTGTACGATAGGTCCAGTCATAGATAATCACGATCATCTTACGCAACTGGTAAATGCTGGTATGAACGTTATGCGTCTTAATTTTTCTCACGGCACTTTCGCCGAACACCAGATCCGTGTGGACGAGATTCGCATGATAATGAAAAAGACTGGCAAGAATATTGCTATCATGCAGGATTTGAGCGGTCCGAAGATTCGTATAGGGGATTTCAAGAATGGACCGATAACTTTACATGAAGGAGCTACATTTACACTGACTACCGCAGTAGCTGAAAAGACCGAAGGTACGCAAGATCGTGTTTTCATAAATCTTCCGGAATTGCCGAGCGAAGTGAAAGTTGGTACCAAGATATTACTCGACGATGGTACGAAGACCCTGAAAGTCCTGGAAGTGAAGGGGGATGACATCATCACGAAGGTTATGATCGGCGGTCAACTTTCCGGTCACAAAGGTGTCAATGTACCCGGCGCACACCTCTCTGTGGATTCTCTGACGGAGAAAGATCGAGCCGACCTGGAATTTGGTATAAAGAATAAAGTTGATTTCGTGGCGCTCTCTTTCGTCCGCAAGGCTTCCGATATCGCCATGCTTCGAGATATCCTCATCGCGCGTGGTCTAGATGCGCAAATTATTGCCAAAATCGAAACTCCTGAAGGCCTGAAAAATTTCGATGCCATACTCGATGCCGCTGACGGTATTATGGTGGCGCGCGGAGATCTGGCTATAGAGATTCCGGCTGAAGCGGTGCCATTGGCACAGAAGAGGATGATCCGCAAATGCAACCTAGTCGGCAAGCCCGTCATAACCGCCACGCAAATGCTTGAGTCTATGACCAAGAATCCCGAACCGACTCGTGCCGAAACTTCCGATATTGCCAATGCCATCATCGATGGTACCGACGCTATCATGCTCTCTGAAGAAACGACTTATGGCTTGTATCCGGTCCTCGCCGTGAAGACCATGACTCGCATCGCCAAGCGCGTGGAGAAGGAAGTCTACAATCACGATATCATCGATGAATATGTGGAATCCAAAGAAGTTATCGACATCATGTCTCAGACGGCCATCCGCACGGCACATAGCATAAAGGCTCCGCTCATAGTCGTGCTCACTCGAGATGGCAAAACCGCGCGTGCGATCTCACGTTATCGCCCAGTCGAACGCATCCTCGTCTTGACCGATAGTCATGCCAATGCAGCGCACCTCATGCTCTCTTTTGATTGTTATCCGATATTAATCCCGACCACGAAAGACCAGCACGAGGTGATGAATATAGTACGTAGCACGGTCATTGCAAATGGTGTAGCCAAGAAAGGGGATAAGGTTGTGATCATGGCAGATATTCCAACCGATAAAGCATCAGAAGTTAACTCAATTATTGAGGAGACGATATAGGCGCAGGGTGGGATTATAGAAAGAGAAATCAGGTAGTCAGAGTGTCCTGGAGTAGTCGATGAGACAGACATTTCGCAGTCCACGAAGGTGGACGAGAATAGCAGACGACCAGCAGGTCGGAATGCGTGTCTGTCGAGTTGACTACTCCAGGACTTATCCATAACTTGATTTCCTGATATAATACCCCCATGCAGACATACGCCATTCGTCCAAATGTGCGGTTCCTCGACCGGCCCTTGCGTGAGTACACACTCACGATCAAGGACTTGCCTCCGGAAAAGAAACCGCGCGAGAAGCTGCTAGCTCAAGGTCCTGATGCTCTCAACATCAAGGAACTTTTGGCTGTGGTACTGACGACTGGCACGACCAAGGAAGATGTCATGGCAATGTCCGGTCGCATTATCCGCGACTATGGAGAGAAGAGTATTTTGGCGGAGAAGAACGCCACGAAGCTTTCCAAAGATATGGACATACCTATCGTTAAGGCTTGCCAAATCGTGGCGGTCGGCGAGCTTGGTCGTCGCATTTATGATCGCGATTCGTCGGGTTTCGCGACCATTCGTAATGCGAAAGACACATATGATTATCTGCAAGATATGCGCAATTTACCGAAAGAACATCTGCGAGGACTTTATCTGAATAGCCACAACCGCATTATCCGCGACGAAGTTATCTCTATCGGCACTATCAATGCCAATATGATTCATCCGCGCGAAGTTTTCCGTCCGGCTATCGAGTGTAATGCCGCAGCCATAGTTATTGCGCACAATCATCCGTCCGGCGAAGTCACGCCAAGTGCCGAAGATATAGAGATCACACAGCAACTTGTCCAAGTAGGGAAGATCTTGGGCATTTCACTTCTTGACCACGTCATCATCACGAAAGATACATTCACAAGTATTAGCGCGAGCTATTAGTGTGAGTGCTAATTAGATTAGAAAAAAGTATGCAAAGAGATTATATGGTAGTTTCGCCATCGCTTGATGGTATTTTGAGGCATGATTCGGTCATGTACGAGGGTTTGAAACGTCCGGTTGAGGTTTTACGAGTCTTGGATGGCCCATCTGCACGTGGACGCGGAAGTGGTGACAGTCATGGTAGGCAGAAAAGACAGCCAACGGAGGAACAAATAAAAGTCTTGGAAGGATATTTCAATGATGTCTACGGTATCTTCATGAAGAAGTTGTCACACTTCGTCGTGGCCGCATCGACCAAGGCCGACGATATTGTGAAGTTGCAGGCATTGTTTCAAGAAATGATAAAGATAAAAGGGCTTATAGCGAAAGAGTAAGATAAGCGCCGAGATTTGCTATAATGTCCGCATGATATCCAAGGATCATTTCAAGAATAAACGCATCGCCGTTATCGGTATTGGTGATCATGGAGAGATGATATCCGATATAAAGTTTCTGATAAAAGCCGGAGCATTGGTGTCGGTTTATGATATGCGCAGCGAAGCGCGTCTCAAATCCGACATAGAACTCCTGCGCTCTTTCGGATTGGCTAGCTATGTATGCGGCTCGGTGCCGGCTGACGATCTTCTGGATATGGACTTGATTATCTTGTCTCATGAATATCAGCGCAACTCTTCTTTCCTTACTGCGGCAGAGAAGGCCGGTAAGATCATAGAATATCCGGAGACTTATTTCTTCAAACAAGCTCCTCCGATAACTATCATTGCCGTGATGGGTGTCTGTGGTAAATCAACCGTCTTGAGTATGCTTTCTCCGCTTCTGGAGAGAGTGTTCGTCGATGAAGTTCAAAAGCTTTTCGTTGTGGATTTTCCGAGTGGTGACGGTATATTGAGCAAGTTGAGAAAGGTTAAGAGCAATGACGCTATCCTAGCGCGCATAGACAGTCCGATGATAAAAGAGCTCTATGATATCCATATCAGTCCGCATGTTGCCGTATTCACGACAGATCTACCGAAAGAAGCATTTCAGGATTCTCCATTCGAGATACTCTCTTATCAGACTTATAACAACTTCGTGGTTGCCAGTGATGAGGTGATAGACAAGACACACACATTCGGTATTCAACCAAAAGCCAAGATGCTTCGCACGAAAGCGAATATAATTCCAGAGACATGGGATTTCCTTGGTAAGGGCTTACACGATCGCGACAATGCAGCTTTGGCCGTCCAAGTCGCAAAACTTTTCAAACTAGATGATGAAGTGATTCAGTCAGTATTGGAAAGTTGGAAACCGCTCAAAGGTAGGATTGAATTGGTAAAAAAAGTGAAGCAAATTGATTTCTACAATGATACCGCTTCTATTTCACCAGCTTCGACGCAAGCTGCTGTCGCGGCTTTGTGCGATGGTCATTGCGGCGATGCTAGTTCTGGCGGCAAGAATATTGTTTTGATAATGGGTGGTGCCGATGTTGGTCAGGATTATCGAACACTTTTTGCTACTCTGCCGCAGTATATTCACACGCTCATAGTGGTGCCTGGAAGCGGTACATTGAAGGAGAGGTTGGCTCTACGCGCCATAGATCAGATCGAGGTGAAATCGGCCAGCTCTATCGAAGAAGCTGTGGCTCTCGCCATGGAAAGCGCCAGAAAAGGTGACAAGGTGCTTTTCAGTCCAGGTTTCGGTAGTGGCGGAATAGACCGCACAGTCAAAGAAAGAGGTGAGAGATTCGTGAAGGCTGTGCGGGCACTAAAATAAAGTCGACGATGATTATGATGATTATGATGATTATGTGTTAGTATTGATCATATGAATGAAAGATTTCAATCAAATTTTCAGAGTGAATCTGATAATAATAAATTAGAAAAAGAAGTTCAGATAAAAAAGCTGGACGCTTTGTATCACGAAGCAGAAACGGCCTTTGAAACCGGTGGCAGAGAACAGGCAAAACCATATCTACCAAAAGTTTATGACGATTTGATGTTATTGAATAAGAGAAACAAGGATGACTGGGAGAACCAATGGATATATAATCCTGAAGGTGATTTGACTGAGGATCAATTCAACGCTTTTAATCTTCGAAGAAAGCTTTTATCAAATGCTATCGGTATCATGACAGCATCTGGTGCAGTAAGACATGATCTTAATAAGATAGACTAATCCCCACAAATCACACACACCACCGGACCCTTTATGGCGTATTTCGCGCGAGCGGCTTGAAGAGTGCCGACGACGGAGAGGGCGCTGTTGGTGGAAATGTCTAATCCTGTATAAGTTTTCGTGAGTCTTTGGGCCATGAGAATATCTTCGTTGGTAGCGCACCAGCCGGAACCACCGGTTTGTTTTATGAGAGGCAAGAGCGCTGGTTTGCGAAAAGCGGTTTTGTCGACGATTGCGTCTGCTAGGGAAGATTCATTATCAATACCGACATTTTTGAACTCCTCCGCCATCGGATGGCAAGATGAAGTTTGTACGATATGTACTTGCACCGATCTTTTTCCTTTCAAGAAATATTGTGCTAGCGCTTGGGCGGTCGTGCCTGAAGAAGTTCCCATGAAGACAGCGGATACTTTTGTCATAGTCGATATCTCTTTCGCCAGAGATTCATAACCGATAAGTGCGGTATCGTCGGTAGATTGACGCAGACTGGTAGCGCCTTTCTGCAATGCTTGCATGAGTGCTTGCACCGGGCGTGCGACACCTGTCACCTTGATCCTTTTTTCTTCCTCAGCAATTTTAGTCAATTTGGCCAATTTGGTTGGCGATATATTTTCTCCGACGAAGATTTCCAGGCTAACATCCGGCATATCTTTTATGTATAGTGCCGCCGCAAGTGCTGCATTTCCAGACGAAGACACAGCAAAACTCTTCGAACCCTTGGCATAATGATAGTCAATCATCACCGGAATCGAACGTCCTTTGTGCGAACCTAGAGGATGTAGATCTTCACGCTTGAAATAGAGGTCATCGTACCCAATAACCTTTGCCAGCCTCGTATATTGCTCATTTGGAGTGATCATAAGGGTAGTTTACCGCCATTAGCATTTTTATGCTAATATATTGGCATGGCTTCAGAACACATTACAATCATGAAAAATCTCTGCGTTTGTCCAGAGTGTAAGAATAATATCGATCTTTCGCGTTATCCGACCATCACAACTGGTATGGTTATAGAATGCAATCATTGTGGTATGACCTTGCTCGTCAAGGAGATTGCTGGTGGTAAGATAGTTACTGATATTGTGGATGAGGGCAAATAGTATCTTCCAGGAATCTCCAGAATTGTGGCCAACTCTTGCTCACACAAGATGGATATTTGAACGTGGCTTTTATCTTCTTGTAAATGGCGAGCATGGCCACAGCCTGCACGACGCGATGGTCTTTTGAATCTATTTCCTTGCCAGCCGTCAATTTTGTGAGCATTTCCTCCATCTCTTCCAGCCGGTTGCTCTCATGGCCCCTTAGTTCTGGCCACCTCTTTTCACCCTCGACTCTGTCTATCAGTCCAAATGCTCGGGCAAAGCAATATTCATCTTGTTGGATCGGTGTGTAATCTATTTTACCATTTTTTAATAAGTCGACGAAAGCGATTGCTTGGTGCAAAATAGTGTCATCATGCCGGAGTTCACATAGGGAACCAGCCTTCTTGGCATTTTCATAATGCCTGACAGCCTCTTTAGACATATTCAAGAAATAATCGTTTGGAGCTAACTCTTTGTTACCTGTCAAAATAGAAGCACTGGCCCATTGCGGCGTATTGTTATCAAGCTCTAGCAACTTCTTGATTGGCCAATCGACTATTTTCGGATCATCGCACTTAAGCCTCTTTTTCAGAGTATTTTCTTTTATGAAAGTTTTTTCCAATCCATATTTCCATGAAGCGAATTGTAGATACCTGAACAAGGCTCCACCTTCTCCAACGTTTATTTCTTTCTTATTTTTCCATTCATGAGATATCCTTATCATCGCCCTCAAATCATCACCGATATCTTCACGACCTTCAATAAGTGGTATGAAGAGTTGTGTGTCATTTAATATATCCAAAAATCCCAGCCTCATAGACCAATATTTGGATATCGGGATCAATCCATTTTTTATGAGTTCTTTTTCCATTAGCTTAACCTCTTCACCACTTCCTCGATCATGCCGCGGAATCCGTGTGAGCCGAGGAAAACGATAATGTCTCCGTGCTTCGCTTGCGTCACGGCGTAAGTCACTACTTTTTCGTCATCATCGATATATTTAGTGTCTGGATGTGTCTTGTCTATAATCTTAGTCAATTCATCACCTTCTAAAGGCAGGTTCGTGTTTTTCTCGGCATCAGCGGCGTCTTCAGCGACTTTGAGCTTGGTGAGTTTTGGTATGATGACCATGTCAGCTCTCTCAAATGCTCCGTTGTATTGTGTGGATGTCTCACGACGGCGTCCACCGATATTTGGTTCATATATAGCGATAATCTTCTTGTCATAAACTTCACGCAATGTTTCTAGTAGGGCAGCGGCCTTTTCCGGTGTTGGAGCATGGCAGTCAAAGACGGTTACACCTTTTATTCTTCCATTTATACTTTCACCATCTAGACGCTTCTCAAGACGGCGCTTTATGCCTTGGAAATCCGCGATAGCATCGATTGTTTTTTGTGGAGGCACGCCGATCTCTGTAGCCATAGCGAAACATCCAGTGATATTTTCAGCATTGAAACGGCCAAGCATCGGAGTGAATAATCTAAATGTCCCAGCTTTGGATGTTATCTTGAATTCCAGACCAGTCTTGGTGCTCTTGATGTCATGGTAAAAATAGGTGGCCCTAGTCGTCTTTCCATAAGTCACGATGCGACTTTTGGCTTTGTTTGTGACCTTGTGTACACCCGCATCATCATCGCATACCACCAATAGACCAGACTTTGGCACTTCGGTAACCAGCTTTTCAAAAGCTTGGAAATATTCTTTTTCCGTAGGATATAAGTCGGCATGATCCCAAGAAACTGATGTGAGCATAAGGTGAGTTGGTTTGTAAAAAACGAATTTTGGTCGTTTGTCGTATATTGCCACTTGGTATTCGTCACCTTCGACGACGCTCCATTTCGAATCGGAAATTGCTCCAGTTGGATGTGATAATGAAAGGCCTCCAGTGAAATAACTAGGCTTCATTCCAGCTTGAATGAGAATATACGAAATGATCGAGGAAGAAGTCGTCTTACCCCAAGTTCCGGCGGTGACGATGGAATTTTCTTTGACTATGTATTTTCCCAGAGCTTCAGCAAATGAGATAAGAGGAATATTTTGCTCTTTTGCGTAAATAATTTCTGGATTTGAGAGGCTTGTTCCTGATCCACCGGCGATTATAATATCTGGTTTACCATACTCAGCGATCTTCTCCGGATGCCAACCGGCGTGATATTGGATGCCGAAGTCTTGCAGATAGGTCGATACTGGGGGATAGAATCCCTTATCGCTGCCAGTGACTTTTACACCTCTTTCATGAAAAGCAATAGCGAGAGCACTCGTAGCTACGCCACAGATACCGACGATGTGAATATGTTTAGGTAATTTATCCATCGCTATATATTAGCAGATGCGAGGACTTTCTTCACTTCATCTAAGTCAGTTCTCCAGGCCTTACCGTCGAACCATTCAATGCCTTCAAATTGCAGCTTGTAAGTGTCAGTTGGCCTTTGCAATGAGCCTAGGTATACATATTTGAGGCCAGATTCTTTTGCGTGTTGTATTGCTAGAGTCATCATGGCTAAACCCATGTCCTTTGGAGCTTTTTTAAGATCATAAAAGGGATATGAGTAGTGAAGTATTTCATCATTTCTGTAACATATAGCAAAACCTAGATAATGTAATTCTTTAGGTTTTGCTGAATATGTCAGCAGTAAATTGAAATTACTTTTTTCTGCGTCAGTCAGCATTTCCTTAACTTTCTGTGCGCTCATAACTCCTGCGCCGAATTTTTCTTCATAAAAATCTTTGGCCAGCTTGCCGAGAGAAAAGTCATAACCTGCGTAGGGAAGCGGCGCCGTCTGTAATTCTAGACCCTCGACTTTTTTCAAGATACGGCGGTTCTCGCTCGTCATTTCAAACTTAGCAAGATCAATACGCAAACTCCTCGTTTGTTGCATCACACCTTTTCCTAGACGCGTGAAGACATAACCATCATCGTAGGCTCCCGCGATGTTTTTCGGCTCAAGGTCGGTCAAAGTCTTCTCGGACCAGTGAAGGTAATTTTTCATTTTAATGCAGTGCCAACCAGAAGCCAAATACAACAAACATGAAATGTACGACCCAGAAGCGCATCACAGTCTTCTCTTCGCTCCAACCTTTGAGCTCGAAGTGATGATGAAGTGGAGCCATCCTGAAGACGCGACGACCAAAAGCGTACTTGGAAGCGACTTGTATAACTACAGAAAGCGCTTCGATATAGAACATAAATCCAAAAAAGAAAAGAGTAGCTACTTCACCAATAGCCATAGCATTGACTGCCAGCAAAGCTCCAAGACCAAGCGAACCAACATCACCCATCATAAAGCGCGCCGGTTTTATATTGAAATAAGTATAAGTAGCGATGGCACCAACGGCTGTTGCGTTCAAGATAGCCATTTCTCCGAAGCCATTTATCCAACTCATAAGAGTCAGTGCACTGAAAGTGATCAGCAACATACCACCAGCCAAACCATCCATACCATCGGCGATGTTGACGGCATTTGCTGTGAACATGACGATGAAGATTATTATAGGAACAATCACCCAACCGGCGTTGATACTGAAATCAAATGGAAAATATATATAATGCCAAGCTGGACCGAGTCTGGTGTAAATCCACCATGCAGTTATAGAACCAGCGATGAATTGTAAGATAAGTTTTTCATGGACGAAGACACCGCGTTTTGTTTGTGAACCGAACCATACAGATATACGCTTGAATGCTGTCCAAGGCAAAGTGATAGCGTACCAGATACGCATCTTCCACTCACTATGCACTCTGATAAGTCGAACGATATGGCCAAGTTTTCGTGATTGTCTTTCTGAACCATATATACTTAGAAGATCATCGATACCACCCAAAAGTGCAGATATAAGCATGACGCCTATCGGTACGAAAGTGAAAGATCTGGACCAGTTCAGGAAATAAGTAATGACAGCGACAGTGATAACTATAAGTAAACCACCCATGATAGGTGTCTGAGATTTATAAGCATGAGACCCCAATGCCACAAGCTCAGTTTTTGGCTCTTTTATGAGGCGAAATTTGAAGAGTAAACGAGTCAAAAAAGGTGCCCACAAGAAAGCCAGGGTGGATCCCAAGAGTGCAAAACCTATAATATAGGCCAAATCAGCCGTGCCTTGCAATATCGTTAACATTCGTAAAATAGTAGCACAAATCAGCGCAATCGGCGAATCTTTATGCTGTAATCATTGAGCCTTGCGAACATATTTACTTCTGACCAAGACTCATCAACTATGTCTTTCTCTGAATCTGTAATCTCTATCTCGCCGCTTTTGATACCATTCCCATATACACCATCATCTGGATAAGCGGACGCATGGACATAGTGGATATTTTTCGGTAGGAGATCTATGTAGTCGACTTGATCTATAACTAGGATATGATCACGACCACCGTCTTTTGCGATCATGACTATCATGTCGCCTGGCTGAATGTCTTTTTTGTCAATGATTTGACTATTCTTTTCATCTGCGAGAGTTATTACACTACAGTTTTCTACAGGTCTAATCATGCTACGTATTTTTCCTATCAAACCTTTGGCATTTGTGAAATGTATATGTTTAGACAAAGAACCTTTTCCTTGTGCTTCGCATTCAGCATTCAATATATAATATGCAAATCCAGAACAATCTATACCGATCTTCTTGTCGGTGACATATTTTTTCAATGATTCATCTGTGAGGACATCTATAGAAACATGTTCCTTCGTCAGACTGGCGGTGACTTCATCGAAAATATCTTTCGGGCTGCCTTTGCCTCCATACGCACGGAGTGCTCCGCGTGCGCGGACTGTCTTGTTATTGAAATAGGGAATAGAACAGACGGCTGTACCAACAGAAAAATTTGTATATTGATCTATAACTACCAATGCTCCTGGTGATAAAGTTTTTGTATTCATGATAGGTTGTCGATTATTCCTTTTCCTCTGGAGTTGAATTTTGCGTGTGCTTCCATTATACCTTTCATACTCTGAATGCGAAGTTGGTCGGAATTGTATTCAGTGTTTGGGTATTGGATAACGCTATAGCCGGCCAGTTCAAGAGAGCCGATAACGTCGTCGCCAATATTATTAGGCGCAATATTTTTCGTCAGACGCTTGATTATCTGGGCGCCGTCATTTATATGGATGATAGGAGCTGTTATTATATGGCCAAGCAGAGCCGTAATATAAGCTTCAAATATGGTGATACCGACAATACCAGCTCTACGGTTCTCTTGTTGCAAAAATGATTCGAAGGTTGTCGATGCTGGTTGACGAGCATTGATCTCGATCAGGAATATTTTACCTCTCTCTTCATCACGAATAACATCGATTCCACACATACCGCGCCAGCCGTCTTTCGCCATCTTCTGACCGATTTCTCTGGCCATGTATTCTATTTCACTAACTTCTTTTTCTGAAAGTAGAGTATGAGTCAGACTCCAGTCGTTGCCGATGGTACTGAAAGGATTGTCTGTAAATGGTGGCAGACCAGTTATCTGATAGCTTATATTACCGGTGTATATTCCTTCGGGGGTGATGACTATGTTCAATGTAAACGACGGTCCTCTCACGAAAGAAGTAGCGCGTGCCATACGATCTGGGAATTTTGTCTGCAAGACTTTTAGCTCGTCGTTGGAATTTACAAGTATTGTTCCATCGCCGGTATGTCCGTGAGCCCATTGGATGACTAGCGGCTCTTTTTGCCACTTGATATCTTTTGTCGCCGCGACTTTGTGTTGTGGTAGATATTTTTCTGACAATTCGCCGAGCCATTCTACTGCGGATATTTTATTTTCTATCTTTTCCGCTAGGTCCGCCGAAGGATTGAGCAGGTGCCAGCCATTTTTCTTACATATGGATTCGATGAGGGTGTTGCTTTTGAAAACAAGTATAGATGCGCCTTCTGCTATCTTTTCCATTTCAGGAGCCTCGAGTAGTTCTTTTGTATCAAGGAGATCTTCCTTTTTTGAATCTATAAGGATTACGGATTCAGGAAATTGCTTTTTTATGGTCTCGGAATACTCGGTGCGATTCGTGACGATGATATAGTCTTCACTCGGAGATATGCCCAAAGCACGCTCGATATCTCGAGTTACATATACGATTCGGCCAATCCCTGCCTCATTTTTCTTGCCTGATTTTTCCATGTAGAGAAGTGTATCATAATATGTTAGTGTGATTCCATGTCTACTTTTTATGTCGTCGCAACGCCGATAGGAAATATGGAGGATATAACCTTGAGAGCACTTAGAGTGCTTGGCTCTGTCGATGTTGTTTTATGCGAGGATACTCGAGTCACGAAGAAACTTTTTGTGCGCCACAATGTCGCAACCGGTGGAGAAGGACAACCTCGAGTCTTGTCTTATCATGCTCACAGTAAAATTTCCCGCGTGAACGATATCATTGCTTTGCTCAAAGAAGGAAAAAATATTGCACTTGTTTCCGATGCTGGCACCCCTGGTATATCTGATCCTGGTGCAGAATTGGTCTCTATCATACGCCGAGAAATGGTAAATGAGCTAGCAGACGGCCTATTGAAAATAGAATCTGTCCCCGGCGCCTCGGCTCTGACTGGCGCACTTTCTATAGCTGGAGTCCCATGCGCAGATTTTGTCTTCCTCGGATTCTTGCCTCATAAGAAGGGAAGAGAAACTCTTTTTAAGGAGATTGCTGCGTCGGAGCGCACCTGTATATTCTATGAGTCGCCGCATAGGATAATGAAGACACTAGAGTCATTGGTCGAACATATTTCAAATAATGAAAGCGCCGAAGCTGGCGCCGACATTAACAAAAAGCGCGTAACCGTATGCCGCGAACTCACAAAGATATTCGAAGAAGTCGTCAGCGGCTCGCCAGCAGAAGTCTTGGCGTATTTCACGACACATACCGACAAGGTAAGAGGAGAATTCGTGGTGATAGTTAGTTAAGTTTGTTATAATCAACCCACTATGTCAAAAAGACAAATTATAATTTTATTGGGTGTGTGGATCGCAGTATTACTCTTCCTCGGATTTCCTCAAGGTTGGCAAAAGATTCTCGCTATAGCCACTGGGTTGTATTTGATTGTCCTTGCTTATTCATTGAAGATAGAATCACCGAAGACTACAGATCTGAGAGTGCCATTTGTTGATCATAAAAAAGTTGAGCAACCACAAGACGTAGAACCAGTTACTCCTGTCACCCCTGTCATTGAACAGAATAATCAATAGCTAAATGATTCGTATTGTCACAATAATTATAATCGCCGGTATCATTGTGAGTATCGTGGCGGGATTTTTCTTGATCCTACCATCGAATCGTTTTTCCATAGACTCATCTCATATGTCGACGACGACGCAGAGCATCACACCTAAGCCAGAGATTGATCCTGTGCCTGTTATTCCATCGAACCATATTCCGATGCCACAGAGTATAAAAGGAATATATTTCACAAATTGGGCCGCTGGCACACCGTCATTTAGAAAAAGCCTCTTCAATCTCTTTGATGGAACTATATTGAATACAGTCGTCATCGATGTGAAGGATTATAGTGGTCGTATTGGATTTGAAGTGAGCGATCCAGATCTTATTAAAATGGGGTCAGTGCAGAAAAGAATCCCTGATATAAAAGAGCTCATCACTTCTCTACATGCAAAAGGTGTGTATGTAATAGGTCGCGTGGCAGTATTCCAAGATCCTTTTGTTGTGAAGGTTAAGCCACAATGGGCTGTTCATGATGTGCGCACGGGTGTGCTCTGGAAGGATTCTGGTGGAGCTTACTGGGCAGATCCAACAAACAGAGATTTTTGGAAATATATAGTCGCAATCGCTAGAGAATCTTATGCTAACGGTTTCGATGAAATAAATTTTGACTATGTGCGTTTTCCATCGGACGGAGCAATATCAAGTTCTGTGTATTCAGCATTGCCGAAGACTTTGGTTATATATAAACCTCTTCCAGTGGTTGCTGACGCCAAGATTAGTACTGGACTTAGTACCACATCTACAAAAATTGCTACATCCACCAAGTCCGCTACAAGTACAAAAATCATTGCTACTAGCACCAAGATATATGTGTCTGGCAAGTCGCAGGTGATCCGTGATTTCTTCAAGTATTTACATGATGAACTGGCGTCGTCGACATCGCCGACGATTAATATTCCTATATCGGTTGATATTTTCGGACAGGTGACGAGCGACACTGGTGACATGGGTATAGGGCAGATACTTGAAGACGCTATGCCGTATGTCGACTTTATAGATCCGATGGTCTATCCATCACATTATATAAATGGTTTTCTCGGATATGATAAACCAGCCAAGTATCCATATGAAATAGTAAAATATGAAATGGACCAAGCCGTTGCTCGTTCGAAAGCCGCATCTTCTTCACCACTGCTTATGCGACCTTGGCTACAAGCATTTGATCTCGGAGCTATATATACTCCAGAAATGGTCCGCGCACAAATCAGTGCCA
Source organism: Candidatus Tayloriibacteriota bacterium (assembly GCA_037130865.1). GTDB lineage: Bacteria > Patescibacteriota > Minisyncoccia > Phycocordibacterales > PALSA-1337 > C7867-002. The sequence goes on along the minus strand of JBAXSG010000009.1, from coordinate 8,527 downwards.
CATATGACGCCGGCTTGACTAGCTGGATTCTCTGGAATGCTGGAAGTGTTTATACTAAGTCTACTTTTCTGACAGATCCCAAGATGACACCGGTCGTCTCTAAATTATCAACAGCTTCAAGTACCAGGCCTTGACGGCTGGTCCAGAAGTGGTAGGATTTGCAACGGACTCAATCAGCTAGATTCTGTAGATTCGGCTTCAGTCGGGTGGGGACAAAAGATTTTGGGTTTTGTCAAAGTAGTTCCGACAAGGGAAGTTGAAGGACTTACAGGTTTGGTGGATTGGTTTTTGAGGTATTCTTATGGCAGTCTCTTGTAAGATCCCGGTGGGATCAAAGAACGGAAAGAAATGCATGGCCGTGATCACGGATCACGGTGGTATATGGCCGCAAATAGTTGGCCATGCGCAAAAGTGCGGAGGCTTTACAAGCCCACAACATTTGCGTGAAGCGTTTCCGACTGCGAAGTTCCGGGTAGAGGTGCGACCCACCGCGTAGGTTTTTGGGGTCGCGACGCCCTTGTTGTAGTGCCGTTTCTCGGCTCGTGTCACCAGCTAGTTCTGGGTGACACGAGCGGGACGGTATTTTTGTTTGCTATATAAGTCTGAATATATACAGCTATTTCATTTTTATGGTAAAATATCAACAGCTTATAAACGCTTAATATCTCAGCCGACATTTTCAATAATCATGGACGAAAATCGTATTACATATTTTGCGGAGACAGATGCCAGAAATAAGAAGGTAAAATTTGGTATTAAGGCGAAAGACCGAACTCGCCATGTCTATGTCATAGGAAAGACTGGTATGGGTAAGTCTACTTTACTCGAGAATATGGCCGTGCAAGATATTCAAAATGGTGAAGGTCTCTGCTTCATCGATCCACACGGTAAGACTGCCGATCTGCTCTTGGAATATGTTCCAAAAGAGCGCATAAAAGATGTCATCATGATCGCGCCTTTCGATACTGAATACCCGATCTCTTTCAATGTCCTCGAAAGTGTTGATCCTGAGAAGAGACACTTGGTTGTCTCTGGATTGATGAGCACATTCAAAAAGATTTGGGTGGATGCTTGGTCTGCTCGTATGGAATACATCTTAACGAACACTCTCTTGGCGCTCCTTGAATGTCCTGGTTCTACTTTGCTCGGTGTGAACAAGATGTTGTCAGACAAAGAATATCGTAAGGAAGTTGTAGCACAAGTGAAAGATCCTTCAGTTAGAACTTTCTGGGTAAAAGAATTTGCAAACTATACAGAGCGTATGGCTGCTGAAGCGGTGCCTTCTATACAGAACAAGGTTGGTCAATTTACCGCCAATCCTTTGATTCGTAATATGATCGGTCAGCCGGTATCATCTTTCGATTTCCGACAGGCCATGGATTCGCGCAAGATCATTATCATAAACCTATCAAAAGGTCGTATAGGTGACGAGAACATGAAACTCCTTGGTGGTCTGCTTGTGACGAAGATATACCTTGCAGCTATGTCACGCGCCGATGTACCAGATCGTGTTATGAAGACATTACCAAACTTCTATCTTTTCGTCGATGAATTCCAGAACTTCGCCAATGCATCTTTTGCTGACATTCTCTCGGAGGCCAGAAAATACAAACTCAATCTAACTATCGCTCACCAATATGTTGAACAGATGGATGAATTCGTCCGTCCTGCAATCTTCGGTAACATCGGTACGATGATGGTCTTTCGAGTCGGTGCCACCGACGCGGAGTTCCTAGAAAAAGAATTCGCTCCTCAGTTCGAGATCGAAGATCTAGTGAACCTCGGTTTCGCTCAGGTATATTTGAAGTTAATGATAGATGGTCTGACTTCCTCACCATTTTCGGCTACTACTTTGCCACCGATACCACACCCAGATATTTCATTTGTGAAAGAGATTACAGATTCTTCACGCGCTCAGTTCTCTCATCCACGCGCACAAGTGGAGGAGTCTATTATCAAGTTCCATGAGTCAGCTCCGAAGGCTCCAGTTGCACCGAAGACTTCTGTGGCGCCAAAAACGCCTGTATTTTCTGCACCAAAAGCCCCAAGTATTTCAAGTATTCCAAGCACTCCGGCTCTACCTCCTAAAGTCGCGACTGTGATTCCGCCGAAAGCACCAGCGGCTCCATCATTGTCGCCCCATTCTTCACCTAAGCCGCAGCCAGCTCCTATAGCACAACAGGTGTCGAAACCATTGCCTCAATACAAGCCGAATATACCAGCGACCCCAAAGCCGCTCAATATACATGTTCCACGAACAGATCAGAAAACTCCGACAGCACAAAATGTAGGTGCTCTCAAAAATGCTTTAGCTGCTGCTATGGCGAAAGCAAGTGCAGAGAAATCACAGACGCCTCCGAAAGCACCACCAGGAACAGCTACGCCGCCAGTTGCAACACCAGCATCAACCATAGCGCCAACTATCGCGCCGACTATCACACCAGCCGCCACACAATCGAAAGAAGTTCCAGAAGATGTGCTAAATAAAGTATTTAAGATAGACTAACATTTCATATACGCACCAAGTACTCTCAAGTATGCCTTGGTTATTCCGAGATATGGTCTTTTGTAGTTTTTCTTATACCTTTTGACTATTTCGAGCACAGCTCCAGCTACGATCAGTCTTTTGCTGCGTGCAAGGTTTCCACCATGCACTCTATATCCGACAATCGCTTTTGGTATATTGGTGAATTTGTGTTTCAAGCCTATTTTCAGCCATAAATCATAATCCTCACATGAGACATTTCTCTTTACACTATCTTGTGGTTCTTCAGCATAACCACCGACTTCCAATGCAACATCTTTTCTGAATAGGACACTGGAGTGGGGAAATGGATTGTACTGAAGTATTATATTTCTGATCACTGAATCATAGATAGGGTATAAGGTCTTTTTTATCGGCTTTGAATTTTCATCGATATAGACTATTCCACCTCCAATAAGTGCATAATCTGGATTTGCGTCTAGGAAATCCACCTGACTCTTAAGCTTGTTATCATCGAGCCATATGTCATCGCTATCTAGTGCAGCGATATATATACCCTTGGCTAGAGAGAGGCCTCTATTTCTAGTTTTCGATATGCCTTTGTTTTCATCGTTTCTATAATACACAATGCGCGGATCAGAAGTTATATACCTAGCGACCACGTCCTTGGTATTATCAGTTGAAGCGTCATCTATTATGATCATTTCCCATTCCTTGAATGTCTGTTTACGGACGCTCTCGATCGATTCTACGATGAAAGACTCACGATTGAATGTCGCTATGATGACTGAGACTTTGGGATTCATGACTATATTATAGCAAGAAAAAACCTGTATTGTGCTATGGATTCATATTAACCAGATATGATCTCGGTTCTTTATTAAGTCTTATTTTGAAAATATTTACATCTTGTACCGCCACCAAATTTTCACAAGTCTCTGAAGTATGCGCGTGGTCAACTTCCTGCAGCTCTCTTTCTGATAAGAATTGAAAGACCCTGAAATTGTTTTTTGTGAGAAAATCTATAATATCTCTGGTGGAATAGCCGTATCTGTCAAAATGCCTCTGACAGCTCTCAAAGAGAATTACTTCAGTTTTTGATATAGTATTCAATGCACCTTTCAAGACAGGTAATTCATATCCCTCAGTGTCAATCTTAAGCAAAGCAACTGTATCACCTTGAAATATTTTATCCAGACATTTGACGGATACTTGGATAGACCCAGTTTTTGTTAAAAAGTTTTGTTCATCGCTTTTATTGTCTAAAAAGTTTGCGATAGCATCTGTTTCTCCAAGAGCAATATTATAAGTCTTAATATTATTAAAATCGTTCAATTTGATATTTTTGTCTAAAAAACTAAATATCCGCGGATTTGGTTCTATTGCGATCACATTTCCATACCCCACCTTTTTGCCCCCTATTAGTGTCAGGTGTCCGATATTGGCGCCAACATCTATAAATGTATCTCCATCAGTTAATAAATCATTTATGAAGTTTGCATCATTGGTTGAATATGAAGAGTCAGCCCAGAAAGAGGCTGAAGCAGAAGTGGGATAAAAACGGATCTTAATCCCAACTGGAAGAGTTGTGGTGAATAGACTGCATAGACCAGAGTGCCACAAAACTCTGGAGAGGATGAACCTAATGGGATGTTTTTGACCCCTAATTTTTTGAATTACAAATTGTAACTTTGTTTTCATATATTTTATTCTAACAAATCCTGGGTAGTTGATATTATCCCTTTTTATTAATAATCCTCTTAATAAATGCTTTCATATGACTACGTATTTTAAAACACAAATGATCATTTCGCCATTTTTTATTATTTTTTAGGACTTCTTTTTCTCCACCATCGTACTTTATATTGAAATGTTTTTCGAATAGTGATAACAATTCTCTTGCTTGTTTCTCCAGGCCCAGGTTTTCTAAGACATATTCTCGTGGTGAAAATTTTTCCCAATTTTGTTCCATTGTCGCTATAGAAGCCTCTATCTCTGCACGATTTTTTGTCTTTATACCACAGCGTTCATCGAAATATTCTGCAGATGTGGTGTTGGTATATGCCAGCTCTTCTTCTGTGTATATATCCCTGTCTTTTTTCCTTGGAACCCATTGTCCGAGCGTACTGACATCCCAGACGACCATCGGCACATTCATAGACAAGGCTTCTTCGAGAGCGATGCCTTGAGTCTCGTGTCTACCAATCCAGATAACATATCTTGCTCCCTTAAGCTTCTCGACATATTCTTTTTGGTCATACGATCCATAAGTTACCGTCTCATTAGCAATCCCTTTTTGTTTGAGTATATTTTTTACAAAATCTAATTCCTCAACCTCTCTTTGTTTATGATATATCAGGACATGTCCATCGACTGGTTGTGGTCTCGCTTGGAATTCCATGGTATCTATCGCTGCTGGCCAGACATCGAGTGCACATCTTTTGAAGCCGAGATCTTTCCAAAAGTCACGTATCCACCCCGTCGGTTGTATATAGATCAGATGTGACATATCTATATCCTCGGGTATATTTCTAGGTAAGATATATATATTTGGTCCGACCACAGCACTCAATCCAAGCTCTGCAGACCGTCTTACAGCCTCTGCGTCATCATGTATCCAAAGTTGGGAAGTAGCACCGAGATCCTTGTTTATACAATACGGATATTTCAAAATATCCAGTCCTTTTATCAGGTTTTCTACCACCTTATAAGGACCATTTATTTCACCCTCAACGAAGGATTTAGAGATGATGTTTAACATACTTTATCAAGAATACCATATATGAGATTATAAAATCTCTTGTCTTACTTATGAAATTGATCCTGATACGGAAACGCGACGGATCTTTTAAGACCTCTTCATATACAGCTATGACACTTTCTACAGTCTTTTGGATTGAGTATGTATTGGAACTATTTTTTGCCTCGAGAGTGAGGGCGTCTCTCAACTTCTTATCATTGAAAAGGGAATACAGTTTCTCCGTATAATCTTTTTCACCATCAGCGAACAATCCAGCTGAACCCATGGTTTCTTTTTGAGCATTTAGCCCAGTGTCGCTACTATGTGATAAGCATGGTTTTCCGTGTATGATCGCCTCTGCAAAAACAGCCCCGAAAGTCTCACCATCTCTGCGGCCATGAGCGAAGATGTCTAGTGTGTTTAGGAATTTTGAGACAGTGACACTATCACCATCGGATGGTAGAAAATGCACATTCTTGAGATGTAATTCCTCTGCTTGTTTTCTGTATAGTCCACCCCCTCCTTTTATAATGAAATGCCAATTAGGATTTTGTAATTTACTGAAGGCATTTAGCGGAATAGAACTCCAGATATTGTCATCTGCTCGTTGATGGAATCCTGCCACCAAGGCATCTTTCGGTATATTGAACTCGCTTCTATAATCTTCTGTAGTCAGACGAGGATTTAGTGGGGCAGAGAGTACGGAACTCCTTTTTACGCTTCCTCCTTTGGTCAGCCATACATTTCTCTGCCACGAAGATGAGTGGAAACTCCAAGCGATATTTCTACTCTTGTCTGGTCTATTGGCTAGAGCCACTATCTCTACAGTAGGAAGATCTATCAGATAGAACGGATATTCTTTTGGTCCAGCTTTTATCGTCTGGACTAAGTCGTATTTCTTTGGGTCGAATAGATCCCAGAAATCCGTCTCAATCCATGGGTGATAGTGGAACCTATAATCTACTGCTTTTACATTGAATTTAATGAGATTGATTTTATTATCTCGCATATATTCGAGCCTTTGCGGATCAGTGTCGCCGGGTACATAGTCTGTTCCCCAAAGAGGCGCAACATCACAATAGAAATAATCAACCTCGAAATGTTCTTTAGGCAGGTTAGCAGCCATTTTCTGTATCCATAGCTCACTACCACCAACAGATAATCCGTCAAACTTTATGAATGCTATTCTTGTCTTTGACATCGTGATTGTCTCTTTAATCGTCTTATAATCTTATCAACTATTTTTCTCCCAAATATTATTTTCAATATGCCGATGACACCTATTTTGTTTATGCGGCTTAGGCGAATAAATCCAAGTCTTCTACCAGTGCATACAAATTTGTAGGCACTCATTTTTTTATGAATTATCTCTGAATAACTATATATGAGGAAGTTTGTAGAAAATCTGGAGAAATGATTTGTACTGACTGTATTGTCCACGTTGTCTTTGTAGAACCTTACAAGATTGAAGCAATGTTCCTCTGTAATATCTTTGAAGCGAGTATCATATTCTCCGTGATCCCTAGTGAACATGACCTTCTCTTCTATAAGTGCCACAGAATATTTGTCGACTAGATCTATCAAGAAAGGCCTATCACAATAGACATTGTACATATCCAAATATTTTTGAATATTCACAGTATTTTCATCAGAGAGTCTCTGTAAAGAGTCTCTGTAAACTACAGAACTTAGCATAATATGTTTTCCAGCTAGTATTTTCTGTATGAAGCTAGTTTTATCTAAGATTGTCGCCGGGCCGATATCTTCCACACCCGTATACTTTTCGGCCAAGTCAGCGTCGTTATCAAACCATTTTGCCAGGGCACAGACGAAAGCAACTTGTTTATTTTCATCAAGAATTTTGACTGCCTTTTCTAGGTATTGAGGATGCAAGATATCATCCTCATGTAGTGAGATTTTATAAGGAGAATCTGTTTGGTAGAAAATACTGTGGAATATATTCCCCATAGCACCGAGATTGTTCTTATTCCTTTCGTATGTGATATCAAGATCGGTAAATTTTGATAGTACCTCTTGGTAGTTTTCTGAACTAGCATCATCAAGAATAAAGATCCGGAAGTCCTTATAGGTTTGTTTCCTTAGATATTCGAGATTTCTTTCCAAAAGTCTCGTCTGATTGTAACAGGGTATGATTATGGATATCTTTTTAGTCATGATGTATATAATGAGGGTACTTATCAATATTATCCAGTAACCACTTCGGATAAGAGGTGTCTATTTTAAGATAAGTGATTTTCTCATCTCTTCCGAACAGATCTTTGCCCGAGGCAATCTTCTTTTTTATATCATCTACGTTTGTGTACTCTTTCTTATCAAATTCGGAATGAGCAAACGAATGAATCTTCTCTGATATCTTTTCGGGACTTAGTAGATACGAGAAATGCCATCCTCCACCACTTAGTATATGCTTAGGTAGACTTTCTCTCACTTGTTGTGGACTAGAATTGAAGTTTTCTACAAGATCTCTATAAAGGACTGCTCTAGTGCCTATCCAGTTATTATTTAGGAAACCGTTTATATAATAGTAGTAGAAATTTTGTTTGAATCCAACAATCTTATTACTACTGACAGGGAAATATCTTAAAAATATAGGGAATATCTTTTTCATCGCGACATAGGTGTGATGGAGTAGGTCGTTCGTAGATTTGTTCTTGGTGCCGTTTTCTGACAACACAGACATCGCACCAGTAATCTTATCAGGATTAGGTATCTCATCTAGATCAGAAATCAACACAAGATCGTTATCTGTACATTTTGTAAGACCACGCATTATCGCTTCTCTCTGGAAGTTCTCCAAGACCCAACGATTATCTTTTTCAAGATTCGGCATATCGTCTACGACAATATGTATTATCTTCTCTGAAAACTTGGCGAAGCGCTCTTTGTTTTTATCAAATATTAACTCCTTTGTGTTACCACTATGAGTCTTCGTAGATTCGACCAATACAAAATAGTCTACATAGGTATCGAGGATATTTAGTCTTATCTCTAGTAGATCCAACTCATTGAAGAAGGTGAAACAATCGTAGATTTTCATTTTATTTATTGTCTCTATATTTTAGTATCTCTCCTTGCCAATATTCCATAAAAGCTTGTTGTGGTACAGGTCTCCTTGAATTCAGACCCTGGCCTTGACTCTGACTCTGACCTTGAAGCTCATCATACTTCGTCTTCAAGTATTCAGTCGTCATACTTTTTATCTCATCCCAGGAATCTATGAGAAGTATTGTACTGGACCCCTTTTGTCATACACCAACCTTGTTAGCTGAATTGTATCCCGC
>JBAXSG010000008.1:0-27622 GCA_037130865.1 Candidatus Tayloriibacteriota bacterium | reverse complement strand
TATTAATGCTATTAATTATACAAGGCTAGTGTATGAAATTTGGGGTCCGGGCCAAAGCCTCATCAGCTCTTTTGTCTTTAGCGTAGGATACTTAAATATCGCAGAACTAATAAATATCTTTTTTGATAAATCAATATTCTCGGCACCTTTACTACTATTATCAAATTGTAACTTCCCATTATAATCCCATGGTGGGTCGGCATATATAATATCGAACGTATCCTTTGGTAATGTAGGATATAGTTCAGACAGTGTATTTTGCCTAGTCCTTTTCTTAGCTTCTTCTTTGTAAATCGAATATCCAGTTTTTTTGTTCATGATAAATTTAAGTCTAATCATTATACCTTCTTAAGCATCGATAAATCAAACACCTATCAGCCGTTAGCACAGCTACTTTCTAGTTTACTCCAGTTAATTATCCCCCCGATCTCCTTGATATAAAGCAACTTATTGTATAGACTTTGCATATAATCCCTGTCGGAGAATATGGTTATAATAATCTCCTGCGCAGGGCACAAAATGTAGCTCTGCGTACCTCCTTGACAAGCTGGGCTATGAGGTGATATAATAACAGTCTTGAAAGATTAATACGAGCATATAGCTATATAGTGGCTTAACAAGGCCGTAAGGTCAAACACTGTGTGGTAATGCCGAAAATATATGAAAAATTCACGCAAAATAACATACAGTATCTTGAGTATCACAGGCATCATTGCCGCAGTGGTTATCTTGTTTTTGGTATCTACCGCTACCGCACAAGCTTGTTCATACACTGGTTCTTGTTACGAGTACGATTATGGTTACGGGTATGATTACGGTTATTATGATCAGCCGTCCTATGGTTTTGTATACTCTGCTCCGTCGTATTCATATAGTCCCGCCTATTCATATGCTTCACATGCTCCAAGTCAGCCAGTAGTTACTCCTATCACGGCTTCTTGTTATGCTTCACCACAATCTGCCTCTGTCGGTAATTCTGTTCAATGGATAGCATCTGTTTCCGGTGGTTATGGTTCATATGATATAACCTGGAGCGGTGATGAGGATCTCCGTGGTTCAGGTTCTTCTGTCAATAAAGTTTATAGTTATGCTGGATACAAAAATGCAAGCATATCAGTAAGATCTGGTGGTCAGACTATTCCTGCTGTCGCTTGTGCAAATCCTGTAAATGTAACAGGTCAAATAAATTACCCTTACAACTATAATTCAAATTACAATTATAATTATTCGAACTATCAATCACAGGTCTCAGCTAGCTGTATCGCTAATACTAGTTATGCTCCAGCCGGTTCTTCAGTAATCTGGACAGCGACTGCTACTGGCGGTAATGGTTATTATACTTACATCTGGTCTGGTACCGATTATTTGTCTGGAAATGGTCAGGCTATCTCTTACGCCTACAATAATCCTGGTTCTAAGTCAGCCTATGTCCAGGTCTCTTCAAATGGTCAGACTACGACTGCTTACTGTACAAATTCTGTTACAGTTTCTGGTTCTACAAATTATGGCTCGATTTATGGAACGGGTTATATACAAAATAATGCCGGTCTAGATGTTGGTTGTTATGCGGATCCTAAGTCTATCAATGTCAATCAGCCGACCACGTGGAATACGGAAGTTACTGGCGGAATTGCCCCATATACTTATTCTTGGACTGGTTCAGATGGATTGGATGGTAAACAGAGTTCTGTTATAAAGTATTATTCTACAGTTGGTGAGAAGAATGCTATCGTGACAGTCACCTCAGCAAATGGTTTGTCTAGCACTCGTGCATGTAGCAATACAGTCACAGTTCATACTGCTGGCTATACAGGTGCTGGTACTGGAACAAATACAAATACTACTAACACCACAAATACAAGTTCTACAACTACTGTAAATCAAGGTCAGAACGGTGGCCAGTTGTCAGCATCTTCGATCTTCTCCTTCGACAATATTCCTTGGGGTTGGATCGCAATATTGATAATCTTGGTATTGTTCGCTACAGTCATGTACCTCTTGTTCAATAAACAAAAGATTTAATCAAAAAGCCCCTTATATAAGGGGCTTTTTGATTGGGATCAGATATCGTCTTATACTATGAACGGTTAGAAATCTCTGTAGAGAGTTTTGCGATGACCTCTTCAGCACTCAATTGTCCAACCTGACCCTTTTCGCCTGTGGCGGCGAGGTCACGGCTTTCTAGGGTGACTTTGCCAGCGGCGATGTCTTTGTCGCCGATGACGATGAAATATGGGATGTGTGCATTTTTGGCATTGCGGACCTTCTTGCCGAAGTTTTCGTCAGAGGTATCGAGCTCAGAGCGGATCATGAGCGCACGGAGCTTTTCATGGATGTCTTGAGCAGCTTTCATCTGAGTGTCGCCAGCGTCTTCCGATGTGTTGATTTTGCTATTGCCGACAGGGATAACCTTAACTTGTGTTGGAGAGAGCCAGAGAGGGAAATTGCCGGCATAGTGCTCTATGAGAAATCCGAGGAAACGCTCGTGTGTACCGAGTGGTGCGCGATGTATACAGAGTGGAGTTTTCTCCTTTCCATCCTTGTCGATATAAGTCAGTCCGAAACGCTTCGGCACCGCGAAGTCGACTTGGTTGGTAGCGAGGGTGAATTCACGTCCGATAACGCTCCAGACTTGCACGTCAATTTTCGGGCCATAGAAGGCGGCTTCATTTGGAACCTCTATAAAAGGAATCTTCGAATCCACGAGAACTTTGCGCACCATGTCCTCGGTCTTCTTCCAGAGGGCTGGTTCATTTACATATTTATCGCCAAGACGCTTCGGATCATGAGTCGAAAAACGCATGATGTATTTCTGGATATTGAAAGTCTTGAAATACTGTATGTACATCTCATTGACTGCGCGGAATTCATCGGCAAATTGTTCCTCGGTACAGTAAATGTGCGCATCATTCATACTCAATGAGCGTACGCGCATAAGGCCAAATAACTCGCCAGACTTCTCGTGGCGATAGTTAGTGCCGTATTCCGCGAGGCGTAATGGCAGGTCGCGATAGCTCTTTGGTCGTGAAGCGAATATCTTGTGGTGGTGCGGACAATTCATGGCCTTGAGATAATATTTTCCACCTTCAACCATCATCGGAGGGAACATGGACTCTTCATAATATGGCAAATGCCCGCTCTTCAAATACATAGACTCCTTCGCAATATGCGGCGTGCGTACACGGACGTAATTCATCTTGAATTCAGTTTCCTTGGCGAGTTTTTCGAGGGCTTCGATCATGGCGCCGCCATTTGGCAGCCAGAGTGGTAGACCTGGACCGACATCATCATCGAACTCGAATATATCTAGCTCTTTTCCAAGCTTTCTGTGGTCGCGCTTCTCGGCTTCTTTCATCATGTTCTCGTACGCGTCGAGGTCCTTTTTGCTGGTGAAAGCAATACCGTATATGCGAGTGAGTTGAGTATTTTTCTCATCACCTCGCCAATATGCACCGGCAATACGTGAGAGTTTAAAGGCGTCGGCTTTGATTTCCTTACTTGGATTTTCGGCGTGACCACCACGGCAAAGGTCGGTGAATGAAGGCGCACCAGCGGTCGCGTCTCCAGAAGTATATGTTGTGATGACGCCTTTGGCTGCGGCGATCTCTTCTATGAGTTCGAGCTTATATGAGTTGTCAGCGAAAACCTTACGGGCTTCTTCGGGTGTTATCTCTTTTCCTGTGACGGATTTCCATGTCGGCAAGATTGCACGCATCTTCTTCTCTATCTTTACCAAGTCAGTTTCAGCTGGTTTGTTGGTCGGTGAGAATTCGAAGTCGTAATAGAATCCATTGTCTATGGTTGGGCCTATTGTTGGTCTAGCATCCGGATACAGTTCTAAAACCGCCGCAGCCAGAAGGTGTGCGAGGGTGTGACGGAGATTGGTGAGGTTGTCTTGATTCATGACTAATATAGTAACAGATTAGCGTATTATTCGGAAATGGCTTTACAACCCCTTAACTCTATCTATTACAAAACTCTTTTCACCATTTCTGGTATTGATGGTGGCTTTTATTGCCAAACATCTATCAGGCGCTATGAACTCGCGGAATTCACGATAAGTGCGAGGAAATACGACGGAGTCGGCTGTGCCGGAGAAGTCAGATATAGTGACGAAAGCCATGGTCTCATTGTTCTTGGTCTGGATGGTGCGCACTTCTGTGATAATGATTCCCAAGACGACCGAGGCACCATCTTTCAGAGTCGCCAACGCTTTTTTGATATCGATATCTTTCTTGGTTATAACATCGCGATATTTCTCTAGTGGATGTCCAGAAATATACAATCCAAGCAATTCTTTCTCCCAAGAGAGTTTGTCTTTCATGTCAGCTTTTGGCACGTCGGCGAGCGTGAGCACAGGTACACTGGAAATGTCACTCATCATCCCAAAAAGTGAACTTTGATCGGCGTGCTTGGCTGCGCCCTCTTTGTTGTATTCTAGAAGTAAATCGATATTGCCGAGCATAATTCCACGATCTTCTCCAAAGCAGTCGAGAGCACCAGCTTTGATGAGAGATTCCAGAGATTTTTTATTGAGATTGCGATCCTTCACACGATCGAGAAAGTTTGCCAGAGATGTGTATTTGCCACCACCTTCTTGTTCTGGCCTTTTACGCTCATCGATGATAGCTGTGGATATACCTTGACCGAAGTTTTTTATAGTCACGAGTCCGAAGCGGATACGCTTCAACGCCGTACTGCCGACAGCTTGTGAAGAGCCACTGTCCTTGACCACGGTAAATTGACTGAAGCTTTCATTTACATCTGGAGGTAAGACAGGGACACCAACACGCTTACATTCAGCAATAGTTTCGGCGACTTTTTCAGTATCACCAGATTCGCTGGATAAGACCGCGGAGAGATATATTTCTGGAAAATGTGCTTTCAGATAAGCGGTTATATAAGCGATACGACCATAAGAAACAGAGTGGGCTTTATTGAAACCATAAGCTGCAAAAGGCTCGATCCATTTCCAGATTTCTTTCGCTTTTTTCTCTGACCAACCGCTATGTTTGATACAACCTTGGATGAAATTTTCTTTTTGCTTTGCCATTTCTTCTGGTATCTTCTTACCAACGGCTTTGCGGAATTTGTCCACTTCTATCCAACTATAACCAGCTAAGTCGTGAGCCATGATGAGCAGGTCATCCTGATAAACAAGAACGCCATAAGTCTTCTTCAAGATTTTTTCGAGGGCTGGATCAAGATATTTTATAAGCTTCGAATCATGCTTACGCGCAATATAATCAGGGATGAATTGTATAGGTCCAGGGCGATATAGAGCCACCATGGCATTTATGTCGTGAATAGTTGTCGGCTTTAGATCTTTCAAGAACTTTGTCATACCATCTCCGTTTAGTTGGAACAAATCAGCGGTTTCTCCGCGAGCCAACATCTCGAAGGTTGGCTTGTCATTGACTGGAATAGTATCGACATCCAGTGACACGCCGTCGATTTTGTGAATACGCTCAATGGCGTCGGCGATGATAGTCAGGTTCTTGAGACCCAAGAAGTCGAACTTGAGAAGACCGGCTTCTTCGATCGAATACATATCATATTGCGTTATGATTTTTCCTTCGCCTTTTGGGTCGAACTGAAGTGGCGTGTAGTCGGTCAGCGCCGTAGGTGAAATAACCACACCAGCCGCATGGACTCCGATATGTCGCGCACAACCTTCAATCTTCTTTGCCATATCTATGATACGTCGTGTGTCTTCTTCTTGGTCGTATGCCGCTTTGAGATCCGGAGTTTCTTCAAGAGCGCGTTCTATGGTCATAGGGAATCCTTGAGAACCCATCGGTATAAGCTTGGAGATACGATCGCCCACAGCGTAATCGAAACCCATAGCACGAGCCACATCGCGCACGGCTCCTCGTGCGGCCATTGTTCCGAATGTACCTATTTGAGCCACTTTGTCGGCGCCATATTTTTGACGGACATAATCGATGACCTCATCGCGTCTATCATCGGCGTAGTCCATATCGATATCTGGTGCGGATGGACGATCTGGATTCAAGAAACGTTCAAAGGGAATCTCATATTCGATCGGATTTATGTTTGTAATCCCAGCCAAGAAAGTAACCATGGATCCAGAAACCGAACCCCTGATATTACTCAAGATGCCGTTCTCGCGCGCAAAACGAAGCATATCTGCCACCACCAAGAAGTATGGCGAATAGCCCTTATCACGGATGACTTTTAGTTCATATTCGGCGCGCTTGATGATATCTTCTGATTTTGGAACATTACGTCGTTCAAATCCTTCGTAGACAACTCGACGAAGTTCTTCATCTGGTGTGAGCCCACTTTCCACAGTGAGAGCAGGGAATACCCATTTTCCAAGCTCAAGTTCTAGATTGCAGGACTCTGTTATGTGCACGGTATTTGCCAATGCCTCCGGCATATCACGGAAAAGCTCATCTGCACGCTCACTGGAAATGAAAGAGAAATCATCTTCATCGCTATCGGATATTTTTTCAGAGGCGTCGCTGTGTGAGTTCACGCGTACCAGTGTCTCGCGTGCGAATCGGTCTTCAGGTTTTATATAGTAAATGTCGTGCGCTGCCATAACCGGTATGCCTTGCGACTTAGCGAATTCCACCAACGTTTTCATATTGGCTTCATGATTCTCAATCTCCGGATGGCGTGTTATTTCTATGTAGAGGCGATTAGCCGCGCCGGTGGCGCCGTTCGAGGCGCCAAAAACTTTCTTATAAAATGCGGCGATTTCGCGAGCCTTATCTTGATTGCGACCTTTCAGTGATTGAGCGATCTCGCCAGAAAATGATGGCGAAATAGCGATGAGGCCTTCATTATATTTTTCTAGGAGTTCACGATCGATGCGCGGCTTGTAATAAAATCCTTCAAGGTTAGAAAGCGTCACGAGTTGGATGAGATTTTTGTAGCCTGTTTCATTTTGCGCCAGCAGGACCAGACGTGTGCGGCGGTTATCGATACCGGCTTGCATGTCTTTGCGTGAACGTGCTGCCACATAAAAATCCACGCCAATTATCGGTTTGATCTCTTTTTTCTTGCAGGCCTTGAAGAATTCTATGGCGCCATAGAGGTTGCCGCTATCGGTCAATGCCAAGGCTTTCATTCCATGCCTCTTGGCTTCACCAACCAAGTCATCTATCTTCGGTAGAGCCGCCAGAAGGGAATAATGCGAATGCACATGGAGATGGGTAAAATCGGACATATGGAGAGTATAACAAAATGCTGGCGAGTGCGTTACATTGACTAATCATCAAACGCTTGTAGAATTGATTGCACAATGAAGCACCCCATAAAGATAGGCGTTTTGGGCCCTTGTGGTAGTAATGGTCATTATGCCGCGAATAGGCTATCCGAGCGATATTTCAAAGATAAAGCCGTTGAAATAGTCTTCATAAATTCTCATGAAGAGATTTTGAATAAAGTCCAAGTTGGAAAAGAAATATCATATGGAGTTGTGCCGATAGAAAATAGTTCTCGCGGTCTTATCAGAGAGGTTGCCGATGTTTGGTTGAAGGATTCATACACAGCAAAAGTAGTCGCTGAACAATGGGTAGAAATAAGGAACTGTTTGCTTATGCGCTCATCTGGTCCAAAAGTACCGACTATTGTTATGTCTCATCCGGAAGCATTGGGTCAGTGTAGGAAAAGCTTGGTCGGTTTGGGATTGAGCTCTGCATCCAAACAAGTTCCAACTAGTAGTACAGCAATGGCTGCCAAGATTGTTGCAGAGAGCGATCCTTCTTCAGGTGCAGCTGCTATCGCTTCGAGATTTGCTGCAGATGAATACGGATTGACTGTAGTCCGTGATGATATGAATGATCATTCATCAAATGAGACGAGATTTCACTTGGTCGCTAATAAAGATATAGATTCCGATCATACTGGCAATAAAAAATCTTTTGTTTTCAAGGTTGCTCACAAAGCCGGATCGCTTGTGAATGTTCTAAAAGTTTTTTCGGATCTTTCATTAAACATGACAAGCATACACTCTGTGTGTGAAGGTATAAGAGAAGAATATTTGTTTTATGTCGAAGTTGTCAGGACAGATAAAGATTCAGCGTGGCCTATATCGCTTATGAAATATCTCAAGAAAGAGACTGGATGGATAAAATGCATAGGTACTTTCACAGAACATAAACAGCAATGATAGCGACATAAGAGCCCGGGGTTGTCTCTATTGATTTATCTTTCTATTTTGGGAAAATGTAGAGTATGGAGAATATGAAGATTGTATTATTCAGAGGATCTGGCATACGCAAGACCATTTATAAAGGCGAATGGTGGTTTTCGGTTGTGGATGTGATAAAGGCCGCCACGGGTAGTGAAAACCCTAACGATTATTGGTACAGGATGAAAGTACGCGTTAAAGATGATGAAAAGATCGAGTTATCGACAATTTGTCGACAACTGAAATTGGAGTCTTCTGATGGAAAAATGTACGAGACTGATTGTTCAAACACGGAGGGTATGTTCCGTATCGTCCAATCCATCCCATCACCTAAGGTAGAATCACTAAAACGCTGGCTTGCCAGGACTGGTTATGAACGAATCCAAGAGATAGAAGACCCAGAATTAGCCACTAAGCGTACCAGAGCTCTTTATAAAGCAAAAGGGTATCCAGACGCTTGGATAGAGAAGCGCATGCGCGGCATTGCTATCCGCGAGGAGCTTACAGACGAATGGAAAAATCGCGGAGCACAAGAAAAAAGAGATTTTGAGATATTGACTGCGGAGATTTCCAAAGCCACTTTCGGTGTGACCCCAACAGAGTATAAGAAATTGAAAGGCCTCCAGCGCGAGAATCTTCGTGACCATATGGATGATTTCGAGCTCATATTCAACATGTTGGGTGAACGTGCGACTACGGAAATTCACCGCAATGAAGATTCAAAAGGTGTTCCCAAACTGAAAGAAGACGCAAAAGTGGGCGGCGATATAGCCGGTGGTGCACGCAAAAAACTTGAGGAAAAGCTCAGGCGTTCGATAGTTTCTCCACAAAATTTTAAGAATAAAAGGCTCGGTCGCCAATGAAAACCCAGTCACATATATTAGTCGGTATCGACGAAGCTGGTCGCGGTCCTCTAGCTGGTCCAGTTTCTGTAGGTGTCTTCGTTGTAAGCTCGCCGGCTGTTCTGCGAAAATTTCGTGGAGTAAAAGATTCGAAACAGTTATCTGAAAAGCAAAGGGAGGGATGGTTAGAGAAAGTGAAAAGTGAAAGGCGCAGGGCGCAAACGAGCAGTAAAGCGCAAGAAGTCGCGTATGCAGTTTCATTTTCTAGTGCTGCAATCATAGACAGGCGCGGCATAACCTATGCAGTCAAAGCCGCTATAAACCGTGCACTGAAGAGACTTGAGCGCGACGGATTCATTGACATGACTTCACAGATAAAACTTGATGGTCTTCTTCATGCTCATCCGAGGTTCAAGAATCAAAAGACTATTATAAATGGCGATGCTACAGAACCGATCATCGCGCTCGCATCCATATGTGCGAAAGTTCATCGTGATCGTCGCATGAAAAAGCTCGCGAAAAGATATCCGCAATACGGGTTTGATATACATAAGGGTTATGGCACAGCGGCTCATTATAAAGCGATAAAAAGGCATGGAATATCAGAGATACACAGGAGGAGTTATTTGAAATCACTATCAACAAATAGTTCGCATGGCACACATAATAAAAGTGGACTTCGCGTCAAAAAATAGCTAGAATGCGAGTGCTGACCTGAAGGGTCGGCGAATGGCCACGTAGACAAGTGGTAAGTCGACAGTCTGCAAAACTGTTATGCGTGGGTTCGATTCCCACCGTGGCCTCATATGAATCGTACTACCGTTGAACAAATAAAAGAGCGCTTGCCGATAGATGTGGTGATCGGCTCTTATGTGAAGCTGGATAAGGCGGGGAAGTCTTACAAGGCGAAGTGTCCATTTCATAATGAAAAGTCACCGTCATTTTTCGTATCGCCAGATCGAGGTGGATATTATTGTTTCGGCTGTGGTGCAAAAGGTGATATTTTTTCTTTCGTAGAGCAATTTGAAGGTCTAGATTTTCGCGGTGCTCTGAAGATACTTGCGGAGCGTGCTGGCGTGCCACTTGTTTATGATACGAAAGCCGACAGCGAGCGCGACCGACAATTCCAACTCATGGAGCTTGCGGCTACATATTTCGAAGATCAATACACAAAGTCGAAAGAAGCTCAAGAATATGTGAAGAGTCGTGGCTTGTCTGATACTTCGCGAAAAGATTTTCGTGTCGGCTGGGCTCCAGAAGGATGGCGCAACCTGGCTACACACTTAAAAGGCAAAGGTTGGAGCGATGCGATGATGGAAAAAGTCGGCCTGGTCAAAGCGAAGGAAGAAGATAGCCGTGATTTTTACGACCGCTTCCGTGGTCGTGTAATGTTTCCAATAACCGATTCCAGCGGACGCGTGATTGCATTTACTGGACGCATATTGAAAGATGATGGTAAGTCCGCGAAATACTTGAACAGTCCCGACACACCACTTTATGACAAATCCATGGTCTTATATGGTCTCGACAAAGCCAAGAGCGAAATCCGACGCATGGGATATTCAATATTCGTTGAAGGTCAGATGGATCTGGTTATGTCGCATCAAGCTGGAATCAAGAACACCGTGGCGGCTTCTGGAACAGCTCTTGGCGATGAAGCTGTAAGTGCGCAGGGAATAGTCAGCAATCTCGGCCTTGTCCGCAGGCTTTCTCCAAATGTCATCATTGCCTTCGATTCTGACTCGGCTGGTCGTAAAGCAGCTCTAAGAGCCTCTGGAATAGCACTTTCACTTGGTATGGATGTAAAGATAGCCGACATTGTCGGTGGTAAAGACCCAGCCGATCTAGTGAAAGAAGATATAGAAAAATGGAAAAATGTACTGCGCGCTGCCACACCTGTCGTAGAATTTGAACTCAACAATGTTGTGCGTGAAGTGACTGACGCACGAAAGATTTCTCGCGCCATCCTCGAGAGGGTTATGCCTTTACTTGCGCGTATCGAGAGTGCCAGCGACCAGTCGTATTATGTGCGAATGATCGCCGACAAAGCTTCCATACCAACTGACGCTATTTGGCAGGATTTGAAGATGGTGATCAAGAAGCAGAAAGAGAAAGATGCGGCGACGCCAGCTGCAAGCACAAATTCTGGTACCTCAAAAAGCACGGCCACAAATTTTGCAACCATCAACAATTCACCTCATCGTATCGATCTAGCCGAGCGCCAAGTTTTTGGAATTATTTTTATAATGGAAGGCGCAAGGGGAAAGGCGCAGAGCGCAAGTGAATTACAAGACGCAAACGGATACTTGGAGCAATTGAAAAAAATTGCTGGCGATTCATTTACTGAAAGGTTAGCACGCGCCGAAGCTATGAAGAGTGACCTCATGTTCGAAGCTGAAGAATATTTTGGCTCTGACAAAGAGAAGTGGGACCATCATATGAAAGAGCTCCTAATGAATTTTGAGGAAGATATTGTAAATGCCGACCTCTTTCAAGCTATGCAAGGTCTACGCCAAGCCGAGAAGGCTGGCGACCACGCCCGCGCTCAAGAATGCGCTAAGAAGTGTCAGGAGCTCTCAACCAGGAAAGCAGAGATTGCTAAGAAGAGGAAGGAATAAAAACGCTCGCGCTTATTCCGCCGAATGTGTCCCAGCCACATAACCTGTAGTCCAACAAATCTGCAGACTAAAACCGCCGGATGGTCGGTCTATGTTTAAAATATCGCCAGCGAAGTAGAGATTGGAAAATAGGCGAGAGCGCATGGTCTTGAAGTCTACTTCGTCGAGGACGACTCCGCCGCTTGAGACGATGGCTTTGTCAGCGCCAAGGAGTTTATCGACGCGCACCGGAATATCCTTAAGCAGACCGATTAGCTTTATACGCTCTTCGCGGCTGACGGCATTGCAGATAATTTCTGGATCAATACCTGAAAGTTCCACAACTGCTTGAGCCATAGCCACAGGCAGCAATTCGCCTAGAGAATTCTTGAATTTCTTTTTGTCATTTTCTTTGAATATCTCCTGCAACTTGAGGTTGAGTTTGGCGTGATCGTACATCGGCAAAATATCGAGTGACAAAGCCACCTCGCCATATCGGAGGATCTCGCCGATGTCTTTGCTCATATTGAGAATCATTGGTCCGCTAAGACCTTGATGAGTGAAAAGAATTTTGCCTTTCTTGGTGAATTTACTGGCGGCTATATCTTGTTTCACTCCATCCAAAAATACTTTCACCTTCACATCCGGAAGTGTCAGCCCTGACAATTCCTTGACCCATTTATCTTTCACGGCTATCGGCACCAATGAAGGTGTTGGCGTGACAATGGTGTGGCCGATCTTCTTGAGCCAAGCATAAGCATCTCCAGTCGAACCAGTCTCTGGATGTGATGTTCCACCAGTGGCGATGATGACTGATTTTGCGTGGATGATCTTTCCATCTTTGAGCTTGATACCGGAGATTTTATTGTCTTCGGATATAATGTCCGCAACAGGAGCATTGACCATAACCGTAACCCCACCTTTTTTCATATAAGAAATAAGCACATCCAAAACCGATTGCGATCTGTCACTAATGGGGAAGACGCGCTGTTCATTTTCTACTTTTGTTTCCATACCGGCTTTGTGGAAAAAGTCGAGAGTTTCCTTCACGCCAAATTGTGAAAATGTCGAGAAGAGGAATTTGCCATCACCTTTAAATCTATCGAGAAGCTTACGCGTGTCGAATTCCGCATTCAAGACATTGCATCTGCCACCGCCGGACATGAGCAGTTTGTTACCAAGGGTCGCATTTTTCTCAATCAAAACAACCTTCGCGCCAAGCTCCGCAGCTCTGCCAGCCGCGATCATCCCAGCTGGTCCGCCACCGATAATGGCAAGGTCGAATAACTTTTCGTCTTGATTTATAGGCTTATTTTTCATAATTTGCGCAGATTTCATCTCTGGAATAGTAGCATAAAAAAGCTATTTATCCTCTTTTTATTCACACAACCCCTTGCATTGCACCAGTTTTTCATTTACAATCGTATCCACTGTGTTAATTGCCCATATGCCCACTGCGGCTATGAAAGGCGTTCATTAACTAAGTTTCGCATTTGATACTCATTAGCCTCTAATAGCAACCTTTTTTAAATGTCAAAAACAAAAAAAGCGGCTTCAAAAGTCCGCAAGAATAGTCGCCGTTCTGTGAAGCGTGTTGTTTCTCGTGCCAAAGCTCGCAAGTCTGGTAAGTCTGGCGCGAAGAGATCTAGAAGCTCTGGCAAGCGCAACATCGTCGGTCAATCCAAGAAAAGTGCTGGATCAGCGAAAAGCTCTAAGCAAAATTTCGAACAACGCTCCAATAAACTCATAGAGAAAGGTCGAAGTCGTGGTTTCGTTACTTACGATGAGATCTTGAAAGAATTTCCACAGATTGAGAATGATATAATGTTTCTCGATGAACTTTACGCAAAACTTTCGGCGGCAAATGTCGACGTACTTGAAGGTGGTGGTTTGCTCGAAGTCGATGATTTGAAAGATAAGAAAAATGCTCCACATATCGGTCGCGGTTCTGATTCGGCATACGATTCTATTCAGATGTATCTGCGTGAGATTGGTCAATACCCACTCATAAACGGCGCGATGGAGAAGGAGCTCGCTAAGCGCATCCAGAACGAAGATATGGAAGCTAAGAATCTTCTAGCCAAGGCGAACCTTCGTCTGGTTGTTTCCATTGCAAAAAAATATGTCGGTCGCAGCCCAGATCTGACTTTGCTTGACCTTATTCAAGAAGGAAACTTGGGACTTTTCCGTGCTGTCGATAAGTTCGATTGGACCAAGGGTTATAAGTTTTCTACCTACGCCACTTGGTGGATTCGCCAAGCTATCACTCGTGCTCTAGCTGACCAGTCACGTACTATCCGCGTGCCAGTGCATATGGTTGAGACAATTGCTAAATACAAGCAAGTTGTTCGTCGTCTTTCGCAGGATCTAGGTCGTGAACCATTACCAGATGAGATTGCTATAGAGATGGGACTCGATGTTGAGAAGATATATCAGATTGAGAAGATTGAACAAGATGTTATCTCTCTTGAGACACCAGTCGGCGATGATAGTGATGATGGAAAGTCTACTTTGCAGGACTTCATTGCCGATGACAAGATTTTGTCTCCAGATCAGGAGTCTTCACGCCGTATCCTACGCGACCAAGTCAACGCTATTCTAAATGATCTCTCTGAAAAAGAGCGCAAGATCCTCGAGATGAGACATGGTCTAAATGACGGTATCACTCATACACTTGAAGAAGTCGGCCGTGAATTTGGCGTCACTCGCGAACGTATCCGTCAGATCGAAGCCAAGGCCCACGAGCGCATCCGCCAGCACGATCAAGCTGGGAAGTTGAAGAATTATTAGGCAAATGAAACAGCTCACAAAAACTGATTTCATACTCTACAAAGAATGCGATAAGAATGTCTGGATAAAGTGGCATAAACCGGAGGAATACAATAAGTTCGAAATATCTGAGTTTGAACAGTCTCTGGCTATTGTAGGAAATGAAGTCGAAGAATTGGCACGGACTATGTCTATTTTTCGTGGTGGATATTTGATCGACAAACGAAGTCATGGTGCACAGGAATTGACCAAGAAATTGATAGCGGAACATACGCCGGTAATATTTCAGGCGGTTTTTGGTACGGATAAATACCTCGCTGCTACTGATGCTCTGGTCTGGAATGCGGCGGCAAACGCTTATGATCTATATGAGATAAAGATGTCGTCTGCTCTAGGAGATGATGTAGCTGATTCTATTGGCGACACCGAAGATGTCTCAGGTAAACCAGAAAAAGTAGATAAGAAGAAAGAACTGCAATATGAATATGACCTTGCTTTTCAAGTGAATGTCGCAAAGCATTGCGGTGTTACATTCAATAAAAAATATCTCTTGAGACCTGATAAGAACTATATAAGAGTTGGAAAAATCGATCCAGACAAACTTTTTGCATTGACGGATAAGACAGAGAAAGTTAGTGATGATTTCCAGTCTATAACTCTGTCAGAAATGGAAGGCGCGTATGTATATCTGTCAGAAGAAAAGATGCCTGTAGGAAATTGTAAATGTTATTACAAAGGCAGGTCGGCGCATTGTACATCTTTCAGTATAAGCAATTTGGATGTACCGAAATATAGCGTCCATGATCTGAACCGGATTGGCAGCAGCAAAAAATATCTGAAGGAGTTGCTTGATGATAAAATACTCAAGATAGATGAAGTACCTGAAGATGAGAGAATAATACCTAAAGAAGCAAAAGAAGGCGAAAAACCGAAGAAGCCAAGGAAACTCAATCAGGTTATAGCGTACAAGACGAAGAAACCAATAATAGATCTTGAAGCAATAAAGAAAGAACTCGATCATCTTTCATTTCCTCTGTATTTTCTTGATTATGAGACATATCCATCAGCGATACCTCTATTCGATGGCTATCATCCATATCAAAATATCGTTTTTCAGTATTCTCTCAATATCTTAAGAAGTAAAGATGCCAAACTAGAGCATGAAGAGTGTTTGATACTAGATGGAGATCCTGCTGAGAGACTTGTCGAAAGTTTAAGGAAACACATAGGCGATACGGGGAAAATCATTTCCTGGAGCAAGAAGTTTGAGAATTCACGCAATCTAGAGTTGGCACATCTAGTGCCGTCTGGCGCCAATTTCCTGAAAGATGTTGTTAGACGAACATACGATCTGATGGATATTGTCGAAAATCAATACTATATACACCATGATTTCAAGGGTAGTTCTTCTATCAAAAAAGTTCAACCAGTGCTCGCTCCAAAATATTCCTATAAAGAGCTGGCGGTTGGAAATGGTACAGCTGCTATAGAGGCATACAGGCAAATATTCAAAGGTGAATTGATTGGCGCAGCTGTTGAAGAAAAGAAACAACAAATGCTCAAATACTGCCAGTATGATACTGAAGTAATGTACGAGATATGGAAGTTCTTCACCGATCTGGTGAAATAATCTGTCTTAATAATTCGCCTTATTTTCCTAGTACTGCATCTATAATAGTCTTGATATTTTCGTAAGGCAGAGCACCGCTCATTACAATCTTTGTTCTGTCATCAGATAAGAATAATTGATCTGTAGGTATTCTGAGTTTTATGATGAGTGAAGAGATGACATTGTCTAGTGATGACGCGGCCGGTTTTGATAGTACAAAGATAGTAAATGGTGTGCCGTTTACGCCAGCATTAACACCGTCAGTATAATCTGCTTCAACCAAATCCTTCGTGCTGCCACTATCTAGACAAGTGTTGAATGCTTTCACATCTATGTTTGCGAACTTAGCGATAATTGGGAGTTGTGCCTGATCCAATCCTTCCGGTGTCTGTCCTGTTACCGAAGGAGTGACGGCATAAAGACGCTTCAGGAATATCCAATATTTGTCGTTACCTCCGACTTGTGCAGCACATTCTAGGGCTTGTGATTCATGGCCGGCATTTTTATGCAAGATATTGCCATTTGGATCTGGTTTATCTAGTGGGAAATTTCTATAAACCCAAGCGACTTGTCCGCCGGCGCCATAATTATCCATAACTTTTTCTAGTGTAGGTGTGAATAATCTACAGAATGGACATGCGGTATCTGAATACTCTACTAGCTTTATCGGAGCATTTGGATTTCCGAGAATATGATCGGCGACGGTCACTGCGCGCATATTTACGGCTGGGCCTTGAGTTATAGAATCAACTGCTGAAGCTTTCGAGTCCGAAGTGGTCTTTCCAGCTGGTCTGAAAGCGACAATAAGACCGATGGCGATAATAGCTGCTGCGACAATAATAGCTGCTGGAGTTGAGATGGAGCCTGATTCGAAATGGTTATATTGTCTTTTTATCATATTGTTTTATTTATAATTTTTAATGTAATCAAAGTGGCAAAGTAAATGTCATCGCGTCAGATTGTGGTACCTCCCATGAAGTTGTGTTCAATTTGACCTCCTTTATACTACCATTATCTTTGTATTTTAGTGAGGAATTGGCGATGGCATAATCGTAAACTTCTTTCGTCAGACGGACATCGTCGATGCAGTATTTGATAATCTTATCGATTTCTCCGGAAAGCCACCATTCTATGGCTTCGAGACCGTTACCAGATTTGGCTTTACCGAGAGTAGCTTGTGCCACCGTGTCTAGTTTCAATCGGCGCCCGAGGACATTGACTACTTCTTTCATAAGATCAAGACTCTTTATTTTCGAAAGGTCACCGGCGTAGTATTTGTTTAGGAGGGGAATATCAAAATGGTCGCCATTCCAAGTGATGAGCATATCGCTCTGCTCCAAGATCGGCCAAAGATCTTTCATGTTGGCTTCAGTAAAGCTTTTATAAGTGTCGTCCAGCGAATCGTGTATACAGACGACGGATACATCTAGTGCTGTTGGATCATTTGATCCCACATCAGAAAACATATTTTTTGTCTCAAGATCGAGAGTGATTTTACGCATGGTTTGATTAGAGGAGTATTATAGCATGTCACCGGGACATGTCTCCCACACATCCCTCCGAGGCACTTTCTAAAAGTGACGGAAAATCCGTCACTTTGAAAAACACTCAAAAAACATGTGTTCCACATACCGCCTTCGTACGAATATTTAAGACACACTAAAATCCGCCTCGACACCACTTTTCAGGTTTTTTATCTTGAGCTTGCCGGTCCTCGTTTCTTCATCGCCTATGCAAATAACTTCTGGAATTCCTCGCTTATCAGCTTTTGTTATTTGATCACCAACCTTCTTACCTGACAGATCTACAGCAACCCTTTTACCTTCTGCACGCAATATCTGCGCCACTTCTAGAGCGTAAGGAGTGTTCTGCTCACCAACGATACAGATGGCGATATCGGCTCCAGCTGGCGAAACTGGAAGCGCTCCATAAGTCTCCATCAAGTCGCGAGCGGTGACATCTCCTGCGCCGAAACCTACAGCTGGCACTTTTTCATTACCAAAGAGAGACAAGAGATCGTCATAACGACCACCTCCGAAGACTGAACGCCTGTTAGCTGGATTTAGATCGTAGACTTCGAAAACAATTCCGGTGTAATAATCGAATCCACGCATCAGTGTCTGATCGAATCGAGCATTGGTGATGCCGAGATTCTCAAGACCAGCGATAACTTCACGAACCTCACGAAGTCCGACATGTTCTTCCTTTGTTTGTGGGAGATTTGCAGTGAACTCTTCAAAATTCTTGGAATTCAAGAGGGTTAGGAATTTTTGAGTATTGGTCTTATCTTTTATGATTTCATCTATACCAAAAACAAATGCCTTCGGGTCTATCTTATTCTTCTTGTCTATGAGTTTAGAGATCTTTTGCGCTGAAGCTTCATCTAAACCAAATACATCGCGAGCCACATAATCCATGACTTTGCGGTTATTTATGCGGATCTCGAAATCTGTATCTTTGAGGCCATAGGCACGAGTGATGTCATAGGCCATATTTATAGTCTCGATCTCTGCTGATATTGACTCGACACCGAAGATGTCGACATTGAGTTGCCAATGCTCACGGACACGGCCGCGCTGTGGCTGTTCATAACGGAAAAGATTTGGAATGGAATACCAGCGCAAAGGGAATATAAGTTCGCGCTTTCTGGCGGCTACCATGCGAGCTACTGTTGGTGTCATCTCTGGACGCAAAGTAACTTCACGCTCGCCACGATCGGTGAAAGTGTAGGTCTGTTCATTTACTATTTCGTCGCCGGATTTTGCTCGATAAAGATTGGCTGGTTCTAGAACTGAAGCATTGTATTCTTCATAACCGTATTTCTCGGCATTTTTGCGCCAGATATTGAAAATGGCTTGCTCCACGGCCATATCGGCAGGGAAGAAGTCGCGGACACCTTTATAAGAATCGGTTGATAATTTGGCCGGTTTTTTGTTCATTGGTCTATTCTAGCAGAAAATAGGATAAATAAAAAAGCAATGAAAATGCCTCCGCAAGCTTCGAGTCTTACTGACTCTAACTTGCGGAGGACATTGTTTTGTGATTATTTGCGCCTCCTATGCGCGTTGTTCTGGTGGACGAATACAAGCTGGGACATGCTTACCGAGCTCTTGATTTCGCGATACAAGCAGTCCCAAGTGCCGATCAGTGTACCGAATCTCCCTGGCGTTTTTACTTTTCTCCAGTTCGTCTTTTTCGATCTTTTCAGCGATGATGATCTCCGCAGTGATTGGGTGGTTTGGATTGTTCAGGCAGGTGAGCAGGTATTTGTATGACCTTTCACTCAACCCCAAACTTCGGACCACCTTCATGATTTTGCAAACCATCGGTTCTTCATCTTTGATCCAGAGCACCTTATTCCGACCATTATCCATATTCCGGAAGGCTGGCAAGATTGCTTGTTCCCAGACATCCCACCGATGCCTGATGGACACCGTATCAAGTTTCCCTTGGTGACTAGTACAGCCAGCGAGATGTCTTTTTACGCGCCGAGCATGGACTTCTTTTGGGATGGTGATACCGATAGCTGACCACATCATTTCGAGAGAATGCAGAAACCGCCGTTGTGTGTGATTCCGTGGATATCCATCAAGGATGATGTTCCGCGGCTCCTCATTGTACTCGTGGCGCAACATCCCCACAGCTTCTCTGTATATAGCCTCAACCATGACGCTGGCTATCAACCGATCGGGAGTGGGTTTGTCGACCCTTGGCGATTTCTCATACTGCGCCAATTCACTAGCTACTGGTCCGCCCATATTGATGCGGCGGGTGATTTCATTGGATGCATTTATTACCGATGTTTGATGGTCGATGTGTTTACCAGCACCAAGTAATAGGCGCGAGACATAGTCCGCTACCGTGTTCTTACCCAAAGATGGCGGTTCAGCCAATTCGATCAATTTTGTACGTGATTGTTTCAGCATCCTCATACATGCTGCCCCTGGTCTGACTATTGTGTCATCTTTATCATCTACGTTCATGTTACCTCACTTGTTTGAGATTGCTGTTTTCCAGCTTTCTCATGTTTTTGTTTAGAAAGTACAACTGGGTCAAAATAGTACCACAGATATGAAAAGATGCAACACTTACTTCTTGAGCGATATTTGAGAACTTTTTGAGCGTTTCTTCATAACTTTTTCACCAGGATTTTATCTCATCAGTTTATGCTGTACGCATGTACAAAAATATTGAAGATATAAAGTTTCCATCGAATCCATCTACAGCCAATGAAGCCGTAGAAGATATATTAGCATTTGCTGTTACGAACAATGCTTCCGATGTGCATTGCGATCCACGACTCACGGATATTGTTGTGAAGTTGAGAACCGACGGCATGATTCGAGAAGTCGGTACACTGCCGAAACGTATAGCCGATGAATTCATTTCCAGACTGAAAATACTATCTGGTGCACGAACCGATATACACGCTATTCCGCAGGATGGTCGTTTTCAGACTCATGTAAATGCCACCGCCTACAATATTCGCATCTCTTTCATGCCGACATATTATGGTGAGAATGCTGTGATGAGGATATTATCGGCTCAATCCACCAATCATGCCTCATATGCAAGTCTTGGTTTTACTCCAGACCATGTCTATGCGATTAGCGAAGCATTGAAGAAAACTAGTGGATTGATACTTGTGACTGGACCGACCGGATCTGGAAAGACCACCACACTTCATACATGTCTGATGTCGAAGAGGCGTGACCCTTTATCCATAGTGACTCTCGAAGATCCTGTGGAGTATGAGATCGCTGGAGTCAGACAGATACACATCCGCCACACTCACGGTGTAACTTTCGCTTCTGGTTTACGCTCAGTCTTGCGACAAGATCCAGATGTCATAATGGTCGGTGAGATTCGTGACAATGAAACCGCGCGTGTGGCTGTACATACGGCATTGACTGGTCACTTGGTTTTGTCCACATTACATACAAATTCAGCACTGGAGACGATACCACGACTATTGGATATGGGCGTTGATCATTATCTTTTGGCGGCTACTTTGAGGCTTATTGTAGCTCAGCGTTTATTGCGCACTGTCTGTCAGGATTGCAATATGGTCGGTTGCGATCTATGCAATCAGACCGGTTATCATGGTCGCACCATCATAGCTGAAGTCTGTTTAGTTGATGAAAAAATGCAGAAGCTAATCGCTGAGAAGAGGCCATTATCAGAAATAACTGCTTATGCGAAGTCACACGGATTTCGTTTTATGTACAATGATGGCCTCGAGAAAGTCGATTGGGGTATAACTTCGCGTGAAGAGATCGCTCGCGTTCTTTCGACATGATATCTTCGTTCAAAAAACAGTGGGGGAGTCGCTGGTGCCGCCGTGACCGTATCTTACTACTTGAACAGCTGGCGATGTTTGTTTCGGCTGGATTGACTGTCAGTCAAGGATTGGAAATTATTGGAGGCGCAAAGAATAAAGCGCGAGGTTCAAGAAGAAAACATGCAGACTTGCGAAATATACAAAAAGAGGTGGAATCAGGCAACTTACTTTCGCGTGCTTTGTCTATACATATTGGTTTAGCGAAATCATTGGCCAGTATTATCGAACACGGCGAAAGGGTTGGAGGATTGGCGGGCGCACTGACATCAGCGCATGGTCTTCTAGTCAGAGAGGATGAACTTATGAAAAGGTGTCTGTCGGCAATGATATATCCTATGGTTATTGGCGCTTTGGCGGTCGTACTCACGATTGGGCTTATGCGAGGAGTTGTTCCGCAAATCATTCCAATGCTGACTGGTATGCATGTTGAGTTGCCATTTTTGACGAGGATAACTATATGGATGTCTGGTGCCATAGTCTCTTTTGGTTTATATGCTCTAGTAGGAATCTTGTTAGTGAGCGTATTGGCGGTCTTTTCTTATCATAATTTTTTCACATTTCGAAAA
Organism: Candidatus Tayloriibacteriota bacterium; assembly: GCA_037130865.1. Classification (GTDB taxonomy): domain Bacteria; phylum Patescibacteriota; class Minisyncoccia; order Phycocordibacterales; family PALSA-1337; genus C7867-002. The sequence goes on along the minus strand of JBAXSG010000008.1, from coordinate 5,734 downwards.
TGTTTGCATCGTATGATATTTTTCGCGCCTTTGATTGGTGGTCTCGTCTACTCATATTCATTGTCGATATTTTTGAGGTCATTTGGCACTCTGATCAGTTCCGGTATTCCTATTGTTGAATCATATACAGAAGTAGTGGAGTCTGCATCTTTTGAACCGTTCAGAGTCGATATTATGCATGGAGCTGAGCATATTAGGGGTGGCCTTTCATTGAAAGAAATTTTTATACATAAAAATATACCAGCGTATGTTTCAGCACTTGTTTCCGCCGGAGAATCTTCTGGATCGTTGGGGGAGTCGCTCATCAGAGCCGCCTCTATTATAGATACAGACTTAGAAAATACATTGCAGCGCCTGACCTCGCTGATTGAGCCGCTTATGATGATTGTGGTCGGTGGCGTGGTCGGAGCAATCGCTTTATCAATAATGATGCCGATATATGATATGTCGAAAGTCCTGCAACGCATCCACTGAAGAAGGTGCGATACTTATAGATATTTTATTGGCAATGTCTCTGGCAGCATTTTTTGTGTCGATTTTTTCTTCAGCTTCTTATTCTGCACAGCAATCATTTGAACGAGTATATGATCGGATGAGAGTGTGGCCGGTCAATGACGCCACATCTTCTATCGTCTCATTACCACTATTTATTCCGGTTTCAGATAAGTCGATCTGTTCAAGAAATTTTATGAGAGGTTCTTCATCGCCTACGATATCGTCTGTTGTCCTGCCGATTTCACTGACTATACCGCTCACACATTTGGAAGTCCGTGGCGGAATAGCTTTCATATCCGCAGACTCTTCAGTCGCGACTGATCCGGACTTGTTCGTCGTAGACATAAGCGGTTCCAGTCATATACTCTCATCCATAAATACTGGTCCAGGAATTTCTTCATTTTCTCTTGTTGGAAAAAGAATATTTGCTAGTGCCGCCAGTACGATTGCACAGCTTCATGTTATCGGATTTTCTGATACCACTTTTTCTGGCCCACTTGTTGTAGAGGGTAAATATCAACTGCCACTACCTTATGCCACAGCCACGCCACCTTATGCTACGACTATTTCTTTTGGTTTCAATGATGGCACTGGCAAAATCTTTCTCGGCACAGAAAAATGGGATGGTGATGAATTTTCTATTATAGATGTTTCTACTCCATCTTCACCATCTTGGCGTAGTGGTCTGGAGATCGGTAGTAGAGTCACTGATATAGCCGTGGATTCCAGCATTGCATATATAGCAAATGCCGGCGCCAATCAATTAATCAACACCGTAGGCGGACTATTTTCTCCATCGGGTTGGTCTCGACAAGAAGGTAAGGTTATCTCTATATATGATAGTCGGATCATATTTGGCAGGACTTCTGGTGGGTATGATATTCAAACAGATCACGAGTTATTTTCTCTAGCCACGACGACCGGAAGATCTGGTGTGATGAGTATATTGTCCACGAAAAATATTCTGGGAGGAGTCTATGGCATAGTTCAAGATGACAATCATGTATATATCGCCACACACGAGGTTGGTAGAGAGTTCCAGATTTTCGATATAGCATCATCTTCTTTGGCTCTATCTTCTACAAGTAGGACATTTTCATTACCGACACAGCCACAGTCGATGACTTGTGATGGAGATACTATGTATGTTTTGTCACATACTTCACCATACATATATGCAATCAGATTTTAGACACGGATTCACACTTGTTGAGACACTTATTTTCATAGCGCTTTTGTCTATGATGATATTTAGTTTTTTACGCTATTTATATTCTCTAAATGATTCCAGTATGAGACTTTATGATGATATTTCAAATGCATATACAGAATAAGATGAGTGGATTCATAGCCACTATAACAGTTATCGTCTTGGCATTTTCTGTGATGGCTATGATAGTTGTTGTGACTGGTGCAGCCAATTCTTATGCTGATAGTATTTATCTCCACGAATTGCGCTCTTACGCGCGCGATGATCTCTCGTCGTGTCTGTCTAAAGCCGAGGATACACTTGCACGAAATTTCTTTTGGCATGGTGTGACGAAGTTTGATGATTTCAATTGTGAAGTCATAGTTGATAATAAGAAAGATCTCGTGATCCTGACTGCCACTGTTAGACTCGATCGAGTAATAATGCGTGCAAGTGAGGATGTTTCTCTGGAAGATTTCTATATAAAAGTAGTGAAAAGGGAGGTCGAAGATTAGTCAAAGATTAGTCAAAATGGTCGGAAAGTGGTATTATTTTTCTTAGCTGATCATATGCCCGGGTGGCGAAATTGGTAGACGCAACAGACTTAAAATTTGTCGATCGCAAGGTCATGTGGGTTCGATTCCCACCCCGGGCACAATAATTATATATACACATGTTGGTAGTGTGTTACAATAGACTATATTCATAATATATTCAAAATATGAGTCGATTCTCTTTCAATCCAAATATCTTACCTCCAAATAAGTCTATTTCTTCAGACACACATCGTCAGCATATAGTGGCTGGTGTAGTTGCAGCAATCTTGGCCATATTTCTCGGTATTGCTTATTACATCTGGGGAGTACAGAAACAAGCAGATTCTCTCGCTGCACGCAATGCTACCGCAGCACAAATCATAATGGCACAACAGAAGAGTGTTCGTGCGCAGATTATAGATCAATTACAAAACTCCTCGACGACACAACCAACAGCTGCGCAGAAAAAGCAGTTGATCGCTGCCATGAATAAAGCTACGACTACAGTGACTGACACACAGAAGAAGCAGATTATTGAATTACTCAATACTAAATAGTTATCGCATCTATCCTTTGTCTATTCTTCTCGCCTTTGTCTACGGCGATATCGAAAAATGGTACACGCATCAAACGTGCATGGTTGCCGACATATTCACGAAAATCTGATAGCTGACGAGTCATGAAGTCGAGAGCGGCATTTTCCTGATTTTCCGGCATGACGGTAAAGAGGATTGTGGCGCGTGAATTTCTGCTGCGCAATTCGACACTGGTTATAGTGATGAGTGAGGTGCGGTTTGATTCACGAGAAAAAAACTGCGCGGCCAGCTCGCGTATTATCTCTTTCATTTTTTCATCTTTTTGGGTCATGTTTTTATGTGCCTTGCGCCTTTCACTTTGCGCTTTATATCTTTTCTATTGTTCTTACTGATTCGACGCGATCGCCGATAGCGATCTCTATCTTTGCTTCAATCATGGTGCCAAACTCGAAACCTTCAACTACTTCGCTGACGCGTAGCTTTTTCGACTGGAGTTCGCGAATCTTGCCACGGCCAATCTCTTCATTACGGCGCATGATACGCACTTCATTTCCGGAATTGAGCGTACCAGTTTCTACTTTACCACCAACCACTTGGCGATCTTTCTCTTTCGAGAACAAAGCAAGAATCTTCGCACGACCAGTGACTTCCTCTATATATTCTTTTGGTACCAAAGCGGTTAGTTTTTCCTGGAGGAATTCAGAAAGTTTGTAAATAATATCGAAATGCAAAACTGAAAGTGGTATAGCCGAGCGCTCTATGATTGCTGCTGCTTTAGCATCTGGCATGACATGGAATCCGATAAGCAAAATTTTTGGATCGCTAATAGCTGACTTAACATCGTTTTCATTTATTTCACCAAGACCTTCCGAGACGATTTTCAAGCGGACTTTGTCATGGGTGATCTTGGCGATTTCGTGTCTGACACCTTCAAGACTACCGTTTGTATCGGCCTTGATGATAATAGGTAATACGGCTATATCCGGATTATCTTCATTTAATATCTTTGCACAAGCTTTGTTGTTGGTACGATATTCTTCGGCAATCTTTTCTGCCTCTTTCTTCGTGGCTACAGCTTGGAATGGGGAACCACAAGGGACAACTTCATTCCATCCGACGATGAAGACAGGCATAGAAGCAGTTGCGAATTCGATCTTCTTTCCTAGGAAATTCTCAATAAAACGCACTGGAGCAAAAGCTGCACCAGCCACGACATACATACCAACTTCGAGGGTACCGTCTTTTATAAGAAGAGTAGCGTGGACACCTGTTCGAGTGTCCAGTTCCGATTCGACGACGATACCTTCGGCCATTTTTTCTGGATGAGTCGTCAGGTCAGCCATCTCGGACATAAGTATGATCATATCCAGAAGTTCTGGAACACCATCACCTTTCAATGCGGAAATAGCCACGCATGGTATATCTCCACCCCAACCTTCGACATATATTTCATTTTCTCCGAGACTTGTCTTCGTACGATCGATGTTGGCATTCGGTTTGTCAGTTTTGTTGATGGCGACTATATAAGGGATTTTTTGTGCTTTGATCGCCTTGAGTGCATCAAGAGTTTGTGGTTTCACTCCATCTTCAGCGGAGACAACCAAAATAGCGATATCGGCAGCTTGTGCACCGCGTGTACGGATAGAACAAAAAGCTTCGTGTCCTGGTGTATCAAGGAATGTAAGTTGATGATTTTTATCATCGGAAGAGACATGATTCACTTGATATGCACCCATGTGCTGGGTTATGCCGCCAGCTTCTTCGGCGCAGACATTTGTCTCACGAATATAGTCAAGCAGGGTAGATTTACCGTGGTCGATATGGCCCATAACCACGATTATTGGCGGTCTGACTTGAGTTTTGGTGGTTTTGGTAGGCATGGTATTTGATGGCTCTGTAGTTCATATATGCGCTTCCTTTAGGTAGGATATATTGAAGTAGACAGTGTAGCAGTAAACCATCTATTTGACAAGGAATAAAATAGGTGCTACTGTGGCGCTTGAATTGTTCCGTGTGGAATAATAAGAAATCAACAAACATCGTCACTTTATTGTGTACGAGGAGGAGACCAATGATCAGTAGTATTACAGTATTTATGCAGTCGCGTGGGATGTCTACCGCTGTGGTAGACGACCTCAAGCAGATGCTGAGCGGTAAGTTCAAGGTCGAATGGTTACGTGGCCAGGCGTGCATCTCAGGTGGCACCAGATCTGGGCTGAAGAGCGATCAGTGTCTCATTAAGGTAGTCCTTTGCCAGGAAGCCAGCGATGAAGGTAAAAATCTATCAAAGCTTATCGCGGTGTGTGAAGTGATTCATAAAGACAAAGAGATAAATATTCGCATAGAAAAAAGCAACGAATTTGTTTATGACTGCCGGGAGTAATTGACGGTAAAATCACAAACAAAATTCAAAAGAGGGCCCTAGCAACTGCTGGGGCCCTCGAATTGTTTTTCATAATTTAATTTTCACTCTTTGGAGATTCACTGCCACTTATCGCTTCTTTTTCTTCTTCGCTTAATTCATATTCAGATTTCATTTTCTTGACTGGCTTTGAAAAGACGCTGACATGTTCGCGTGAATATAGACTAGAGATGACCACACCATCACCCTCTTCATTTAAAAATGCTGTAGAGAAACTCTGATTGCCACCGCCACCTTGACCTTTGAATGGATTGAAGCGCACCGTGCTTATGGATTGCACACTCTTCTTCAAGCGCTTCTCAACTGTAGTCAAGTATTCTTCCAACTCTCTACGGAAAGCTCGCAGATCTTTTAGGTCGCTAGAGACGGAACTCAATGAGTCACTGATATTTTTTGAATCGATCCCAACAAGGAAGCGGTGCAACTTTACATGCATCCATATAATAAGTCCCAACAAGACAAGTACAGCGACACTAAGCGCGATGAATCCGATGAGAAGTGGGTTTGCGAGGATGTTGGTTAATATGGACATGTGATTTTTATGTTTATTATATTT
>JBAXSG010000007.1:0-36855 GCA_037130865.1 Candidatus Tayloriibacteriota bacterium | reverse complement strand
TTGTTAAACTGATCCCATGGCAAGTTTATAGGCATCTTCACATAGACCGGCTTGGTACAAGGAATCGTGGAGAGCTTCATAAGCAATCTAGTCAATAGATCCGGCGTGGTAAATGCTTCACCACCGAAAGCATTTGGACAAGAGATGTTGATGGCATAATAGTCGCCGATTCCCTCTTCATTTAGCCTTTTAAATGAATATACATAATCATCTATGCCGGATTGGATATCCACAGAATGTTCGTCATTTGTTCGTGCAATGGAAACACCAACCACGAAGTCGCTTGCGCTTTGAGATTCACTTGCGCTTTGCGCTTTGCGCCTTGCGCCTGCTTCTTTTATCCTTGCAATTATCGCTTCTACGCCATCATTGCGTAAACCCTTGTTCACAATAATACTTCCAGACTTCGGAAGTCGTGTTAGTCGCGGCTTAGGATTTCCGGCACAAGGACGAGCTGTCACCGAACCTACTTCCTCTCCACCAAACCCGATGTGTGGCAAAATTTGTGTCAGCTGACCATTGTAGTCAAATCCAGCGGATAGTAAAACTGGTGTACGATATTTTATACCATCGACAACCTTGGATATACTTGCGCCTTTACTTGCGCCTTGCGCCTTGCGCCTTGCGCTTTCGTGATAATCATAGAAAAATCCGACAACCCATCGTGTCAGATGAAACTTGCCCAAAAATTCACCAAATGAAATAAAAGCATCGTGGATCACTTCCGGATCGATGAGGAATAAGATTGGTTTTAAAATGTATTTATATAATGTAGACATAAGCTCGCCACGCGCCTGAAAAGTGGCGCTTTCACTATATCATAATACGCGCTAAGATATGAACATGCTAGCTATATTGATGTTTATTCCGGCCTTTATCACGGCCACAATAACCGCATTCCTATGCGGTATTTTGATGAAATTTGGCTATGTTGGATTCTTGGTAGTATTCTCAGCAATAGTCATTGGCGACCTTTTAAGCAATATTTTCTGGTATTTAGCTGGTCGTATTGGTGGTCAAACATTTGTCATTTTATTTGGAAATTTCTTCGGGATCACACAAGACCGTATCAACAGCTCATTGAATATATTTGATCGGTACAAAGACTATGCGGCATTTTTTGTCAGTGCTCCAATAGGTATGGCCATCATGCTCATATCATTTATGACTTCCGGAATTCGCAGATTGTCTTTCTGGAGATACATTATCTCGAATACATTACTAAGTGCTATCTGGATCTGGTTGATGTTAGCACTCGGATATTTATTTGGTCATGCTTATATAGTCTTCACCTCGATTATTGAGCGAACTATAGTCAGCATGATACTATTGGCTGTACTATTCATCTTGATCACCTTAGGAGGCTGGATACGCATGCTTATAATGCCAAAACTATGATTTCCATCATAATCCCCACATACAACGAAGAAAAGGCTATAGGCGACACTATAAAGCGTCTAATGGCATCAAATGGCTATGAGATCATCATATCTGACGATAAAAGTACCGATAATACTGTTTCTATAGCTCAATCTGTTGTAAGTAAATATTCTGATAATCCAGACGCTATGGCAAGAATAAATATATTAGCCAATGAACACAAGCATATCTCTATCGCTCAAAATAGAAATACAGGAGCAAAGGTTGCACACGGAGATTTCTTAGTCTTTATGGATTCGGATTGTGTTGTAGAAAACATCGAAGCCTCATTTGCAAAAGCCATCTCTATCTTCGAAAAAAATCCAAAGATAGTCTCTTTGACTGGAGCGATCGGTGTCTTACCTGAATATGAAACTCTTGGTGACAAAATTGTCTATTCTGTATTTAATCTCGTCCATCGTATCAAGAACAATATCCTGCATACAGGAGAATCTTCCGGCAAATTCCAGATGATGCGCCGAAGTGCTTTTGACACCATCAACGGATTCCGAGAAGACTTGGTAACTCGCGAAGATGGAGATATGTTTTATCGCCTTTCGAAGATAGGTCGCACACTCTATGTACCGGATATCATAATTCGTCATACTGGCCGCCGCGCTCACCAGCTTGGTTGGCCGAAACTGCTAAGTATATGGATGATTGAGACATTTTGGGTTATGTTATTTGATAAGTCACGAACAAAGACATGGAAAGACATCCGCTAAAAATATCTGTAGTCATACCGGCTTATAATGAGGCGTCCACCATATCGCCAACTCTCACGGCTATATTGGCCCAAGATTATCCTGATTTCGAAGTTATCGTTGTTGATAATGCCAGCATAGACAATACTTCTATGGTCGTGGATGAGATTATAAGCGCAAGGCGCAAGGCGCAAAACGCAAGTGAAGCACGTCCGAAGATCAGATTGGTTCATGAATCGAAAAAGGGGCTGCTCCACGCGCGTGAGCGTGGCCGCAAAGAAGCTACTGGTGATATAGTTGCAAATATGGATGCTGATTGTCTACCAGAAAAAAATTGGTTGAGCTTGGCTGCTAAATATTTCTCACATAACAATGTAGTAGCTGTAAGTGGTCCTTATGATTATTTCGATGCACATCCGACATTCCGAACAAGTTCCCTTCTCATGCAGAACTATATCTATAGACCGATAGCTTATGTGTTGCAATTACCATTTATACGCGGAGGAGCTGTCTTGATCGGCGGCAATAACCTGATTCGTGCAGATATCTTACAGAAAATGGGCGGCTACAATACCTCCTTAGTTTTTTATGGAGAAGACACCGATACAGCAAAACGAGTTGCTAAACATGGAAAAGTTGTCTTCAATCCAAAAATCAAGATGAAAACTTCTGCACGAAGATTCAAGAAAGAAGGTACTCTCAAGATGACAGCCAGATATCTATTTTACTTTTTTAAGCACACTCTGAGGGGTTGATGACGCCTTAGTACTTGTAGAGTTTGAGCTACTAGCAATATTGTTGTTGAGTGATGCCAAAATAGAATTCATACTACCAGAAAGAGCTTTGGCGGTGATATTCACTGTCTTATATTCTTTTATCTGATAACTAGGATTCATATTGTTGTAAGACATCCATAGATATCCAAAGGTTAAAAATGACCCAACACATAAGAGACTCGATATGACGAGCATCAGTCTGCTGTTTAACATAATCCTTATAGCAGTTGTTTTGCTCAAGTAACCAGATTTCAAGAGATCACTCTTCTTCATACCACTGAGCTGAAGAGAAGGTATCTGTTTCAATATATTTATATTTTCAAATTCATTGCTGGCACCAAGCATAGCTAGTCCAACCACGCTAGTATAAAGTGTTGGTACTATATTTTTACCACCCAAAACATCTAGATCTTCAAAATTATTGAAATGTGTAGCCGGGATAACTGGCTTACCAAGCATTTCACTGATTTTTTCTTTTACTCCACCAGTTATAGAGGCCCCGCCAACTACCAATATTGCGTCTATATTTTCTCCAAAAGTTTTCTCAAAATACGCAATTATTCTTTTTACCTCCGCAGCAATATTCTTCACTATTGGTTCTATCAAGAAGAAAATCTCCTCTGAATTATTCGAACCAACTGCAATCTTTTTTGACTCAGCCACCTTATCATCTACATTTAAACCTTGAGCTATAACTTTCGTCATCTCACTACCACCAATAGGTATAGTGATTGTCATATTCAAATCATTATTTCCTTTCACCACACTCACATCTGTAGTATGAGTACCTATATTTATTATTGCAGTGATAGAGTTCGTCGGAGTCAAAATCAATCGTGCGATGCTAAGCGGTTCCAATCCTATACCTACAACATCTAGCCCAACAGTGTTACATACGCGCACATAGCTTTCTGCAACGTTTTTCTGTATGCCTATAAATACAATACTGAGTCCTCCGCCAGCTATCGTCTTGGTTTTAAGATCCCAATACATCCTTGTTGGACTGATTGGAAGTACTTTGGTTATCTCTTTCTGCACCATGAGACGCAGTCCTGCGCCAGTCAACATAGTATTCATCACAAGATGATGAGTAAAAACTTGCGACTGTGGCAATGAGATAAAAACTTTGTTTGTAGATACTAGGCGTGGCTTAACATTTTGCAACAAGAGCTTTATTTGGTCAGCTAAAACCTTTTCATCCAATACATAGCCGTCTTTTATGATACCTTCTGGAAGTTCTGCGCGACCATGATTCTCTATAGAAAAACGAAACATCTTACTGAGTTCAGCTATCTCTATAGACCCATCGGCAATATCTAGTCCGAAAGCACGGTCAAAATTTGTATTCAAAAGCTTTTGGATCTTCTCGATCCATACTCTCGATTTATTCTTTACATCTATTATTGAAAAACCTTCCATGATTTGATATTTGAATGTATTTTTATAATTAAAAATCTCCGACTTCCTGCCAAGATGATACCACGGATTGGGGTGTATTTGTAGCTACGACTACTTGAAGTTTACGGGAAAATGAAGCTACTGAGCTTGAGGCATTTATGAGAAGAGATGTTCCAGTAGCAGATATGGGTAGTACATAACAATTATTTCCACCAATACTCAATGTATTACCACCTGCATAAGTCGACCACGAAGTAGAGGCTATAGAAAACTGTCCTAGAGCATACTCAACGCAACTGTTAGCGGAAGCCCAGGCTTGGGCGGAATATAACTCCGAAGCACTCATAGATGCATGAGAAATAGACTTCAGAATCATGGTCGTGCCCAAAATCAAAGACACGGCCGTAATGATAAGAACTGTTATCATCGCTACGAATCCACTTTTTACGCGAACATGCATGAATATATTATAGCATTATTAGACTCCAGGTAAGCGCCAATTGGTCAAAATAGTAGTCAAACTTACAAAATCTGTGACGCTACGAGCATTTGTCCACGAAACAGTACTAACAACCGTAGCTGTAGAGGTACTAGTGAAGCTGCTAGCTGGATTTAGGGTGATAGTTATAGAACGAGAAAATCTTGTATCTACAGTATCCGAAGTCGAAGCGGAAAACACCCATCCATATCCTCCACCACCAGATGTAAGTCCGTGTGGACCTGATATTATTAGATTTTCAAAACCGGAGTCTCGAATCGAAGTGACGGCTTCTATTCCCTCTCTTGCAATCTGAACAGCCTCTGTTTTATCCAAATCTATACGAGTAGCTGTGTTAGCGTCTATAAGTAAATTTCCAGCAGCTATAGACCCGATAGCAAAGATCGATATTGAAAGTACTAACTCTAGAAGACTGAATCCTTTTTTATACATATTCTGTGTTTGAAAATATTAGTTCTCGACTATTGTACCCAAACTGTCTATGGTAAGCGTCTTGGTAAATCCATTCCAGACTACAGATATAGTGCCAGTAGCTGTCGGTGTTCCTGTGTGTTTAGCAAAATTTATCTCTGGTATTGTAGTAGAACCTGGAAATGTGATGAGCGTGCCGGCTTGGACAGCATATAGTTCATCTGTAGCTGTGTTATGAGAAGAACAAGCTGAACCAACTCCTCCAGTATACAACACATAAGATGTAGTCGAGCTTGCTGTAGTGTTCAGACAAACTCCATATGAAGAATCATCTTTCTGTGCGATAGACTGGCTGCGTGCTCGTGTAAATGTATCTCCGAGTTGTCCTTGCATTCCAGCAATAGTCTGACCGTTGAAAAACTGTAGTCCGAGCGGTGCTGTAACCATAGATACAACGGAAATCACCGCCAAAACTATTATCATCTCTATGATAGTGAAGCCCTTCATTAGCTCAAACTTCCAGTTAGCTTATAAATAGGCAATATGATAGCAAGCGCCAAAGTAGCGACAGCAACGCCGATCATTACCAACAATATAGGCTCGATGACAACTGGTAAGCGTTTCGTCTTAATACTTATCTCCTTGGTATAATAGTCAGCCAAGTTAGTAAAAGATTCTTGAAGAGAACCAGAGTTTTCACCAACAGACAAAAGGTTCACGAAGTTTGGCGGATAAAGCGCTGGGTACAACTTCACTGTCTCTGTGACAGAGACTCCATTCATAAGTCTTGATCTCATATCGGTCAACGCTTTTCTGTAGTAGAGGTTTCCTGTTCCAACAAAAGCGATCTCCAAAGATTCATCTACAGTAAGACCAGACTTCAAAAGAGTAGCCAAAAGCTGACTGAAAAGAGCCAGCTGATAATCCATGATCATATCACCGAAGAAAGATATATGAATAGAGATCCTATCAATAGTGTATTTGACTGGTTTGGTATGTATAAGCAATTGGAATATGATGGTTATCAATACCAGACCTATCAAAATCATCACCCAATATCCTTGGAGGAAAACTGAAGCATCTAGAATAAACTGCGTTATCCATGGAAGCTTCACATGCAAACTCGAGAACATCGGTACTAGTTTTGGTAAAATAAAGACGGCCAATCCACCTCCAAGAAATACTGTTGCGCCTATGACCAATTTCGGATATAGAGTTACTGAGCTGATTTCTTTGCGTAGATTGCTATCACGGCTAAGCCAGTCAGCCAAGAAATCTAGGTTTTCTGGCAATGATCCAGACAATTCACCAGCACGCACCAAACTAGTAACGACTGTGCCGAATCGTGCATTACTATCCATCATGGCTGTATACAAAGACACACCCTTCGCCAAATGGCCATTTATTTCAGTCAATGTCTTCTTCAGTCCACTAGAACGAGCCTGATTGGCTAGTGACAATATCGCCTCATCTATGGAAACTCCTCCGCGCAAAAGCACAGACAAGTTCTTCGCAAACTCCACTTGATCCTCCAGCTGTAATGTAGTTTTGAATGTCATAATCTTAAATGCGCTTTGCGCCTTTCCCCTTGCGCCTTACTAGTTCGTCAATCCAAGTATCTCTTCGAAAGTAGTCATACCTTTGAATACGAGGCCAACACCATTATAGAACATAGGTATCATACCATTTGCGGCAGCTTTTGCCTCTATGGCCGATGCGGAAGATTTCTTGATAACTAAATCACGGATATCATCATCGATTTCCATAACTTCAAATATACCCATACGACCCAGATATCCGGTGTGATTACAATTTTTACAGCCTGTTCCTTTATAAAGCTTCAGATCTTCGAGACGCTGACCTGGAAAATGTCTTGTCATCAAAGTCTTGAACTCTGGAGTGTCTTTTATACGTTTTATCTCTGAAAGATTCTCTGGATGTGGTGGATACAATATCTTACAGTAAGAACAAATCTTACGAACCAATCTCTGAGATATGATCACATTCACTGATGATGCTACTAGGAAAGGTTCAACACCCATCTCTGTGAGACGAGGAAATATAGTAGCGGCGTCGTTAGCATGCATAGTAGAAAGTAGCATGTGACCGGTCATGGCTGCATTCACAGCGATCGAGGCTGTTTCATTGTCACGGATTTCACCCACCATGATTACGTCTGGGTCTTGACGGACAATTTCGCGCAAGCCGTTAGCGAAAGTGATATTCTTTTTTATATTCACCTGAATCTGTTGAACTTTTGTGACGCTATATTCCACAGGATCCTCGATAGTGACGATGTTGATTGGCAGTTGATTCAAAATGAGCATGATCGAATACAAAGTGGTCGTCTTACCAGCACCAGTTGGACCGACGACGATAATCATACCGTATGGTTTATCTATGGCTTTCTTCACTTTCTCCATATCTTCATCCAAAAGTCCCAGATCCTCCAGTGTCATCTCTCTGGATTTCTCTGAAAGAATACGCATAACGACATTTTCTCCATGGGTTATCGGTAGTATGGAAACGCGCACATCGAACTTCACTTTTTCTTTCACATAGTCGAAACGACCATCTTGTGTAGCATCTTGTTCGTCAGTACGCAGATGAGACATAATCTTTATTCTGGAAACGACTGGGCGATGCATATCTATAGGATATTTTGATACCTCATAGAGTGTTCCGTCGATACGGAAACGGGCTGACACAAATCCGTCAGATGCCGGCTCAAGGTGTATGTCGGATGCACCATTTTCATAAGCATAATCTAGAAGACGGTCGACTAGCGTTACTGGGCTGGTTTCATCTTTATTTATCTCATAGTTCTCTATGAGATCCTTGACGGTCTTATATATGTTGTCTTTATAATTTTTAAATGCTTCGCGCATCCCAAAAGGAGTAGCGTAATATATCGTCACAGTACCTTTTGTAACTTTCTTCAGAGAATCGATAAACTCAATGTTGTTTGGATCTGTCGTAGCCAGACTTATATCTCCTCCATCTTTACTGAAGATAACTGCACCTTGTGATCGAGCTACCACTTCCGGCAAAATCTCAAAAGCTTCATTGTCTACACCTTGTTCGTTGATATCGACAAACTGTGCACCCATATCTTTCGCGAGAATATCCCCGAGCTTATCGTCGGTTATTTCCCCTCTCTCGACAAGAGATATCTCGATCGGTTGACCGAGTCGGTCTGCATCATCTGCAGCCGCAGTGAAGCGAAGCTCATCTATATGACCTTTTGATACAAGTAATTCCTTTAGCTTTTCGCGATCATATGAAAGTGACATTTTAGATTATGGGACAATCGAACAGTTAAGCTGAAAACTATCTAGCAACACCGATTGCACCGTCTACAGTACCACCAGAAGTAATATTTTCAGTAAGAGGTGCGCAGACCAAGATGCGATTATTGCTTGCAGTTAATTTTGCAATGTAATAGCCAGTACCTGCTCCTGTAGAAGTTGCAGATGGATCGGTTGGCATCGATGTTACATAGGATACGCCACCAGAAGTAGAAGTAGCTAGGAAGTTTCCTAGAGCTGAGTAGCCAGTACAGCTTGTAGCGTTTGATTTACAGATTTCATCAGCATCGACAAGTTTTATCGCCGCACAGGTAGTAGATGCTGAAACATAGTTTGAAGCGTTTGTTGCTACAGCTGCAGGTACAGTACCGTTGTTATCTATAACATACTGATAGACCGCACTTAGGATAGTTGAGACATCGGCCCTTCTTTGCGCGTTTCTGGCATCACCAAGCTGTTTGGCTGGGTTGATAGCGACGATAACGATACCGGCCAAGATAGAAATGATGGCCACGACAAGCAAGATTTCCAAAAGAGTGAAACCTCGTGTATTGGTGGCATTACGCATTTTTGTGATCATATCAAGATTGATTAAAGACCTACTATTATTGTTAATAAAGTGTGGTGCACTTTTGTAAATTAGGTAGTCAAATTATAACACAAAAAGAAGGGGCAATATAATCAAATACTGGGGAAAACTAATCTTAGTCAACGAAGGTTATAGCCTTCCCTTTCTTACCGGCACGGCCGGTGCGGCCTATACGGTGTATATAATCCTCGTAAGTAGCTGGTAGGTCATAGTTGATGACATGACTAATATCGGAGACATCTATACCTCTAGCAGCGACATCGGTAGCAACAAGGACTTGGAGGTGGTTAGCTTTGAAGAGGTCAAGAGCTTTCTGGCGCTTGGACTGGTTTTTATTGCCATGAATAGACTCTGACTTAAAACCGCGCGCCACAAGAGCTTCTTTCAGACGTTCAACGCCGTGTTTGGTCTTACCGAAAATAAGTACTCTGGAGAAATCCGTCTGTCTTAGGAGGTCTTGTAGGACATCGAGTTTATTGCGAGGACCTACTCGGACAATATCCTGATCGACGCTCTTGGCTGTATCGCCGGTTTTGACTGAAATAGAAACTGGATTGCGCAAGAAACTCTTCACGAGGTTCTGAATATCACCAGACATTGTAGCTGAGAAGAAAAGTGTTTGGCGTTCTGCTGGCATTTTCGAAATCATGTATTTCATGTCATGAATGAATCCCATGTCCAACATACGATCGGCTTCGTCCAAGACAACAGTTTTGAATTGTGAAAGGTTAAGAGCTTTTCTCTCTTCTAGATCTTTGAGTCTTCCTGGTGTTCCTATGACGAAATTGTTAGAACGACGTAGGTTGGCTAGTTGGCGACCAATAGGTGCACCACCAACACAACAGACTGAGAACATGGTTAGCATGCGAGAAAATTCTCTGAACTCATCGTCGATCTGTGTAGCGAGCTCGCGAGTTGGGACCATGATCAAGATTTTTTCGTTGCGGTTGCGCAAGACTTTGTCGATGAGAGGTATGAGAAATGCTGCTGTCTTACCAGTACCAGTATTGGCAACACCGACTACATCTTGACCAGCCAAGATGTGAGGGATGATCTTGTCTTGAATAGGAGTCGGTTCGTTATAGCCTTTTTGTAAAATATTAACTTTGATCTTTTCATCTATTTTGAAATCAGTGAAATTGTGTTCCGGCTGAAAATGAGTCGTCTCTTCGGTGATGACGGCCTTATTGACGAATTTTGAAACATCGGAGAATGAACTGAAGCGACCGCCCCTACCACCACCTCTGCTGCCGCCGCGACCGCCACGAAAACCGCCTCCGTGTTTGCCTCCAGGTCTAGCACTAAAAGATGGTTTACCACCGAATTTTGGTTTGGCACGAAAAACATGCCCACCTCCGTGGTGGGCTGATGAGGCACCGCCATTCCTGAATTTATTTACCATAATAACGCGCA
The DNA here is from genome assembly GCA_037130865.1 of Candidatus Tayloriibacteriota bacterium. GTDB lineage: Bacteria > Patescibacteriota > Minisyncoccia > Phycocordibacterales > PALSA-1337 > C7867-002. The sequence goes on along the minus strand of JBAXSG010000007.1, from coordinate 26,338 downwards.
TTCTTAGCCGCAATACGCTTCTTGGTCTTGCGAGAACGCGAGGTCTTATTCTTTATGTCTTGACTTGCTCTTTTTGCCATGGGACGAGTATACACTACTTTCGGATATATTGCACCTTTTTGAATAACCCCACCCATTTATGCACTCTTAACTAATTCATCACTCTCCTGAACCTATTTTGAATTTCATCCCCAGGAATGTACCCGTGCCGATTCCAAGCGCATAGACGATAATAGCGATGATGCTTCTTTCTGAATCCAGACGATTGAGGACATTGTACAAAACCGTCATAGACACAATAGTGTAATCTGGTTTTACAAACTATAACATAATACGGTGTTTTTTGAAGGCATTGCATCTTTTACAGGCGATTCTTAGGTTTTCGATGCTATTAGATCCAAAACTCTGACTAGGAACTTTCTTTCCTTTTGTGGGTTTAAGACATCTCAATTTCTTATTTAATTCGTTGGTCGAGAGTGGAATAAAATGATCGACGTCAAACTCTTGTACCTCACTACAATCAGGGCAAAGATTCAGCTGACAGGCTTTCCCAAACTTCTCTACTAAAGCATCAAAATATTGATTTCTATCCTTGTTGAATTCAGCACGTTTTATCTTCGGGTCACGGAAGTCAAATAATTTTATATATTCATTTTCGAAAATTACAACATTACCATTTGCTAGTTTGTCTAGAAAATATTCATAGTCAGCTTTGTATATAAAATTATTTATCATTCCATATTTTTTGAGGATTTCCTCTTTATCTTTTGGAATCATCAAATTGGAGACCATAATATGATACTAAAATTTTTTGGCTGCGGGACTTGGATTCGAACCAAGATAACAAGCTTCAAAGGCTCGTGTCCTACCATTAGACGATCCCGCAATGTTTCCATAGCCACACGACCGGCCAGAACATCATTTAAACACAAATCGCGACAACAGCCAACTCTAACGGCAGACTCTCTATGGAAGCGCGGCTGGTGTCGATGGTGGCTTGGAGCAAGATTGAGAGCATATTGACGGTCAAGAGTTTCTTCCCTGCTTGCGCAGAAATGAAGACAAAATCATCCTCGGAGGTTCGGCTTTGCACTTGTGTGCGTGATGATGCTGAATTTTGCATTAACAAGATGAAGCGCATCTTCTCGAGGACGAGCGTCAGAAAAAGATTCATAGACAATCCGGATTCGATAGCTTTGCCAATAGTGGCTAGAGCTTTGTCGGCGTCTTTGGTGATGATTTGCTCGATGAAGCTATTTACGATTTCAGCTTTTGGCGCACCGGTGATATTTTCTACATCTACACGCTTTATTATGACTGCTTTCTTCGACGAATCTGTTGGCGAAGATGCAATAACCTTCTCGAGAGTTCCGAGCGCATCACGGAATGAACCATCACCCAAAAGTGCGATCAGATCGGCCGCGCCGGCATCTAGTGAAAAGCCTTCTTTCTTGGCGATCTCAATTACGTGAACACGAACAATATCGCGCGAAGGCCTGCGGAAGAAAAATGCCTGACATCGCGACACTATCGTCTCCGGAACTTTTTCCAACTCCGTCGTGGCAAGGATAAAGATGACATGCTTCGGTGGTTCTTCGAGGGTCTTCAGAAGAGCATTCCAAGCGTCTTTCGAAAGCATATGTACCTCGTCGATTATATAAACTTTGTATGTCGAGGAAAATGGCAACACAGATACATGCTCACGGAGATGGCGGATATCGTCTATTCCCCTATTGGAGGCGGCGTCGATCTCGTAAACATCTTCCTCTTTTGTATCCAATGCTCGCGCAAATATACGCGCCACACTGGTCTTACCGGTGCCACGGCTTCCAGAGAAAAGATAGGCGTGCGCGACATGCTTGCTCGTTATGGCGTCTTTGAGTGCACTGACAACTTGATTTTGACCGACGACGTCGGACCATTTACTTGGGCGATATGTGCGATAGAGGACAGGCATAGTTTTATGAGATTATATTAGCATACCCTGGTCACGATTTTAAGCCGTTTTAGGCGGCGGATGGAACAGCAGGACATGTCCCCCACATATCCCTCTGAGGCACTTTTGAAAAGTGACAACTTTTCTGTCACTTTGAAAAACACTCAAAAAGCATATGTTGTGCTTAAGATTTTCTTCACCTCCTTGAAATTCTTCGCTTCCATGAGCCGCACACGCAATTCTTTGGCACCATCCCAACCATTCACATAAGCCTTGAAATGCTTCTTCATAACCGCGAAATTCTTCACGCCACCAAACATCTTCTCAAAAGTCGTCGCATGCTCTAACATTATTTTCAAGCGCTGACTCGGCGACACATTCCTTGCGCCCTGCGCTTTACCTCTTGCGCCTTCATTGAAAAACCACGGCTTACCAAATATACCGCGACCAATCATCACTCCATCACAGCCGCTCACACGCGCACGCTCACGCGCATCATCGAGCGAAAAAACATCACCATTTCCTATAATCAAAGTCCTGTCGCCGGCCGGCAAATCCGCTTGCAACTCATCACGCATCTTCACTATTTCCGGCATCAGCTCCCAATGTGCCGGCGCATCGGACATCTCCTTGCGTGTGCGCAAATGCACCGTCAAAGCCGAAAACCTATTCTGCAAAAGCAACTTTATCCAATCCATATCGATCTTGTTATAGCCGAGTCGCGTCTTCACAGAAACAGGAATCACAGGTTTACGACCGCGCACCGAGTTCACTCCTTCGCGAGCCGCTTCCAGAACCGCGATCGCCGCGCGCTGATCCTTCATCATGGCGGCACCACCACCCTGGCGTTCGACTGAACGATCCGGGCAGCCCATATTTATATCAAGACCATCAAAACCAAGCTTGGCAACCAGTTTGGCAGCGCCACGCATCGCTTCAGGATTACTAGTGAACAGCTGCGCCACTATCGGTCTCTCGTTGCTAGAAAATTTTAAATCAATCAAAAGCCGCTCGCGACCAGAAGACATAAGTCCGTCAGCAGAAACAAATTCCGTCCACATAACATCCGGCTTACCATATTTAGCAATCATTTTTCTAAATGCAGCATCGGTGACATTGGCCATCGGTGCCAATACAAAAAAAGGACGCGTAATACCTCGCACAGGTTTACGCAATTTCTGCCAGAAAGTTTTCGCCACGATTTTCTTCTTCATTTATTTATCTTACTCACCAGCGATACTACATCGGAATCGCGAGATTGGCTACCTAGAACCACAACCGCATAAGTTGGCGATGAAGAAGCTGTACCAAACTTGAAGAGAGCTGCACCAGTCCTATTTGCCTCCATGGTGTAGCCATTTTTGCCACCGATATAGTATGACCAAGATAAGAGATGTGTCGGATTCACCCAAGTATGTGCTCGCAAAGTCTTTGTCTCTTGTAATGTCACATCCAACAAACCCGGCTGATTCTTCTTCATCCAAGCCAAAATAATAGCCATATCATGAGCAGTCGAAACACTATCGACTGACAATCCAGCCGGATCAGCAAAATATGTCCTGTAAGCACCTATAGATTGTGCAAAGTCATTCATCGCTTTCATAAATGCAATGCGACCTTGCTGTTGACCACGCGCATTGGAAACATTATAAGCATCGGCAAGCGCCTCGGCGGCGTCATTTGAAGAGACCATAAGCAAAGGATAAAGAAGGTCATCGACTGTAAATGTCTCACCTTCTCTGAAACCGGCTGAATTGCCATATGTATTCAAAGTTTTTTTGGAAATAATTATACGTAAATCTGGTGGCATATATTGCCTCACGATTACCGCTGTCACCAATTTTGTCAGTGATGCAATCGGCATAAGTGTGTCTGGTTCATTGGACACAATAATAGAACCGGAATCTATATCCATGATGATATAAGATTTTGCTGTTATGGCTGATACAGGAGCTTCGTTTGTCGTGTTTATATTATCTTCCTCTTCTTCAATGGCGCTGTAAGTCTGCACAGTGACTGAAGAAAAATTAATCTTACTTACAAAAAAGCAGACTAATAGAAGTCCTAGACCACCGAAGACTATGTAGAAGAATGTCCTCATTTTTATACGTTACCTACTAGAGGTTGTGCCACCATTTATACGATAGAAAACATTTGTACCATAGCGTACATCTATATAGTCAAATGACGATGGAGTCTTGGTTGTGCGAACATCTGTAACCATATAAGTCCAAAAAGATAGCAGGTGTGATAATTCTTCAACAAGAGACTTTGTGTTATTGAAATATACAATAGCGATAGATTTGTCTGGATTTAGAATATACATCTCATATTCCCCATCCTCTTTTATCAAAATAGATTCGACCTCTAGACCAACTGAAAGTGCCCCAGAATAAAATGTCTGCAGACGGAGAAACTCCTCTGTCGAAGTCGCATATCCATCGATATAACCACCAGAAATATAATATCTGTTATATATGCCTGGAGAAGAAATCGGAGCTTTTGCATATATGAGTCCCGTCTTATCTACAAAAAAACAATCACCACCATCTTCTGGAAAACCAGGACAAGCCATTGCTGAAGGAGTCTTCTCTGTTACAGATATAGATATTTGATGGAGATCATTGAGATTGGTCTCAACTGTCTCCACTCTTCCAGAAGCTTCTTTGACGGCGCGTACAACAGCACCGCGTGGATATATTATGGAATTGGATTTCGAAAAGAGTCCAAAATATGATCCCGATATGGCTGACTGAGCGGCTGACTGTAAAACTGAGGATATATCTGAGTCAGCACCATCTACTCGCACAGAATCTATCCTGAAGACAGCCAACTTAGTAATCCATGACAGAGTGAAGGCACCTAATGCCAATATGACTACTGCTATTATCAAGACCCAGATGGCCTTTTTTCGCCTATGCTCCACATATGACGCCGATTGGCGTGTACGGCGGCTGATATGCATTTTATTTGATGACTGATTTGCCGAAATACTTTACGAGAGGTTCAGGGATCTTCACAGATCCATCTGCTTGCTGGAAATTCTCTATGAGAGAGACGAGAATGCGTGGAGTTGGAATGGCTGTAGAGTTGAGTGAGTAGGCGTATTTGAGTTTTCCTTCTTGATCCTTGTAACGGATATTGAGGCGACGGCATTGGAAATCATGGAAATAAGAAGCTGAACCGATCTCGCGATACTTACCCTCTTTTGGAACCCAAAGCTCGACATCGTATTTCTTCACCTGACCAAGTCCCAGATCACCACCACAGTTCGCGACAGTATGATAAGGTATGCCAAATGATTCTATAAACTCTTCTATGTTTCTGTTAAGTTCCTCGTGGAATTTCACGGTTGTTTCGTGGTTTGCTTCACAGAGTATGACTTGTTCGAACTTATAAAATTCGTTGACGCGTATAAGGCCGCGTATGTCTTTGCCATGAGCACCGGCTTCGCGACGATAACATGGAGAAAAACCGAGATATCTCTTCGGAAGTTCTGTTGCAGCCAAGACTTCGTCGGCGTGGAATCCCATTATTGGGACTTCGGCAGTGCCAGCTAGATAATCTCCATCTTGAGTCTTGTATAGATCTTCTTCACCTTGTGGCAAATATCCGCTACCAAATAGGTTTATCTTGCGTACTACTATAGGTGGTAAAACTGGTACGAAGTTTTTTGCACCGAAGAATTCCAATGCATAGTTCCAAATCGCAAAACATAGACGCACACCTTCTCCAGTCAAAAAATATCCTCTGAATCCGTGGACCTTGGATCCTCGTTCGAAGTCGACCATACCGAGCTTGGTCATAATCTCTACATGATCTTTTGGTTCAAATGCGAAATTTGGTTTCTCACCCCAGACTTTTACTTCTTTGTTGTCGGCATCAGTATCACCTTCTGGAACAGACATATCTGGAATATTTGGAACCTGTAGCATCAAGTTCTGCCAGTTGACCATAACTTCTTTCAGTTCTGTCTCTTCTTTTTCTAGATCAGCTTTTACCAATTTCATCGACGCTATGAGTTGTGCGCGATCTTCGGGCGTGGCGGCTTTGGTTATTTTGTCGCTAGCAGCATTCTGTTCTGCTCTCTTATGCTCTGTGCCGGCCATAAGGACTCGACGCTTATCATCGATGCTTATGAGCTCCTCTACTAAAAATTTCAAATGCTTCTTTTTCGCTGCACCGGCTATGAGGTCTTTATTTTCTCTGATGAATTTTATATCTAACATGTTTTTTGGGCTCTTTGGCTTGGTTATATATTAACATATTCGTGACAAGCCGGAAATATTCATCAGAAGTTGAGAACTTTTTGAGCGTTTCTTCATATTTTTTTGAGCGGAATTTTATCGTGGTGATTTACAATGCTGGCATGAATATTAACCAAAAATGTCTTGACCACGAAATACGCCTTTTGAAGCCAGAGGAGTATCCTTTTTTGCTGCGCCAATTGACCAGACAGCCGAAGAAGCTCTATGTCTGCGGCTCAATACCGGCAGATGAGGACTATAAATTCTTGTGCGTCATAGGATCGAGGAGTCATAGTCAGTATGGGAGAGAGATTTGTAAACAAATCATCCTTGGATTACGAGGCAGCCCCGTGGTCATAATATCTGGAATGGCTATCGGGATGGATTCACTCGCACATGAATTCGCACTCGAGGCTGGTCTGAAAACAATAGCTATGCCTGGTTCAGGTCTACTGGAATCTGTCCTATACCCAAGTTCGAAGATAGAATTGGCGAAAAGGATTTTGGAATCTGGTGGAGCTATCATGTCTCCTTTTCATCTCGAACAAGGTGGCGATGGATGGACATTCCCAGTAAGAAACGCCTTGATGGCTGGATGTTCTCATGCAGTACTCATGATTGAAGCTCGTAAAGATTCCGGTACATTGATAACTGCCGATAAAGCTTTGGACTTCAATCGTGATTTATTTGCGGTTCCGGGTTCTGTATTTTCTGATCTATCCAGTGGCACAAACATGAAATTACGCGAAGGGGCGATAGCTGTAACTTCCGCCGAAGATGTTCTGGAATCTCTAGGTATCGCTCGTACCGAAATTCCTAAGATGCAAAGCGATTTCGATATGACGACGCTTGAAAAGGATGAGCGAAGGCTTCTAGATCATCTTTCTTATCCTAAGATGAGAGATGAGTTGATCAATGAGATACATATGGACGCTACTGACTTAAGTGTGATCATAAGTAGTCTGGAATTGAAAGGAGCCGTATTGGATGAGGATGGATTTATAACAAAGATTTGGAAATGATAGATCAAAGGATAAATCGGAGAATAATAGAGGCGCTTGGGATGTCCCGAAATGATTGCTTGGTATTCGAATCAATGTTGAAATATCCCTATAGTAAAAATGTGACACAAATATCTAGAGATGTTGATTTACTAAGGACAACAGTGAAAAATGTCTTGTTAAGGCTAGAAAAGAGAAAATTAGTGATAAAAACTAGCACGAAGAAAAGATATCTATGGAGATATCGCCCTGGCTTGAAAAACTCTCAAAAAACGTGTGTCATGCCCCATCCATACCAGAACCGCGAGCGCGGCCGACAGTATCGATCTCATCCACAAAACCACATCAAAATTGCACATTTACCAGAAATCGTGTAATACTTACCGCGTGAATAAAAGATTACTCATCGTCGAGTCACCATCGAAAGCAAAAACAATCTCCAAATATCTTGGTGAAGACTTCGTCGTGCGTGCCTCTGTTGGCCATGTGCGCGACCTGCCAAAATCAAACAAAAAAGCTATAGACATAGAGGGTGGCTTCATTCCTCATTATGAAATCGTGGCGAAAAAATATGCTGTCATTGCCGAAATCCAAAAAGAAGCCTCGACCGCCAGCGAAATCCTTCTTGCAACCGACCCGGACCGTGAAGGAGAAGCTATTGCTTGGCATATAAAAGAATTACTCACGAACAAAGACCTTGGCGGAACAATCTCCGCGCGCGACGCGAAAAAACTTATTAAACGTGTCACTTATCACGAGATTACAAAAGAGGCCGTGGAAGAAGCTATCGCTCATCCACGAGATATCGACGAGCATCTCCGTGAGGCTCAAGAAGCACGCCGCGTCCTAGATCGCATCGTCGGCTATGATCTCTCCGGCCTCGTCTGGAAAAAAGTCCGTTATGGCCTATCAGCAGGTCGTGTTCAATCGCCGGCATTGCGCATAATAATGGAACGAGAACGCGAAATTCGCGCCTTCAAACCGGAGACTTTCTGGGCTATTGAAGGTATCTGGAAGACATCGGCTGCAGGTGCGAAAGCTGCAAACATTACCCTAACCTGCGCCGAAGAACCACGCGACAAAAAAGAAGTCGATCGCATCCTGGAAATCGCGCGTGATAAAAATTCAGAATGGAAAGTGATCGATATCGAAGAGACTGAACAAAAGAGGTCACCACGCGCACCATTTATCACTTCAACATTGCAACAGACTGCCAGCTCACGCCTCGGCTTCTCACCTTCGCGCACTATGGGCATAGCTCAGAAACTCTATGAGGCTGGACACATAACCTACATGCGTACAGATTCCACGAATCTCGGTAAACAAGCCGTCGACCAGATCACTGGCGTCATTACGAAAAATTATGGCAAGGAATATCTTTCACTGCGAACATTTGCCACAAAAAGTAAAAATGCTCAAGAAGCCCACGAAGCCATCCGTCCTACTCATGCCGAAAAAATGTCAGCCGGCACGACCGATGAACAAAAGAAGCTCTACAAACTCATATGGGCTCGCGCTATAGCTTCGCAGATGACCGATGCGCGCATTGCCAGAACAAAGATTATCGCAAATGTGATGGCCGCCGGAACAGCCGCCAGAACAGCCGCCGGCGCTAACGCACAACCAATACCAGATTTTTCTGCAACTGGCTCGCGCGTCGTATTTGACGGTTGGCTGAAAGCCGATCCAGAATCTATAGGCGAAGAAGTAACATTGCCTCCATGCAAGAAAGATGAACCTCTGGAACTTATTTCCATAGATTCGCAAGAAAAACAGACACAACCACCAGCACGATACACCGAAGCTGGACTCATCAAAGAGTTGGAGAAACGCGGAATCGGCAGACCTTCGACTTATGCTTCGATCACAAGAACGATCGAGACTCGCGGTTATGTGGAAAAAGAAGGTCGCTCACTGAAACCAACCGATACCGGCGATGTCGTCTCTTCATTCCTTGAGGAATATTTCCCTACTTATATTTCTGACACTTTCACCGCTGAGATGGAAAATGAACTCGACGATATAGCCAATGGCACTCGCGAATATGCGAAGACTCTGCGTGCGTTCTATGTGCCATTTCATAAAGATGTTAAGTCAAAGGAAAAGATCGCCAAAGCCACCAATCTTGGCAAAGCTGATGCCAAATTCAAATGTCCAAAATGTGGCAGCGATATGGATATCAAGCTTGGCCGTGGAGGTAAATTCATCTCATGTGAAAAATATCCGGATTGCGACGGCGCATTGAGTATAGATGGAACTGAATTCAAAAAAGATGAACCGATCGGAGTAGACCCTACAACTAGTCTACCTATCTTTGTTCTAAATGGCCGCTTCGGTCCTTATGTACAACTCGGAATAAAACCGCCAAAAGTTGCAAAAAAGAAAAAGGGTAAAAAAACAGTCAGTGACGCGGAACTTGCCGCACCTGTCGCGCCTACCATGCCGAAGCCGCGCATGGCCTCAATTCCCAAAACTATGGATCCTTCTAGGGTCACTGTCGCTGATGCACTCAAATATCTATCATTACCTCGCACTCTCGGAGTCGATCCAAAAACAGGAAAAGATGTTGTCGCTTCCGCCGGTCGTTTCGGACCTTATGTCGTCTCCGACAGTAATTTCCGTTCAATAAAGGCACCTGATGATGTCTATGAGATCACTTTGGAGCGCGCACTCGAGATGTTAGCTATAGCGAAGAAGCCGAGAGGGTTCAAGAAGAAAGCGGTTTAATAATGGCGATTTTTGGCGACAGGTGGGACACATCCCTCCGAGGCACTTTTGAAAAGTGACGGATTTTCCGTCACTTTGAAAAACACTCAAAAAGCATGTGTGTCGCCGCACCATTAAACGCTAAAATTCTTCAAATCATACAAGTCACCACTTTCTTCAGCTTCTTTTATATCCTCTGGCGCACGATCATCGACTCCTGTAATAGCATTCCCAATAACCGCCGCCGGCGCAGCCGCCACGACACCACTCGACTTTTCCACACCATTCAACTTCTCCAACAATACACGCAAATCATCTGGACTGAAAAAATCTATAGTGACTTTACCTCCTTCTTTTCCTTTTTCGATACGCACGCGAGTACCGAGAGATTCAGTGAAGTTGCGTTCCATTTCCATAATAGCTGGATCAAGATATTTTTCTTTGTTACGAATACGCTCAGTGGCTACACGGCGCGCAAGAGATTCCGCTTCACGAACCGTGAGCTTTTTCGACATTATTTCTTTGAAAAGGACGATCTGCTCCTCTGGTTTATCCACAAGCATTAGCAATGGACGTGTGTGACCCTCTGAAATCTTGCCTTCTTGGAGCGCGGTGATCATATCATCTGGTAGAGACAATATACGCATAGAGTTCGAGACATATTCGCGGCTCTTGCCGACCTTATCAGCGATCTGAGCTTGCTTCAATCCAAATTCCTTTGCCAGTCTTTCAAATGAACGCGCACGATCGACAGCATTTAGATCTTCACGTTGGAGATTTTCGATAATAGCCATCTCAAGTTTGAGTTGAGAGTCTTCCTCACCACTCCTTATAAGCACCGGCACCTGCGACAAGCCAGCGAGCTTCGAAGCACGCAGACGGCGTTCGCCGGAGATGAGCTCGTATTCGACAGACATACCACCTTGCTCATGATATACCTCCTTGCGCGTCACAACGAGCGGCTGAAGTATTCCGTACATACGGATAGATTCGGACAGGTCCTTGAGTTTTGCTTCGTCAAATTCGCGTCGTGGCTGATAAGGGTTCGGATGAACTTTTTCAATCTCAATCCAGAAGATCGCGTCATTAACATACGATGAAGCTGTTGTTGTCATGGCAATATTGTAGCATTTTTTGTCTGAAGTTTTAATATTCAAAATTGGTGAAAAATGTGGGTAATTAGTATCTAGAATGTACTACTATTGACACTATATGCATATTGGTGTTATACTGTGTGTAGGTAGCAGAAGGACTTTAAATGATCAAAGCAAAAACAATGAATAGCTGAGGAAAGGACTGAAAATGGAAATATCCATTGTAAACATCCATAACGGAATACCGACTAAAAAATCGGCGACTTATGAGAAAGTAGTGGCTGGTCTAGTTAGTTTCGGGCGCTGGCTCAACGATGTTGGGCTGAACTGGGAGATTACGGTTGAAGAAAACACTGTGATCACTCTGGAAGTGTTCCGGAGCTACAATGATCGGATTATTCTGTCTTGTATCGGGAGTCCGGAAGCAATCCAGCATATCAAGATGATGGTCGGATCGAAGGGTCATCCAAAGATGTTTTATCCATAAAAATTGGTGCGGTGAGGGTGCGAATGAGGGCAGCTGGCGTGTAATGCCGGTTGCCCTCTTTGACTTATTTGTAATTTAATATAAACTTTGGTAGCACATTGTAAGAGCGAGATATTTGCCGGGATGGCGGAATTGGTAGACGCACACGACTCAAAATCGTGCGGAGAAATCCATGGGAGTTCGATTCTCCCTCCCGGCACAGATGAAAATACCATTACTTGTGATCTTAGGACCGACTGCAACCGGAAAGAGCGATTTGGCCGTGGAGGTAGCGCACCGCATCGGCGGTGAGATTATTTCTGCTGATTCACGACAAGTCTACAAGGGTCTTGACATCGGCACCGGTAAAATCACACACGAAGAGATGCGTGGTATTCCCCATTATTGTTTGGATATAGCTGATCCGCATAATCGCTTCACGGTTATGGATTGGAAAAAAGCAGCCGAGGAGGCCATTGAGAAAATAAACACCAACGGAAAAAGCATTACCGGAAATAAAAGTGGTCACAAAAAACTTCCAATCATTTGCGGAGGAACTGGTTTCTATATCTCAACATTGATAGATGATCTTGGGTTCCCTGATATTGAAAATGACCCAGCAGAGCAAGAAGCTTTGGAAGCTAAGGATGTCGAAGACCTTCTCAATGAGTTGCAAAAGATCGACCCTAGACGCGCCAAAGGTATGGAAAAGAATAAGCGAAGAATCATCCGCGCCATACTCGTGGCTCGTAAGCTTGGCGCTGTGCCAGAATTGAAGATAAATAGCTCAGACTCAAAATATGAACCTGTGATGATCGGATTGGCCATACCAGATGAAGATCTGAAAGAGCGTATAAGAGCGCGTGTATTGAAAAGATTGGATGAAAAATATGCTGGTGGAATGATCAAAGAAGCAGAGAAACTGTATGCCGGCAACGCCGGTATTGGTGATGGATTATCCTACGAACGCATGGAAGAACTCGGACTCGAGTATCGCTATCTCGCAAGATACCTACAGGGACAAATCACGCGCGAAGATTTCATCGAACAACTCTCGACAAAGATCTGGCAATTTGTGCGCCGACAAAAGACTTGGTTCAAAAGAGATAAGAGAATCGAATGGTTCGACCCGAGAGATCCAGCAACAGTGGATAAGATATGTAAAAACATAGAGAGGGGCATCCATTCTTGGACACCCCTCTCGAATTGACCTGTTCATTCTGCTAAAGATTGCTCACCACGATGAGAATCCTCGGATGAACCCTCCAATGAACGACTGATGATTTTCATTTCCTGCTTAAGCCATCTAAGTAACTCCAAGACCACAAACTTAGCGCGCCTATCATACGAAAGACGCTTGATAAGCACTCCACATGGAGCCCCACTTTTAAAAGCTTGTGATTCCAGTGTGGCACGTAGATTTATGTGGTCTCTTCTTTCTGGAAAGAGAGTAACCCCATCTTCAGGAAACACACCCAATGTGCATATCTCCTCAGTCTTCATGTTGAACTGCACCATGAAGTGACCATGGTAACGACCGCGGATATTGTATGAGTGATTCACCTGATGACGATGTTTTGCTGGTGATACACATACAACTACAACTCTCGCATTGAAATCGGCCTCAGCCAACCTACGTTGGATTAACTTTCCCAATGATCTGTCCATAAAAAGGAGCCTCCTATTTCTCCATAGTTGATGCTACTCCGAAAAAGTCTATTGTCAATCGAGAGAAAAAGTTCTCAAGCATAAAAGAAAAGTGGCCCACCCAGCGACTGTCGCCGAGTGAGCCCTTTCGTAAACCTCCCTAATAGTTTTAGTTCAGGAACAACCCATGGAGTTACCACAATTCAAGCACTTGTAACAGGCACCATTTCGAACTGTGATTGCTTCACACACGTCACAAGGTGGACAATTGGCCATAGCAACCTGAATAACGCTTTGTGCGGTTTTGGCAATCCCTTCAGGCTTGCCACTACCAATGAGCGGCAATTCAGGGTGCGGTTGTGGCGTATTCTGTTCACGCCAGCCCCGGATAAACTGACATGCCATCCACCGAATAATATAATCCGTGATCGACTTGGCAATACTGATATCAGGATTCTTGGTGAACCCGCTCGGTTCATACTGTTGATGAGCAAGTTTGCTTACTAGCAACTCCAATGGGACGCCGTACTGAAGATTCAAACTCAAAAGCGTCCCGAGTGTATCCAGCAGGCCGCCGATAGTCGAACCTTCTTTGGCCATCAAGACAAATACTTCACAAGGCTGACCATCATCGAATAGTCCCACAGTAATAAAACCCGTATGACCACTGATATCGAACCTGTGAGTGACTGCCTGTTTATTATCAGGCAACTGCTTCCGCACCCCTGGTGCAACTGGTGGATTTGGATCCATGACTAACCTCCATTTTGTTTACCGCATTCGTCTAAACTGTTCCCCACATTTTCAACTCATTACTTCTACTCTGTCATTCAAATTACACTCTTTTTGCGATTTGTCAAATACTTCTTCCCTTTCAATTTCTCCGGCAGATATGAATCAGCGGCGCCGATCTTGTCGGCTGTCGGATATTTCTCATACCCTTTTCCATAGCCGAGATCTTTCATAAGTTTGGTAGGTGCATTGCGAATCTTGAGTGGTATTGGAATATTTCCCAGCTTGCGCACATCTTCTTGCGCGCTGCGCAATGCATCGTACGCGCTGCGATCTTTTGCCGCCAGAGCGAGATAAGCGGTGCCATGAGCGAGATTTATAGCCGCTTCAGGTAAACCGATGTTCTCAACTGCGCTGAAAACTTCATTGGCCACAACTAGTGCAGTCGGCTGTGCCAAACCAATATCTTCAGAAGCGAATATAACCATGCGGCGTGCGATGAATTTCGGATCTTCGCCACCTTCGATCATGCGAGCCAGATAATATATCGCCGCGTCAGCATCTCCAGCGCGCATGCTCTTTATGAATGCAGATATAGTATCGTAATGCTCCTCACCTTTCTTATCAAAACGGATAAAAGCGTGCTCGAAAGTATTTTTTATATTGGCCAATGTTATCGCACCATAAAGTTGCTTTGTATTTTCTATGGCTGTTATGGCAATGCGCGCGTCGCCATTGGCTAGACTGATAAGCCAGTCAAGAGCATCTTTCGGAATCTTCACTTTCGTGCGCAATAAGATTTTCTTCAAATCATTCTCCTCGAGGGATTTCAGAACAAAAACTCTACAGCGCGAAAGAAGAGCTGGTATGATTTCGAAGCTAGGATTCTCCGTAGTAGCGCCAATAAGCGTCAACTTACCACTCTCTACAAATGGTAAAAGGAAATCTTGCTGCGTTTTATTGAAACGATGAATCTCGTCCAGAAATAAAAGTTTCGGTCTCTGATCCATGAGTGTATCTGACTCGTCTATAATATTCCTGATATCCTCCTTACCAGCCGAAACTGCCGAAAGCTCGTACAGACGCGCATCGAGAGCACGCGCGTATATGCGTGCGATAGTTGTCTTACCAACACCTGGAGGTCCCCACAATATGAAAGAGAAAAGTCTCTTATCCTTAACAGCGATAGAGAGCGGCTTACCAGCACCAACTAGATGCTCCTGACCGACGAATTCCTTTAACGATTGCGGTCGGATTTTATTGGCGAGGGGTTCCATTTTAATACTTCCTAATCACCCCTTTTACCACCGCGGCGACATTTAGACTGCTTTCTGGATATATCGGCTTATAGGCTTTGTTGGCTGGTTCGAGAAATGCCGCCCCAGACTTCTTATCTTTTCGAAAATATTTCATCGTCCAGCCACCATCGACTTCAGCTATGACTATATCGCCGATCTTGGCTTCTTCTTTGCGCTCAGCGATAACTAGATCGCCTTCTTGGATACCGGCATCGATCATCGAGTCGCCTTTTACTGTGAGTAAATAAGTCGAGGATTTGTTTTTAATCAGATAATCCTCCAGATTTATCGTGTCCAACACCGACTCTTCAGCTACTGAAGGAAATCCAGCTTCAACCAAACCGAGCATAGGAATATCACCAAATAAGTTATTAGGAAAAAGACGACCACGAGAATCTTTTCCAAGAGCGCCTTCATCTACTAGTTTGTTTACAAGCTTATGGACGGCATTTTTCGACTTGAAACCGACAAGCTTCATAATCTCCGTATAAACCGGCATACGTTTATTGTTTTTGTAGAAACCTAGGATCTTTTGTTTGTAGTCATTGATCATGGAAATGGAAATGGAAATGGAAATGGAAATGCGCGCTATTAAAATAACATTAATGAGACAAAACTAAGTGAATTCTTCAACCAGCTAAACATGCTTGGTGCCAAATGCCTAAGTTGTGATGTGAGTAACTTGTGCCTATGTGCCTCGCGACGATAAGAAAGGCCGTGAATGATCTTCAAATCTATCTCGCGGTTCAAGCGCTCAATCTCCATACGGATGACTTGTATTGTGCGGTATCTACTCATGCCTATATTATAAGTGAACGACCGTTCACCTTGCAAGAGGTAGGGTGTGGATAACTAAATATGCGGGCGATGGAGGAATCGAACCTCCACTAAGGCGTTTGGAGTGCCTTGTGATACCATTTCACCAATCGCCCAAAGTAACCAACTTAGTATACAAGACGGAGACGTAATTGAGAAGCGGCCTTATCGGCCGCTTCGATACCATATTTCCGTCTAGATTATTTCTTCGCCTCTTTGAAGACTACGTGCTTGCGGAGCTTGGCACTGTATTTCTTGAGCTCAATCTTGCGCTCTACCAGCTTCTTATTCTTGCGCGTCCAATAGACCTCGCCAGTTGATTTGTTTCTTAGTTGTATGAGTGAATCTTGTGACATGTTTTTCGAGCTTTTATTCTTAAAATGGTGAGCTTGTAATATATCTTAGATGAGAGCATAATGCAAGTATGCTCAATTCTATATTCTCAAAGCTATCAAGAAAATCACCTTACGATCCGCTTATAACCGTGGAAATATCTAGGTCGCGCCTCATTAATAACCTAAATGAATTTCGTAAAATAGCCCCCTGGAATAACAAAAAAGACCGTATAGGCATGATTGCACCAGTCTTAAAGGCCAATGCTTATGGTCATGGGCTTGTAGAAGTCGCGGGTATATTGGAAAAAGAAAACTGGTCTCGAAATCATGGACCAAATCAAGGTAGAAGAATCCCCTTTTTCGTCGTCGATTCTTATTATGAAGCGATGATTTTGCGCAAGAATGGTATCAAGACTCATATACTCATCATTGGATATACAAGACCAGAAAATATCCGCAATTCTCGCGGACAGAACACTGCTTTCACTATAACAAGCATGGATATGCTCAAGAAAATTCGTGACATAAAATCTGCTCCATGGGATTGGGAGACTGGTGGAGGAAATGGAAAAATCAGTACATATATTCCAAAGATTAGAAAAGCTCGTCGTATTCACTTGAAGATTGATACTGGTATGCATCGTCAAGGCATACTGCCAGAAGAGATCAATGAAGCTGTTGAGATTATACGCAATAGTCCATCTATTATTTTAGAGGGTATATGTTCACATCTAAGCGACGCTGACAACGCCGATGATTCATTTACTGAATCACAAATATCTATATGGAATAAAATCGTAAAACGATTCCGATTAGAGTTTCATGATCTTAAGTATGTACATATGAGCAATACCGATGGTCATAAGTTTGTCAGTGATATTGACGCCAATGTCTCTAGACTGGGACTGGGGCTCTATGGTCTAACGAAAAATCCGGTATTGAATGCCAAGATAAAGATCCTGCCGATTTTGGAAATAAAAACAATCATCACTGGGAAAAAAGTCTTAATGACTGGAAAACATGTTGGTTATGGAAATACTTTCACTGCGGCGAAGAATATGACTGTGGCGACGATACCAGTCGGCTATTCAGAAGGTCTGGACAGGAGATTGTCGAATATCGGAGCTGTGACGATAAATATAAATGTCGGCGGCAGTGCAATATCGAAGCCGTGCCCTATTGTCGGCCGCGTGAGTATGAATATGTCCAGCATAAATATCACTTCTGTGCCCGATGTGAAGCTCGAGGATAAAGTCGTTGTCATCAGCAATAATCCAGCTGCACCGAACTCTGTAGTTTCTATGGCGAAACTTTGTGACACTATTCCCTATGATATAGTCGTCAAAATACCAGAACACCTAAGAAGGGTCGTGGTGGAGTAAAAGCCGCGACACCTTGGCTTTTTAAAATGTGCGCAGGGCAGGATTTGAACCTGCGTAGCCCATAGGGCGATAGATTTACAGTCTATTGCAATTGACCGCTCTGCCACCTGCGCGAATGATAACTCAAAAGGACTTAAAAGGACGACTTGTAAGAGTTTACCAGATTTTGGGTTTAGAACAAGGGTGAGTTTAATACATGGTGACCTCAACACACATACCTTTAAGGGATTTTTCAAAGTGACGGATTTTCCGTCACTTTTTAAAAGTGCCTCGAAGGGATGTGTGGGAGACATATGAGGGGCACGTCCTAGTGATAGGGGTGGAGGTTTTAACACCTTTTCCGTTAAAAGTACCGCTGTGCAGAATAATTTTTTGTCTTAATTACTTCCAATCATCTTTCCCACCATAACCGAACTTCCACTCTTACGGCGGCGACGTGACGATTCCCCTTTCTGTACGACGAAAGAAAATTCGGCTGGCGCGCCATCCTTCACACCCACAACAATCGTTCCTCCAGCACCTACCTCTTGACCTATGAGCAATTTTGCCACCGGCGTCAAAATCTTATTCTGGATCAAACGCTTGAGCGGACGTGCGCCATATTGAGGATTGTAGCCTTCTTTGGCGAGATATCCCAGAACATCCTCGGACAATGTGAGAGTGACACCTTTGTCAGTCAAACGTTTTGCAACCTGTTCAACTTGAATCTTAACGATCTCCTTTATCGCTTCTGGTGACAAGATATCAAATATGATGATGTCGTCGACACGATTCAAAAACTCTGGACGGAAATAATCCTTGAGCGATGCTGTGACCTTGGCCTTGGTAGCTTCGTAGTTGTCGTGGTCGCTAGTCTGTTGATTGCTGGTGAAGCCGAGCTTCTCCATACGCTCAATATGCTGCGCACCGATATTTGAAGTCATGATGATAACCGAATTGCGGAAATTCACCACACGACCTTTCGAGTCGGTGAGACGGCCATTGTCGAGGACTTGAAGCAAGATATTGAATACTTCTGGATGAGCCTTTTCGATCTCATCGAACAATATAACCGAGTAAGGGCGATGACGAACAAGCTCAGTCAAACCTCCGCCTTCATCATGACCGACATAACCTGGAGGTGAACCGATAAGCTTGGAAACAGAATGCTTCTCCATGAACTCGGACATATCCACGCGGATAAGAGCTTTCTCGTCATTGAACATAAACTCCGCCAATGCTTTCGTGAGCTCAGTTTTTCCGACACCAGTTGGACCGAGGAATATAAATGAACCAATCGGTCTATTTGGATCAGCGATACCAGCGCGTGAACGACGGATAGTGTCAGCGATCTTGGTGACAGCTTCATCTTGACCGACGATACGCTTCTTCAAATCATCTTCCATGCGCACTAACTTCTTGGCTTCGGATTCGAGCATGCGCGAAACTGGTATGCCAGTCCAGCGCGAAACTACCGCGGCAATATCCTCGGAATTTATCTCCTCTTTCAATATACGTCGTGAGGACTGCAACTTCTTCAAACGCTTAGTCTTCGATTCGAGGTCTTTTTCCAATGCCGGCAAGCGACCATAGCGAATCTCCGCGGCTTTTGCGAGATCAACGCGTGCTTCAGCCATATCAGCCTCGATACGGATAGCCTCTATCTCTTTCTTTATGCGCTTAATATCGGTAATAGTATCCTTCTCATTTTTCCATTTGAGTTCGAGTTCGGAAGTACTCTCTTTCAAGTCGGCGATTTCTTGCTCAATCTTGGCCATACGAGCTTTTGCAACCTTGTCAGTTTCTTTTTTCAATGCTTCGCGCTCGATTTCTAGACGCATTATCTTACGACGAGTTTCCTCGAGTAAAGGCGGCATATTTTCGAGAGATATGCGCAATGAAGAAGACGCTTCATCTATAAGATCAACGACTTTGTCTGGCAAAAATCTGTCAGTGATATAACGGCTGGCCAGATTTACCGCAGCGACGATAGCGTCGTCGGTTATGTGTACGCCATGGAAAAGCTCATACTTCTCTTTCAATCCACGCAATATGGCGACAGCGTCTTCTGGACTCGGCTCAACCACATGGACTGGCTGAAAACGTCTGGTCAATGCCGGATCCTTCTCTATGTATTTCTGATATTCCTTGATAGTTGTAGCACCGATAGCACGAAGCTCGCCGCGCGACAAAGCCGGCTTCAGCATATTGGAAGCATCCATGGAGCCTTCGGAGGCACCAGCACCAACAATAGTGTGGATCTCATCGACGAACAATATAATCTTGCCGTCTGATTTCTCTACTTCCTTCAAGATATTTTTCAGACGCTCTTCAAATTCACCGCGATATTTTGTACCAGCGATGAGTGAGCCGAGATCGAGTGAGACGAGTTCTTTGTCTTTCAATGATTCTGGGACATCACCTTGAGCCATTCTCAAGGCCAAACCTTCGACTATGGCAGTTTTACCAACGCCGGATTCACCGATAAGGATCGGATTGTTTTTGGTGCGACGCGACAAAATCTGAATAATGCGCATAATCTCATCATCGCGACCAATCACTGGATCGAGCTTATTTTCATGAGCGAGCTTGGTCAGACTGCGAGCGTATTTATACAAAGTGCGAAACTTTTTCGGTTGACCATCCTTTGATGGTGGATTTTTCTTGAGCTCTTCTATGACGCGCAAGACTTGCTCCTTGTCTATCTTGAAGCGACCAAGAATGTCGCGCGCTGTGCAAGGTATATCGAAAAGTGACAAGAATAAATGTTCCGTTGAAATAAATTCATCTTTCAGATCAGTTGCAACCTTCACGGAATTATCGAGAACTTGCGCAAGATCCGGCGTTAGATATATCTGATATGAAGGCGACAAAACATTTGGACCTTCTGGAGCTTCGATGTGTTCAAGTGTGACATCCGTCAACATAGGCGTATCAACCTCGAGTTTGTCCAAAATAGATGCCACCATGCTCTCTTCTTGCAATAAAAGTGCGATCAGAAGATGTACTGGATTGACGTGGTTTTGGCCACGTTCAATAGCCATTTCATGCGCTCTACGCAAGGCTTCTCTGGCTTTTGTGGTGAGTTTGTTTAGTGGTGGCATGGCGGTTTATATACGACGCTAAAAGCGCGCTGGTGATTACATAATTATAATAATACAAATTACCACGATTGGCAAATAGACAATCCACAGCAAGCTTTACTTCGCCACCTTGACCGCTTCTTCGAAAGCTATCGAAAGTAGCTTGGATGCGCCGTCGGCGCCCATGGTGACTCCGTAGAGCACGCCGGCACGCGACATGGTTTCGCGGTTGTGAGTGATGAGGATGAGTTGTGATTGCTTGGAAAGATTCTCAATCATATCGCTATATTTCCTGGAGTTGGCTTCATCGAGTGCGGCATCGGTTTCATCGAGGATTATAAATGGTGGCGGATTTACCTGTGACACTGCGAACAGAAGTGCAATAGATGTAAGCGCACGCTCACCACCAGAGAGCATCATCAGACCTTTCACTTTCTTTCGAGGCAAGCTGATATTCACATCGAGGCCTTCTGGACCATCTTGGTTTTCATCGCCTGCTCCACCTATTTCGCCAAGATCGCCGCTTGGCATGTCTCCAGACAATGCATCACCCAGATTTTCGAGATCGCTCTTCTTACGCCTCTTTGGTTCTTTTACAACAGTGAGCTCGGCACGACCGCCGCCGAACATTAGTTCGAAATATTTCTGGAATTCGGTGTTAATCTTGAGGATACCACTCTTGAATTCGACGTCGATGCGCACATTTAAATCTACAATAAGTTTCTCCAATTCTTCCTTAGCTTTTCCAAGATCGGTAAGTTCGCGAGCGAGGAATGTGTCGCGTTCCTCGGTTTCTCTGTATTCCTTCATGACTTCGGCGCCACCACCAGCACCGGCGTCTTCGAGACGAATCTTGAGTTTCTCGATTTGCTTATGGCGAGTTTCTTGGTCGATGCGTGATTGCGATTCACTTGCGCTTTGCGCCTTGCCCCCTTCACCTCCTTTATAATCCAAGGCTTCCCTACCAGCTATTATCCCCGCTTCGCCAAGCTCATGCTTCAGAGCTTCCTCTTCGCGTAGAACAATATTGAGCTTGTTGGTAAGGTCGGAAATAGTGTTGCGCACCTCATTTTGGCGAGCAATAACACGGAAAACATCTTTCTCTGCGTCGCGATTTGTGTCTTTCTCTTTTTCAATGACCAGCTTCAGATCATTGTATTCGTGCGTGAGTTTGGTCTCATCCTCGACCAATGACTTGAGTTTCGAGTCGAGCTCACCCTTTTCTTTCGACAACTTGGTGATCTCTGTTTCAGCGTCAGCAATCATAGCCGAATCAGTCGCTGAACGATGTTTGGAGATAAATGCTTTCAAGACACGCACTACCTCACCAAAAAGACGCTTGGCATCATCCAATGAACCGAACGACTCGATCGTGCCGACCATCTCCTCGACATCTTTCAGGTACACAGTTTTGGACTCTTCTCGGCGTTGCTTATCCTTTTCCTTTTCGATGGCACGCTTGTTCGCAGAAATTTCACCTTCGAGACGACCAAGCTCGCGCATGACGGAATCTTTTTCATTGCGTACATTGGCGATACGATTTTCCAGAGTGATCACCGCGTCACTTTTTACGTCTTTACTTTTCGAACCAGCCAAAATATTTTTCGAATGTTCAAGTGCTCGGTCAAGATCGGATAATTCTTTCTTCGGTCCAGCCAGCTCATGCGTGAGACGCGCCTTCTCTGTAGTCACATAATTTTCCTCTATGGCAAAATATTCTTTGTAAATGGTAATAAGCTCACGGCGCATCTCCTCAGCTTTCTCAACTTTCTCAACCTGCTTTTTCAAGAAGCGAAGATGTGGAGCAATCTCACGGCGGAGCGACTCGACTTGCTTCATATTTTCATCGGTCTTCTCGAGTTTGCGAATACTCTCCAGTTTTTTCCATTGATAAATCTTGAGACCTAAAGCATCCTCGATCATCTCGCGTCGCTCGCGAATATTTGCAGAAAGAATACGATCAGCTTCACCTTGCGAGATTATGTGATGCCCAGTAGCACCAATATGCGCGCCAGCCAACATTTCCACCACATCTTTGAGGCGGACTTGGCTGCCATTCAAAAGATATTCGTTGGCGTTATCGCGATGCACCACGCGCTCTATAGTAACTTCATCGAAATCGATGCTTGGAAATATGCGGCGAGAGTTATCAAATGTCAGCTTCACGTTTGCGCGGTTCGCACGGCCAGATGAGCTGCTGGAACTTCCTGGTCCTCCACTGTCGCCACCGCCTCCATTCCAAATCATGTCTTCACCACGTTTGCCACGAAGAGATTTTATAGACTGTTCGCCGAGTACAAATCTGAAAGCTTCAGCTACGTTCGATTTACCCGAGCCGTTCGGACCAACTATGCCGGTTATCGCCGAGGTAAAATCAAGAGTCGCCTTCTTGGCGAATGATTTGAAACCGGAAAGTTCAAGGGATTTGAGATACATTTTACTGCGGGGTTCGTGTCGCGGCACGGCCGATTGTTGTGGGTATATTATAGCAAATTTTATGTCGAAACCTCCACCCTTGTCACCGGGACATGTCCCCCACACATCCTCCCGAGCATTTCTGAAAAGTGACAACTTTTCTGTCACTTTGAAAAACATGCAAAAAGCATGTGTGTCGCCGGTCCGTGTCATTTAAATGGCTAAGAATCGTAGGTTGCACCGCCGATTATTTTCGTATTAGAACATGTTTCCTGAGCACATACAGAAATTGAGCCCTCGGAGGGCCTAATTTTCATATGGTGCCAGAAAGTATGTTCCAGTATCTTTAGAATAGCCACAACCGCTACCACCCCTTTGCGTCAAGCGCCTTTTCCGCAGCTTTCTGTTCAGCTTCTTGTTTCGATGGCCCAGAACCAGTAGCAACCTGTACATCGCCTAGAAATACTCCTAGAGTAAACTGTTTATCATGATCTGGTCCAACCTCCTTCAAAGTCTTATATGATGGCGTCACACCAACCTTTTCTTGCGCTTTCTCTTGGAAACGACTCTTGGCGTCGAGCCAAGTCTTATTCTTCACAATCTCATCTATATCCAAAATATCAAGAAGGTGATCGGCGATAAAATTCGCAGCTGGATTGTAACCTTGATCGAGATATATGGCACCGATAACTGCTTCAACGGCATTCGACAAAATAATCGAGCGAGCGCGGCCAGTATCCTTCGCTTCGCCGCGTGAAAGCATTATAAAATCGTTGAGCGAGATATGATCAGCAACTTTCATCAGACTGTTGGCATTGACTAGAGCCGCGCGATACGCCGTCAAATCCCCTTCGGCTTTATGTGGATATTTCCTGAAAAGAAAACTAGTAATGATAAGCTCTAGAACAGCATCACCAAGAAATTCCAGACGCTCATTATGCTCAAGTCCAGCGCCTTTGTTTTCATTCAAAAAAGACCTATGTGTACAAGCCATACGTAACAAAGAAATATCGTTGAACTCAACGCCAATTTGTTTCGCTAGTTTTGCTACATCATTTTTCATTTTAATAAAATCGCGGCGTATTATTTTCCTTCACTCAATAGCGTAACCGCCTTCGTCACTATCGGCAAAATATCATTATAAAAATTCAACTCCAAAATGTCCGACATCTTGAACCATTTAGCATCATCGAGACCTCCGCTTGGACCTTTTGTAAGTTTTGTAAATTCTGATTCAGCTAAGAAATAGTGGACTTGCTTACGGATTTTGCCTTTCTCTGGATCATTGGCAATATATTCATTCTCCTTAAGGTCTGCGATAATCTTAATATCAATACCCATTTCTTCCTTGATTTCTCGAATCGTACCAGCTTTTACATCTTCTTCGCCCTCCAACTTCCCCTTCGAAAGCGTCCAATGACCAAAAACATCGTGCACGAAAGCCATGTAAATTTCTTTGCCATTTTTCGCATAGACAACGGCGCCACCGAGGTGTTGCACTGGCATCTTCTCATATGGAACATCTGGAATCTTCTTCTTGGCCGGCAATGCATCCTTTCCTGGTTCACCGAGCTCCTTGTAAACCGCGCCGAGCACTCCATTTACGAAACGACCACTAGTCTCACCTCCGAAGGTCTTAGCAAGCTCAATAGCCTCATTTATAGCTACCTTGGATGGAACCTCGTCACGATCGGCAAA
Source organism: Candidatus Tayloriibacteriota bacterium (assembly GCA_037130865.1). GTDB lineage: Bacteria > Patescibacteriota > Minisyncoccia > Phycocordibacterales > PALSA-1337 > C7867-002. Next base: position 1,503 of record JBAXSG010000007.1, on the reverse strand, counting down.
AATGAGCTCATAAAGACCAACACGGAGAACATTGCGATCCACTGGTGAAATCTTGTCTAGCGGCCAATCCGGAGCTGCCTTGACCATAATATCGTCAATCTCGGCACGCTTGGCGACTATACCATCGAACAATTCCTTGATAAACGAAACATCCGCGAGTCCAGGAGCAAACTCCTTTACATCGCGGGCAATAATAGTAGCGGCTTTTTCATCATGCTGGCCAGCCACATCCCATTCGAAGAGAGCTTGTAGGACTATGGAGCGTGATAGATGTCTATTGGCCATTTTGATGAAAGAACGATCCTTGTAACTAACCTTAACTCCTAAACTCAAATCTTAAATTATTTTGTTGATGTCTTCTTGGCGCTAGTCTTCTTAATTTTCGTTGCAACCTTAGCTGTCATATCTATAATAACACGACCATTGTAAGTACCACATGTCATGCAAAGCTGGTGGCTTCTGTGAGTAGCACCACACTTGCCGCACTTCGAAACGCGCACTGCATCCAGAGCGTGATGTGAGCGTCTATTGTTGCGATGTGATCGCGTTGCACGCATTCGATTTACCATGGAGAACAGTATTGCATATTATAGTTTATCGTGCAAGATGGCTCATGGCGCAAGACGACAAAGTATGTTATATTTTTTTGGTCCGCAAGTTGAAAACTTAAATGCGCCCATAGCTGTTTTGGTAGATATACAGACATGGGTGGCAAGCGAGATGTTAGTATGTTGAAAACTTAAATGCGCCCATAGCTCAGCTGGTAGAGCAGATCCCTCTTAAGGATAAGGTCGTAGGTTCGATCCCTACTGGGCGCACAAATCATAATATTTACCAAGCACTGACAAGGCCTTTACTTTTCCTATATTTCGTCTAATATCCTCAGAAGGAGGTGTGATTATGCTCATACTTGAAGAACGCAAACCGATACTAGTAAGCACTGGCGTGGGTATGCTACAGGAGGAATTGAAGGGTCATAATTTCTATTCTGTAGCTCTATTCTTTATAACCGGTGGGTTGTACGCATTGGCCAATGTCGAATTCAGATATGTCGACAAACCACTGGACAGACGATGGAAGATGTATAGGCAAGCAGATCCAGGAATTGAAGATCTGGTTTTCAATCCAGACAATCTTCCGGAACGAATCGAGCATCTCTTGATCCGAATCCGCGAAAACTTTGTTGGATTGTTATTTCAGGATCTGGAAATGTCTGTAATCGGTGAATCATTGACGATCAGTAGGATTGAGAACTGATTTACCGCGTGCATATATAAGCAGTTCTGAGCCAAGCCGCCAACCGAGAAAGGATTGGCGGCTAACTCTTTTACAATATATTTTTAATGAAAAATATGCTACATTGTGCGCATAGATAACATATAGACGCCGGGGTGGCGAAATTGGTAGACGCACGTGGCTTAGGACCACGCGGAGCAATCTATGGAGGTTCGAGTCCTCTCCCCGGCACAAAACGAACGAAGAGAGTTTTGTGATGGGAGTAAG
>JBAXSG010000006.1:0-44259 GCA_037130865.1 Candidatus Tayloriibacteriota bacterium | reverse complement strand
TTATTATATTACACACAATGGATAAATTAGCGATAGGAATTACCTCTATAAACTTATTGGTGGCGAGTGTAGTCGTCGTTATTCTTATTGTGCTGATTTCCCTTAAAAGACAGAAGACTTTGGCAAATCTATTTTTTATCTCCTTCGGTACTTTTGTATTTGTATGGGTTTTTTCTAGATTTTTATTCGATGTGGTCGGCGATGGGTCAGTAATGTTAGTTACTCACATGTTGTACTTTGGTGCAGCTTTGATACCTGTGTCCCTATTATTATTTATATATACATTTCCAGATACAAAACTTACCTTTTCTAAAGTTAAATTGTCTATTATTTTAATAGTATCTTTCTTGGTAGCTCTGAGTGTTTTTATACCAGATTGGGTTATCAGATCAGTCCAATATAATCTTGTACAAGATACTCGTACTATTACTTTTGGTTCATTGGGATACTATATATATTTCACCTACATAGTTTCTTTTTTCTCTTGGGGTATTGTAAAGATGGTTGTTAGGCTTAGGCTGTCATTTGAGAAAGAGAGGGCACAATTGGAGTTGATTTTTCTGAGTATCGTAGTCTCTTGCTTGGTCGGAGTAACGTGTAATCTTATTTTACCAACTCTCAATATTTTTGAATATTTCTGGATAGGTCCGTTTTTTAGTATATATATGGTATTAACGATTGCTTATGCAATAGTGCGTTATCAGCTATTTGATATTAAACTTGTAATAACGGAGACGTTTACGTTCATGCTATGGCTCTTAATTCTTGGGAGGGCTATATTTTCTACTAGTATTCTAGATTCTGTATTAAACTATATTCTACTACTATCTGTTATCATTATAGGTATATTCCTTATTCGTGGTGTTATAAGAGAAGTAGAACAACGCGAACACATCGAAGCCCTCGCGGCCGATCTTCAAAAAGCGAACGATCGTCTCACTGAGCTTGATCGGCAGAAGTCGGAGTTCGTGTCATTTGCTACACATCAGTTGCGGGCACCGCTGACGGCTATGAAGGGCTATGCCTCGCTGATATTGGAAGGTGACATGGGTGTGGTTACGGAAGAGACGCGTGGTGCTATTTCCAGGATATTTGAGTCGACGAATACATTGACTAGTATTGTGGATGATTACTTGAACATCACACGCATCGAGCTTGGTTCTATGAAATACGCCTTCGAGACGATCAGTCTGCGTGCCTTGATCGAAGATGTGATCGGGGAATTGAAACCTACGATAAACAAATCAGGATTGGATTTTTCATTTACTGTGGACAATCCAGCGGCGAACTATCGTGTGACAGCTGACCGTGACAAGCTGAAACAGGTCATAACGAACTTGTTGGACAACTCTATGAAATACACTCCATCTGGTTGGATAAAAGTTTCTCTAACTATGGACAAAGTTAGACACCTATTCATCTTCCAGATCAAGGATTCTGGTATCGGAATATCAGCGGAAACTATTCCTCTCTTGTTTCAGAAATTTGGACGCGCTTCTAATGCCAACAAAGTGAATATAAAAGGCACTGGTTTGGGTCTGTTCGTGGCGAAGGAGATCATCACCGCGCATCACGGCACTGTTCATGTAGAATCCGAAGGAGAAGGTAAAGGCTCAACATTTATCGTAGAAATGGAACCATTTGCGAAGGCGTAGTTGTGATATAATTGTTTACATCATGTCACTCCAAAAGTCTGTTCTCACTGAAGAAAAGATTGCTCAACTAACGCAAAAGGCGATGGAGATTCGTCGCTCTATCATCGAGTCACTCATCGAAGCGAAAAGTGGTCACACGGCTGGTCCGCTGGGCATGGCCGATATTTTCACCTATCTATATTTCCATAAACTCAAACACGATCCGAAGAAATCGGACTGGCAATATCGCGATCGTCTAGTACTTTCGAATGGTCACATTTGTCCTGTCCTATATGCGACTATGGCACACTCCGGATATTTCCCAGTCGCCGAACTCAAGACTTTACGCAAATTTGGCTCACGACTGCAAGGTCATCCTCATCGTGAATATCTGCCAGGTCTTGAAAATTCCTCTGGTCCTCTTGGTTCCGGACTTTCACAGACTGTTGGTATGGCTCTGGCTGATCGTATCGATAACGGCAAATCTTCCGGCAAGCAATTTTATTGCTTAATGAGCGACGGCGAACTCAACGAAGGTAATAGCTGGGAAGGTGCGATGTTGGCTGGAAAAGAGAGATTGCAAAACCTGACAATCATCATCGATCGCAATAATATCCAAATCGACGGTTTTACTGAAGATATTATGCCACTTAACCCTCTTGTAGATAAATGGCGCGCTTGGAACTTCCATGTGCAAGAGATCAATGGTCATGACTTTCGTGAGATCGATCGCGCGGTCTGTGAGGCGCAATCGGTTTTTGACAAGCCATCGGTGATCATCGCTCACACGATTCCGTCTAAGGGGATTCCAGAATTCGAACGTAAGTTTGAATGGCACGGCAAGCCGCCAGGAACTCCAGAAGAGATTGAAACTGCCTTGAAAGCCGTCAGAAGCTGGGGAGGTCGCGTGAAGTTGCCTGAGCATAATTAAATAAAATGCCAATAAATCCAGATCAAAAACTAAATCATAAGCTCTTCGACAAGACTATCGAACAAGTGACTATGCGCCAAGGATTTGGTGATGGTCTTGTTCTTGCCGGAACAGCCGATAAAAATGTCGTGGCGCTCTGTGCCGACCTGACGGAGTCTGTTTTCATGAAGGCATTTAAGGATAAATATGACGACCGTTTTATAGAGGTTGGTGTCGCCGAACAAAATCTGGTTACAGTAGCTAGCGGTATGGCGGCTATGGGCAAGATACCATTTGTCGGATCATATGCCGTCTTCAATCCTGGTCGCAATTGGGAACAGATTCGCACCACTATTTGTATAAACGATGTTCCAGTGAAAGTTATCGGTTTCCATACTGGAGTTTCTGTTGGACCAGACGGCGCATCGCATCAAGCACTTGAGGATATAGCACTTATGCGCGCATTGCCAAATATGATCGTCATCTCTCCTTGCGATTCTTTCGAGGCACAGAAGGCCGTCATCGCTGCCGCGAAAAATGGCAAGCCAACTTATATCCGTCTTTCTCGTGACAAGACACCGGTTATAACTTCTGAACATACGCCGTTTGAAATAGGGAAGGCGGCTATCATTTTCAAATCAGAGATTGTTGGGAAAAATTCCCAATTAAAAAATTCCAAGTACGACCTCGGTATCATCGCTACTGGTTCCTTGTTATATCGCGCACTCTCGGTCGCCAAGCGTTTGGAAAATGAAGGGAAATCCGTCATGGTAATGAACCTCGCCACGATAAAGCCGCTCGATGAGCATGCTGTCACCAGGTTTGCGCAAGAAACCGGCGCCATCGTCACTGTCGAAGAACATCAGATTGCCGGAGGCATGGGCTCCGCTATCGCTGAATGCCTCGCAAAAAATCACCCAGTTCCAATAGAATTTATCGGTGTAAAAGATCAGTTTGGCCAAACCGGCACCGCGAGCGAACTTATCGAACATTATGAAATGGGGGAGTCGCACATATATGCCGCGGCGCAGAGAGCGATGTTACGCAAAAAGTGATTTTGATCTGGGGCGGTAGGGGTGGGCTCACCTTTGAAAGTGCACCTCTTCTGTGTGGTGCATCGTGTCCCCGAATCATACTTTATCCACATTTGTAAATTGGAAACCCTTCGTTGAGCCATTCCAGTTTTCAGATGTTGATAAGTATGTGATTTGAAGGTATGTATGTACCCACTCTAGAAATGAACATATTTTTGTTAAGCACGGCCAAACATGCTATATTGAACCGGTCAAAACCATCAAAAATATGGCTCAAAATAAGCTTTTTCAACTCGCGACACCTTTTAAGTCGGCTGGAGATCAGCCGAAGGCTATTGAGGCACTCGTGAATGGTCTGGAAAAAGGCATGGACAGACAGACTTTGCTTGGCGTGACTGGTTCCGGCAAGACATTTACTATGGCAAATGTCATCGCGCAGTACAACAAACCGACTCTCGTGCTCGCACATAACAAAACTTTGGCGGCGCAACTGGCGCAGGAGTATCGCGAATTTTTTCCGAACAATGCGGTGCATTATTTCGTTTCGTACTACGACTACTATCAGCCGGAAGCTTATATGCCGGTGACGGATACTTATATCGAAAAAGAAGCCATGATCAATGAAGAGATCGATCGTCTCCGCCACGCTTCGACGCAAGCGCTTTTGACGCGCAAAGATGTGATAATCGTGGCGTCGGTGTCGTGTATTTACGGTTTGGGTTCGCCTGAAGAATATGAAAAAGTGAACATCAAACTCTCCGAAGGAATGGAAATCTCACGCGGCGAACTTGTGCGTAAACTTATAGATGTGCATTTTGTCCGCACCAATGCCGACTTGAAACCTGGTCACTTCCGCGCGGTCGGAAATATGCTCGAGGTTATGCCACTGAACGAGAAGATTATTTTCAGACTCGAGTTCGACGGTGGCGTTATAGCGAGAATCATAAGACTCGACCCGATCACGAGAGCTTTGACCGAAAAACAGGACAAAGCAATCTTTATATTTCCGGCGAAACATTTCATAAGCAATAAAGAGCAGAGCGAAATGGCTTTGAAGACTATTCAAGCCGAGCTGGCCGACAGGATAAAAGTTCTCGAGAAAAACGGCAAGATGTTGGAAGCTGAACGTTTGAAGCGTCGCGTGAAGTACGACATTTCCATGATTCGCGAAATCGGTTATACAAATGGCATCGAAAACTATTCGAGACATTTTTCTGGCAAGATGCCAGGTGAAGCACCTGATACATTGCTCGCATATTTTCCGAAGGACTTTCTGACTATTGTCGACGAATCGCACGTCACGATACCGCAGTTGAACGGAATGTTCGCCGGCGATGCTTCTCGTAAGGAGACACTAGTTGAACACGGATTCCGTCTACCTTCAGCGAAAGATAATAGGCCACTCAAATTCAATGAATTTCTAGAGCGTATCGGTCCGATGATATATACCTCAGCCACGCCAAGTGATTATGAGAGAAAAGGAAGTCAGCAGATTGTTGAGCAAGTGATTAGGCCGACGGGACTTGTAGATCCGGAGATTGTGATAAAGCCAGTTACAGGCGCAACACGCAAAGCGCAAGGTGAAAGTAAAGGCGAAAGTGCCGCATACCCAGGCCAAATCCACGACTTCATTGAAGAAGCGATTGCCACGATTAAAAAAGGTGATCGTGTGATGGCTACGACATTGACCAAGAAGATGGCGGAAGATTTGGCAGAATTTTTGAAGGAGAAGGGAATCAAGGCGCGATATTTGCATAGTGATATCAAAACGATGGAACGCATTCAGATATTGACGGAATTTCGTAGAGGCGCTGTTGCGAGTAAGACTGAAGGATTCGATTGTCTAGTCGGCGTGAACTTGCTGCGTGAAGGACTTGATCTGCCGGAAGTTTCGCTGATCGGAATCCTCGATGCTGACAAAGAAGGCTTCTTGCGTTCTGACACTGCACTCATACAGACTATCGGTCGCGCTGCGCGTAATGCCGCTGGCCGTGTCATTCTCTACGCCGACAATATGACCGGTTCACTTGATCGCGCCATAAAAGAGACTGAACGCCGCCGAACTATTCAGACTGCTTATAACAAAACGCATGGCATAACGCCGCAGACTATTCATAAGGCAATTCACGATATCACCGATCAACTTCGCAGTGAGCATGACAAAGCCGTTCATGAACTTTTGAAAATAGATGAGAGTTTGGCGCAAAGTGATCCGAAGGAACTCATACGCCAAAAGGAAGAAGCTATGAATGAAGCAGTGAAAGAGCTCGATTTCGAGACGGCCGCACTTGTTCGAGATGAGCTGTTTGCATTGCACAAGAGGTTTGATACAATTAAGTCAAATGTCAAACCAAGAAAAAAAACAGGAAAAGGTCCTTATAATAGAAAGTGATAATTCATTTGGCGATCAGATAAGTGTGGCCCTTAGGAATAGTGGTTATTCGACTATAGTCGTTCATGGTGGTACAGATAGCATCAAGACCATGTATGATATAGAACCAAACCTTGTTATTCTCGATGTGACTCTCTCAGATATGGATAGTTATGAATTGTTGGCGAAGAAACAAGAAGCGGCTTTGTTGAAGAGGATACCAGTATTTCTCGTCTCTGCTCAAGGTGTTCCGATAAATATGCGCCGCGTTCCAGCCGGTAGTGTTGCAGAGTTTATGATGGCTCTTCATTCAAATGGTGAAGATATTGCGGAGAAAGCCAATCGTCTTTTCGGAAATGAGGCCGTGAACAGTGGTCCAGTTGTAGAAGGTTTCGGCTCTATAAATGGCAGAAAGCCAAAAATACTTTGGGTTGAGGATGATAAACTTATCGGCACTATTTTGGCGAAGAAATTGGTTGCTTCAGGATTTGATTTGTTCCATTCCAAAAGCGGCGAAGAAGCTCTTGAGGCTTTGAAGCAGGCGATACCGGATGTGATTGTTTTGGATCTTCTTTTGCCAGGTATCGGTGGTTTCGATGTTTTACAGGAAATAAATAAAGACGCCGGTCTGCGCAAAGTTCCAGTTATGATTTTGTCGAATCTAAGTAAGCCGACTGATATCGAGCGTGCAAAGGTGCTTGGTGCCAAGAGATTTTTGATCAAGGCCGCCACTTCTCTTGAACAGATTGTGAAGGAGATAAAGATGTTGTGTTAATAGGCTTCGTGACACATGCTTTTTGAGTGTTTTTCAAAGTGACAGAAAAGTTGTCACTTTTTAAAAGTGCCTCGGAGGGATGTGTGGGGGACGTGTCCTAGTGACAGGGGTGGTTTTAACGCCTTTTCCGTTAAACGGCGGCCAAAAACCACACCAATCCTTGATTTCGCGGGAAAATCGTGCTATATTCCGCGAACTATGACGCCTGCAAACTCTGAAAAGATAATCGTCCGCGGCGCGCGAACGCATAATCTGAAGAACATAACTGTAGAGATGCCACGCAACAAGATGATTGCTATCACCGGTCTTTCTGGTTCCGGAAAATCTTCCCTAGCTTTCGATACGATTTTCGCCGAGGGTCAGCGCAGATACGTGGAGTCGCTCTCTGCTTACGCCCGCCAATTCCTCCACAAGATGCAGAAGCCGGATGTGGATGAGATCATCGGTTTGTCGCCGGCGATTTCCATTGACCAAAAATCCCGCTCGAACAATCCGCGCTCGACCATAGCAACTATCACGGAAATTTACGATTATCTGCGCGTCCTTTTTGCACGTGTGGGGAAGCCGCATTGTCTCACTTGTGGTCGTCTGATCCACAGGATTTCGAAAGAAGAAATACTCGAGACTGTTCTAAAAACCGTGAAAGCGAAATCGATTCAAGCCAAGAAAGTTTTTGGCGTGGATATCAGCGAAGCGAAGATAACAGTTTGGGCGCCAGTCGTTGTTGGCAGAAAAGGTGAATATTATCAACTCCTTTACGATATGCTTGGTAAAGGTTTTGATCGTGTGCGCATTGACGGTAAGACGCATCGTCTGCGCGACCAGATCATAATAGATAAGAATAAAAAGCACGACATAGATGTCTTGGTCGACGAGATATTCTTGAGCGAATTCCGAGAAGTGAAGAAAGCCGACGGCGCTCGCGAGCGTCTCTCTGAAGCACTTGAGCTTGCTATCCGCGAAGCTGACGGCCTCATAAAAATCGCTTATCCCGGCGCAAACGAAGGCGCAGAGCGCAAGGCGCAAGGCGCAGAACCGCACGAATCCCTTATGTCCGTTAAGTTCATGTGTCCATACGACGGTTTCTCATATCCGGAGGTTGAGCCGAGACTGTTTTCATTTAACTCACCTTACGGCGCCTGCGCAGCGTGTAACGGACTTGGAACTGAGAGTATCTTTTCCGATGAGCCATGCAAAACCTGTCACGGCAATCGTCTGCGCGATGAAGCTTTGCACGTGAAGATTGGTGCACAGAACATCGTCGATGTAACGAACATGTCTATTGAGCAAGCGGTGAAGCATTTCGCCGATATTAAATTGACTGAAGTTGAGCGCGAAATCGCCAAAGTCGTTTTGAAAGAGATCGAAGCTCGTCTCAAGTTTATGGTAAATGTTGGTATTGAATATCTGACTCTGAACCGCCGTGCGCACACTCTTTCTGGTGGTGAAGCCCAGCGTATTCGTTTGGCGTCGCAGCTTGGTTCAGGCCTAGTGGGCGCTTTGTACGTACTAGATGAGCCGACTATCGGTCTGCATCAGCGCGACAATGACAAGCTTATAAAGACCCTTATGCATTTGCGCGATATTGGGAATACTATCATCGTGGTTGAGCACGACGAAGACACTATGTTCGCTTCTGATTTCCTGGTGGATATCGGACCTGGTGCTGGTGTTCATGGCGGCAAAGTCGTGGTTTCAGGATATGTCGAAGATTTGCTCACTGCTAAGAAAAATCCTTCAGGGTCGCTGACTCTCGCTTATTTGCGTGGCGAAGAGAAGATCGCTATTCCAGAACAGAGACGTGCGCCAAAAGGCAAGATTGCGATCCGTGGCGGAAATGTTTTCAATATAAAAGATATGAATGTCGATATTCCACTCGGCACGCTCAATGTTATCACCGGCGTTTCTGGTTCTGGAAAATCCTCGCTCATGTATGAGATCTTGCATCGCAACTTGTCAGCGCGACTAGAGATGCGTCATCGTACAAATGATGTCATAAATTGCAAAGAATTCACCGGCTCTGAATATGTCGGTCGTGTGATTCTCATTGACCAAAGCCCGATCGGTCGTACACCGCGCTCAAATCCTGCTACTTATACTGGTGCCTGGACACATATCCGCGATATGTTCGCGTCTGAACCAGAGGCACGCGCACGCGGTTGGGGTCCTGGTCGGTTCTCATTCAACCGTCCTGGTGGTCGTTGTGAAGCTTGCGAGGGAAATGGCGAAATCGCCGTGGAGATGCATTTCTTGCCAACGGTTTATGTGACTTGTGATGTCTGTAATGGCACGCGCTTCATGAAAGAGACTCTTGAAATCAAGTTTAAAAAGAAAAATATTCACGAAGTTTTGGAAATGACGATTGAGGAAGCTTTGAAATTTTTTGAGGATATTCCAGCTATAGAAGATCGTTTGGCTTCTTTGAATGAGGTCGGTCTTGGTTATGTGAAGCTTGGTCAGTCAGCGACGACGCTTTCTGGCGGTGAAGCGCAACGTGTGAAGATATCATCGGAGTTATATCGTGCGCATATGCAAAAGACTATTTATTTGTTGGATGAGCCGACGGTTGGTCTGCACTACGAAGATGTGAAGAAGTTGATTGAGATTTTGCAGAGATTGGTGCAAAAAGGGAATACGGTCGTGGTTATCGAGCACAATCTGGATCTAGTGAAGAGTGCCGACCATGTTATAGATATTGGTCCTGAAGGTGGCGAACATGGTGGTCATATTGTGGCAAAAGGTACGCCTGAGGAGGTCGCAGCGAGCGAAAAGTCATACACAGGTAAGTATCTCAAGAAGGTTTTGAAGAGGGGGTAGTTTAGGTGGTGCTGGATTTGCAACCACGATTTTAAGCCGTTTTAGGTGGCAGGTGCGACACATCCCTCCGAAGCACTTCTAAAAAGTGACAACTTTTCTGTCACTTTTAAAAACACTCAAAAAGCGTGTGTCCCACTGGTGTATTGACTGACAAAATTATGAAAATGAAAAGGGCACTCAACCCCTTTCTAAGTTTTAGAGTTTTAGGTTAGTGCCCTGAAAATTATCCGAAGATCATTTTGCCGGTAAAGAATATAATTCCAACCAGCAGCCCTATTATGAATACTATTATTGCAGCAATGGCCGCACCTGCTATTCTCATATCTTGGCCTCGCTCCACCAATTGTGTCTAATAGAACAAGTTCCATACAGACAGTACCACCGCAGCGATAAGCCACAAAGCGAAGGCTATTAAGACCCCTATACCAAGAAGTCTTTCAAGTGCCTTCCAGTACGCTATCCTGTGGTGATTCACCAATGGTTGCCACCCTCTGACATTTTCTTCTGAACTTGAGTTCATTATTTCCCCCGTGCCAAGTATCTTGGCGGTTAGAATCGTTTATCCTTGCTTTCCTCCGTGTAAAACATTACACTACTTTATATGCTAAGTCAACACCGACGAATACACCTGCCAGATAAGCCTGGAATATACATATTCCGCGATCAGCGTGGAAGACCTCTTTATATTGGCCGTGCGACTTCATTACGCGATCGTGTTAAGAGTTATTTCAGCAATGACCTCATAGAGACTCGTGGACCTCGTATCGTGGATATGGTAACGCGTGCCGCAAAACTGACTCACGAAGAGACGGATTCTGTGCTTGAAGCGATCATACTCGAAAGCAACCTGATAAAAAGATATCAACCGAAATACAATGTCGACGAACGCGACGATAAGAGCGATTTGTATATAGTTATCACAAAAGAGTCTTGGCCACGAGTATTTACTGTGCGTGTCAGGGATTGGAAGAATGAAGGTGAAAAGCACAAGGCGCAGAGCGCAAAAGTCTATGGACCATATCCGCACGCTGGTTTGGTTAACGAGTCGCTCAAAATACTCCGCAAGATATTTCCATTCAAAGATAAGAAATCGCATGATCCGCGACATGAAGAATTCTATAAGGCTATAGGTCAATCACCAGTTAGTGGTATAAGAAAATATCATGCAACGATTAAAAACCTAGAACTTTTCTTGGAAGGTAAGAAGACAACCATAGTGCGTCGCCTTGAGCGTGATATGAAAGCTTATGCGAAAAAGATGCAGTTTGAAGAAGCGGGTCAGATCAAGAGGACTTTGTATGCATTGAAACATATCAATGATATGGCGCTCATTAAAAATGAAAGCACAACAAATAGTGTGCGCGATTTGCGTATGGAGGCTTATGACATCGCACATCTATCTGGGACAAATACCGTCGGTGCTATGGTTGTCTCAGTAAACAGCGAGCGCCAGCCAAAAGAATATCGCACTTTCAAGATTTCGCACGATACGAACAATGATATCGCTAATCTAGTAGAACTTGTCTCGCGTCGTCTCAATCATCCAGAATGGGCATTCCCGGACCTCATAATCGTCGATGGAAATGAAAATCAGAAGCGCGCTGTCGAAGCCGTCTTGTCAGCCAGACGCATGAATATTCCAGTCGTTGCTGTGGTAAAAGATGATAAGCACAAAGCCAGAGCGATCTTGGGTTTGGAAAATGGGGAAGCCGCCGCCCTTGATCGCAATCGCGCGCGCGACATTCTCGCACTAAACGCCGAAGCTCACAGATTTACGATTAATTATCATCGCAAGCGAAGAAGTAAGGGGATGTAATTTTAGTTCCTGACGATTTTTAGCCATTTCATGGCGCTGAGCGCCACATACCTTTTGAGCCCATATAGAAATTGCGCCCTCGGAGGGCTCAATTCTTGTATGTGCTCAGGAGGGGCATGTACTTTATGAGGCACTATAGTTGGCTATAGTGCCTCTCCATGGACACATACCACCCCCGGGGGTTCAAGTTTTACCGGTTTTTCCGTTAAAAGTCTTTCCTCCATTTCACATATTTCTGTGTACACGCTATAATCTACCTATGTCAAAAATAAAAGTCGGCGTACTTCGTGGCGGTCCAAGTAGTGAATATGATGTCTCTCTAGCTACTGGCGCAAATGTCCTGAAGGCTCTGCGTGAAAAACTTGCAGATAAATATGTCACCTACGATGTCCTAATAGACAAAAAGGGTCAATGGCATATCGATGGTATAACAGTTGAACCGAAAAATGCAGTTAAGCAGTTCGATGTAGCTTTTTTGGCATTGCATGGTGCTTATGGCGAAGATGGTAAAGTCCAACAACTCCTAGAATCTCTAGGCACTCCATTTACAGGTTCTGATTCACTTGGATCAGCTGTTGGTATGAATAAAGTATTGACCAAGGATTCATTCAAGAACAATAAGATCAAGACACCGATAGACCGTGTCGTGAAGTCAGCGCTTATTGCGAGAGATGCGGAGAAAGTGGCTCACGAACTTTTCAAGACATTTCCGATGCCTGTAGTTGTGAAGCCGGTTTCGGCTGGTTCATCTGTAGGAGTTTCTATAGCTCATGATATAAAAGAGCTCACACAGGGCTTGAAGGAGGCCGCTAAGCACGACAGTCAGGTATTGATAGAGGAATATATAAAAGGCATTGAAGCGACTGTCGGTGTTATACAAGGATTCCGTGGCGAGAAGCTATACGCCTTGCCAGCTGTAGAGATCGTACCAAAAACAGAGTTCTTCGACTTCGCCGCGAAATATGAAGGGAAGTCCGAAGAGATTGTTCCAGCTCGCTTCACGAAAGAGGTGAAAGACCAACTTTCTGATCTGGCGCGCAAAGTCCACAAAGCCGTCGGTCTGAGACATTATTCTCGTTCAGATTTCATAGTTCATCCCAAGCGTGGCATATATGTTCTCGAGGTGAATACTCTACCAGGACTAACAAACGAATCTTTGATGCCTAAGTCCTTGCGTGCAGTTGGTAGCGACACGCATGAGCTCATAGATCATCTCATCGGCTTGGCACTGGTATGATAAATACACTAAAAAAAGACACATTTCTTCGTCATTATGCCATCTTTTTTTCTGGATCAATGGTCGTGGCTGTACTAAATTATTTTTTCTATCCAATCTTGAGTAGAATACTCTTGCCGGCTGATTTCGGAGATGTACAGGTCTACTTATCTCTTATTACGCAAGCAGGTATATTGTTTGGGGCTTTCACGATAGTGGCAGCCAATATAACCGCGAATTCTGAAAACCAATATGAACGCAACACTATCCTGACAGAGCTCAAGAGAATTTGTTTTTGGATCGTTTGTGTTGCATCGATATTTCTACTATTTGGCGCCCCATATCTACGCGGTTTTCTGAACTTATCATCCATTTATCCTCTTTTGGGTTTGATTTTGGCGCTTTTCTTGAGTACAAATGCCACTTTCCGAAACGCTTTCCTTCAAGGAAATAGTAATTTTTTTGAATTATCATTAAGTGGATTTGTATCTTCTGCTGGACGTATAGTGTTTGCAGTATTGTTGGTGTGGCTAGGGATGACTTCTTCTGGTGCTATTGCTGGAATATTATTGGCACAAGGAGCCGTCCTCTACTACCTTTTCATGCGCACACGAAACCAGCTTGACCTAAATTCGCGTGCAAATATTCATGTTCTTGAAGGGGGGACTATTAAAAAAGAACTATTGTATGGTTTGTTGATTATTTTTGCGACTGGATTGGTGACATTTATACATACTTCAGATATCCTCATTATCAAGCATTTATTTGATGCCAATGACGCTGGTATATACAGCGGAATATCTGCTATTGCCAAGATCATATTCTTTTTATTGTCACCGATAGTCGCTGTGCTTTTTTCTTCTATAAAGATAAAAAACACACAAAAAGAGAATTTTCATATTATGATAAAATCGCTTGTAATATCGCTTTGTCTTGGAGGTGTCACCTTGTTGATTTTCTACTACTTTAGTGATACAACTGTAAAGGTTTTGTTGGGGGAGAACTACCGAGGAAGTGCATATTTGTTGCCGAAAGTAGGGCTTATAATGCTGCTCTGCTCACTAGTCAACATCTTTGTTTACTATTTCTTGGCTTTACGCAGGTTTTTCCTTATAGGGTTGTCAGTACTTGGTGTTTTGAGTGTTGTTGGACTGCTTTTCTTAAGGAATGACAGCATAGACGCCGTCTTGAACAGTCTACTTATTAGTTCTGGTATACTCTTAGCTCTATTAGTCGTTTTTTATGTCAAAGACCATTTCAATCGTCATACCAGTCTTCAATGAAGAGGAGAATATACCTCTTATTTTAGGTGAGCTTTCGACTGTGATGAGCAAGCTCGCACAACCCACGGCACTGGGCGGTGGATATAAGCATGAAATTATTTTTGTAGATGATGGTAGTACTGACGGATCTGCCGATGTTATAAAGAAGCTTTGTGATTCAAATAGTAACATTTCTTACTTAGAGTTTTCTAGGAATTTTGGTAAAGAGATGTCTATAACCGCCGGGCTTAACCACTGTAAAGGTGATTGCGCCATCATCATCGACGCTGACCTTCAGCATCCAACGAGTGTAATTCCTTCTTTTATTTCTGAATGGGAGAAAGGGTATGAAGTCGTAGTCGGCATCAGGAGAAAAAGTAAGAGTGATTGTCTGACGAAGATTATCGGTTCTAAGTTGTTTTATGGAATCATGTCCAGAATTTCCGAAATTGAATTTATTCCAAATTCGACAGATTTTCTTTTGATGGATCGTAAGGTTATATATGCTTTCAATCAATGCACAGAAAGGACAAGGATAACTCGTGGACTAATCGCATGGTTGGGTTTCAGAAGGAGTCTGGTCGAGTTCGATGCCAGTGAACGCCGAACTGGTAAAGCAGGATATAGTTATGCCAAGCTATTGAGATTGGCTCTATCTAGCTTTGTGGCTATGAGCTTGTTTCCACTAAAAGTGGCTGGATATTTGGGTATTTTGATTACTGCTGTTGCCGGACTTTTAGGTATATTTATCTTGACTGATAGATTCTTTCTTCATAATTTTTTCGCTTTCACTTGGTTAGCTACTCTTACGGTTATAAATATTTTCCTAATAGGTATAGTTTTATCTTGTTTGGGTCTTATCGCTCTCTATATTGCAGCTATAAGTAAAGATGTTTCCAATAGACCGATGTATGTGATTAGGGAATCTAAAAAATCTCAACAAAATTAATATGAAGATTCTAGTCTTATGTTTGCCGGGTATTGGCGATGCACTCATGGCTACGCCGATGATAAAATCACTCAGACAGAATAATCCCGAGGCGATTATTGATGTCGTGTGTATGTTTGGTGCTGTGGAATATGTTTTCAAAAGTAACCCAAACGTGAACAATGTCTACAGATTGTCTATCTATAACGCAAATAAGTTTTCTGGATTGAGAGAAATTTTAAGCTTGCGTAAGAAAAAATATGATATTTCTATTTTAGCTTTTCCTGCTTTCCGACGAGAATATCATATTGTTCATTGGCTTTTGGGTGCTAAGAAAAGGATTGCGCATAAGTTTGATAAAGGATTTTGGTCAGAGTTACATTTTTTGAATAAAGATTTGGTGGTGGTAGATGAGACGGAACACAATGTCACCAATAACATGAATCTTCTCAAGGCTTTAGGTTTTGATTGGCAGAAAGAAGTTTCTAGAGATCAGATCAAGTATGATTTAATCCTAGACGAGAAGGACATCACTTTCGGAAGAAAATATATCGAAGAATTAGGATGGAAGTTTGGAGATATTGTTGGTATTCATCCAGGTTCTACAAATTCTCCTACATCAATTCTAAGAAGGTGGCCTATCGAAAGATATGCAGAAGTGGCAAGATTTTTGATAAAAGAAAAACAGAAAAAGGTATTGATTTTCGCTGGATCAGATGAAAAGGATTTGGGACACCGTCTATTTGAGCTTATCGGAGATCCGACATCTTGTCGCTTGGTGGATGGTATAGGATTTGGTAATATGCTCGGTGTATTAGATAATATAAGCCTTCTACTCTGCAATGATAGTGGTCTTGGTCATATCGCCGTATCTAGAGGTAAGAAGATTGTTGCAGTGTTTGCACCTACAAATGATAAATGGAGCTTGCCTTATGGTCACAACCTTGTTTCTTTAATTAGGCCAAAGGATTTTCAACCATGGTATAGATATGATTTGAAGAGAAAAGTTCCTTCTGGTGTAGAGGGTGGAGCGGATAAGATCTCCGTGAGTCAGGTCATCGACGTGACCAGTCAAATTTTATGAATAAACAAGATAACAAAAATCCACTTGTTTCAGTGATAATACCGACTATAAATCCTGCACCAATGCTTGAGCCATGTTTGCAGTCTATTTTGAAACAGACATATAAGAACATAGAGATCATTATTCTGATACCGAAGGAGGAGCGCGGTTTCATAGAATTATCTGAAAAATATAATTTTCGGATCATATATTGCGCCTCAGGGAAAAATTTTTCTAGAAATGTCGGCGCACAAGCCGCAAGGGGAGAATATCTAATTCATATTGATGATGATATGCGCTTATCTCCTGGTGTGGTCGAGGAATGTGTAAGCTTGTCTTCCGGAGATGTATACAAAGCCATAGCGATACATGAGACAAAGGAAAGGTCGGTGGGGCTTCATAATAAGTTGAGGATTTTGGAAAAAGAGATAGTGTCTTATGATAAGTATATTGAAGCGCCACGCTTTATTAAAAAAGATATTTATGAAAAAGTGGGAGGCATCTGTGTGGACCTTGATCCTATAGATGAAGGCGACCTCAAGGCAAAGTTGGAAGAGGCAGGCATTTCTTATGTGACTATAAACTCTACTATTGTCATATCAAGCAAGAGTAGGAGAACATATTTCAGGAGCAGGTGGCATCATATGTATACTCGTGGCCAAAAAATGCCACTTTTCAATACACTTCACCCTAGATCGAGCCAGCTCAAGCCTTTCAAACGTATAAAACCCTATGTACAGAAGATTGGTCTTTTGGTTAAGAATCCGTTTACTGGGATTTGTCTGGTCTTTGTTAAGGCGCTTGATTTATTGTTTTTACACATCGGCGCAATGAACATCACTCTGAAAGATAAAGAGAAAATTGTTGTTATAAAAAACAAGCTCATTTTTGAAAATGAAGCAAGGAGTTACCAAAAGGAGTTCTATGAAGATACTTGCGGCGCAAAATATGTAGATGAAAAAGAAAAGAAAATAGTTATAAAATATTTGGAGGGCCTCGATCGGCAATCAAATATGAAAATATTGGATATCGGACCTGGTGGAGGAAGATGGAGTGAACTTTTGTTGGCATATTTTCCTAAGTCAGAGGTTTTCGCATGTGACCTGTCTCACGGCATGATAAATGGCCTTGAACAAAGATTTCGTGGAGAAGTTCTTTTCAAGGCGAAGGTAGGCGATATGCAGGATCTACCTTTTGAAGATAAT
This sequence comes from Candidatus Tayloriibacteriota bacterium, assembly GCA_037130865.1. Classification (GTDB taxonomy): domain Bacteria; phylum Patescibacteriota; class Minisyncoccia; order Phycocordibacterales; family PALSA-1337; genus C7867-002. The sequence goes on along the minus strand of JBAXSG010000006.1, from coordinate 27,228 downwards.
TCCTTTGATCTTGTTGTTAGTATAAGAGCTATAAAGTATGCCGTCGATCAAAAGAAGGTCTTCTCGGAGATTTCCAGAGTATTGAAACCTGGCGGGAAGGGGATCATTGAGCTTCCATACCTCAATATAGCGTATAGATTTGTTAGGAGTTTCAGGATCTTCAATAAAATCAGCGACTATGTCAGCAGAATTGTATTGTCAGAAAATGATGAGATAAAACAAAATCTAGAGAATGCTTATTTGAGGCCGAAGTATTTTGATATTTTCTTTACAGTTCCAGCTACTTTTTATAAGAATATTGCAACTAAGTCTCTTTTGGTGGTATCAAATACAGTTGATTCTATACTACCTAAGATGTTTTTTGGTAGGAGTATATTTATTTGTTTAGAAAACGATAAACCAAACGATAAACCTTTATTGAGAAATAATCTGTTCTCTATAATAATCACCACAAAAAATAGGTATAACATGCTTATGGATGAGCTTGTATGTCTTACTGAGCAAGTCTATAAAAATTTCAAGGTTTATATTGTTGATGATAATTCTAGCGACCAGACAAAAGATATAGATATAAGAGCTTTCAAACAGCATTTTGATGTGGAAATACACAGAAATATGCAGACATTGAATATGATTGGGTCTAGAAATATCGGACTAGGATTGGCAGATAAGAGATCTGATTATTTTATGATACTGGATGATGATAATAAATTTGACCCTGACTTCCTCGATAGATTCAATAGATTATTGAATAAATATCCCGGATTTGGCATTGTGGGGCCAAAAAATTATCATATCGATAAAAAATCTATTTGGTATTTTGGTTGTGACTATAATCTCTCAACTCTCTTTCCACATCTTGGTAAAAAAGAATTTGCGGATGATATTTTGGTTGTAGACTCGGTAGCCAATTGTTTTGTAATAAAGAGGGAACTCTTGAAGGACATCGGTCTTTTTGATGAAAAATATGTTATAGATTTTTCTGAAACAGAGTATTCATATAGAGCCAAAGCTGTTGGTTACAAGACATGTGTCGCAAATGTTCCTATATATCATCAGGCTACAACCGGAAAAGAAAAGCTTGAGATGTTTACGAAGAGGATCGAAACCAGGCCGGAGACATATTTTTATACTTTTAGGAACAAGTATTTATTTATATCTGAATTTGGAAATATCTGGAATAAAATCCTTTTTTACTTCATTTTCCAGTTTGTGACCCTGGTTGGATATGTATATATTGCTACAAAAGTTAGAAAAATTAAATTGCTTGGACTGTATCTCAAGGGCTTTTGGGCTGGAAATATCTACTTGTTTACGGGCAAATTGGTAGAATATGACTTTGCCAAAACTGATACCAGCGCTCATGGGGGTGCAATCCAATGTAATGCGGATGCATATGATAAGGTGTACAAAATATACAATCTTAAACATTCAGAAATATATAATTCCATCGAACAAGATAGATTGAGAAAAGTTATTGCTGATCTGGTTAAAAGTAAAAATATTCCCAATATAAACGTGTTGGATGTTGGTGCTGGAACAGGAAATTTGACTCTAAAATTTCTTGATTTATCTTGCAAGGCAACTGCTTTAGATGTTTCAGCTAACTCTTTGGCATTATTGAAACAGTTATCAAACAACAATAAAAATTTGGAAACAGTAATTTTGACTGATAATAAGCTTCCTTTTGCAGATGAAACTTTTGATATCACAGCGACTTATTCAGTCCTTCATCATATTCCCGACTATTTGTTTACTGTTGGAGAGATGATAAGGGTGACCAAAAAGGGTGGTTTGATATACATAGATCATGAGCACAATGAGAATAAATGGTTTCCTAAGCAAGATTTGAAAGAGTATTACGATATAAATAAATACAACAAATTTGATTACTTAAGGATTTTCTATAAAAATGGAGAATTATTTACGCTTGGTTTCATAAAAGAAGCCTTTATAAGGACATTTATCAATAAGAAGTACCAAAAAGAAGGTGATATTCATGTGTGGGTAGATGATCATATAGATTGGCGTAAAATAGAAGATATTGCTCATGAGAAAGGCTGCAAGATTATCAAGAATGAAGATTATTTGTTATATAGGCCGGAAGTTGGATTGGCTATGTATAGCAAGTTCAAAGATAAAAGTGATGATATGAGATATATAATTATACAAAAATGAAAAACATCTCTCAAAATGAAAAAGTCCAAATGTCCAAACAGTTCAGAAGCAGGATATTTTCTTGCAAGGATTTTAAGGAAAGGATGAGTTATATAGGAGAACACCTTCAAGAGATGGAGAGTGTTAGTGCAACCAATAGAGCATCACTTGGATTCAATCAAAAAGTTTTTAAGCTGGTTGACATGAATCTTTCTAAAAAGAAGGTGCTTCTCTTCGGTGCTTCTTTTGATGAAGTCAAAGCATTTTGTGCTCTGGCAGAGAATGTATATTTCATCACTATTCCTTTCTTAGACGACGTGGTCTTACCACAGAACGCACACCAGATGGAGTATGACGAAGAATTTTCTATAAAGAATCCAGACAAAATACTGTTTGATTTTATCTTTAGTAATCATGTTGTTGAACATATTTTTAGTGATGATTTGCATCGTCACCTGAAAGAGATGTATGATCTATTGAGAGTGGGTGGTGAGTATTTCATCATTTGTCCGTCAAAGCATAGTATAGTTACAGCTCCTATCGAATTTTTCAATTATCATATAGGTCAATATACTTACGCGCAGATTGCGTCTTTGGCTCTGGAGATAGGTTTTTGTTCATATCGTCCGATAATCAATCCATATTTGTTCAATCATTTTATTGAATACAAAAGATATCAACTAGAAAATATTTTATCAAAACTTCCAGTGATTTTCCTATCAATACTTGGACTGAATTCACTCTATATAAAACTAAAAAAATGAAAACTCCACAAAGAGAAATCTATGATCACTATTTGAGTATAGGAAAATTCGGAAATTCAAAGGGTACACCGAAGGTTTATGAACAAAGTTATTATATGTGGAAGTCTTATCTGGGTAAGTATATAAGTAATTATGATAGAGAGGGATCCAGGGTATTAGATATTGGTTGTGGACTAGGGCAAAACTTATCAGTTTTTTCGAAACTTGGTTTTAAACAAGTTGAAGGGATAGATGTTAGTCAAGAAAATATTGATTTTCTTAATAAGTATGATTTTGATGTTAGACTCGCAGATGCTTTCAAGTATCTGAAGGAGACAGACAAAGAGTTTGATATCATATCGATGTTCGATGTTATAGAGCATTTTACCAAGGCCGAGATAATAGAAATACTCAGTCTGATTAAAAGTAGATTGAAACCTGGTGGTGTCTTGATAATACATACTCTAAATGCTCAGTATCCTTTTTGGAAAAGTATATTTTTTGCTGACATAACTCACGAAACAGCCCTGACACCACAAAGTCTAGATCAATTTTTGAACCTTGCTGGATTTGGAGATAGTACTGTTGTACAGATTAATTCTTTCTACTTATGGCATCCCAATGTTATAAAAAGGGCATTGAGAAGACTATTTCTCTATACAATTTCTGCTATTGTCGAATTGGCCTATAGATTACTAGCTCTTTCTCAAGGAATCACGTTGCGCAACTGTAAACCAAATTTGATTTCAATAAGTTATAAGAAATGAAAATTGCTTTTCTAACCAAGGATTTAGATAATGCCATCAATATAGTTGATAAGCACATCTTATCTGAACTAAAGAGGTTAGAAGGACTAACTGTCCATAATTATATTTTCCCTTATTCTTTGCAAGAAAATAAAATCAAATATATATGGATGATGTGCTTTCTTTTATTGAGGGCCATACCAAAATTAATCCAAATAAATCGTGAGTATGATGTTATTCACTATTCTTCGGAAACAAATTATTTTTGGATTTTCAATCCTTTTCTCAAAAAAGTGTTCAATAAGAAAACGGTTGTGACTATACACCATCTTAATAATATCGATAAACCGGGCCTAAAAAATAGGTTCCTCGGATATATCTTGAGATCTTTTGATATGTGTATACCGATTTCTGATTTTTCTAGAGGACAACTGATATCGCTGAAAGTCAGTCAAGAAAAAATAACGGTAATCAGAAACGGTATAGATAAGAGCTATTATTCGGAATTAATACCAGGCTTTAAAAACTATAAATATATACTTTTTGTTGGTGACGAATATCCACGAAAAAACCTTGGTCTGGCACTAGCTGCATTTAAGAAGGTTGTTAAGCAATTTCCAAACTTAAAATTTATAAAGATAGGGAAGGCTTCTTCTTCCGAACACAAAGCTATGACAGATAAGATCATAAAAGAACTTGGTATAGAAGATCATACTGTTCTTATTAGGGAATTTGTTTATATTGATGAATTGAGAAAATATTATTCCAATGCTGAGATCTTATTGAGTCCTTCCACAATAGAGGGATTCGGTTTACCTGTGATGGAGGCGTGCAGATGCAAATGTATCCCGTTAATTTCAAATATTGATGCCTATAAAGAGTTCAATCTTCCCGAAGAACTCTATGTGGAGAATCGTGAAGGTCATGATACATTACAAGATGTTGACCTGTGGGCAGAGAAAATGTTAAGCATAATAGGGTCATCTGGGATTAAAAAGGACAAATTGAGAGATGTTATCTATGGTACAAGTCTATGCTATGATTGGACCAAAAGCGCACAAGGATTAAAGGCAGTCTACAATAGGTTAATGAGTAATTAAAATGGAACAAAGTAAAGGACTTAATCGTACGTTTGTTTTTATTGGGGCAGCAATACTAATCGCTGTTTTTGTTTATAATAAATGGTTCTTTACAAATTTTTTCGTAGCTAGTGACTGGTCTTACAACTCTCGAGAAGTGATATCTCAATTATCAGGGCTAACGATTTGGCATTCGTTTATGGATTTTGGTTCGGTTCTTCTGTCAATGTGGCGATATCCACTAGCTGCTCTATATGGGGTATTGGGTTTTTTGGGCTTTGATACCGGCTTTTCTGATAAATTGTTTTTTCTTTGGCCGATAGCAATCTTATCAGTTGTAGTGAGTTTCTTTTTTGTTAAGCATATTACAAAATCAAATATAGGAGCATTTATCGGATCTATCTTGTTTTGTTACAACTCATATTATATCAGTATAAATATGGCCGGCCACCTTGGCATAACTGTTTCGGGAATTCTTTCATTGTTAGCTTTTTATTTGTTTATCATAGCTCTAGATAAAAAAGATACAAAGTATTATCTACTCACGACTCTAACTATGATCTTGGTGGGTATTTATGACTTCAGATTGTTCTATATAAGTACATTTATACTTATAGCATATTTTATTTATCATTTAGTGATAATTGAGAAAATAAGGAATTTTAAAGAAATCTTTCTTGAATTTAAGTACCCATCTTTTTTTCTGATAATAACTGGACTCCTAAGTTTATATTGGGTTCTTCCGGTCTTTGGGGCGGGTAATCTAGTAGACAATACCGTGCTCTCAAGGGAAATGTGGAATAACTCTCCATTTTCAATAGCTGACGCGTTGACCCTTCATCATCCATTTTGGAATGCTGGCCAAACCAAATGGTTTGTGGTGGCCAAAATCCCCATATTTTTCTGGCTTATTCCGATCTTTGCGATTTGCGGACTTTATGTTGGAAGAAAAAATAAGAAAATATTGTTTTTCGGAATTCTTGCCATATTGGGAATATTTCTTTCAAAACAAATTGGTGAGCCGTTTCCGCAGATCTATGATTGGTTATACGGACATCTCATAGGTTTTGGTGCCTTAAGGGATGCAAGTAAATTTATTTTTCTGACTGTTGTAGGGTACTCGGTACTTATAGGATATTTTGTAACTTGGTGCTGGGATAGATTCCGGGAACAACGATCTAAAATACTATTAAAATATATTATAACCGGCATTATCTTTGTGATATTCATATCCAATACATGGTTTATAGTAAATGGCAGTTTAGGCAATATGTATGTAGAGAGAAGTATCCCAGCTGATACCTTGGTATTGAAAGATTTTATTTTGAGCCAAAAACAATATTTTAGGACATTATGGGTTCCGGATATTGGAACAAATTGGGGTATTTTTGATTTTTCACATCCAGCCTCCGCGTTCTATATGCCTGCTACATCGTCATGGAATAATTTCAATTTGAATTCTGGAGAAGGAAAGACTGTTGGTGGAAGATATCATCTAAATATCTTTGAACAAGACTTCTCTGAAAAATTGTTAGATGTTTCTTCATTTAAATACATTATTATTCCCAACGAGGATAAAACCAATATACTCAATGCTTTTCGATTGTTAGGTAAAGATAAATATGATGAAGCCATAGAAAGTCTTTCATATTTGAAAAAGGTTGATATTGGCACCAAAGATTTAGTTGTTTATGAGAACGAGGGCTATTACGACCATCTTTATGTGACCAAAGAACAAGAATCCATATATAAAAAATTGTCAGTAAAGAAGGTTGACTATAAATTTATTAATTCCTCATCGTATAAGATTGATTTGAAAGGTGTTAAGGGGCAGGTTTATCTAAATTTCTCTGAAGCATATCATCCTGGTTGGGAGTTGAGGTTGGGTAAATCAAATTGGTTTGATTTGTTGTTTAGTCGAAAATATCTCATGGATACTGTGTATCATACTCAAAATGATGCTGGGCTGAATTCGTTCTTGGTAGATTCTGAATATATCAAGAAAAACTTTGATAGTAATTCTTACAAAGAAAATCTTGATGGTTCTGTGGATGTAGAGCTGACTTTATATTTCAGACCGCAGTCATATTTTTACATAGGATCGATAGTCTCAGTAGTTACACTATTTGGTTGTGTGTGGTATTTAGTTCTAGGTTTTATAAAGAGAAAAAACAAAAACCATGAATAAACTAAAAGACCTTTTAAGGTTGAAATACTTGCCTTATTTAGCTGTTACCTTGATTATAATATTACCGTGGTTTTTCCGCTCAGGTTATATTTTTCTTACAGATATGTCTTGGGGACCGAATATCAGTCTTGATTGGACAGGTAACTGGTTTTTCGTAAATTTGGTGGTCAAATTCTTTTCTCTGATTTTTTCAGTTGCATTTTTGGAGAAGGTATTTATTGGATTTACAATATTTGTGGTTTTAGTTGGTGGTAAGAAAATAGCTGATTATATTATAAAAATATGTTCTGGTAGGGAAGACAGACTTGTAGCTTTCACTGTTGCTTTGTTTGCTCTGTTCAATCCTTTCGTCTATGACAGGCTTCTTTATGGTCAGACAGGCATAATATTGGCTTTTGGCTTTTTCCTTTTGGCTTCAGCATATCTCTTAGAGTATTTATCCAGCAATAAAACAAGAGATATGATTTTGTTTGGTGTCTTTGCGGCTCTAACACTTCAAATGTCAATACACTTTATCTTCTACATTGGGATTTTCTTTGTGGTATTCCTCGTCTTGTATATAAAGAATGGAGTAGAAAATTGGAAACACTTTTTGAAGTTGATTGCCACGGTCGGTGCGATTTGCATATTACTAAATATAAATTGGTTAGTGGCAGATATATCTGGTAAATCCACTACTTATAATTTTGTCGAGGCAGGTATTACACATCAAGATTTGGTAGCATTCAAAACTTCCGGTTCTTCCGATGCTCAAGTACTAAGCAATGTCGTGATGATGTCGGGCTTTTGGGGAAAAGATCAATTTCGATATGCTGACCTTACTCAGGTGAAGGAAAATTGGGGGAGAGCCTTTTTGCTCCTTTTGCCAATAATCATATTTGGTGCTTATTTGGGAATTAAGAAACTAAAAGATAATTTGCCAAATCCGATGCGTCCGCTAACTATTGCCATGCTTATCACTTTTGTGGTTTCAGTTATCTTGGCATCTGGAGTTGCATTGTCTTCAATAGCACCAATATCATATTGGTTGTTTGACCATTTTCCATTTTATAAAGGTCTTCGCGAAAGTCAAAAATGGGTCTCAGTTATTGTTTTAGTTTATACAATCTTTTTTTCTATGGGCTTAATTGGTCTATCGAAGACAAAGATCTTATCTGGAAATAGAAAGACATTTTTGATTTTTATTGGATTGATAATAATCATGCAGGCTCCTTTTATTTTGTGGGGATATTGGGGTCAGACTAATCCAGTACAATACCCAAGCGATTGGTCTGTAGTTGATCGTGGTTTAAATTGTAAAGATGGTGAGCAAATTCTTTTCTTACCTTGGCATATGTACATGAGCTTTGGTTGGATCGGTCGCATTGTCTCCAATCCAGCTAAACAGTTTTTTACTTGTCCGACCATAACAAGTTCAGCTACTGAGTGGGGTGGTATATATGACAATAGTCAGAGTACCGACGGAAAAAGTGTTTCAGGTTGGATTCAATCAAAAGGTAGAACCGATCATAGCTCTTTAACTGGCGGTGGATTAAATATAAAATATGTTATTTTGGCCAAAGAACTTGATTGGAGAAATTATGATTGGCTGAATACTTCGTCGAAGTTGAAACTTATTAAAGAAACCTATACTCTTAGAGTTTATGAAAGACAAGATTAAAATAATTTCAAAATATGTATCTGTTTATATAGCGGATTTCTTTCGTTATTACACAGCATTGTATTTACTAGTTTTTGTCCTATCCCGTTTTTCAATCTTTTGGTTACAATTTTGGCAAAAACCATTTTTTCATATTTTTCTTATAATATTTGGTATTTTCTTTTTGATCGAGAAAAGAGTGGAAATAAAAGAACTAGGAATACGAAAAATCTTATCCCGACTAGGTTCAAGTATTATGGCTTTGTATCGTTATCTTATAGTCAAGTTTAAAGATGGTGGATTAGTTAAATTTATTGCCTATTTCACTATATTCCTTTTGGTACTTTGTTCCATTTTAAACTTAACAAGAAATACTTTGTTAGTTGGACTGTTTGCTATTTTTGTTTTTCATCTATTAGTTATATTGGTTATTCTGATGGTTATCGAAAATCTCCTCGATAAACCCCCAAAAGACGGCTCTGATTCATAGGAGTTATCCACTTTTGTGACATTTATGAGGTTGTTGTCTTTACCAGCGTTGTTTGATATTATGTAGTCATAAAAGTGTGCACATAGTGCGCTTATAATTTAATCATTTAATAATCTAAAATGCCCATAACTATCAAGTCCTTCTTTAGTTCCGATAAGAAAATCTCCAAGATCATATTTTTCATGATATTGGCAGCAATATTTACTACAGTCTTCGGTTCAACTATATACGCTGAATTTTCAAGACAAAATACCGCAGTGACTGGATGGGGTTATGGTTACGGATATGGTTATGGATATGGTTACGGTTTTGATGGTGGAACAATTGCTGGTCAAAAAACCGACTTTACAACATCTGCTACAGATGTAAAAGGTTATGGTTACGGATATGCCTATGTGACTCCAGGTGTGACTTATGATTCTACAAACGGTTATGAAGTCACTCCATCAGAAATGTCCAGCCTAGTCCAAAGCGGAGTTATGGCACCAGATGGAAGGAGTATTACTTCTACAACCCATGTTGAGTTTACAGCCACTACGACTTTGACAGTTGCGCCAGGTATAGTTATCTCTATCCCACTCGGTACAACATTTACTGCTGGTTCAGCTGGTGATTTCTCTGCTATAGCTGCAGCTGACAATATATCTACTAGTGATTTGAGTGATGTCACAGTCGCCGGATCTCTCTCGTTCGGCTTACCAAACCTCGGACTGACTGTTAATCCAGCTATTACTATCGCTGTGACAGTTGATTCTAGTTATGAAGGAAAGACATTGAAGATCTATCGTAAGGATGCCGGAGGCTCATGGGCTGATACAGGTCTTACTTGTGTAGTCTCTAGTAACATTTGTACATTTACAACGACTCACTTGTCATCGTTCGCTACAGGTGAAGACAAGGTTACAACCACTGTTGGTCCAAGAAGTTATGGTGGTGGAAGTAGCATAGTTCCTAACAATATTAATGTCCCTGGATGTCCAGTTGGTTTCGTCTGTACTCCTATAGTAGTCACCAGTTGCCCAGTTGGATTTGTCTGTGTAGCCAATACTACAGCTGAGACCACATCTACATTTAGTCGAAATTTGACTGTTGGTAGTTCTGGTGCAGATGTAAAAAGTCTTCAAGCTTATCTAAATGCTAATGGTTTCTCAGTTGCTACAAGTGGCGCTGGATCTGTTGGTCAAGAGACAAACACCTTTGGAAGACTGACGAAGGCTGCTCTAGCCAAATTCCAAGCTAGCGTTGGTATAGCGCCAGCAGCAGGGTATTTTGGACCTATTACAAGAGCTTATATAGCAAGTCACTAAGTTACGGTATTCTGTCAATAATATAAAAGGGAAAGGGCACCATCTATCAAATGTAGTGGTGCCCTTTTCAGATTTCATCTCCACGGAGTGTACGGATGGACTTGTACTCTCCCCATAAGACGTCGAGGATGAAATCCTCTGCAGCGTACTCGTCTGCTGCCAAGACTGCGTCCATTATCACAGCGACAACACGGCGTGAGCGGCGTTTGTTATTGAAACGATCTGCGTACCACTCACTGCTTTTTACATTTAGAAATATCGGTCCGATATCGTTCGTCTCGATGACGAAATCTGTCGCAAGGTACCGATCTTCACTGAAGGTCGCTCGTCGCACACTTTTTAGCCATTCCGGTTTTTCCATGCTGCCCATAAGTCGTGAGAGCACAGCCCAAGTACGATCTTCGTTGGCTCTACCAAGTCTGTTTTGTTCTCTGGATTTCAATACCCGATAATATCCAGGACTTATTCCGAAGACATTTTTTCGTGGCATTTTTCATACTCCTTTCTGGATCTGAGTCCGTGGATAACATAACATCGTTATTGGGTCTAGTCAATTATCCACAATAATCTATCAACATATTGAATATTATTCGAAAATAAAGTAAGATGATGCCACCAGCTGTTAAGTCGGTTGTATAGTATCGATTAACTGGGCCTGTAGCTCACCTGGTAGAGCGCCTCATTTGCAATGAGGAGGCAAGCGGTTCGAGTCCGCTCAGGTCCACTTTTTCTTGATTAATACCACTATTTGAGTTAGCATATTTTCCATGGACGAAAAACCATCTATGCTTGTTGATCTATTTTCTGAGCTCTGGAAAGTCTGGAGCGCTATGTTTGGGCACCTGATGGAGATTGCTCCGAAGGTATTTCACTTCACTTTCTGGGCATTATCAGCCATCATTATCTTGCCGGCTGTATTTATCGCCGGAACACTATATCCTATGTGGGTAGAATGGGGAGAAGATTTCTGATGTGTTAAACTATATATATGGATAACACCGATGAGACAATATTACAGTCTGAACAGCAGACAGCACTGCATCCGACGATATTCGTCATCTTTGGCATAACTGGCGACCTGGCTTCTAGAAAACTTTTGCCAGCACTTCTATCTCTGTATTCGAAGGGGATGTTACCGAAACGTTTTTCCATAATCGGTTTTTCGCGCCGTCCATTTTCTAGGGAAGAATTCAGAGACTTCATCCGCTCTAAGTTGAATATCCGCTTCGGTCAATTTCGTGAAGAAGATGTCAAGCATTTCTTGGATCATATAATTTATGTCAGAGGATTGTTCGATCAAGTAGATTCGTATAGATTATTGGCAGCCAAGCTTACTGAAGTCGACAAGTCCTGGGGTCAATGTTCCAACAAACTTTTCCATCTATCCGTACCGCCAGATTTATATGAAGGCATATTACATAAACTTCATGATTCAAAGCTAGCAACACCTTGTTCCGATGAGACTGGTTGGTCACGAATCCTTATAGAAAAGCCATTTGGCAATGACACCAAGACCGCGCAATCTCTAGATGCATTGCTCGCCAAACTCTTCAAGGAAAAGCAAATTTTTCGTATTGATCATTATCTAGCAAAAGAGTCTCTACAAAACATACTGGCTTTCAGATTTTCCAACTCTATGTTCGAACCTGTATGGAATGCGAAATATATAGATCGCATCCATATCAAACTTTTTGAATCTGGTGGTATGAATGGCCGCGGCAAGTTCTATGATTCCCTTGGTGCTATACGAGATGTTGGCCAAAATCACATGTTGATGATGTTGGCCTTGGTCGCTATGGATAAGCCGGAATCACTATCATCTGGTGATATACGCACTGCTCGAGCTCGTGTTTTGAAGAAATTGGAAGCCATATCGCCACGATCCTTGGTCGACAAAGTCACTAGAGGCCAATATATAGGCTATATATCTGAAGAGGGTGTCGCACCTGATTCCAAGACTGAAACTTATGTACGAATGGAGGCCAAGCTGGCATTGTCGAGATGGAAAAATGTGCCATTTTATATCGAAACCGGCAAAGCTACTGCTGAGACAAAGACTGAGATAGATGTTTATTTCAAGAATACTGAGAATAAGAAATATGAACATGATCCGATAAAACAGAATATCCTGACATTTAGGATACAGCCGGATGAAGGTATCAAAATCAGATTTTTCGTGAAGACTCCTGGAAATGGTCTGCGCACTGAAGCGAAGACACTTAAGTTTAGATATTCCGATGTGCCGTCATTTGGTATGATACCAGACGACTATGAGCGTCTTATAAATGATGTCTTCATAGGTGATCAGACCCTTTTTGCTTCAACGGATGAGATCATGGCTTCATGGAAGTTCATTACACCTATTTTGGAACACTGGAATAAGTTGCCACTTAAGAAATACAGTAAAGGCGCCATAGAGGTGGAATAATAAAATGAATAAAAAACTTTCAATCTTTTTATTTTGTCTCATTTGTCTTATTGGATTCACTTCTGTAGCTTTCGCACAAAGTGTATCCGTTATCAATGCTAGGGTATTGCCAACGATTTGGTATTCGACACTTTCCGTTGGTGACGGAGATTCTATATATATTTACACCGGCATACAGAACAATTCTGGTACTGATTTTTCAGGAGTTGCAACATTCATCGTTGACGATCAAGGAATATCCAAGAAAGCATTTATTTCCAAATCAAATAGTTTGATCGATGTCTCGACAAACTGGATAGCGACTACAGGGAATCACAATGTGCAAGTGAGCGTCACGACCTCTCTTCCAACAGACAAAGCGCTTTATTCATCCAATAGTGATAAGGCCAGCATAAGTATAACCAGAAAAATAACTCCGGAAATCATACAGGCCGCAGCTTTGAACACAGCCTCCTCGGCGATATCTAGTATAGATGGAGTAGCTGCCACTCTGGCGGACAAGGTTGAAAGTCTTAAGAAGCCTGTCAACACTGTCTCGTCTGAGACCTCCGCCTCATCTGGTAGTAAGCGCGCTGTAAGTACTACCAATGCTGTCACTGGTACTGCCTCTGGTGCCGTCGCCAATTCACCGACCGATCAGATAGGAGACAATCTCTTGTCTGCTAGTATCATAGATAGTCCATTTGCTGCTATTGTCTGGAACTTTATTATGGATACATGCGCCTTGCTTATTAGGAATTGGAAATGGACACTCGGCGGTCTAGTAGTCATGTATCTTCTTTATAAATTGGTTAATAAGTTCAGGAAATAATTCATGGCTCTATCCATCGGCATCGTTGGTCTTCCAAATGTGGGTAAATCCACGTTGTTCAATGCGCTCACTAAGAAAAGTGTACCAGCTGAGAATTATCCTTTTTGTACAATAGATCCATCGGTTGGTGTGGTTGCTGTGCCAGATGAACGCCTGCAGAAATTAAGCGATTTTTCCGTGTCGGCGAAGACTGTGCCAGCAGCAGTAGAGTTCGTAGATATCGCTGGTCTTGTGAAAGGCGCGTCCGAAGGTGAAGGTCTCGGCAATCAATTCCTCTCAAATATCCGCGAGACTGACGCGGTAGCACAGGTTGTGCGTATCTTCGAAGATGAAAATGTTATACACGTGGACGGCAAGATTGACCCGATCAAAGACATAGAGGTCATAAACCTAGAGCTTGTTCTAGCGGATCTACAGACTGTGTCGAAGCGCCAAGCCAATCTTGGCAAGGAGGTTAAGGCTGGTAAGAAGGAGGCAATCATCGAAGCCGGGCTTATAGAGCGGCTTGTGAAGGCATTGGAGGCTGGTAAGCTGGCCTCTTCTGTCGTCGCGGATGAATTTGAAGCGCCTTTTCTGCACCAACTCTGTCTTATCACGGCGAAGCCATTTATATATGTTTTGAATAAAAAGGCCGGTTCGCGGAATATGGATGAACTCAATGATGAACGCTGGACCAAACTCATGACCATGTTCAAGGAAACAAAAGCTGGTTATGTGATAGTCGATGCTGGTATCGAACAAGAATTGAAGGACTTGGACGCAAAAGATAAACTTGAGATGCGAGAAGGTCTAGGTGTACACGACGACGGAGTCAATAACTTGATTCGCAAAGGTTATGAGATGCTTGGACTTATCACTTATTTTACGACTGGCGAAGATGAGACGCGTGCCTGGACAATCAAACGCGGTTGGACAGCTCCTGAAGCCGGTACAGCTATTCATGGAGATTTCAAAGATAAATTCGTTCGTGCTGAAGTTATAGAATGGGACAAACTCCTCGCTGTCGGATCATACTCTGCCGCGCGCGAGAAAGGCTTGATTCGCACTGAAGGAAAAGAATATATCGTCAAGGATGGGGAAGTGATAGAGTTTAAGATTTGACTTTCCTCTCCTTGTGAGTAATCTTATCTATAGACGCTGTCGACTCGCTAGAGTCGGGTGATCTATGATCCTTAAAACAAGTTGCCACATCGGCAACAAAGGAGCCCTAGTGAAAGTTATTGCTCATGAATATGTTGAATTACAACCACATCGCCTAGAAGCAAACCCAAAGGAACTAACCAATATACCACCGCATGTATTGAACATGTTGAGGTGGCAATTTGTAACAGTCGAAGATCTGGAAAATTGTGCTGCAGATACTCTCAGGAAACTTGAGTCTCCATTCATAATCCGCGGCGATCTCGACACTTTGACTAAGTATGAAACCATACTGACCATGTTTGGCCTCTTGATGTCGAGTCGAAGTCCTGAGGTAAATAGTGGTGAGTCGAAGTACACCTATATCTACAAAGGACTATTTGGTTATCGGTGTAAGGACATATATCTTGACGATATTTATTTTGAAGTCAATGATATTGTGGCAGACGGTAGGCTGAAATATCCACGCGAGAAAGAGGATGGTAAACAGATACTGGTCCCGTACGGATGGGCGCAATCGGTGCTTGATCTTATGAGTCAGGGTGTGTGGCGGATCGAGTATGATGATAAACATCATCTCTATGTGGCGGTATTCCATGAAAAATTAGATGGAAGTACCGGCTTAATCATAGAGCCAACTAAGCAGTTCGTCGGACGCAAGGGACAGCCATGTTGGAAATGGGAATTGAAAGGACCCATCGGGCAACTATAAGCTACACTCTCGGGGACACACAGCATTTGTTTGGCTGTGTGTCCCTAGGGAGTATTTTTATTTGTGGCATATTTTCATAAAAACAAAAAAGTCAGGGAGAATCACGGGATTCTACACCTGACCTTTTGTCTTGTTGGCTGGCTTGTCTAGGCCATCAAGACGGTTTGAACTTCTACTAACACATGCCCCTGCGCCTCGGCTTTCTTCTTTGCCGCGCGAATCGCATACGCGTTGGGCGGCGGGTTTGGGTGACGGGTGGGCACTTTGACGATAATTGGGTCGATGATGACCTTCTCGTCGACTTGAGCCCAAGCCGTCGCCTCGGGAGCGTCGGCACTGGCGATCTGGACGTACACTCGATCGCCGATCTGCGGCTCGGCGGGGGTGACATTGCCGGTAAAGGCGATACCATGCTTCTGCTTAGCGCAGATCTTCATGGTCTGATGCTCCTCTGGACGGATCGAGACTTTAAATCCCTGTGATCGACCGGCCAACTCGCCTCGGTTTGGTAACACGAGAGCATACCGCGGACCGACTCTGATCACTACCCCTTCTCCAATTTTCTGCTCTACTGGTACCTGCATGCTATCCTCCTGAGCTCATTGAGCTCGGTTGATTGTTCACTGCGTATTATTTTCGTCTTTCAACGAACAACTCTTACAAACTTTCCCACCTAACTACTGGCGGTATCATACCATAGTATGGCTATTTGTCAAGCATTAGAAAACCTAGAAAAAGACTAGATTTTGAGCTATTATTACGCTTATGAAAAAGATTCCAAAACCCGTAGCTATGGCTACTTATAATCCAGAAAAGATTGAGAAGAAATGGCAGAAGAAATGGGCCTCTTCAAAAATCTATAAATCAACAGAAGATATTACTTCGACGAAGAATACCAAGCCGAAATATTACATTCTCGATATGTTTCCATATCCGTCTGGTGAAGGATTGCATGTTGGACATCCCAAGGGTTATATCGCCACAGATATCGTCTCGCGTATGAAGCGCATGCAAGGTCACAGCGTCCTGCACCCTATGGGTTTTGATGCTTTTGGTTTGCCAGCGGAAAATTATGCCATCCAAACAAAGACAAATCCGGAAGTTTCGGTCAAGAAGAATGTCGCTCGTTTCAAGGATCAGCTCCAACTGATTGGACTCGACTACGATTGGTCGCGAGAGATAAATACGACCGATCCTGAATATTATCGCTGGACGCAGTGGATTTTCTTACAGATGTTCAAGAAGGGTTTGGCTTACGAATCATTCGAACCGATAAACTGGTGTCCTTCATGTAAGACCGGTTTGGCCAATGAAGACGTAGAAGATGGTCGTTGTGAACGCTGCGGCACTCTTGTTGAGAAAAAACCGATGCGTCAATGGGTTCTCAAGATCACGGATTATGCCGAGAGATTACTGGCGGATTTGGATGCTTATAATACAAAGTCATTGCCACATATCATCGACAAGAAAAATCCTCCTAAGCCAGGCAAAAAAGTAGTTGAACGCAGGACAATCCACGCCCTCGTCAGAGATCCTAAGACTGGTAAATTCTTAGGACTCAAATGGCACAAACATCCTTGGACCACATTTATCGTTGGTGGCGTCGATTATGGCGAGGATATAATTGAGGCTGCTCGACGTGAAGTAGCCGAAGAAACTGGTTACACAGATCTCAAATTTGTCCGTGTTCTTGGCGATCCTGTGTGTGCCGAATATTTCGCTGCGCACAAAGATCAGAATCGTGTTGCAATAACCTCAGGAGTTTTATTTGAATTGAATTCTGATAAGAAGATTGAGACTTCAAAAGAGACTCATGAAGATTTTGAAAATGTCTGGCTCGATAAGGACAAGGATATGAATTGGGATGTAATGACTTGCGCAGAATTAGCCATATGGCTAGAAAGATTGGCTGATGAGAAAAAATGCGAATTGAGCTTGGACCTCAATCTCCTCGACTGGCCAGCTTCTATCGTGAAGTCGCAAAAAGATTGGATAGGGAAAAGTGAAGGGGCACTTATAAGTTTCGCACTGGATAATTCTGCCGGAAAAATTACCGCGAAAAAGATTGAAGTCTTCACAACTCGACCAGATACTTTATTTGGTGTTACTTATGTCGTTTTGGCGCCAGAGCACAAACTGGTGGCGGAATTCCTGGTCCAGAAAGGTCTGATCAGCAACAGTAAAGAAGTCGAGGCTTATATTTCTCGTGCGAAAAATGAGACCGAGATCGAGCGTACTGATGCCACAAAAGAAAAGACTGGCGTGGAGCTCAAAGGGGTCGCCGTCATTAACCCAGCAAATGGTGAAAAAGTTCCAGTGTGGATATCTGACTATGTTTTGGCGGACTATGGTACTGGCGCGGTCATGGCCGTTCCTGCACACGACGATAGAGATTTCGCATTTGCAAAGAAGTTTAAGTTGGCCATAAAAGAAGTCATCGCTGGTGGAGATATAGCAAATTCGGCCTATACTGACAGCGGACTTTTGATAAATTCCCGTCATTTCAATGGAAAATCTTCAGAGGCAATCAAGAAAGACATCACCTCTTTCGTCGGCGGCAAATGGGTCACGAAGTACAAGCTTCGCGATTGGGTATTTTCTCGTCAGAGATATTGGGGTGAGCCGATACCAGTCGTGCATTGCGAAAAATGTGGCGTCGTGGCTATTCCAGAAAAATCTCTTCCAGTTAAATTACCAAAGGTGAAATCCTATGAGCCGACCGGCACTGGTGAGTCACCGCTAGCGGCTATTGAAAAATGGGTCAATGTTAAATGTCCACAATGTGGCGGCAAAGCCAAGCGCGAGACGAACACTATGCCTCAATGGGCTGGTTCATCTTGGTACTATTTGCGCTATATGGATTCGAAAAATTCGCGTGCACTCGTCGACGCTAAGAAAGAAAAATATTGGTCACCGGTGGACTTTTATGTTGGTGGTGCCGAGCATGCTACGCGTCACCTTATATACGCTCGTTTCTGGCACAAGTTCCTTTACGATATCGGGGTGGTATCGAGTATTGAGCCATTTTTGAGGTTGCAACATGTTGGACTGATCATGGGTGAGGATGGTCGCAAGATGTCCAAGCGTTTCAACAACGTCGTCAATCCTGATGATGTGGTGAAAATATATGGCGCTGATACATTGCGTATATACGAGATGTTCATGGGACCATTTGATCAGCAGATATCTTGGAATACCGACAGCATGATCGGATCTCGAAGATTTATCGAAAGAGTTTGGAAGTTGGCTGACAAGGTTGATTCGGCTTCCAATGCAGAAAAGATAATCCACAAAACGATCAAGAAAATCTCCGACGATATATCGACTATCCGTTTCAATACCGCCATAAGCACGCTCATGATCGCTGTAAATGAATTGGAAAAAACTGGTTTGAACAGGGAACAGTTCGAGATTTTGCTCAAACTTCTAGCTCCTTTTGCGCCTCATGTGACTGAGGAACTTTGGTCTAATCTTGGAAATAAAGGCTCCATTCACACCACATCATGGCCTGAATATAAGCCGGAATTGGCTGTAGAAACAAATATGACGATAGCTGTGCAAGTCAATGGAAAAATGCGCGCGACATTTGAAATAGCGGCTAAGTCGTCCGATGAAGAATTGAAAGCAGGAGCTTTGGCATTGCCAGAAATTCAAAAATGGATCGATGGTAAAGAAATAAAAAAGGTCATCATCATAAAAGGAAGATTGATCAGTATTGTCATATAAGGTGTTTTAGTGTATAGTAGGTTGACTTTATAAGGTATAGGTGATAGAACATACCTATATATAAAGCAACATAATTATTATTAAATCAATAACATGGCTTCCACCCAATCAGTTATTTCGTTCAAACCAAAGCAAGTCGTCAAAAGGCTTTTGTCCTCATTACCAGATCGCGCGCATGAAGTTCTCGTCTTTCGCTATGGACTAGGCAAGGACACCAAGCGCATGACCTTGGATTCTATCGGCAAGAAATACGGTATCACTCGTGAACGTGTTCGCCAGATAGAGAACTACGGTATAGCAAATATCCGCAAATCAGAGGAATATAAGCTGGAGAAAGCTGCTTTTGCTGAGATCGAAGAGTTACTACATTCTTTGGGTGGAATAGTAGTAGAAGATGATTTCTTGGGCCATGTTTCCAAGGATAAGAGTTTGCAAAATCACACACATTTTCTTTTGGTTGTAGGTGAACCATTTAAGAAGCAAAAAGAAGATGATGATTTCCGTCATCGTTGGCATGTGAACGAAGATGTCGCCAAGAAAGTCGAAGCTGCTCTTCGCAATCTCTATTCGAATCTGAAGACAGATGACCTTTTGCCTGAGTCAGAGATGATAAACAAGTTCTTGAGTCATCTTGAAGATGTTTCAGAGCGCTATAAAAATCAAGAGGTTGTTCGTCGATGGTTGGCAATTTCCAAGAATGTTGGCAAGAATTCTCTAGGTGATTGGGGTATGACGAATTCACCAAACATAAGTACAAAGGG
The DNA here is from genome assembly GCA_037130865.1 of Candidatus Tayloriibacteriota bacterium. Classification (GTDB taxonomy): domain Bacteria; phylum Patescibacteriota; class Minisyncoccia; order Phycocordibacterales; family PALSA-1337; genus C7867-002. Next base: position 7,301 of record JBAXSG010000006.1, on the reverse strand, counting down.
TATGCGTGACTACGCTTTCTTGGTTATTCGCAAACACGGCTCTCCTATACATTTCCGCGATGTCGCAAAGCAGATTGAGAAGATGTTCAATAAGAAAGCCCATGTCGCTACGACTCACAATGAGCTGATAAAAGACAAACGCTTTGTCCTAGTTGGCCGTGGTCTATATGCTCTCGCAGAATGGGGTTACACTCCAGGAGTAGTTCGCGATGTTATTCGCGAGATCCTTGTGAAAAACGGCCCAATGACGAAAGATGCCATCATCGAGAAGGTTATGAAGGAGCGTTATGTCAAACCAAATACTATTTTAGTAAATCTACAGAATCCAAAGTACTTCTCTCACAACAAAGAAGGTAAGTATTCACCAGTAGCTGCGTAGTTTTTGTGGTACAATATTGTCATGACATTGGACAAGGTCTTTCTAGGCATCGTCGATAGTTTCAAAACGGTTTTGACGCCTATGGTAATAAACTACATAGTCGCTTTGTCGCCGATAATTCTAGCTATTATTTTGGGAAGGATATTTTGGGATTTGTGGATGCGCTATGTTCGCGCTCAGTTTTTCGTCTCACAAAAATACGCCGTTATAGAGATCCGTCTGCCAAAAGATCTGTACAAGTCTCCATTGGCGATGGAAATGTTCTTGAATTCATTTCATAACACATCTGACGGAAACTGGTATAAACAACTTTGGATGGGGAAAACTAGACCTTGGTTCTCATTGGAAATGATATCAGTCGAAGGTCAAGTGAAGTTTTTCATCTGGATGCCAGAATCAGTTAAGAATAATATCCAGACAGCTCTTTATGCCACATTTCCTGGTATAGAAGTACATGAAAAGGATGATTACACTCGCTCAGCTCATTTTGATAAAAATGATATGAAAGTCTGGGCTACAGAGTTTGTTTTCACTCAACCGGATTCATATCCCATAAAAACATATGTAGATTATGGTCTAGACAAAGATCCGAAGGAAGAATTCAAGGTTGACCCACTTGTGCCATTTTTGGAATTCTTAGGTAGTATCGGTCCAAACCAACAAGTCTGGGCGCAGATCATGATCCGCGCACACAAGAAGGAGCAGCCAAAACCCGGTCATTTGTTCAAGAAACACGATGCTTGGAAGGAGAGCGCCAAAGAAGAGGTTCACAAAATACTGATGCGTGATGCGAAGACTAAGGTCGCTGGGATGAAAGATGAAGAGTCTGGATTTACGAAGATGCCTTCTATATCGAAGGGTGAACAAGCTATAGTAGAAGCACTTGAGCGCAGCGTTTCCAAACAATCTTTTGATGCTGGAATACGCGTGATCTATATGGCCAAGAAAGATTTTTTCAATCCATCAAACATAGTTGGTATTATCGGAAACTTCAAACATTTCAGCTCTGAACATCTAAATGGTTTTAAACCCGGTGGTCCATGGATGGGAAAGATAGAATATCCTTGGCAAGATTACAAAGATATTCGCCAAAATCGTATGTCGAAACAGGTGATAATGGCTTACAAACGCCGATCCTACTTCTATCCGCCATTTGCACAGAAGCCTTTGGTGCTCAATGTGGAGGAGTTGGCGACATTGTTCCACTTCCCAGGCGCAGTAGCCAGTACGCCGACATTGGAACGCGTACCTTCGAAGAAGTCAGAAGCACCAGCGAATCTTCCTATATAATCTGTATAAACCGTACCATATTATGTCTGCTCGAAAAATAATCATTGGTATTCTCGGGGCTCTTTGCATAGTGGCAGTAGCAGCAATCTTTGCAGCTACTCCACCAAGTGGATTCCCAGTCCATACTGTAGTCTCTATAAAAGAAGGATCTTCTCTTTCGGAAGTCGCAAAACAGTTGGTTGACCAGAAGATTGTGAGATCACAATTTTTGTATAAAACTTTCGTGGTTATTGTTGGAGAAAGGACACGCGTGAAGAGTGGTGATTATCTCTTCGAACAACCAGAGTCAATCATCCGTGTCGCGTATCGCACAGCATATGGAGTGCAGGGATTGACGAAGATAAAGGTGACTATTCCAGAAGGCTTAAGTTCCAAAAGTATCGCCGCGGTCTTGAAGAAATCTATACCTTTGTTTGATGATGTGACCTTTATCGCTCTAGCCAGCAAGTATGAAGGCTATCTATTTCCTGATACGTATTTCTTTTTTGAAAATGTCTCACCAGATGAGGTTGTGAAGACTATGCGAGATAATTTTGATAAACATATTGTTCCTATTAGTAAAAACGTAAGCGCTTTTGGTCAGACTATTTCTGATGTCATAACAATGTCGTCCATAGTAGAAAAAGAAGCGATCAGCACAACAGATAGACGGATCATCGCCGGTATACTCTGGAAAAGATTGGCAGAAAAGATGCCACTACAAGTAGATCCACCTTTTTTCTATTTCTTAAATAAGACATCGGACCAGTTGACCGTCGCGGACTTGGCTACAGATTCACCTTACAATCTCTATAAACATACAGGTTTACCACCAACACCTATAGATAATCCAGGGATAGATGCTATCACTGCCACGATAAATGCTACCACGACCAAGTATTTCTTCTATTTATCAGATAAGACTGGGGCCATGCATTACGCGGTGACTTACGATGGACACCTGGCGAACAAAGCCAAGTATCTGCAATAAGAATGGAATAGCAAAAACGGTCGCAGTGTCTCAGAATGAGACTCCACGACCGGGGTTAAGGTTTCGAACGTTTCAAGGTTTTGGAACAGATGATGTTTCCTCGTGCCGTATCAGTCCCAATTTTTCGAGGTATGAATGTAGACCCACCCCGATGTCATACTTATTGATCGTATGCTTGGCACCCAATGCCAGCGCTCTCGCTTTCACATCATCATCCATGAGGCTAGACATTAGAAGGAAATCGACGTTGTATCCTTGTCTGCGAATTTCACCAATGAGATCTAAGCCACTCATTGCACCATCACCCATATATAGATCCGACATGACAAGCTGAATCTCTTGATGCTTTTCCTTCAGCACCGCCAAGGCCTCTATACCACTTGAAGCTTTGAAGATTGTGTGATTACCTCCAAGCTGTAGAAACTCGACTATCATATCCAAGTATAGCTTTGTATCATCGACAACTAGGATTTTCATCCCATCACCTCTTTCTTTTGCGCAAGTTTGCGTTTGTTTTGTTCGATCCTCTTTGTTAAATCTAGAGAATATGCTATCATACAAAATATGAATAGTCAAATTGATTCAATCAGGCAGCCAAAGCCCAAAGTCTTCATCGGCTTGTCTGGTGGTGTAGACAGTGCTGTCTCCGCCGCTTTATTGCAGAAATCTGGTTACGATGTAGTCGGTGTATACATAAAAGTCTGGCAACCTGACTGGATTTCTTGCTCTTGGAAAGAAGAGCGTCGTGACGCTATGCGCGTGGCTGCACACCTCGGTATCCCTTTTGTGACATTGGATCTGGTGAAGGAATACAAGCGCGGTGTTATAGACTATATGTTAGCCGAATATGCCACTGGTAGAACACCAAATCCAGATGTTATGTGCAACCGTGAGGTGAAGTTTGGTGGATTTTGGAAATGGGCACATGCTCATGGGGCAGATTTTGTCGCGACTGGTCATTATGCGCAAATGAAAGAGACGCAAATGCTGGCCGGTGTCGATCAGAACAAAGATCAGTCATATTTTCTATGGACTTTGAATCAAAATGATCTGGAGCACATCTTGTTTCCGATAGGACACTTGGAAAAGTCTGATGTCCGCAAATTGGCAAAAAAGTTCGGTTTACCAAATGCTGACAAGAAAGATAGTCAAGGACTTTGCTTCATCGGTAAGGTGGATGTAAAAGATTTTCTGAAGCATTATGCGGAAGGTCGCCATGGTAATAAAAAACAGCCAGGCTCGACTGCTGGCGAAGTGTTGAACACTTCCGGTGAAATTATCGGCTATCACCCTGGTGCTCTTTTCTTCACACTTGGTGAACGTCATGGTTTCACTATTTCAAAGAAGACGACAAACGACTCGCGCCATTATGTAGTGGCGAAGGATATGAAGAAAAATACGATTGTTGTCGCACAGGCTTCTGACTGCATACCAGTGGCGCACATAGCAAAATTGAGCCCTTCGAGGGTCCAATTTCCATATGCACAAAAAGTCTACATCACCCAAGTGAACTGGATTAGTGGCACAGCACCGAAGATCGGCACAAAGCTAATGATTCGCACCAGATATCGCCAAGCATTAATACCTGCCATAATAAAGAAAACTAATCTCGCCAAGAAAACAGCCGAACTTACAATAACAGGAAAAGAAATCAACGATCCAGTAACTCCTGGACAATCATTGGTCATATATATAGGCGCAAGAGGAAAAGCGCAAAGCGCAAAAGTAAAGGCGCAAAGCGCAGAGTGCTTAGGAGGCGGAATTATACTATAATGTAGCAATGAATCACTTGATGCGTATCACCAAATCTGACGGCACCACACAACTCTTCGAAGAAGAGAAGCTCGTCAATTCTCTAAAACGCGTTGGCGCGACACCGGAAGTCATCGACGATATTGTTGACAAAGTCGAAAAAGAAATGTGGGAGGGGATACCGACACTGGATATATATCGCCGAGCATTTGAACTTTTGAAGAAACATTCTGCACCAGTGGCGGCTAGGTACTCTATCCGCAGAGCTATGTTCGAACTTGGTCCAGATGGTTTTCCATTTGAAAAATTTGTGGCGCGCATATTCAAACTCTGGGGCTACGAATCTATCACTGACCAAAATCTCCTTGGAACTTGCGTGGAACATGAAGTAGATGTGGTGGCGTGGAAAGAGCATGACATGGCTATGGCCGAAGTGAAATTCCATAACGAATTCGGTCTCAAGTCCGATCTGAAGGTTGCTTTGTATGTGAAGGCTCGTTTCGACGATCTTGCAGATACAGCTTTTGAATATGGCGGAATGAAGAGGAAACTCACTGATAGATATCTCTTCACGAACACAAAGTTCACCGAAGTTGCTATTCAGTACGGTACTTGTAAGGGTTTGAATATGATCAGCTGGAATTATCCTACAAACAAAAGCCTACACAAGATAATAGACGACAATGGCCTCTATCCAGTAACTTGTCTTGTGAGCTTGAGTCATCAACAGAAGAAAGATTTGATCGGTCTTGGTATCATCGTCTGTAGCGATCTAGCTGCAAATCCAGGAGCTCTTAAGGCTGTGGGTATACATCCAGAAGCTGCAAAAGTCGTCTTGGCAGAGGTTGAGGTAGTAGCGAAGATGATTAACCGGTAATTTCTTGCTAGTATATATCCCATGCAACCTATAACCTCCGCGGAAATCCGCTCAAGATTCCTGGAATTCTTCAAGAAGCGCGGACACGCGATCATACCTTCGGCTTCTCTCATCACCTCGGACGAAAAGGGTGTCACGAACTCCACTCTCTTCAATACGGCCGGAATGCAGCCGCTTGTGCCATATATCCTCGGCAAGCCACATCCTCTTGGTACTCGCCTCGTCGACGCACAGAAATGTCTGCGCACTATCGACATTGACGACGTTGGTGATCGTACACACGCCACTTTCTTCGAGATGTTAGGAAATTGGTCACTTGGAGATTATTTCAAGAAAGAAGCGATCGCTTGGAGTTATGAATTTCTAACCTCGAAATCCACCACAGTAGGTGACCGCGGACTCGGACTAGATCCGAACAGGCTCTACGTGACGGTTTTCGAAGGTGACTCTATCGCGCCACGCGATGAAGAGGCTGCCGACATATGGCGAGATATCTTCGCTCAAAATAAAATCGATCCAAACAGGATCTTCTATCTTCCAGCAAAAAATAATTGGTGGGAAGCCGGCGACAATGGCCCATGCGGACCAGATACTGAGATGTATTATGATGTTAAGAATACTTTTGGTGGTAAGCCGATAACGCATGAGCAATTCCTGAAGGCTGATGAAAGTCGTGATGTCGTTGAAGTTTGGAATGATGTCTTCATGCAATACGAGAAGAAAGATGGCAAGATTATTGGTCAACTCCCGAAGCCTTCGGTGGATACTGGTGCTGGACTGGAGCGTCTCACCATAACCATGCAAGGCGTCGACAATATATATGACACGGATCTATTTAAGACCGTTATGGCGCTTCTCAAGGCAAATTCGAAGAATTACGATGTCAGATCCGCTCGTATCATCACGGAACATATTCGCTCGTCTACTTTTCTTATAGGAGATGGCGTCACACCTTCTAATACCGACCGCGGCTACATCCTCCGCCGTTTGCTTCGCCGCGCCATCCGTTATGCGAAACTCATAAATACTTCTGTTCGTCTCAATGAAATCGTGGACGTATATGCGGAGATGTACAAGGATATATATCCGAACATCCTCGCACAAAAGGAGCAGATCAAGACCGAGATTCGCACAGAAGCCGAGAAGTTCGAGAAGACACTCGAGATCGGTATTAAGGAGTTCAATAAAATCGCAGGAAGCAACGCCGCAAATATTTCCGGCACCGACGCCTTCATTCTTTTCTCGTCCTACGGCTTTCCGATCGATATGACCGTCGACCTCGCGAAAGAAAAAGGTTTGACCGTGGATGTCGCGGCCTTTAATACAGAGTTCAAAAAGCATCAGGATCTCTCTCGTGCTGGTGCCGAACAAAAATTCAAAGGTGGTCTGGCAAAAGCAGACGACGGCCACGCCGACCCAATGGTTATCCGATATCACACCGCTACACATCTTCTACATCAGGCACTTCGTGACGTTCTCGGCGACAGCGTTTCGCAGAAAGGTTCAAATATCACAGCAGAGCGATTGCGTTTCGACTTTGCTCATGGTGCCAAGATGACTGACGATGAGAAGAAGCGTGTCGAAGATATTGTAAATGAAAAGATTGCCGCGAAAATGTCTTTCAATAAAGTCTTGCTACCAAAAGCTGAAGCCGAAAAGACTGGGGCTCTCCACTTCTTCGGTGAGAAATATGGCGATGAAATATCTGTCTATTATACAGGTGATGATCTGTCGCACGCCTATTCAAAGGAATTCTGTGGCGGTCCGCATGTAACCAATACCGGCGATCTCGCTGGCCCAGAAGGTAAATGGAAGTTCAAGATACAGAAAGAAGAAGCTGTCGCGCAAGGTATAAGGAGGATAAAAGCGGTGTTGGGTTAAACATATCCCCACGCGCTGCTTTGTCACCCCCCCCCAGTATGCTAAAATAATCAGCATTATGCCACGCATCTCATCTCACCATTCCAACAAACACCCATCCTCCCGCGCCTTCACCCTCATCGAACTCCTAGTAGTCATAGCTATCATAGGTA
>JBAXSG010000005.1:0-49693 GCA_037130865.1 Candidatus Tayloriibacteriota bacterium | reverse complement strand
AGTGCAGTGATGAAATCTATTGGAATACTCACAAGAAAATGACCCCGTGCAAATGCGGGGCTATTGAAGTTGATGGGTGTGAGGATTATGTGAGAGTAATTGGCGGGAAAGAACACTACGAAGAAATTAAAAAATAAAATTATGGCACGATCAACAATACATTATGCAGATTCTGCAACAAATAACGTCCTTAAATCGCTACACAATAAGTTGCGGTCTAGCGGCACACCTGTTGAACGTGTCGAGTATATTATTGAATTACTAATACTTCGTATTTTTGAAACAAAACTTCGTAAAGATGATGCCTTTATTGAAATTAGAAAACTTTTTGAAAAGGAAGGATACAAGTATCTTTTTAGTTATTTGCATACTCTGAGCGGAGAGCAGGTACTCGAGCATCTCAACAAAAATATTTTTCCATTTTATGGATCGATTCTCTCAAGAGCGAGTCAAGTAGTAACAAGTAACTTAAACCAAAAAGTGCAAGACCAACTTGTGCTTATAGAAGAAATTTTTTCTAAATCGAAATTTACTGAAAATATTCTTTCAGGGAAATTATATGAAGTTATCAGTCTTATTAATGAGCTTGATGAAGAAAGAATACTCAACACAGATATTCTTGGTGATGCCATAGAGTCAGCTCTTTCTGAAACCGGTGGAACTAAAGACATAGGGCTCAATCGAACACCAGATCATATTCGCCATATGATGGTGGCTATGTGTGAGCCAGAGTATAAGGATACAATTTTTGACCCAGCCTGTGGCACAGGTGGTTTTCTTTTTGATTCGTTTCAGTATGTAATTGAAAAAACCACAAGAAATGGACACTGGCCAAGCAAGAATGCTCACAAAGAAATACAACATTTTTTTACTGAATATTTTAAAAATAATAAATTAAAAATACCTACTATCCCAGAGAGTAACCAATTCTATAGATCGGGTGTGGGCGGTATAGAATACATGGGACGTATCAGAAAGATGGCAGCGATCAATCTGTATATTCGAGGACTCAACCCAGCTAATATTCTTCAAGGAGACTCTCTACATTTATATAAGCCAGAAGTCTATGAAAATAGTAAAACCTGCATAATTGCAAATCCACCTTTTGGTGCGGAGAAAGATCAAGAAGCTTATCCGAATGTATGGGATGAATATAGCAAAGAAGGAGAAACGACAATTCTTTTTGTAAAAATGATGCTCGATACACTCGCCAAGGGTGGGCGATGTGCAGTGATCGTATCTGAAGGATTTCTTACTTGGGGACAAAATTCTGCACGTACACTTCGTCATAAGCTACTAACTGAAGCAAACCTAAAGGCGGTTATATCACTTCCCCAAGGACTATTCGTCAGTAAGAGTGGACAAGGTGCTAAAACAAGCCTGCTGTACTTTGAAAAAGGTACACCAACAAAAAATGTTTGGTTTTATAAAATGACTAATGATGGTTTTGCTTTGGGTGTAAACCGTAAAGAGCAAGTAAACAGTCAAATTCCAGAAATACTTAATATTTTCTTGAGTCAAGTAAAAAAAGGTGAGACACCAGCAAATACTGCAAACAGCTTTTCTATTCCAGCGAGCTGGATTCTGGAGATTGATCCGAGAATAAAAGAAAGAATTGCGATTGAAAATAAAGCAGAAATCGAAGCCAAAGAATTACCAAAAATAAATGAGATAAAAGATAAGGAAAAAAAGAAAGAAAAGCTTATTGCTCTTGAAAGCAAAATAAGAAATGAAATAGCAAAAGAAATAGAGAAGAAGCATGTGTATAGTTACAACATGGCAACATATCGTAGTTTACTTTCTATTGATCAATTAAAGAAATGGAACACTGAAATAAAGTTTGAGAATAATGGAAAAAGTATTGATGATAGGTATTCAATCCTAAAAAATATCAATGAAAAAAATGAGAAACAAACCCTCTCCCTTTTTGACATTACCCATAGTCTTGAGCTCGATATGGTGCGGGAATATTTGGCAAAGATTCAATCAAAAAGTACACTAGCCCAAAACCTTTTAGATATTGTTAAGGAGGAAAATGAAATACCGCTTGTAAAATTAAAAGATTTATTATGTCAGTATGAAAACTTTATTAATCTGGATGATGGTGTCACGTACAAACAAATAACAGTTTCGAATACGGGAGAAATAAGTTTACGTGAAATTAAACAAGGTTCGGAAATTGGAACTAAAAAACAAAATTTAGTAAATCTTGAAAAACCATTGCTTATTTACTCTAGATTAGGATTACATACTGGGGCAATTGGAATAATTCCAAGGGATTTAGACAATGCAATTGTCACAGTTGATATGCCATTGTTTAGTTTTGTTGGTGAAGCTTTACCTGAATATATTTCATATGTCTTGCAGTCAGAGCAATTTGTAAATAAAGTTGTAGAACAATCACCTACAGGTGCTGCACAAGTTAGATTTCATGAAGATAAGTTTCTAAATCTTGAAATTCCACTTCCACCGCTAGAAAAACAAGCTGAGATTGTTGCTGAGGTTTCTAGGTTGAATAAATTGATCAAAGGCTGTAGGGAGATCGAGGAGAATATATCCATTCCTAAAATATTTGTTGGTAGAGATTCTAATTTAGAGGACATCTCTAAACTTATTGGAACAGGATCAACCCCAAGTAGAGAAAATAAAGATTATTTTAATGGAAATGTAAATTGGACATTAACAACTGAGGTCTGTGAAAATGAAATACTTTCTACCACTGAACATTTATCTGAGTTAGCTGTAAAAGATTTTGGTTTGAGGATTTATCCTGTAGATACAATTCTTATTGCAATGTATGGACAAGGTCAGACTAGAGGACGTACCGCATTATTAAAGATCGACTCTGCTATAACGCAAAATTGTGCAGGAATCATTATTGATGAAAAGAAAGCCATATCAAAGTATGTGTGGTATTTTTTGAGATCTATATACCTTAAAATAAGGTCCCAAGATTATACTGGAGGAGGTGTCCCTCATCTAAATCTTCAAATAGTAAAATCAATTAAAGTACCGGTCCCAGAAATAGAAATCCAAAAAGAAATTGTTAAAAAAATCGATAAACATATGGAAGTTTTAGAAAGTGTCCAGCAGATAATGTCTGACTCCGAAACAGAAATCAAGTCGATATTAGCAAAAATCTGGGGTGAAAATAAATTAACAGATAATAAGTAATCTTTTATGGAAAATAATCAACCAAAAATAATAAAATTCAGTGAAATAAAAGAACGGCTTGTACAAGCTCTTAATTTAAAATTAAGTCAGAACAAGCTGTCTGTTAATGAAAAAGTAACAATTGTTGATGGGTTTGTAAACCAACCTTTGTCAATGGAATTATCCGGCGCATTTGTTATTGGTGGACCAGCGGTGCCATTGATTATGCTTGTTGGTAATGATAGTGGTCGAGTGTATTATTTTGCTTTGAAAGCTATTTTACCTGATGTTCAATTATAAAATATATGCCAGAAAATAACGGAAAAATTAATACAGAAAATCTAACCACTACAGCATCAGTAGAGACTGTTGGTATTAACGTACCTATTGAGACAACAAAAAATGAGATTGTCACCATTGAGACAATAAAAGAGTTAAAAAATGAATTATATCTAGAAACAGATAAAATAAAAGAAGATTTTAAAAAATCGAGAGTTGACTATATTCAAATCTTTGGTGTTTTTGCGGCAATAATGACACTTGTTGGTTTTAATGCTAGTGCAGGTCAGAAAAGTATTATACAGATTTTAGTTGGTAATCTAGCTCTTGGTTTTATATTGATTGGTTTTATCTATCTTTTGTATGTTGTTCCTGAAAGGATAAAAGATACGAAGCCGATATTGTTTTTAAAAATGCCTAAAAGAATTAATGTTATTATTGGAGTTGGTATTATTTTAATAATTCTTACGTGGATACTTATGGATAGAAATACAAATATCGGATTATGTACTTTATATCCACTACATCATCTCGAAATCGATTCAATAACTTATTGTAATAAATAAATATATGCCAAACGAAGCACAAAATGTGGATCTAAAAGTCGTAGAAATGCTCACCGCCCTCGGATATAAACGAGGTGATACTTTTCTATATCAGCAAATATATGATTTGTCTCTTGAGATACAGGCTGAATTTGGAATGAAAAATATTCGTCCAGATTTTGTACTCCGTGATATTTCCGGTGAAGTTATTGCTGTTATTGAAAACAAATTAGAAAAGGAAAGAAAAGCACTTGATAAACTTAGATTACTTTATTTTAGAGTCCTAAAACCCCGTTTTTTGTATGCATGCTCTGAAAATAGAATTCTTTTTTATGATACCGCTTGGAAAGGTCTTGAGGCTGGTGAATGGAGAGTGGTACAGAACTTTATGTCTCTCAATGAGATGCAGTTAAAAATAGAGCAAGAGAAAAATAAAATTGCAGATGTTCCAGTCGAAATAGATGAGACAATCGCTGGAGGCTATGATCCTACAGCAGGAAAGAATCGTTATTATCAAAAAGAGTGTATCGAGGCAGTTGTAGATGGATATAAAAAAGGAAAGCAAAAAATGCTGGTCCATATGGCGACCGGACTCGGCAAAACTCGTATGAGCGTTGCACTTTCAAAGGCTATGCTTTCTTCAGGGATTGCGCGCCGAATTCTTTTTGTGGTTGATAGAGTGTTGCTCGCCGACCAGACCCTTAGTGATGGATTTTCTCTTATTTCAAAAGAATATTCTAGTACTTGGATTCGAAGTAGTAATTGGCATAGACAAAGTCATGCCCAGATTCATATAGTAGTTATTGATACGCTTGAAAATATTTTTGATAAGATACCATCCACTTTTTATGATTTGATCGTAGTGGATGAATGTCACCGATCTATTAACCTTAACAGAAAAGTTATTTTTGATCACTTCCTATGTCCTCGAGTAGGTCTTACAGCTACTCCACGTACAGCAATCCCGAAGGAGGGAAAAAATATACCAGAAGAAGATCTTGCTATTTTGGATACGTACAAGCTCTTTGGATGTGAGACAGGTAGCCCAGATTACGAATTTGATCTTGATCGAGGAATAAGTGAAGGATTTTTAGCTCCCTATAGCGTAGAAGAAATAAAAACAAAACTTACCGAAGAAGCGGAAATAGATGGAATAAAAGTATCCGAAGTTCTCGATATGGATACGAGGGAAAGAATAAAACTTGATAAAGAAAAGATTATTAAACTCGAGCAATTAGAAAGGCAGATTTTGTCAGAAGAGCGTGCAAGAAGAATCGCAGAAGAAATAAAGGAAAAAACTCAATATGGAGAAAAGGTAATTTTGTTTGCAGTATCACAGGCTCATTGTCAGATAATGGTAAAGATCCTAAATGAAGTTTTTGCTGATAATGATGAAATGGGCTCGCGTTATGCCGAGGCTATTATTTCAGATAACCAAGACCTAAATAAATCACTCAAGGCAAAATTCAAAAAACCAAACCAAAAACCATATATCGCTGTATCGGTAGACATAATGAGTACCGGAGTTGATGTTCCATGTGTCAGGTATATTGCTTTTGCTGCACTTACAAAGTCTGTCGGTAAATATATTCAAATGCTTGGACGTGGGGCAAGACTTGATCCAAAAAGTGGTAAGTTTAGTTTTAAGGTTCTTGATTTTGTTGGTTTGTGTAAGCGCATGTCTGATAATGGTAAAGGAACACCGAAAGAAAACATAATTGAGGTTAATGATGGTAAGTGGAAAGGTTGGGGTGGTGGCGGAGGTGGAGGAGGAGAACAAATAAAAGGTATTATTGAAAATCTAGATCCAAAACATCTTATTCAGCGTGTATGGATACACGGAGATGAAATTAAAGTTATTGATAATTTACCGATCTCTGAAGCAATGAAAATGTTTGAAGAGGAGGTTGTAAAAAATGAAACACAAGAAGTATCAGAAATAAAGGAAAAGGTTATTGAAGACATAAATTACGAACCAACAGGAAAAGAAGTCGAGATACTACATGATGTAGTTAAGAGTCCAAATATTTATCTTGATGAGGGACAACTTCAAAAGGTATATGACTATCAAGGTGGCACGCTTTGGGACTTTTTTCGTCACGCATGGAAGGTTAAAACTATTCCAACATTTGAAGAGAGGTTAGAAGACAAATATGAAGCTGTAATAAATGGCATGGATTTAAATGAGGATCAACAAAAATTACTAAGTTTTGCAAAAGATGCCTACGTTTCAAATTATCAGTCAGGCAACAAGGTAACACTTTCTGAAATATTTAGTAATCCTATATACGAACAATTAAGTGGTGGAAAAAAGTTTGACGAAGTATTTGTTGATAAAAAAATCTTAGATGAAATAAATAATGTTTTTGTGTAGCAGAGTAAGTCGAACTCACTAAAGCGCTACAAATCTAAAATATATGCCTAAAAAAGCTACGAGTTTGAAGGTTGCAAGAATAGCTAGTAAACTTTTGAGAAATCCTAGAAGTTCTAAAAACGTGAAGAAAGTTTCTGCTAGTGATCTCTCTCAAAGAGAAAAGAAAGGAAAGAGGAGAAAATAAAATAGGTCAACTTGAGCAAAAGAAACTGGATTATAACGCGCTTGATAGGTAGAGAAAATCAGCCCTCAGTAATTCAGGTCAGCCAACCCATGATAGCGGTAGAAAGGTTACACCTAGCTCACAAACCACCCCAATACGGTGGTTTTGTTTTGCTTAACGCGCTCCAGTTAGCCCCTAAATCACCCTGTGTACGCTTTTCAAGCCCCATATCGGGGCTTTTTACGTTTGTACCAAATCTCCCACCAAAATGGACCAAGTAGCAGATATTCACGGTCCAAACTTTGTGAATTGATTCCGCAGACTTTTTCATATTTTGAGCGCGCCATACTATTAAAGTCCTTAAAAAATAAAAATTGATTCCGCACGATTTTTCACATTTTTGGCGCTACATAATATTTATGTCCTAAAAATGTGAATTTGAATCCGTGGTCTTACGCGTATTTTTATTCATTTAGGATTATAGATATCCGATTTGGAGAAATTGATTGCACACACTTTTGCACATTTATTCTCCAGTAGGATTAATTTAAGGTCCCAAAAGTAATGCACCTAAAAAATCACTTTTGAGACTTTAAGATATAAACATTCCCATTGCATGGAAAGAGCTGAGTCAACTTGCAATGGGGACTCAGCTCTTTCTGTTTTCAAAAAGAGCAAGCTCGCAAAGGTCGAAAAAAACAAAACCTTATGATAAGCAAAAACGCATTAGAAGAATATAAAGAAATCCATCGACAGGAAACTGGCGAGGTATTTTCTGATGACGTTTTGCTAGATGAAGCAATTAATTTACTCACTCTCTTTGATCGAGTGTACAGACCGATTAAGAAAGAGTGGTTGAAAGAATATGAACAACGAACAAGAGATAACATTGGTGTGGCAGGACGAAAGACCAAAGTCTGTAGCCAGAATGGTTCTCAATGCAAACCAGAAGAACGCAAACTTACAAAAACAGATTAGTCAGATGGATCGGTCCAAGATAAGGACCAAACGTAAGCCGAGTAGATTTTTCATGGAAAATGAATACGTGCATGGTGGTTATGTGGCTACCTTGCCAAATTCATGCACAAGAATTTATCTGGTCCTCTCGGTCCATTGTAATAACGAAACGCAAGTAGCATTTCCAAGTATTACTAAGATCCAAGCAATGTCAGGCTGTACCAACCGTAATACCACCATAAAGGCTCTATCAATACTTGAATCCTACGGCATCATTGGAAAACTCAAGACTAAAGGATTCAATATGGTGAACGTGTACGCCTTTCAAGCTATTCGATACTGGAAATCAATTCCTGGGTGGAAAGAAAAGCTTGAACAATACAATAACAGACCGCAGTATCAATTCACTCCACATCGTAGTAACAAAAAAGAAGAATATCGCAGTAACAGGGATGATACCCTAACTAACCTAAGTGATAACTCTTCTAATAATATAACTAACATTAAAGATGTTTTGATGAAGAGAATGCAGGAATTAAAGATACCAATACCAGAGGACACAGTTGCTATTCAAGACGGTTCTTTGCATAGTGTGGATGGTAGAGCTAAGCAAGAACATTTACCCGTAATAGCGGGAAATTTACGGGAATATCGTAGTAACACCAGTGATACTACGATAGAGCAAGAACCACCATCTCCCGTTGATAATACAACGCAAAGGCAACGTGAGGACGATAACATTAAAAGCGCATATGAATAATAAAACACCATCAATAAAATACTTCCTATACGCTCGTAAATCGAGTGAGGCGGAAGATAGACAAGCGGCATCGATAGATGCTCAAAAAGATGAACTCTTAAAGATTGCCAAAGAGCAGGGCTTAGTGATAGTTGAAGTGCTAGAAGAATCTCAATCAGCAAAGAAACCTGGCAGACCAATATTCAACAGAATGCTTGAAAGAATCTATAAGGGCGAAGTAAACGGAATCATTTGTTGGAAGTTGGACCGTCTGGCTCGTAACCCAGTAGATGGCGGACAAGTGAGCTGGATGTTACAGCAATGTGCAATCGCACAGATTGTGACATTTGGTAGAACTTACTATCCAACAGACAATGTGCTCATGATGCAGGTAGAACTTGGAATGGCGAATCAATACATCAGAGACCTATCAGTAAACGTAAAGCGAGGACTATCAAAGAAAGTACGTGAAGGTTGGATGCCAAGCGGTTGTCCTATCGGATACATGAGCACGCCGGATAGAAATAAAGGTTTTAAAACGATCAGCGTAGATCCTGAAAAGTTTCCAGTGGTCCGCAGACTCTTTGACCTTATGCTTACAGGAACATATACGGTCCCACAGCTTTGGAATATTTCTAGGAAAGAATTGAATCTAAAGACGGTCCAGAAGAGAAATATCGGTGGCAAACATTTATCAAAAAGTGCAATGTATGCAACGTTAAATAACCCATTTTATTATGGCTGGTTTGAATATCCTGCAGGTAGTGGCGAATGGCATAAGGGCGCACATGAGGCGATGATCACCGAAGATGAATTCAATAAGGTCCAAATGCTTATGGGTAGAAAAGGCAGACCTTGTCTTGAGAAGAATTTACACTTTGCATTTACGGGACTTATGAAATGTGGAACTTGTGGCTGTAGTATTACCGCACAGGCAAAAGTAAAGCGATGTAAGAATAGAAATGTACATCATTATATTTATTACAATTGCACCAAGAAAAAAGTAGACGTGAAGTGTCCTGAGAAAGTTATAGAGCTTAAAAACCTCAATCTTGAAATCAAAGGTAAACTAAGTGAGCTTACTATTTCAGAGAAATTCAAAAACTGGGCTATCAAACATCTCCATGAACTCCGCAAGACTGAGGCTGATAGCGACACTGTGGTACTAAAAGGCAAACACAAAGAGCTTGAAGAAGTGACAAAGAATTTACAATCGCTCACGCTCAACTTCACCTCGCCAAAAAATCAAGAACGCACACTGATATCAGACGAAGAGTATCAAAATCTCAAAATGGGAATGGTCAAAAGAAAGCTGATCCTTGAAGATGAACTCAAAGTCACCAACAAGCAGGTCCTCGAATGGGTAGAGCTTACAGAAAAGACTTTTGACTTCGCTTGCTACGCCCACATTTGGTTTGAAAAAGGAGACGATAAGACCAAGCGTGCGATACTTTCATGTTTAGGCTCGAACCTCACCATAAAAGGCAAAAAACTCTTTGTTAATTACCATTCTTTCATAAAGACCATGATAAAAAGTCGAGAGGCGGTTATTAAAGAATTAGACTCCGCTCGAACCTCGAAACTATCAAGCCATATAAGACAAAACCCCACAAATTGTGAGGTTTCGTCACTAGGGCTCCGCGGGTAGGATTCGAACCTACGACCAACTCCTTAACAGGGAGCCGCTCTACCAGCTGAGCTACCGCGGAATGTTTTTGCCGCTAATCTATTTATTTTGCGGCTTCTATTTCAATGACGGACAATCCAAAATGTAACACATTTGAAACTTAAAATCAAAATCCATGACGAGGTCAAAAATACACCACGAGTGATGTTAGTATGTTATACTTTTATTATCAGTCGTATTATAAATTAGCAAAGATAATATCTCGATAAATCCACATGAATACACACATAAAGACTACAGCGGTTACTCTGACTCCAGCCATCTCCGAATATATAAACAGACATATTGCTAAGATCGAACATCTTTTCAATGCCGACGACTCAGTCAAATGCGACATAGAACTTGCCAAAACGACGAATCATCATCAAAAAGGTGACATATTCCGCGCCGAGATACATATAGTTGGTCACAAACAAAATATCTTTGCTGCAGCAGACAGACAAGATCTCTTGGTCGCTATCGACGAAGCATTTTCAGATACACTTTTCAGCATGACATCACGCCGAAAGAAGGTCATCGCTTTGGCACGCCATGGTGGTGCTAAGGTGAAAGCGATGGTTCGTGGCTTGTGGCCATTTGGTACTAGTGAAGACCTCTAAGAAAATCTTCATAAGGCATCTCTCTACTGCCTTCAGGTATAACTTTTTCTATAACTAGTTTTGCTGGTGCGTCAGCGATGGCGTCTTGCCATGAAGCTTTGGTTATCTTGATGCGAAGATTTTTTCCTCCATGTTCAATAAAGAAATAAGCTTGCGGCCAGTCGTGGAACGCTTGGATCTTACGGAAAGCGTTATATTGCATTGAAAGATCGATAAGACCGTCTTCTTTCTTGATCTTTTTTGTAAATGTAGCTGCAGCATGATTTTGCGGCATCGCTTGAATTTTTCCCGCGACCCAGTCTGGCATCACGCGCGCAAGAAGTTGTGCGCCTTTTTTTGCCATTAATTCCTCGAATATTTCATAGGTTGGCCATTCAGTTAGGTCAGATTTTTCTAAACCCGCTTCACCTATGCGGACTTTTTCTTGTGCCACGATCGGGCCGTGATCCATTTGTGCATCTACTTGCATGATAGTCACACCAGTTTCTTTTGTATCATCCAACATGGCCGACTGGAGTGGCGAAGCGCCACGATATTTCGGTAAAAGCGAAGGGTGTATGTTGAGCGTTTTATGTTTAGGTAAATCCAACACGGCTTGCGAAATTATTTTTCCATAAGAAGCGACGATGAAGAGATCAGCTTTATAATCATCTAGTTTCGCTGGATCTAGAATGGGAATTTTTTTGGCTAGTGCCCAAGTCTTTACTGGTGTCGGAGTAAGAATCATTTTACGACCTTGCGGTTTGTCTGGAGTCGTCACGACTGCAGTCGGCGAAAAACCAGCACGCTCGAGTTCATCCAATACTATGACTGAAAAGCGTGATGAACCAAAGAATATGAATTTTGGCGTCGATTTTGTCGGCATTTTATTTCTTTTGCAATTCGGCTATCTCTTCGTCGGACATCTCCCAGACTTCTTTTGCGTGGTCAGTAAACAGAGTTCCTTCGAGATGATCTGTCTCATGTTGGAATATCTGTGCTAGGAGTCCACTGGCTCCGCGTTCGATCTTTTCTCCTTCTTCATTGTAAGCTTGAAGTGTGACTCGAGCAGCGCGTCTGATCTTGCCATAGAGCCAACGCACAGATAGACAGCCTTCCTCGACCTCCATCTTTTCTCTCGAACGACGAGTTATTACTGGATTTATGAAAATAAGATCGACAGGACTTCCTGTGTAAGTCTTGTCTGCTTGAGCGAGCAATGCTCCGGCGACAACAAATATACGTAGGGAAGCACCGACTTGAGGAGCAGCGATAGCAACACCATCTTTCTGTGAAGCTAGAGCAGTGCGCATTTCTTGGATGAGTTTACGAATCTTCGCGGAGCCTATATCGGCTACTGGTACTTCCTCTGCTTTTTCGCGTAAGACAGGATCTTCTTTTTGGACTATATTCATGGCGGTATTATAGCAAACTTTCTGGATCTATTTTTATGCTGATATGTTGTGGCAATATGAGCAATTTTTCTACAAGAGACTTCTTTGGCCAATGTCCTGCCGGCATTTTCACCAATCCGTGTATCACTGATTTACCAGCACCACCCACAGAGCCAATTTTTCCAGCCGAGGTGAAAGCGGGGAATATATCTAGCTCACTCGGCGCTATGTCCGGTGCGATCAATGTACGGATATTGGCCATCTCTTTTGAAATGTCAGCTTTTTTTCCTTCGATAGAGATTTTCATAAGAAGTGAAAATGGCGGATACATAAATTGTTTTCTCTCACGAATCATATTGCGATAGAAGTCGCCAAGGTTACCTTTTATACCATATCCGAAGACAGCCTCTTCTGCGCGTCTAGTTTGTACGATAAATGTTCGCTTGGCCAAATTGCGCAATCTTGTGAGTGCGTACATCATCCTTTCTTGAATACGGAAATCTGGCAGTGCCAAGAGGGAGTCTATAGAAGCTATAGCGATATGTTCTACCGGCTCGGACATATGAAGGAGTGCCATTTCGGTTCCTACAAGGATACTCCCTGGCTTGTCACGGAATTTCTTCATGGCTGTTTGTATGGATTTTTCGGTCTTGGTATTATCCGCATCGACACTTACGATGTCAGCATCTGGAAATTTCGTTAGAATTTCTTCTACGACGCGTTCAGTTCCTATACCAAGTGCTGTCAGTCTCCAACCTCCGCAATTTATGCAGAGCTCATCGGCACTTCGGCGTGCGCCACAGTTATGGCACATGAAGAAGTTTCTTCCAGCATCTTTTGAAGCGTGAAGTACAACCGGTGCTGAACATTCTTTGCAGGAGACTATTGTCTCGCAATCATCACAAACGACGATAGAGGAAAGTCCTCTGCGTGCCGTCATTATGAAAACATGACTGTTATCTTCACGGCTTTTACGGATTATTTCCTCAAGTCTTTCAGATAAAACACGAAAATGTTTCTTGTCGGTATTGGCGCGCATATCTATCAGTTCGTCTTTAGCTGTTGAAATGGATTTCCATTTAAATGGGGAACCTTCAGTTACTTCGTGATTTTCCACACGATGGAGAGTTTCGACACGAAGCAAACTATCAGAGAGATATATTGTTCGGCCATTTCTTCGGGAAATCTCTTCGATGGCATGGCGCATGTCTATGTATGGATGATTGCGTGTTATCCAGCCGCGACCGTTTTCGCGCTCAATGATAACTGTATCTATGTCTGCACGAGGCAGGCACGCAAATAATCCAGTCGCGATAATAACTATAGGGTGTTCGATCTTCGCAATGGCTTCCCAGGTTTCCAGAGTTTTCTTATTTGTAAGTTCTCCGTGTAAGGTGAATATATATTCCTCGATACCTTTCGTCAATGTTGCGCTTATATTTCTTATGTCTTCCAATGTTGGCGCATATATGACCAGAGATTTCTTGCGTGCAAATTCTTGGCGGATCAGGCTGCGCCAAGCGCTCATTCGATTCTCATCGTCGCCTTGTATGGCGAAGGTTTCATTGACCGCAGAAGCTGAAGCTGTTTTTGCTGGACTTATATCTTGTATATTGTCGAGTATATTTTTTGAGGTCAATGTTCGTACAATGCTTCCAACCGTCGTTGCATAATAATCCGCCAACTCTTTCGCTGTGTTTATGAAAGAAGTAGGGAAGAATGAGGTAGCTTTTACTTTTCCCAGTTTGCGAATTTGGAAGTCGGCGCTTCTTAGTGCAGTCTTCGCATCTTCAGCAGGCAGCGCCTCAATGACGATGGCGGTCACTTCTTTCGATCTGATCGGCACAGACACGACCGCACCCACGGGAATATCCGAAGCCGTGAAGTAGGACAAGGTGTCTATGGCTTTCGTCTTGGTGAGCGGGATGACGGTTATGAGTTTCATGGGTTTGGTATAGCGCGGCGCCGCGCGCACGCGCAATGTCTTATTTATAGCGCATTTGAGGGGATTTTGAGAGGTTGACAGAGGTGTGTGGGTGTGATGGTGTTTGGCGCTATGTGTGTACCCCATGTTTTGATATCGTGTGTGCCGGTGTCCGACGACATCGCCCGACATACATGTACTTTATGAGGCACTTCAGTTGACTGAAGTGCCTCTCCGGGGACACATACCCACGGGGGCACCCCATGCGAATTTGGACAAAATATATCCCAATTTCAATAGGTACTCAGGGAGACATGTCCCAGTCACGAGGGTCCTAGTCTTACCGGTTTTTCCGTTAAAAGTGCAACCCTACTAAAAGTTCTTTGCGCATAACATCAAAACCTACTACAATAGCTAAACCATGAAAACCCCCGCTTTCCTCATGAAAGGCCTAGCTGGCAAAAAGACCCTGAAAGGCCACGTAACCATAAATGGCGCGAAGAATGCGGCACTGAAAGCGATGGCGACTGCAGTTCTATTTGATAAAAAAGTCCGCTTAGAAAATGTTCCACACACGGCGGACATAGACACGATGTCGGCGATATTGGAAAAGCTTGGCGCCAAGATTACACCTGTTCGCAACCATATCATGGAGATCGACACGACCAGCATGACGGCGGCAAATTCGACCGATATAGATCCGAAACTCGCCGGAGGCATGCGTGCTTCTGTTGTTTTGACTGGGCCACTTCTCGCACGATTTGGAAAAGTGAGTTTTCCTGCGCCAGGCGGTTGTGTCATCGGTGCCAGACCAATCAACCTTTTCCTAGAAGGTTATAAGAAAATGGGCGCCAAAGTCACGCTTGAAAATGGCCTATATCAGATCACCGCGCCAAACGGTTTGTCCGGTATGGATAATTTTTTTCATATCATATCAGTTGGTGGTACGGAAACACTCATGATGGCTGCTACATTGGCAAAAGGGAAAACGATTCTTAGCAACTGCGCGAAAGAACCGGAGATCGTCAATGTCGCCGAATGGCTCACATCTTGCGGCGCAAAGATAAAAGGCGCCGGAACTTCGACGATTGAGATTACCGGTTCTGGTGGCAAGCTATTGCACGCCGACCAAGCGAAACCTTTCGTAACCATCCCAGATCGCATCGAAGCTGGCAGTTTTCTCTTACTCGGCGCGCTCTGCGCAAAAGATTTGGTCATAGAAAAATGTGAACCGAAACATATGATGGCAGTTTTGCATTTACTAGGTGATGCTGGTGTGGTCACGGAGGTTGGTGCCGACACTATAACCCTGAAAGGAAACACTCGCGCAAACGCGGCGTTCAAATCTTTCAATATAAGCACAAAAGAATATCCAGGATTTCCGACTGACTTGCAAGCACCGGCGGTTGTTTTTCTGACGCAAGTAACAGGTGAGAGCAGTGTCTTGGAAACTATCTTCGAAGGTCGTTTCAAATATGTTGAGGACTTGATCCAGCTCGGAGCGAACATAACTGTTATAAATCCACGCGAGGTCCGCACAAAAGGTCCGACAGCATTTGCTAAAACGATTGGCGATCTTTATGCGCATGACATCCGTGCCGGCTTCGCTATCGTCATGGCGGCCTTGGTCGCAAATGGTCATTTCAAAGTCCATAATGCGCATCTCATAGATCGCGGATATGAGAATTTGGAAGAGAGACTGACTGCCCTTGGCGTAGAGATAAGGCGTGTGCTATAGTCGGCTATACAGATATTCACCCGCCTTATGAAGCCATTTTTCTCACCAAAACTCGGTATCGATCTTGGTACAGCCAATACTCTAGTTTTTGTGCCTGGGAAAGGCATAGTTCTAAATGAGCCTTCAGTTGTGGCGGTTTCGGAGCCAGATAGGAAAGTTTTGGCGGTTGGGAATGAAGCCAAGGAAATGGTTGGCCGCACACCCGACAATATTATCGCTTATAGACCTATGCGTGATGGCGTCATTGCAGACTATCGCATCACCGAAGCAATGCTTCGCTATTTCATCGATAAAGCCCTTGGTCGTTTCAGTATTTTCAAACCTGAGGTAATGATCTCTGTTCCAGCTAGCGTCACTTCCACGGAAAGGCGTGCAGTTATTGAAGCGGCTATTCGCGCTGGTGCGAAAAATGCTTATGTTGTGAAGGAACCAATCCTCGCAGCTATCGGTGCTGGTATACCAATACATGAACCTCGCGGACATATGATTGTAGATATTGGTGGTGGCACGACCGATGTGGCTGTTATCTCGCTTGGCGGTATCGTGGCTTGCACTTCAGTAAAATGTGCTGGTAGCAAGATCGATGCGGCTATCGCTGACTATGTGAAAAAAGTTTTCAATCTAGCAATCGGAGATCACATGGCGGAGATCATTAAAATAAATATTGGTTCAGCTATACCACTTGATCAAGAGCTTGTGATGACGGTGAAGGGTCGTGACTTTATATCTGGTTTGCCTCGTTCCACTGAAATCAAGACGAACGAAATCGTCAAAGCAATTTCCAAAGAATTGCGCGATATGATCAAAGCAATAAAAGATGTTTTGCAAGAGACTCCTCCAGAACTCGCGGCTGATATCATCGATCAAGGAATCATCATGACCGGCGGCTCCTCCTTGTTGCGCAATCTTCCCGAACTCGTCTTCCGCCGCACCGGAGTGAAAGCTTGCCTCGCCGAAGATCCATTACTCTGCGTCGTGAAGGGAACTGGCCTCGCCCTCGACCATTTGGATGTGTATAAAAAGACGATAATTAGTAAGAGGTAGGAAATTAGGGGGCGTAGCTGGTCATCGCCGGACGGTGGTACCGGTGAGGGGGACATGCACTTTTAGTACCTATTGAAATTCGACGAATTTTTCGTCGTTTTTGCATATGTGCTCTGGGGGTATATGTCCCCGAAGAGGCACTTCAGTCAACTGAAGTGCCTCATAAAGTACATGCTTGTTCCACAGCCCGAACATTTGCGCTATGATGTCTCCATGACCCCGCCAGCTAAGCATCCCATCAAATTACCAAACCTTTCGCACCACGCCTACTATTTGGTCGGCGGAGATTCTGTGCGCGTGGAGCTCACAGCGGCTTTGGCGAAGCAGCACAAAATAAAGATTCATGGCAATCTTGATTTTTCTGAGCGTAAATATGAGAACTTCACTATCGATGACGCACGTGAATTGAAATTATCGGCGGAGATGAGGCCGGTTGCTAGTGACGCGACGATGACTGATGCAAAAAAGATTTTCGTAATCCAGATGAGTAACATTACCTCCGAGGCGCAAAATGCTCTCTTGAAACTTCTGGAAGAACCGGCGGATTATGTGCATTTCTTTTTGATCGTGGCTTCGGCTCATCTTCTGTTATCAACGGTCAAGTCGCGTATGAGCCTTATCAATGAACAAGCGGACATCGCTGTAAACGCCATGAGTGAAGACGCCGTGGCTTTTTTGAAGTCGCCATCTGCGAAGAGGCTTGAATATATTAAAAAACTTATTGACGCTATTTCCGATGAGAAACGACCGAAACAGGATGCGATTGATTTGATCAATGCAATCGAGGCGCAAATCTATTCCACTACTAATGTACGCAAATCCACGAAACAACTTGAAGCCATAGAAAAAGCCCGCAACTATATGAATGATCGCGGTGCATCTCTCAAAATGCTTCTCGAATATGTGGCGCTGAATATATGATATAATGGTCATATACTAATTATTAATGCGCTTTGCGCCTTTTAACTTTAAACTAACTTATGGCCTACGATTTTAACCCATTAAAAAAGCAGATGATAGGAGTCGAAGAGTGGATGAAGAAAGAGTTCCAGCAGATTCGTACCGGTCAAGCATCACCGTCTATTTTGGATAGCGTGAAGGTTGAGTCATATGGCGCACCAGTAGGTATCCAGTCTATCGCCGCAGTCACTGTAGAAGGTGCTCGCACTATCCGCATAACTCCTTGGGACAAATCGCAAGCGAAAGAGATCGAGAAGGCTATCACCGTAGCAAATCTAGGACTTTCAGTTGTTGTAGATGATCAAGGTCTTCGTGTAAATTTTCCAGAATTGACAGCCGATCGCCGAACTCAGATCGCTAAGCTCGCTAAGGAAAAGTTGGAAGATGCGAAGAAGCAAGTTCGTCAACATCGCGATGTGGTTGTCAGAGATTTACAAGCGAAAGAGAAAGATGGCAAGATGGGCAAAGACGACGCTTTCCGCGGTGGTAAAGATGCACAAAAGATCGTCGATGATACCAACAAGAAGTTGGAAGCTGATTTTGCGAAGAAAGAGAAGGAGATACTCGGATAACGTGCGCACCACGCGAAAATGACAGTAATTATTTTCATAATTGTTCTGGCGATACTCATATTCGTCCATGAATTTGGTCATTTTATCGCTGCGCGAGCTTGTGGCATAAGAGTTGATGCTTTTGCGCTCGGATTTGGTCCGAAGATCTGGTCTCACAAATCTGGCGAAACGGAATATTCTATTAGAATTTTACCTCTTGGTGGATTTGTGAAGATATTTGGCGAAGATCCAAATGAGGAAAATACCCATGGCCCAGATTCTTCACGCAGTTTCGTGAACAAGCCGCGTTGGCAACAGGCGATAGTCTTAGCCTCTGGAGTTTTGTGCAATTTTATTTTCGCTTGGATTTTGTATGCCATTATCTTTACCATCGGGGTCACAGCTTTATCTGCTGGTGATTTTGGTCAGTATGCTAGATATCTGAGTAATGACCGCATAATGATCACAGATGTTCAGGTAGATTCTCCAGCAAGCAAATCCGGTATGAAAGCTGGCGATATCATCACAGGCTTTGATTCTACTGATAATATTCAACAAACCGTGAGAAGTAGTGCTGGTGCGGTGGTGACATTGAGTTATATCACCAACGGAATAGCCACGACGACCAAGATAATTCCATCACTCATGAAAGATCCGTCAGGAGATTTCTATGCTATCGGAATTGCTATGGAAAAAGTGGCCGATCTTCATTTACCATTTTATATTTCTATTTGGGAAGGGTTGAAATACACCGGAAACATGATAAAAGACACCACCGTCGGCTTGGTCGGATTTGTCGTGACGATGATTCGTGGCACAGCTGATTACTCGCAGATTTCTGGACCTGTCGGAATAGCCGGCATAGTAGGTAGTGCTGCCGATCTCGGTTTTGCTTATCTTGTGATGATTACCGCTGTTATTTCTGTAAATCTTGGCGTCATAAATCTGGTGCCATTTCCAGCACTCGATGGTGGTCGCATCTTGGTCGTGGTTATAGAAGCTATCATCCGTCGTCGCGTTTCTTCTAAATATGTAAATGCTATAAATATCGTCGGCTTCGTCCTACTCATGGCACTTATGGTTCTTGTGACTTATAAGGATATCTTGAAGTTGGTGACTTCTTGAGCGTTTCTTCATAACTTCTTCACTGAAATTTTATCTCGTTAGTTTATGATAGACACATGATTGCGCATACTTATGCGTCGAATCATTATTATTAATTAACTTTTTATGCATATGTGGTATCATAAATTCATGAAATATGTCTTCAGTGCAGTCTTTACCAAGGAACGAGGTGGCTATAGTGCCATATGTCCAGAGCTTGGCGTCGCTAGTCAAGGTGAGGATATTGTTGTTGCTGAAAAGAATATCAAGGAAGCAGTGGAACTTTATATAGAAGACATGACACCAGAAGAGCTTGAGCCGTATTCTCATGCGAAGACTTCCGGGCCAGTCCTGAAGACTTTTGAAGTGTCTCATGCCTAAGTTATTTTCTGGAAAAGAAATCATAAAGATATTGTGCAAAAAATACGGTTTTGAACAGATCAATGTGGTTGGTAGTCACGTAAAATTGAGAAAGAGAAGTACTGACACGGCCGTCACGACTGTTGTGCCACTGCATCATCAGGTGTTTATCGGTACTTTCAAGCAGATAATGCGACAAGCAAGAATCGACCCAATAGACTTCATTGAAAAGAGTGGGGAATGATTTTTTTCGCATCTTAGTCTATAATTACCCCCATGAAACAATCACAACTATTTACGAGAACGCGTCGCGAAGCTCCGAAGGATGAAGTGTCGAAGAATGCGCAACTCCTGATACGCGCTGGATATATTCACAAGGAGATGGCAGGTGTCTACGATTTCCTCCCTTTGGGTTTGCGTGTATTAAATAAGATAGTGAATATTATTCGCGAGGAGATAAATACTATCGGTGGTCAAGAGCTACAAATGACTGCATTGCAAGATCGAGCATCGTGGGAAGCGACCGGTCGCTTCGATGATGCCGCTGTTGATAACTGGTTCAAGACGAAGCTCAAAAACGGCACCGACCTTGGACTCGGCTTCACTCATGAAGAGCCACTTACGGCTATTATGAAAGATCATATCCGCTCTTTCCGCGATCTGCCGGCGTATGCTTACCAATTCCAGACGAAGTTCCGCAATGAAGCCCGCGCAAAATCCGGCATTATGCGTTGTCGTGAATTCCTGATGAAAGATCTTTATTCTTTCTCGCGCGACCAGAAGGAGCACGATGCATTTTATGAGAAAGCCAAACAGGCTTACGTAAAGATATTCGAACGCCTTGGTCTTGGCGACAAGACTTATATAACATCTGCTAGTGGCGGTTCATTTTCCAAATACTCGCATGAGTTCCAGACATTGTCTGATGCTGGCGAGGATACTATATATGTAAATGAAGGCGCAAGTAAAAAGGGGCAAGGCGCAAAGATCGCGGTGAACAAGGAAGTATTAAATGACGAAGTTCTCGCAGACTTAGGCGTGAAGCGCGCTGATTTGGTGGAGAAGAAAGCGATCGAAGTTGGTAATATTTTCAATCTCGGCACGCGTTTTTCCGATGCTCTCGGTTTGGTATTTCAAGATGAAAAAGGCAAATCATTGCCGGTTATAATGGGTAGCTACGGCATTGGCCCAGGCCGCGTCATGGGTACGATCGTCGAACTCTTCGCGGACGAGAAGGGAATAGTCTGGCCGGAAGCTGTTGCACCTTTTGCGGTGCATCTTGTGGCGCTATTTGATGCCGGAGGCAAAGTCCGTGCGGCTGCTGAGCAAATATATGCAGATTTGAATGCGAAAGGCATCGAAGTTCTCTATGATGATCGTGATGCTTCAGCTGGTGAGAAATTCTCCGATTCTGATCTTATAGGTATACCAGTGCGTTGGGTTGTGAGTGAGAAGACACTCGCAGCTGGCGGTGCCGCCGGCGCGTCGGTCACCGTTGAAGTCAAGGACCGCAAAACAGGGAAGGTGGAAATGAAGAAGTTGTAATAATAAAAATATATAAATGGAAAACCCGTCAGCGAACTGAACCGACGGGGTCCATGTTCGTAACGGGTGTTATTGCGGTGAGGCTGCGGGCACTTTGTCCATGAGCCTTTTCGCGATTCGTCGGATCGTCCCATTTTCCTTTGTTAGGAAGTCCGCATCGTTCTTAAGTTCGATATTGTTCGCCTCGAGCTTATCGGAGACTCTCTCGATGAGGTACGCGTAGATGATCCTGAAAGGGAAGTAATTCTCCGTGATTATTTTCCCGATGTCTGAGCTGATACAAACTTCGCGCCGATGGGGATCTTTGTATGACATACGTACAACATTGTCTACACAACTGAAACTGATGTAATCGATAGGCATCCTATCGTAGAGGTGTATCTTTTCAATCCCGAGAGAAATCACGATGTCACCAATGAACTCCAGTAAACGGACCTTTTCTTGGAGTAATACTTTTGCTACATCGGCCTGTCTTTTCCGGAGAATGTCGATGTGCGCACGCTCGGCAATGCCGGATTGTGATTCACTCGCCTCCTTCAGACCCTTCTCGATACTCGTCAGTTGGTTTTCGAACAAAGACAATCTTGCCTCAATCGAATCTGGAGTCTTTCTCATTTGATTTACGTTAAGGTGTATTTCAATGGAACACCGGGCACTCCTTTCAAGTGCCGCTATCCAAAAACTTTTATTCTTTCACTAAAATAGCACGAAATATATATACTGTCAATACTTGGCTAATTATCCAAACAAACCCAGCGAAAAAATTGCCCACACCACCCACTTTATGCTAAGGTTGACCCATGAAAAGGAAGACCCTAAAAGACCACAAAGAGCACCTGCTTAACAAGTTTTCTAACGATATCGGCATTGACCTTGGAACGGCCAATACGCTTGTTTATGTGCGTGGAAAGGGCATTGTTGTAAATGAGCCATCTGTCGTGGCAGTGAATCAGAAAACCGGACAAGTGGTGGCTGTTGGTGCTGCAGCGAAAGAAATGCTTGGTAGAACACCAACTCATATCACTGCTGTCAGACCTTTGGTTGACGGCGTTATTTCAGACTTCGAGATCACTGAAGAAATGCTTGCATATCTCATGGGACGTGCCAGCGAGTTTATGCCGAAGAAATTCCTCGGACCACGCGTTGTTGTTGGAGTCCCTTCAGGTGTCACAAACGTGGAAGTCCGCGCTGTTAGAGATGCCACGAAAAATGCTGGAGCGCGCGAAGTTTATATTGTTGAGCAACCCATGGCCGGTGCAATCGGTATCCGTTTACCAGTTCATGATCCGGTCGGTTCTATGGTCATAGACATCGGCGGAGGCACTACAGATATCGCTATTATTTCACTTGGTGGTATCGTCCGTTCGAAAAATATCAAGATCGCCGGAGATAAACTTAACAATGACATCATTTCTTATATAAGAAATGAATTCAAAATCCTGATTGGCGAAAGTACAGCCGAACAAGTGAAGATAACAGTTGGATCAGTGATTGCTGGTGAGCCTCTGGAAACGACTATCCGTGGTCGCGACCTTATAACCGGCTTGCCACGCGAAGTTATCATTACAGATTCTGATATTCGTGAAGCTATGGGTCAATCCATAGAGTCATTGCTCGAAGCAGCTAGAGAAGTGTTAGAAACTACTCCACCAGAGATACTTTCAGATGTTATGCGTCGCGGACTTTATCTTGTCGGTGGTGGTGCACTTATAAAAGGCCTAGATATTTTGCTCGCGGAGACATTGAAATTACCTGTCTATATCGCTGAAGATCCACTTACAGCTATAGCGCGTGGCGCCGGCATTATCCTCGAAGACCTTGAGCGTTTCCGTTCAGTACTAATCGAAAGTGAAGATGAATTACCTTCAAACTCATAACCGTCATGCTTTTTCGCGAAATCGCGGCCTTTGGGTCGGCATTTCCACGATCATAATAATAGTCGTTTTCATACAGCTTATTGTGCCACATTTTTTGCCGGCAATTTTCACAACTATTGCACGACCATTTTGGAGAATGGAATTCTCTGCAACCAATGGATCCCTCCGTTCACCTGAATATTTATTGAGCCAAAATGAAGACCTCAAGCGTCAATTGGCAGATATGACGATTCGGTCGCAGACCACTCAATCCATCTCAAATGAGAACAGTGAATTGAAGTCTCTTTTGAATAGACCAGTCAGTGCTACAGCCACAGCCACATCGACAGCTTCCTCGACCAAGGTAGTGGCTTTATTGACTCCTTCGAAATATATTTTGGCGGCAGTTTTGAGACGTCCACCAGTAGCTGCTTACGATGAGCTTATTATCGACTTAGGTCAAAATGATGGTGCTCTCACTGGAAATCTTGTTTATGCTCCGGGAAATGTTTTGGTCGGTACTGTTTCAGACACGCTCGGTCAAACATCGAAAGTGGTACTTTTCTCTTCGCCAGGTATGACTTATGAGGTATTGATCAATAACGCTGCAACAAATAAAGCTGTACCAGCAACTGCACATGGACTTGGTGGTGGTCAGTTTTCTGTTCAAGTCCCTCGAGATGTAATTTCCAATATAGGTGATACAGTGACTGTGTCATCTATCAACAATAAGACAATAGGTGTAGTCGGCGGCGTCATAACAGATCCAGCGAAACCATTTGAGACGATTCTTTTCACCTCACTAGCAAATATATATGATCTTCGTTGGGTTTTAGTTGATACGAATCGAGTGACTACTTCGACAGTCTCTACTACAAAAAATGTTAAGAAATAAAATCACAAAGTCTGGAGTCTTGCGAATATTTTTTGGTGTCGCACTTTTTCTCTCCGTTATAAACGGCTGGTGGCCTATGATTTTGCTGATAGGAATCATTGGAGCTTGGTATTGGCCACATTTTTTTGAATTTATCGTTGCTGGTATAGCTTATGATGCTTTGTTCGGGATGATATCAAGAACTAGTACGACTACTGGAACAGGTATTTGGGGTTGGATTGGTACAATAATATCTATATTGTTATATACTGTTATTCTCTTAGCAAAGAAAATTGTTCGTAGATGAAACATAGATGAAGAAATACATCGAAATTGATCCAGACCAAATACTGATCGACTCGAGCAACTTGCCGGGATTCAATACCAGCCAGTTCGAAGGTCGCTTGGAAAAGCCGATCTCACGTGCGGTTCTATATGGTATTGGCGCAGTCGGTGCTTTGGTGATGATTGTATTCTTGGCAAGGACTGGCAATATGCAAATCTCACAAGGTGATTCCTATCTCGCTAGGAGTGAGAACAATATCTTACGTCCGGTGCCAATATTTGCTGGTCGAGGAGTTATATATGATAGAAATGGCGCCCTATTGGCTTGGAATGCACCATCTAATACAGCTTCAGATCCGATCGAGTCAGTTGCACATCGTGAGTATGCTACATCGACTGGCTTAGCTCACACACTCGGCTATGTGCAATATCCATCGAAAGATACAAATGGTTTTTATTATCAAGAAGATTTTCAAGGAGTTGATGGTGTTGAAAAGTATTACAATGAACTTTTGAGTGGAGTAAATGGTTCACGATTAGTAGAAGTAGATGCACGAGGAAAAATCATATCACAAAACGTCGTTCGTCCAGCTGATCAAGGAGGGAATCTGACCCTCTCCATAGATAACCGAGTCCAGTCTGCTCTTTATAATAATATTAGCGATATTGCCAATCGTGTTGGTTTCAAAGGAGGTGCCGGAGTGATCATGGACGTAAGAACCGGAGAAGTATTGGCGATGACTAGTTATCCGGAATATAGTCCACAAGTGATGTCTGACAAGACGGATTCGGCTGCCATAACAACTTTCTTAAATGATAGTGCCGGTAAACCGTTTTTGGATCGTGTTATCGATGGTCTATATACTCCTGGATCTATCGTCAAACCATATATGGCCATGGGTGCTCTCACAGAAAATATCATAGATCCGACGACTGTCATAGTTACAAAAGGTTCTATATCTATACCAAATCCTTATGATCCAACATTGTCGACACTCTTTCGTGACTGGAAGAATCTTGGTCCATTAGATATCCGGCATGCTATAGCCATGTCTTCAGATGTATTTTTCTATACTATCGGTGGTGGTTACAAAGATCAAAAAGGTATGGGCATTGCCAATATAGACAAGTATCTTCAACTTTTTGGATTTGGTAATAATATTCCACCATCT
The DNA here is from genome assembly GCA_037130865.1 of Candidatus Tayloriibacteriota bacterium. GTDB lineage: Bacteria > Patescibacteriota > Minisyncoccia > Phycocordibacterales > PALSA-1337 > C7867-002. The sequence continues at coordinate 24,411 of JBAXSG010000005.1, read as the reverse complement.
TTCTTCAGTAGTCAGAGTGGTACTATACCAACCCCAGATTGGAAGAAGAAGACTTTCAATGAAGATTGGTACATTGGAGATACTTATCACACTGTGATCGGTCAATATGGAACACAGGTGACACCTATACAGGTCGTTCGTGGTATAGCTTCCATAGCGAACAACGGTTCGTTACTCGTTCCAACTATCGTGAAGGGAGGAGAGGCTGCCGCCGCAGATACTGGAGCGACGCCAGATCAGTTACCTCAAGTTGAACGAACCATCGATCTACCACAGAAAAATTTCCAAATAGTCCATGAAGGAATGCGTCTAAGCGTCTCGCAAGGTACCAGCGTGGCACTGAATGTACCTTATGTGAATGTAGCCGGTAAATCTGGTACTGCCGAACTAGGTGTTAGTAAGGCCAGAGTGAATTCATGGATAACTGGGTTCTGGCCATATGAGAATCCACATTATGCTTTTGCGGTGATGCTAGAAAGTGGCTCTGTGCATAACCTTATAGGTGCTGCCGCTGCCATGAGGCAACAACTGGACTGGATGCATATATATACACCGGAATACCTTAAATAGAACCTAGGTATTTCATCCTACAGGCTTTGTTGCTATAATAAAGGTCTATTACCAGTCGTAGTATTTATTATTTTCTATTATAAAATATCTCCATGTCTACAGAGACCCAGTATCTTACCAGTGAGAAGTTTGCTGAGCTGAAGAAGGAACTTGAATTTTTGAAGACTGAGCGTCGCAAAGAGGTGGCTGAGCATTTGGAATATGCCAAGAAACTCGGGGATCTTTCGGAGAATGCGGAATACAATCAAGCCCGCGAAGAACAAGCCGAAGTCGAAGATCGTATAGGTCGTCTAGACCAGTTACTGAAGAATGCTGTCTTAGCTGAAGCACATGGTAGTGCCACTATCCTTGTAGGATCGACTGTGCGTATAGAGAAAAATGGCGATAATAAATCCCTCCTTTATACGATAGTCGGTTCAGAAGAAGCTGATATGTCACAAGGTAAGATTTCAAACCTTTCTCCTATAGGTTCAGCATTGCTTGGCCGTAAACAAGGTGATAGCGTTAAGGTAGCAACTCCTAAAGGGGTGACTGAGTATAAGATTATGGCGGTGAAATAATACTTTTAAGCTGAAACATCATGGCTTCTCTAGAAGAATTGAATACAACAAGAACATTAAAGCTTGAGGCTTTGCGCCAGTTTGGTATGGAACCATATCCGGCAAAAGTGCCTAGGACTTTTAGTCTGGCCGATGCGCGTGCAAATTTTGCCGAATATGAAAAATCTGCCAAGGCAGTTTCTTTAGCTGGTCGTGTTATGGCTATTCGTGGTCAAGGAGCTATATTGTTCTTGGTTCTCGATGATGGCACTACTACTTTCCAAGCTGTTGTGAAGAAGGATACACTAGATGCAAAACTTTTTGATTTACTCATCAGAGCTGTTGATATTGGAGATATTATAAGTGTGACTGGCACATTGTTTACGACACAAAGAGGTGAGCAGAGTATTCTTGTCACTTCTTGGACGATGGCAGCGAAGACACTTTTACCTTTGCCGGAGAAATGGCACGGCCTAGCCGATCCAGATGAAAAACTACGCAAACGCTATCTCGATTTCATCATGGAGCCGGAGATGCGGGATCTTTTCAAGAAAAAAGCCAAATTTTGGCAAGTAACTAGGAAATTTCTAGATGAAGAAGGATTCCTAGAAGTGGAAACCCCGACTCTGGAATTGACGACCGGTGGTGCGGAGGCAACACCTTTCAGGACACATTTGAATGACTATGATATGGATGTCTTTCTGCGTATTTCTATAGGAGAACTTTGGCAGAAGCGTCTTATGGCAGCCGGATTCCCGAAGACTTTTGAGATTGGCCGTGCTTATAGAAACGAGGGTACCAGTCCAGAGCACGCACAGGAGTTTACAAATCTGGAATTCTACTGGTCTTATGCCGACTACAAAGATGGTATGGAACTAGTCATCAAACTCTATCGCAAATTGGCTCTAGAAGTTTTCGGTAAGACGAAGTTTACAGCTCGCGGTTTTGATTTTGATTTGGCTGACGAATGGAAACTTATAGATTATTCCGAGGAAATAAAGAGACAGACAGGCATAGATATACACATAGCCACCGACAGTGAATTACTAGCCAAACTCAAAGAAATCGGTGTTTCTTATGAAGGTGCAAATCATGAACGCTTCATCGATACACTCTGGAAATATTGCCGCAAGAATATCGCCGGTCCTGCATTTTTAGTGAATCATCCGACTATAGTTGCTCCATTGGCGAAAAGTAACTTAGCCGATGAGGGAAAGGCGCAAATCGCAGACACGGTGCAAATGTTCCAACCGATCATTGCTGGAAGTGAGATTGGTCGTGGTTATTCAGAGCTCAATGATCCGATCGATCAAAGAAGACGTTTTGAAGAGCAGCGCAAGCTTCTGGAGAAAGGCGATACTGAAGCTATGATGCCAGACTGGGAATTCGTAGAGATGCTAGATCACGGCATGCCACCAACTTGCGGTTTCGGTTTCGGCGAGAGACTGTTTGCAGTTTTGGCAGGTAAGCCTTTGCGTGAAGTTCAACTATTTCCGTTTGTCAGGCCGAAGAAATAGTATTTTCATACTTAGATATATAGCCCTTGGGTTATCCACCGCTTATCCACAGATAGGCTTTTTTGATGCTTGTACACAAAAACCATAAAGTGGGATATACTTACAACCAAGTGGGATGAAGTAGCAGATGGACAACTTTTAAATAATTTTACATTGTCTTAAAAGATCCGTTCTATCTTCATTTCGCGGGCATATGCTGATAGGAGAAAATCGCCACACTATCGACGACAAAGGGAGGACGTCTCTTCCCGCCAAGTTCCGCAAGGAAATGGGCGCCAAAGTAGTGATCGCACCAGGGATAGATAATTGTCTCTTCGTGTTCACTATGAAGGAATGGAAAGAGTTTGCCGAACGTTTGTCGCGTGGCAGTTCCCAGTCAGTACTTCAGGCGGACAACCGAAATTTCAATCGCTTGATCATTGGTCGAGCGGTTGAAGTAGAGGTTGATGCTTCCGGACGCATGTTGGTCCCGGAACATTTGCGAGAGTACGCAGGTTTGTCAGAGAAAGTAGTCATCGTCGGCGTCGTGAATCGAGTGGAGATGTGGGAGGCAAAAGCATGGGATGCTTTCCGCGGTGAATACTCGAAGAAGACCGATGCATTAGCTGAGAAGTTGAGTTCGGCTGGCATCATATGATAATAGGAGGCGCAAAGGGAAAGGCGCAAGGGGAAAGTGAAAGTGTTCACGAACCAGTTCTTTTACATGAAGTAGTAGAGGCGTTCGCAGGCGCAAAGCGCAAGGCGCAAGGCGCAAGTGAATCGCAAGATGCAAATGCACTTTGGTATCTCGATGGCACACTTGGTGGTGCAGGACATACTCGTGCGATGTTGAAAACTTTCGAAACTCGAGGCGAGATATTGAATATCATCGGCTTGGATCAAGACCCAGAAGCGATAGAGCGAGCGAGGAAAATATTTTCCGCAATAACTTCCACAGCAAAATCAGGCACAGTCATTTTGGAAAATGAAAACTTCCGCAATCTAGACAAAGTTTTGGATAAGCACGGAATAGACAAGGTGGACATGATTTTGCTCGACTTGGGGATATCGTCCGATGAGCTCGAAAATTCTGGCAGGGGATTCACATTTCAGAAAGATGAGCCGTTATTTATGACTATGGGAGATCCGGCGCAGCATCCATTTACAGCGAAAGACATCGTCAACGGTTGGAAAGAAGAAGATATAGCAAATGTAATATTTGCTTATGGAGAAGATCGTTTTTCGAGAAGGATAGCGAAGGCGATAGTTAGATATAGAGAGAAGAAGAGTATAGAGACTTCAATGGAGTTAGCGGAGATAGTGAAGTCAGCAGTTCCTTTTATAAGTCGAGGGTTTGGTGGCAAAAGCAAGATCCATCCAGCCACAAAGACATTTCAAGCTCTACGTATAGCGGTGAATGATGAGCTCAAGGCACTGGAAGAAGGTTTGATGAAAGGGTTCGAGCGTTTGGCACCAGGAGGAAGGATGGCAGTCATTTCATTTCATAGTTTAGAGGACAGAATAGTGAAGAATTATTTTAAGGATGTGGCGGGAAAGTCAGCAACTATTTTGACAAAGAAGCCTGTTACAGCGATAGATCAAGAGATAGCGGAGAATCCAAGATCAAGAAGCGCTAAGTTACGAGTTATAGAGAAAAATATTTAATAAAGAAACGATTCACAATTTAACAAAAAAATGGCAAAAGCAATAGCACAAACATACAACATAGCAAATGATTATAGAGCTCATATAACAGCGACCATTTTCGGATTGTGTGCATTTTTGGCTATATTGTATGGAGTGAATATATATAAAACAGTTTTTGCCACTATTGCTCTAGAGAATACAGAGAAACAGGTTGCCTCATTATCCAGCACGGTTGGTTCTCTCGACACGCAATATTTGAGTATTTCTCGTGCAGCAACTCCCAGCAATCTAAAAACCTACGGTCTAAGCCAAGGAAAAGTGAGCGCCTACATCTCTTCTCCAGCATCGCTTGGGAGCGTAGCATTGTCTGGACATGAACTCTAAACAAAAAGTCCGATTACGAATCGTGGGAGTGTCTATATTGTGCGGAGCGTTTGCTCTGTCCTCATCTTTGTATTTGATACAGATAGTAAATGGATCTGCTTATGCCGCCAAAGCTGATAAGCAATATGTGAAGCCGGCAGTGTCTCTGTTTGATCGAGGCACTATTTTTATGAGTTCAAAAGATGATACCAACGTCGCTGGTGCTACCGTTTCTGAAGGTTATCTGGTCTATATGAACCCAACGGCTGTAAATGCGCCGGAGCAGGCCTATCAGATATTGTCTCAATATATCAAGCTTGATCACACGGATTTCATAAGGAGAGCTGGAAAATCAGGAGATCATTATGAAGAACTGGCACATCATGTTATAGATGATATTGCCCAATCTATCGGCAACTTAAATATTCCAGGTATAAATGTTACAAGAGAGACATGGCGTTCATATCCTGCTGGAAATATGTCTGCGCAGACGATTGGTATTATCGGTCAATCAAAATCTACAACAACTAACTCTTCCGTTGAAGGACGCTATGGATTGGAGAGATCGTATGAGGATGTTTTGAACAGGGCGAGTTTGGGCTCCAGTGCCAATATGTTTGCGACTATCTTTTCTGGTATCGGCCAGACACTTGTTGGTAGTGGTGAGAAAAATAAAGGCAATGTCATAACGACTATAGAACCGACAGTAGATTCCTTTGTTGAGAAGACTCTTGAACAGACTGTCTCTACTTGGCATCCAGATGAGATTGGTGGCATAGTCATGGATCCAAAAACTGGTGAAGTCATCGCCGCTGTATCTCTACCTTCTTTTGATCCAAATGATATTACGAAGATGAAAGATATAAGTGTCCTTTCCAATCCTCTGGTCGAAAATGTATATGAAATGGGTTCGATTATGAAGCCATTGACCATGTCTGTCGGTTTGGACACTGGTGTTATAAAAGTTGATTCTACTTATGATGATACTGGTACTATGACATTGAATAATAAGAAGATATCTAACTATGATGGAAAAGCCCGTGGAGTGATACCTATGCAGCAGATCTTGAGCCAATCTCTAAACGTCGGAGCGGCGACAGTGGCCTTGAGAGCTGGAGCTACTGCTGTGTATTCATATTTCAAATCTTTTGGTCTTGGTCAAAAATCTGGAGTAGATCTACCAAACGAAGCCGCCGGACTTATTGGAAATCTGAAGTCTGGAAAAGATATAGATGTAGCCACTGCCTCCTATGGCCAAGGAGTTGCGGTGTCACCAATACAGATGATTCGCGCACTCTCAGTTCTACCGAGTGGTGGATATCTGGTACAGCCACACTTCGTGAAGAAGATTGAATACGACGATGGTACTAGTAAGTCTATAGATCCAGTGAAAGTTGGACCTGTCTTGAAAAAACAGACAGTGGAAGATGTTACTACGATGCTAGTTGCAGTTGTGGATACGGCTTTGAAACAAGGAGCCATAAAGAGGAATAACTATAGTGTCGCTGCCAAGACTGGAACCGCACAGATCGCTGATCATACAAATGGCGGATATTATTCTGACAGATACCTCCACTCATTCTTCGGATATTTTCCAGCCTACAATCCTCGCTACATTGTTTTCCTTTATCAGGTGTGGCCGAAAGATGCTAAGTACGCTTCAGAGACTTTGACGGAGCCATTCGACGAGATTGCTGGTTTTCTGATAAACTACTACAACATCCCACCGGATAGGTAAAGAAGAAAATGCAAGCATTCAAGAAAATAGTTATATCAATACTCATCTGGGAGTCGCGGATTATAATCGCGAAGTATAAGCCTTTTGTGATTGCTGTCACTGGTAGTGTAGGGAAGACTTCAACAAAAGACGCTATATATTCGGTCATCAAACACGCTAGTAGATACACTCGCAAGAGTGAGAAGAGTTTCAATAGTGAGATTGGATTGCCATTGACTATCATCGGAGTACCAAATGCTTGGAAGGATATTGGTGGTTGGTTTCGTAATATATTGCAAGGTCTTGAACTTATAATGTGGCGAGTAGAATATCCAGATTGTTTAGTGCTTGAGATCGGTGCTGATCATCCTGGTGATATCAAGCGTGTTACAAAATGGCTTCATCCAGATATTGTCGTTATGACTAGAGTCAGTGATACTCCAGTACATGTGGAGTTTTTTCCTTCACCAGAGGATGTATTCAAGGAGAAAGCATATCTGGCACAAGCGGTGAAAAATGATGGAACATTGGTATTGTTGGCTGATGATGCAAAAGTGATGAGTTTGGGAAATGGTAAAGTTATCAGCTATGGAACTGTCGAAAAAGCAGATGTGCGCGGAACTGACATAGATTTCAATTATACAGAAAATGGATCTTTGGCCGGCATTTCATTTAAATTATCTATGGATGGAAATACGGAGACAATAAAGCTTAATGGTGTTCTAGGTAGTACTTACACTTATCCTCTACTGGCTGCTGTCGCCGTCGGTAAAGCGAAAGGAATGGCTTTGAGTAGGATTATAGATGGAATAAATGAATATGAAGCACCGCGTGGTCGTATGAATATAATTGCTGGAATAAATGGTTCAACTCTGATAGACGACACCTACAATTCGTCACCAGATGCGGCTTTGTCGGCATTGGAGGCATTGAATCGTGCAAAGACATCCGGTCGTAAGATTGTCGCTTTTGGCGATATGATGGAACTTGGTAAATACGCAGCAGATGAACATCGTAAAGTCGGTTTGAGTGTTGCCAATGTAGCGAATATTCTAGTCACCGTTGGTCAGAGATCGAAAATGTCTTTAGTAGAAGGCGCTGTGACTGGCGGTATGAAGCAGGAGAATATTCACTGTTTTGATTCTTCTGTCGATGCTGGAAAATACCTATCATCTATAGTTATGGCTGGCGACATGATTTTGGTGAAAGGTTCCCAATCAACACGCATGGAACGCGTATCCGCAGCACTCTTGCGCGAGTCAATGCGTGCTGGCGAGCTACTAGTACGCCAAGAGAAAGAGTGGCTTGAAAAAAGGTGATTTTATCAGTATAGTGTGCGAGTCCGTTATTTAATGGCTCTATCGTCTAATGGTTAGGACACGGCCTTCTCAAGGCTGGAATCGGGGTTCGACTCCCCGTAGAGTCACATCTGGTGAATGTTGTGAACGTTGTAAATTTCGTATGTCTGATAACTACTATCTACGAACTAAAAATACTTGTTATTGTATAAATCCCAACTGCGTTAGCTACTACACCAAGTATAAAAAGATACCTAGGTGAAATAGATTTACCCCTTTCAATCAAAATAACACCGATCTCATCGGGTAATGGCGATGCAAGGGTTAATATTCCAGCAATATTTAAGAATGTCTTTGATGTTAAAAATGGCATCTTATTGCAAATAGAGACAAACCATCCTTCTTTTGAAAAACTGTCCAATTCTTTGGAAAATCCAAATCTTTCCAAAAATTTTAGGATGGAAACATCGGCAATGCCTGCGCCAATACCACCAACGATAGCTAATAGGATAGGACTATATAATTTCGCCAGAATTAGGAAAGCTCCCGTTCCAACACTTGCCGTAAAAGAATACGTATACATCGCACCAGAAATAAAGATGCCAAGCACGGATAATGTAGAAAGGATATTTTCTATGATGATTTGGCTAAAAGAGAAAGTGAAAAAAACAACAATGTATACAGCAAGCAAGATTGTTATCTTGGGATATTTGTTAAGGTAAATCATTTTTTATTTAATAATACGATTTATAAGTATAGAAAAAGGTTTTATTGCTAGCAAAAATATGAAGGCGCAGGCGAGATTAAATATTAAATGTATATTAGCCACTTGATGAACAATGTCTCCGTCAAAATATTGAACAATTTTATAAAAGAAACCCAAGAATGGTAGTAGTATCAAGACACCCAAAAAGTTGAACATAAAATGTGACAAAGCCACTTTCTTAGCTTCTTTACCCATTGTCATTGAAGCTATTATTACTGTTGAGGTTGTTCCTATATTGGCCCCTAAAATTAGGCCAACGGATTGAGCCAGATCTATATGTCCAAGCCCTACTAAGACCAAGACGATACCAGAAACCACACTACTTGATTGGAAGACTATAGAAGCAAGAACTCCTATCAAAATTGCAACAAATGGATTTGATGTAATTGAAAGGAATGAGCCTAGTAATTCTTGATCTACGCGAGATGTAAGGAGTGAGATTAGATATATAGAGAAAAACAAAAGACCAAAATATATTATTGTTTTGCCATATTTCTTGAAACCGTTTCCCCAAAAATGTATCAAAAGTCCAAACAAAATTATAAAGGGAGATACGGACATTGCATCAAAAGCAACCAACTGAGAAGTAATCGTTGTTCCTATGTTTACTCCAAAAATGAGACCCAAAGTATTATAGAAAGAAATCATGCCAGTATCTGCCAAGCTGGCAATAAGAACGGATGTCGCTGAGCTAGACTGTAAAATAGCTGTTGATATAGCACCAAAAATAACTCCTTTTACAGGGTTAGAAGTAATATGCGATAAGAAGGACTTTATATGATATCCTGCCGCGTTCTTAATTTCTTTACCAAAAGAAATAACACTAAACAAAAATAGAGCTACGGCACCTATAATTCCAACAACTAAACTGAAGACACTTAACATCTAGTAAATATAACAAAAAATACTTAAAATCTCTAATCTAAAAAAGTTCAAAAAATCGCACTAGACTAAAATGGATGTTAGCTTTTCAATGGCTAGACCGATGTATTCATTTTTTTCGGCCAGTTCTGAAATCGGCCTATGGGGTCACACCTGGTGAACATGTGATTGAGCACAATCACCTACTGGGTGAACGTTGTGAACATCAGTAGGGCATAGCCACTCTACTAAACACCTCTTTCCATTTCAATAAAGTGGCTTCAACAGTGTTCCATTCCAGACTCTGTAAGCTCACAAAATTTTGGTAACACTTCTTACATCTGGTACAATATGCTAATGATCAAACTAAATCCAGAAAGTGCAAAAAAACTTGCTCTAAAATATCTAGGAGGACTGAAGGATAAGGAGGAACAGGAATTTAACATAATCCACACAAACGCTGTTGTAGAAATTGCATCTTTACTGGGAAAGCGCGCAAATGTCAATGTGGATGATTTGATAATCGCATCATGGGTTCATGATATTGGTAAGAGTGTTGATGTCTCTGGTCACGCCAAATACAGTATCGATCTTCTTATTAAAGAAGGATATATATTGTCCCCAGTAATAGAGGATTGTGTTCTTAACCATGGTACCGGTTCGGTTGCCACCACAAGAGAAGGAAAGATAATCCAGGCGGCTGACAAGTTAAGTATTCTGAGCATTCCTATATTGGAGCTGCTTTTTAAGCAGAAGAAGATACTTGAGACCGATATAGAGTTTATTACTAAAATGACGAATGGTTCTGTGGATCACCTTAAACGTATTGATTTCATTTAATAGTGAACATATGTGGTATTCTTAACTCAAATGAATAGAAGCAGTAAATTATTTAAAAAATGCTTGAGAGCTACGATTGTCACAGTAGTGGTTTTAGAGATTTTGATGATAGTTTCTACTATTATCATCGTGTCTTTTCTCTGCTTGATATCTACATCAAACTGTTTTCAAGATATGTATAATATAGTAGATCCAATACTTCATCTTGGATTGCTAGTCCTGTCTGTATTTATCGGTACTATATCTGGATTCATACTTATGTGGCGAGAAGATTATAAGTTATCTCGAGCCTCAAAAAAATAAGGATACCCCAGGACGACTTGTCCTGGGGTTCGGTTGAGAGGACCACTCATTCCGATACGCGAGTTTTATCGGAATTCAAAATCAGCAACGATTGACTGGTGAGGTTTGGTTGACAGGTTTTGATGAGCTGCCTATGGAATTTCTCGAACAGGGAATCGCTAGAAAGCGATCTAGTCGATAGTCCATCTATGGGTACCTCCCAACTGATCTGACATAATTTTACTAGTAATATTTCCTTTAGTCTATAGCAGACAATACAGAATATATCTGGCGCGGATAAAGACTTTATAGTACAATAGTTCGCACTATGAAAAAAAATACAAAGTCCGCGAATGCGGCGAAGTACGTTTACGTGTTCGGTGACAAGAAAGCAGATGGTAATGGCAGCATGAAACCACTTTTGGGTGGCAAAGGAGCAAACTTGGCAGAGATGAGCCGTATCGGTTTGCCAGTGCCTCCAGGATTTACAATGACTACAGAAGTCTGTACTTACTATTATGACAATAAGAGGATATATCCGAAGAGTTTGGAAGCTGAAGTGAAAACGGGTATGACATTTATTGAGAAGATCATGGGAACCAAGTTTGGCGACAAGTCGGCTATGCCGCTTCTCGTCTCGGTTCGTTCTGGTGCGCGCGATTCTATGCCGGGTATGATGGACACTATCTTGAACCTCGGTTTGAACGATGATTCCGTCTTGGCCCTCGCCAAGGCTACAGGGAATGAACGCTTCGCTTGGGATTGTTATCGTCGTCTTGTGCAAATGTACGGCGACGTCGTTATGGGTGTGCAGAAAGCCGCAAATGAAGACCATGAACCATTTGAAGTGGTCATAGATGCATTGAAACATGAACGTCACCACAAAGATGTGGAAGATACTAAGCTCGATGTTGTTGACCTGAAAGAGCTTGTTAAGCGTTTCAAGGCTCTCATCAAGAAGCGCACTGGAGTAGAATTCCCACAAGATCCTTGGAAGCAACTTTGGGGTGCTACTGGCGCAGTTTTCGGTTCTTGGATGAATGATCGCGCCATCGTCTATCGTCGCAAGTATAATATTCCTTCAGAATGGGGAACCGCAGTGAATATACAAGCCATGGTCTATGGAAATACCGGCAATCAGTCCGGATCTGGCGTTGCATTTACCCGCAATCCTGCAAATGGTGTGAAGGAGTTCTATGGTGAATTCCTCATAAACGCACAAGGCGAAGATGTGGTCGCTGGAGTTCGTACACCAGAACCAGTCGCGCAACTTATAAATCATTTGCCGAAGGCTTTCAAAGAGTTGAACGATATTCGCGGCATACTCGAGAAGCGTTTCAAGGACGTTCAGGACTTCGAGTTCACTATCCAAGAAGGCAAAGTCTTCATGCTCCAGACTCGCAATGGTAAGCGCACCGCCATGGCTGCTCTCAAATTCTCTATGGATATGGTGAAGGAAGGCGTCATTGATTGGAAGACGGCGATAGCTCGCAATCCAGCCGATCAGCTCGATCAGCTTCTCGCTCCGATTTTCGATGTGAAGGCCGAAAAGGCCGCCAAGGTTATAGCTAAAGGTCTGCCAGCAGGACCAGGTGCCGCTTCTGGAAAGATGTACTTGAGCGCAGAGCGCGCAGTTCTCGCCGCGAAGAAAGGTGAAAAAGTTATCCTCGTTCGTGCCGAAACTACTCCGGAAGATTTGCGTGGTATGATCGCCGCCGAAGGTATCCTCACAGCGAAAGGTGGAGTTAGCTCGCATGCCGCTCTCGTTGCTCGTCAGATGGGAAAAGTTTGTGTCTGTGGAGTAGCCGCTCTCGTTATCGACTACGATACTAAGACTTTGACCGTTGGTGGTAAGACTTACAAAGAAGGAGATTTTCTATCTATAAATGGAACCGCCGGCACAGTATATCCAGGTCAGATCAAGACTGCCGCTTCAGAGATTGTTCAAGTGCTCGTGGAAAAGTCGCTAGCGCCAGCCAAGAGCGAAATCTACAAGATGTATAAGACACTTATGGAATGGTGTAGCAAAGTCACCAAGCTTCAAGTTCGTACGAACGCTGATACTCCTGAACAGGCCCAGAACGCAATCGCTTTCGGTGCAACCGGTATCGGTCTTACTCGCACGGAGCATATGTTCTTCGAAGGTGATCGCATAGATGCTATGCGCGAAATGATCCTCGCGGACAATCTCGAAGATCGCAAGAAAGCTCTGGCAAAACTATTGCCATATCAGAAGTCGGATTTCGTCGGCATATTCAAGGCCTTGAAAGGTTTTCCAGCCACTATCCGTTTCCTCGATCCACCTTTGCATGAATTTTTGCCACATGAAGCCGGTGCACAGAAAGATTTAGCCAAGAAGCTCGGCGTCGCTGTCGAGAAGATTCAGGCACGCGTTGAAGAACTCCATGAATTTAACCCAATGCTCGGTTTCCGCGGTTGTCGTCTAGGTATCGTCTATCCAGAGATATCCGAGATGCAAGCTCGCGCCGTATTCGAAGCCGCCGCTGAAGTCCAGAAGTCCGGTATCAAAGTGAAGCCGGAAGTTATGATCCCACTCGTCGGTTTCAAGAGAGAGTTAGACTTGCAGGTTGCAGTCGTACATCGCGTGGCGAAGGAAGTTATGGCCGAGAAGAAAGTAAAATTGGAATACCATGTCGGTACCATGATAGAGATACCTCGCGGTGCGCTCACAGCCGATGCTATCGCCGAGACCGCCGAGTTCTTCAGCTTCGGTACAAATGATCTCACACAAACTTGTCTCGGTATGAGCCGCGATGACTCCGGTTCATTTATCGGTCCTTATCAAGAAAATGAAATCATAAAGATGAATCCTTTTGCCTCTATCGATCAGACCGGCGTCGGAGAGCTTATGAAGATCGCTGTTGCAAAGGGTCGCGCCACAAGACCTGGTATGAAGATGGGTATTTGCGGTGAACACGGCGGCGATCCTGCCAGCGTAAAGTTCTGCCACAAGATCGGTTTGACTTATGTCTCCTGCTCACCATTCCGCGTGCCAGTAGCACGCCTCGCAGCTGCACAAGCGGCATTGGAGGAATAATCCCGCACCTGTCCGAGTAGCCCCTTGACAAATTCCTATCAGGTATGTTATCCTAGTTATCTAAGAAAGCGTTGTCGAATTTTCTTTGCATTTGGGGTAATTCTCAAAATTTATATCTAACATCTATTCTCATGAAAGGAACAATCAAAACTCTCGTTTCAGATAAGGGATTCGGTTTTATTTCTCGTGAAAACGAGGCAAAAGACCTTTTCTTCCACTCAAACGATTTGTCTGGCGTTTCATTTACCGAACTCAATGTCGGTGATGCCGTCACTTTCGAAGTAGTCGATGGCCAAAAGGGTCCTTCTGCTAAGAACGTTAGCCGCGCATAATCGCCGGTTAAAGCAAAAAGCACTCCGCCTCACGGTGGGGTGTTTTTTGTTGTGGTTATAGTGCTATTACAAAATACTTCTTTTTTTGCTATCATTTCGTGCATGAACGATAAATTCCTGAAACCCTACAATCCAAATGAGACAGAGGATCGCATATATGACACTTGGGAAAAGAGCGGTTTTTTCAATCCAGATAAATTACCGAAACGTTTCGAGAAAGGTGAGCCATTTTCTGTAGTTTTGCCGCCACCAAATGTTACCGGAACTCTACATATGGGTTCGGCTCTGATGTTGGCTATTGAGGACATAATGGTTCGCTACGCGCGTATGACTGGCAAGCGTACGCTCTGGTTGCCAGGAACTGATCATGCAGCTATCGCTACTCAAGCGAAGGTGGAGAAAGATATTCAGAAGAAAGAAGGTAAGTCACGTCACGATCTTGGTCGTGAAGAACTTTTGAAGCGTATCGATAAATTTGCTCAAGAGAGTCATGATGTTATCGTTAAGCAAGTTCGCAAAATGGGTTGTTCCATAGACTGGTCACGCGAAGCATTTACACTAGATGAGAAACGCAATCTTGCTGTGCGCACGGCTTTCAAGAAAATGTACGACGACGGTCTCATATATCGCGGTTTTCGTGTTGTGAATTGGGATCCGAAAGGACAGACTACAATTTCCGATGACGAGATAGTTTATGAGACGCGCAAGACGAAGCTGTATACATTTAAATATTCAAAGGATATTCCGATCTCCATATCTACGACTCGACCAGAAACTAAACTTGGTGATACAGCTATTGCTGTGCATCCAGAAGATCCTCGCTATGCGAAATATATCGGAAAGGAGTTCGAGACGGTCTTCGCTGGTGAACCAATAAAGCTGCGCGTGATCGGCGATATTTCTGTCGAGCGCGAATTTGGTACTGGTGCGCTCGGAGTTACTCCAGCTCACAGCGCCATCGACTGGGAAATGTCGCAGAAAAACAGTCTACCGCTCAGACAAGTCATAAATGAATTTGGAAAGATGATAGTTGGTCTTGATACTATAAAAGGCAAAAAAGTCGTTGAAGCTCGCGAAGCTGTTGTGGCTTGGTTGCGCGCGGAGGGCTTACTCGAAAAAGAAGAAGATATAGAACACAACATCGCTTTGGCTGAAAGGACTGGCGGAGTTGTTGAGCCTTTGCCTAAACTTCAATGGTTCGTGGCTGTTAACAAAAAGTTCCGTGCGGATAAGGGCACACACGCTGGCAAAGAAGTCACCTTGAAAGAATTGATGCATGCCGCTGTCGAGTCCGGTCAAACAAAAATGGTTCCAGACAGATTTGAGAAAGTATATTTTCATTGGATAGATAATCTACGTGATTGGTGCATATCGAGACAGATTTGGTATGGACACCGCATACCGGTTTGGTACAGAGAAGGCGCAAAGGGAAAGGCGCAAGGCGCAAGTGGAGCGCAGGAGATCTTCTGCGATATTAACCCGCCTAAAAATGCAGAGAAGGAAGGTTGGAAGCAAGATGAAGATACATTGGATACATGGTTCTCTTCTGGTCTGTGGACATTTTCTACACTTGGTTGGCCAGATGAAAAAGAGTTCGCCAAGATGCGTGAATTCCATCCGACGACTATTCTAGAGACCGGTTGGGACATAATATTCTTCTGGGTGGCGCGTATGATCCTGATGAGCACATATATTCTCGGCGAGGTTCCATTTAAGATGGTTTATTTCCATGGACTTGTCCGCGACGCTCAAGGTCGCAAGATCAGTAAGTCTCTAGGAAACAATGTCGAGCCACTTGATATGATAGCCAAATACGGCGCCGATGCTGTGAGAATGTCGCTTATTATCGGAGTTGGTCCAGGCAATGACAGCAAGATAGGTGAGGATAAGATCAAGGCTTACAAGCTTTTTGCAAATAAACTTTGGAATATTACTAGATTTGTCTTGGCTTCAACGGAAGGTGTGAAGTATGACGCCGATTTTGCTGAAAAGTCTGGCGGCTACACGAAAGCAGACTTGGTTCTGCATGATGAATTCTCCGCAATACTTAAAGATATAACTTCAGATATGGATAATTTCCGTTACTATCTGGCTGGTGACAAACTTTACCAATACGCATGGCATCGTCTAGCCGATGTTATCCTCGAAGAAAGCAAGAAGATCGTTGGGCTTGGAATCGTCGCAAATGGCGCACCTGATTCTCCAGAAAAAAGTTCACGTCAGCAGTTTTTGCTTGATACTCTGATAAAGTTGGTTGCAGCCTTGCATCCATTTATGCCATATATTACAGAAGAGATTTGGGGAAGTCTTCCAAATGAAGGCGCAAATAATCTACTGATGGTCACTGACTGGCCACGCCAATAACATATCCACACGATGTTTTGTTAAGTATATAGACTAGGTGGTATACTTAGCGTGTATTATAAGTAAATCTAAATTATATAAATGAAAAAATCTCTGACTTTTACGGCCATAGCCATAGGTGCTCTACTCGGAGCTTCAGCTCTCTCTGTTCTAGCTCAATCATCAGGCTGGTCAGCTCCTACAGCTACACCACCAGGAAATAATGTTGCGGCACCTTTAAATGTCAGCACTGCTCCTCAAGCCAAATCAGGTCTTCTTGGCTTAAGCAACCTTCTCTTCAATCCGACATGGTCTGCCGGTTCAGTTACACCAGGATCTGTTCTTACTGCTTTAGACAGTGATGGCACTGTCGGATGGGGTGCAGCTGCAGTGAGTTCTGGAGGAGGTGGTGGTGCATCGATAGATTATGGAAATTGTACAACGATTGCCTATACCGAAGGCGGTGCTTGTTCGGGGTCTGTTGCACAGGGTATGTGTCCAACAAATTTTGTAATGGTTGGCAACACTACTGGTCTTAGATTCCCAGGTGGTGCTTGCGTATCTGCTCAGATGACATGTTGCAAGCTACGGTCAAGTGGTGGTTCTAGTGGCGGCACTTACAGAACAGCAGCAGCCAATACCTCACAGACATGTGCTACTAGATGTGGAGGACAAAGTAAATGTGTAGGTGCGGATATATCTCCTTCTGAGAGTTATCTTCTGACGTGTAATTGGCAAAACGCAGCATATTCTTCGGTTTGTATATGTAATCAATAATTCAATGAAAAAAAAATACATATTCTCTATAGCATTCATGATCCTCTGTGTCATTGTGGTCGGAGGTTTTGCTGTGAAGTATCAAAGAGCCGATGCACAAACATCCGGTCCTTATGATTTGCATGGATGGGCTTGGTCTTCGAATACTGGTTGGATTAGTTTCAATTCTAGCGATATTGGTGCTGGCGGAGGACCTTACAAAGTTTATGTCTTAGATGATGGCGAAATACTCGGCTATGCCTGGTCTGCAAATGTTGGTTGGATTAAGTTCGGAGGCCTCTCTAGTTTTCCAGGTAGTGGTGGTAATGCCAGCCTAAGTGTGGATACCGGATATGTTTCTGGTTGGGCTAGAGCTTGCGTCGGTACAGTGTCTGGCAATTGCTCATCTATGACTAGTAGAACAGATGGTTGGGATGGCTGGATCAGATTGGCCGACTTCGCTTCTGGATCTTTCTTTCCGACTGGTTTCTTGAATGGTTCTCGAGGATTATCTATAGACAAAGCCACTGGATATTTCAGAGGATTTTCTTGGGATAGTGGTGTAAATGGCTGGATAGATTTTTCTGCAAATCTCAACAATGGTTCTTTTGTGTATTGCGACAATAAGTGTGGTACAGCAAATAGTCCAGTTGTAGTTGCAACTAGCAGCCCGCTTCTTATAGTCAATAACCCAGTCAACAACTCTGTGCCAGATTATGGAAGTATATCTTTGCGTCTCAGAGCATCAAGTGGTACAAAAGGTTTTAGTCAGTTCTTGAGGATTCCAAAAGGAGCATCATTTGATATTGCTTGGAATAAACAAGCATATACGTCATGTACAACTTCCAGTGCTTGGTCAGGTTGGGGAACTGGTGCCTCTGGTATACAGACAGGATTATTTACAGGAGACAAAGCTCCAGGGACTTACACACTTACTCTAAATTGTAAAAACAATACTGGTCCTGGTAGTACAGCTACAACTTCTACTCTACTTATCACTCAATCAAGTATTATAGAGATTTAGTTAGTAAGGCAATGTCACGACAACTCTTACACCACCCCCTTCTTTTCTAGAACCTAGAGATATAGTGCCTTTGTGGGCCTCTATGATGGCCTGTGCCATCGAAAGACCTATACCCATGCCTGTTGGATGTGCTGTTTGGGCCTGACTACTTCTATAGAACAATTCACTGAATATCTTCTTTTTGTCTTCTGAAGAAAGCTCAGCACCAGTGTTTTCTACGGTCAATTCAAAAGTATTTTCTGTCGAGCGTCCAGCGATAGTGATAGAACCACCTTCGATGTTATATCGTACGGCATTTTCTATGATCACGAAGAGTGCTTCACGCATACGATCCTTGTCGACAGATACAGCTGTCCAAACTTCTTTTGATAGAGGGAGATGTAAGGTTATGTGTTTGCGATCTATATTTTTTTGCAATTCACGGATAATATCTTCGACTACTGTCTTCAGTCCGATAGGGGATTTGTTCAATGTCTCTATGCCAGATCGTAGTGAAGAAATACTCAACAGATTATCTATGAGATGATTGAGTTGACTGACAGATTCTCCCATATCGCTCATAGCCCCTTTCAATTCTGGACTTATCACTCCATAAGTACCACCTAATATTGATTCCATCTGCCATTTTATACTGGTTATAGGAGTGCGTAGGTGGTGTTGAGTTATCAAGATGAATTGGTTCTTGGCCTCATCCACCTTTTCTAGTTCTAGGCGAGCATTGCGCTCGACTTGATATGAAGCTCGAATCTCTTTTGTTTGTTCCTCCACTTTACCTGTGAGATTTTCATTTAGACCTTTCAATAACTCCTGCTGCTCTGCCTTTTGCAAAGCATCTTTGATGATGATTGTTCCAAGCACAGTGAACGCTGCAAATATAAATATGCGACCAGCGACGCCTAATATTTCGCTTAGGAATATGTTTATGAAAGCGGCTATAGTCATGCCGATGATCAAGACTTCTGTTACGACTACACGCACACTCATCTGGTGGTGGTGGATGATAGAGTATGCGATCAATGATACCCAGAATATGGCCGCAGTTGGACCTATCCATGCCAGATCATATATACCGATCTGTGGCAAAGCCATATTGAATATGACAGGTGAAAGCACGCCGACTATCAAACCGACGATCATATTCCTGATATCTTTTTTCACATCTGGATCTGTTGCCGTCTTGTATGCCTCTTTCAACAATTTTGCTCCAATAGCATAGAATATGAAGAAACAGACATAAAAAACGTATGAATATGGTCCAAAACCCCAACCCCAAGTCATACCAGCAGGTATACCTTTTAGAGCTACTGGTCCGGTTGTTATCAGGTCTGTGAAGAAGATCAGGAAAAAAGAGATAACAGATATTATGATCAGTAGAGTGGCTATCCAATTGTTAGGTCTTTTGTCTTCTGTAAGCGATTTTATGAAGTAAAATATAGATGTCGCTACGATTATGCTGACGAAGAAATGTAACCGTATACCGAAATTCTCTAGGTTGAAATCTTTTTCAAATAAGAAAAAAGCCGCAATGGCTGTATGTATAGTCACCATGTATATACTGAAAGCAAAAGCGTGAGTAGAAAATTTCTTGCTACCCCAAAATGTCACCGTAGCTAGACTGGCGGTAAATATAGCCGTTATCCAGAGTGGTATTGAATAGAGGTTTGTGATCATCTTATGTCCGCAATTATAACACCTTGCGTGGACTTGCGCGATTTTGCGCGGGGATACCTTGTTCCGTGGTCTCTTGACAGATAACAATAATCGCAGTAGCATACTATTGAATGTACAAGGAGCAGAACGCAGTTAAACGCAGTAAAACCAAGAAAGTGGGGGGTAGTCACATGACACGAAGTAAGAAAGTAATGACGTTGGGTGGGCTGATCTTGGTGATAAGCGAGGCAGCCAAAGGTAATAAAGATATCGTCTATGGCACTCTGGGGCGTTTGTGTCAGCACAGCGGTCTTCGAGTGACAATGAGAAATGTTCGTGATCGCCGTGTTGTAGTCACCCTCTGACGCCAACACAAACCAGTTTCATCCGCCAGTAAGCAGTCGGAGCTTCCAGCCAGTAGGCTGGCCTCCGATTGCTCTAGGCGGGTTTTTCGTATATAATTTCCCCTATGAATTCACAAACCGGAACCGACGCCATGGCGCGTATTTATATAAAAGACTTATCTGCGCATATAGGTGAAGAAGTTATTATAAAAGGCTGGGTCGATGTCAGACGCGATCAAGGTAAGATGATTTTCTTCGATTTTCGCGATGTTACCGGCAAAGTTCAGGGTGTTATTTTACCACCATCGAAAACAGCCACTGGTGATGTATTGGCGCGCGCGTTGCATACTCATGAAGTTGGTTCGAAACTCCGATCAGAATGGGTTGTGGCTGTAAAAGGTCGCGTAAATCAGCGTCCAGAAAGATCTATTCAGAAAGATAAGCAAAATGGCAACATTGAACTGGAGATATTGGATATAACTGTATTAAATGAAGCAGAAACGCCAGCATTTGATATAAGCGGCGATGGTAAGGAGATTGGCGAGGAAGTTCGTCTCAAATATCGTTATATCGATCTACGCCGCGCCAGGATGCAGAAGAATATCATAAATAGGCACAAAGCGGCGCTCTTCATCCGTCAGTTCTACACCAGAGAAGGTTTTTTCGAGATCGAGACTCCAAACATGACCAAGTCGACTCCGGAAGGTTCACGCGATTTCATAGTGCCATCACGTATTGATCAGGGTAAATTCTACGCGCTTCCACAGTCGCCTCAACAATACAAACAGATCATCATGGCCAGCGGCTTTGAGAGATATTTCCAGATCGCCAGATGTTTCCGTGATGAAGATTCACGTGGTGACCGTCAACCAGAGTTCACACAAGTCGATATTGAGATGAGCTTCGTCACTCAAGAAGACGTCATGGCTGTAAATGAAAAGCTCCTCATAGAACTCGTGCAGACTCTATATCCAGAGAAGAAGATCCAGCAGATTCCATTTCCAAGACTTTCATACAAGGAAGCCATGGATAAATATGGCAGTGATAAGCCGGACCTTCGCACAGACAAGAATGATCCAAACCTCCTAGCTTTCGGCTGGGTTATAGATTTTCCATTCTTCGAGAAGACAGATACAGATGCCAATGGCAAACCAGGTTGGACATTTACACACAATCCTTTTTCTGCACCGAAGCCGGAATATATCGCTGACTTGTTGGCCGCCAAAAATATCGGTGACATCGTGGCCGCGCAGTATGACATCACTTTGAATGGCAATGAGATAGGTGGTGGAGGAATCCGCAACCATACGCCGGAGGCATTGAGGAAAGTATTTGAGATCATGGGCTATGCGCCTGAACGCATTGAAAAGAATTTCGGTCATATGTTGAAAGCTCTAGCTTCTGGTACACCTCCACATGGTGGCTTGGCCTTCGGTTTTGATAGACTTATGATGCTCCTGCAGAATGAGCCAAATATCCGCGAAGTTATACCATTTGCCAAGAGCGGGGAAGGCAAGGACTTGATGATGGATTCACCGTCAGAAGTCAGCGCAGAGCAGCTTAGGGAATTGGGGATAAAGTTGAGTAAATAAAGTAGTTGAATAAACGATCGCTTGGTGCTAACATTACATACATGACAACTTCACAAAGGTTCAATTTGATTAGCGTGCTAGTGCTTCTCGGAAACCATTCCGGGATCGACCTTTGTGATTTTCACCTCTAGCCACTAGCGCCAAAAAAGAAAATCATACAGGCGGGTCCCGGAAACGGGGCTCGTTTGCTATCTGTATCCTCTGGATATGGAATGAATGGCAAAAGTACATTGCAACGCTAGAATATCAAAAAGGAGGGCTGTAATATGTACGCTCGTATGTGTGCAGATAAAGCTCTGACGAAACCCGCTATAGAAAAACATGGTAGTGTCGGCTGGTACGAGATCTGGGATCCTTGCAAGAAAGTGTATGCTCCGAAGGAGTATATCTACTTCAAACCAAGAGATGAGGATTTCGGTACTTGGAAACCGGCTATACAGTACTATATATCCATTGCGGAGATTCGTGAGAAGAACAAATGACCAAGAATATGGTCATAAATACCGTCTCGTCCGTGCGCTCCTATAGGCACGACTAGGCGGTTTTTGTGTTATAATACATACGCACATGAGCTATTTTTCGGCTATTACGCAGTTTCTAATGTGGCCCATTTCATGGGTATTTTTTCATTCTTTATATAAGGTTTCCATAAGTGGCCAAGAAAATCTAAAGAAAATCCAGAAGCCTTTCATAATAGCTTCGAACCATATCGCTTCTTATGACAGCTTTCTTTTTCGTTTAGTGCTCAAGTTCTTCACACCACACCTGCCGCTTCGATTTATGGCTGTCGACAAGTTCGACTATCCGCATCTGAACTTTCTTACTCGTATCGGAGTTATAAAAGTTTTGTACGCTTTGTTCGGAGTATTTGTGGTTGTACCTGGAAGAGGTTTGGAAGAAAATCTGAAAACTGCCGTGGATATTATCGCCAATGGCGGCAATATCGTTATATATCCAGAAGGTAAGATTGTGAAGAAAGATGGTGTAGCTCCATTTAAAAGAGGTGCTGCTGTTCTGGAAATGAAAACAAAAGTACCGATTCTTCCAGTTTCATTTAGAATAACCGGCGAGGAAGGTATGGCACGCAAGAAGCTCACCGTAAATGTCGGCGAGCCCCTCTGGATTCCAGAAAATATGAGTGAAGAGAATGTAACCCAAGTTCTCTATAATTCGGTTACGAATCTGTATTATAGATAGCTATTTCGCGAGCGAAAGGATAATACCGACGATCAAGATAATAGCGGCAATAATGGCGATCAGTTTTATCGTAGCTGGTCCAGCTTCTTCGTATATTTTGAGTTCCAATGTACGATCATCTCCAGGCATACGTAGATGAGGGATGATTTCGTCGAAGAATAGACCCCAACCAAGAGCCGCCGGCAAAAGGAACCAGAAACTGGCGATATGGATAGCACCCAGTGTTTGCAGGATCATAAGGATAGTCGAGATGAATATCCAACCCAATCCCCAGTGCGCGTGATGAATAGCCAGGCCAGTCCTCTTGCGCAGTCCCAGCTTGTAGAAGAATTGCGGCGCCAACTTATAATGCAGGCGCTGATACACCATCGGTGCGATGAAGAGGAGTGTGTAACCGAGGAGGGGGAGGGAGTTCATGATGATATAGGGTTAATATAATAGCTATATTCTAACATAATTTAGCTTTTATATTAGTTTTTGTAAGCAAATAATATAATGTCCAAGCTTTGATTCTTCTAAGCCATCCAAATGTTCTACAACAAAACTTCTAGTTTTTTCGCCAGATCATAAACTATATCTTTTTCCACCGAGGCATCACAACTATCTAGGAATTCTCGAATGCTTGCTATATATTTGTCATTATTGGCAAATTTAGGGAATAGATGCTGTTCTGCACGCTGGTATATCTTGATGAAATTTCTCAGGTGCGATGTAAAATCAGCCAGCTTTATCGACTTGGCTCCGGGGGATATCTTTTTAATCATTTCGTAGTATGCAATTTTTTCTTCCTGAGTGTAATTTTTAGGGTGGGATACTTCTTTTACCAAATCCGCAATCTGTTTTGAAAAAGTCTTTTCTATTTCTTCATATGTGGCCGAAGTATCTTCTAGAGTATCATGTAAAAGCCCCGCAATTAATACATTTTGGTCATTAATCATGAACTCGTCTTTAAGTATTTGAAAGACATCTAGAAAGTGGTTTTTTCTTCCAGCTGCTGTAAATTTATCCAAAGCATATTTTTTTGCTAATTCTATCTGATCTGAACTGGCCGGCGTTTGTCTTATATCCATGACTTTTTATTGTTGGTAACCAATCTCTTCAGAAGCTTATTAAACTCAGCATAACTCGGTTTGAATCCGTATATAGTCTTGAAGAGAGAATCAAAATCAGATCTTGATTTGATACCCTTCAGCTTTCTGATGAGTTTAAACAATTTTTTCTTACCAAATCTCTCTACTAGTATTTGTATGGCAAATCCGGATTCGGCATAGACGCCAATTCCGCTCTTATCGTAGAATCCCAAGAAAGTTTTGAATTTTTTAGGAATATTTTTCTCTAAATTTTGTTCGGAAGTATATCCAGCCAAACCCTCCCACAACCAATCCGGTCTGGTACTTCTATCTGATATTATAGAGGAAAAGCAATGGCTTAGTTCATGTTTAATGAGCCGATAATATGATTCCGGTGTGTACTTATGACAACTTTCTTTTTCCATATTATCCCTATCAAGTATGTAGACAATTCTTGTGTTCGTATTTATCCATCCAATCATCCAGTCTTCAGTTTTTTTACCGCGCACCAAATCGATAGTTTTACGATCTTCCACCACAGCCAGAGTAGGTATGTGATGTATCCAGTTTATCCCATAGAAATCATTGAGCTCTTTCATAGCTTTTTTGTAAATCTTATCGAGAAAGGCATCTTGGGATGAATGTATATTGATGTGTATATATAGT
>JBAXSG010000004.1:0-58879 GCA_037130865.1 Candidatus Tayloriibacteriota bacterium | reverse complement strand
GAGGAATGCGAAACCTGTACCGAGTCTGTAAGACTCGAGTCCTCTCCCCGGCACAAAACGAACGAAGAGAGTTTTGTGATGGGAGTAAGCCGAATATTCGGCTTACGAGAGAGGACGAGAAAAGGTTGAGCATATTCCGACGAGTCACAGACGAGGAGGAATGCGAAACCTGTACCGAGTCTGTAAGACTCGAGTCCTCTCCCCGGCACATAAAATAAAAACCGCACATTATCTACTTTGTGCGGTTTTTATTTTGCGCCTTGCGCTTTTCACCTTGCACCTTGCGCTTTGCCCTCCCCAGGACGATTTGAGGAATCGCTTGCGCCTAACTTAAATCCCCTTCACTGTATTTGAGATCAGATATATGATGCCCCAAGCTGAGAACATTATGAACATTCCGATGACTCCATAAAGTATGCTCATCTGGCCAGTCTTGCGTGCCTCTGGATCATTACCTTTTATAACCATCTGTAAGACTCCGTAGACAAACACAACTGTAGCCACAGCGAACATCAACCAAACCACTGGGTTGACGATGTTGCTGATGATGGGACTGACCACAGTACTAAACTGTGTCATATCGACAGCGGCGTGAGCTATAGAGACGATGCTAAACATCTTTTAATAAGAATATGTTGCTCTACTGTTCTGAATATTTGGCGCATATGTTGGAATCACAGGAGGTGTTCCGACTTGATTTGGATTGTTTGTTGTTGAGAATGTATTTGTAAGAATTCCTACCAAACCCCAGATAGACAATATGATAGCTAGACCAACAATACCCCACAAAACTCCTGTTCTGTGTGCTGAGCGACCTTCTGGATCTGAAGCCTTGAAGATGAACATAACGGCATGCCATATGATAAATATGACGGCTGCAGCGATAAGAAGACCGATAAGGACATTGCCCAATCTTGTCAATGTAAAGACAAGGTTATCGGCATTTACTATAGTATCGGCCATAGCTATAGAAGGAGCCAAGACTGCGAGAACTGTGATGAATTTTTTCATTTTCTTTATGATAATGACTAATAATTAATAATATTACTTGCTAGACGACATTATAACACACTCTGATAAGTAAATGGTGGGTTCTGGGGATTATTACCTTGATGGGAATATATTCTGGAATTCGGATAAGCTCGTTGAACTAGAGTCCAGTTTGAATGTATTTTTCACTATATTGACTATACCCCACAACGATATGATGATGAAGAAACCAAGGACGCTGTACATAACATATGTACCAGCTTCTTTTCTCTCTGCACCATCTGCTGGCTTTATGAAATACTTAACAACATAGAATACGAACATAACGACCGCTACACCGACAATCAGGAACATTGCTTGATTTAGATAGCTGATGATCACGGCTATGAGGTATCTAAGATCTTTACCCGAACCACCGTTATCATAGTTGAAACTGCCACTTATATTGAGTAAACTTCCGCCTGCTGGTGGAAGAACTTGACTACCGGCGTTGATGTCGCCCGTAGATTGAGTTTCTGCGGTAGGGCTAGACACTACAGTGGTGGCGCCATAATCGACTCCGTTGACATTGGCACCAGTTACATCGGCTGGGTTTGCACCAGGATTATCTGCACCGGAATATTGGTTCTGTGCTCTAACTGTTGTTATTGTTAGTCCTATAAATAAAATTGTCAGTAGTACCGAAGAAACAATACTCACTTTTTTTGTATTTGTTTTCATTTTCATAATTTTGTTGGCTATGCCCTTTTTATTTAACTTCTAGACCATTATAGGCGTTATTAATAATACTTTGATTGACAGCCCCCGACTTTGAAAGGGTTGTAACCACTATGTTTATAATGATCCTTGCACCTATAACTATGGCTATACCTACCACAATCCAGAGTAGCTGTTTCTTCAATTGTGTAAGTTTCTCTGAATTACCTTGAGCAAGGACATATAGTAGGCCAGTCCAAATAAGAGCCATCACTCCGATCAATACCACTACATATGCAAATATCTGTGAAGCGGTCTGGACTAGTTCACTGACAGAATTGGCTTGAAGAGGATTTTTTATAGTGAATGTTCCCGTCTGGACAATAGCTGTAGCATAAGGTGCTAGGCCTTTAGTAGAGCTTACGCCGGAATTACTGATAGGAGCGACACCGGAACCATAGGTGGTGCCGTTTTTATTTTGCTGAACAGTACCGACATTAACTCCATATGGATCTATATTAGAAGGATTAAAAGTACTAGGGGTTGATTGGGCAGGAGCAACTGGTGTAGAACCGCTCCCTTGATCACCACTAGAACCTGGTGTATTGGCTGGATTCTGACCACCATTACATTGATCAGCATAATAACCAGCATCTATACATGTTTGATAAGCTGGATCTGGTAGAGGGTCTGTTGTAATGCTTGGGTCACCTTCAAGGCCTCTACATGAGCTGAAATCTGTTCCGGAGATTAGGTCTGTACAATCACTATACGCACTGGCTTTCACTCCGACTGGCTTTATAGTCACCACAGCTAACAGTGCGAGCGCGACTATTCCTGAAAAAATAAATTTTGTCTTCATATTATTTACTCAACAAAGCCGTTCCTGCCGATGAACCGCCAGACAGCCATGAGATTATCTGATAAACGACGAACCATGCAACTAACATTATTATAAAACCTATCGCGACCTTTTGGAATATATCCTTGGCTCTATCAACATCTGCAACTTTTCCAGTAAATGAAGCCGAGACCAGTTTGAATCCTGCAAAGGAAAATAGAAGAATAGCAGCCAAGACTCCTAAGATA
Source organism: Candidatus Tayloriibacteriota bacterium (assembly GCA_037130865.1). Taxonomy (GTDB): domain Bacteria; phylum Patescibacteriota; class Minisyncoccia; order Phycocordibacterales; family PALSA-1337; genus C7867-002. Next base: position 56,104 of record JBAXSG010000004.1, on the reverse strand, counting down.
ATAGCAATATTCATGAGGTGCTGGACTTGCGCGAGTGCACCATTGAAGTCACAAGCTTTGTAGTCGCCTGGAACCTTGCCGGTTTGTGCTGACCATGTCTTTAAAAACTCTGATTTGACAGTACCATTGGTTGGTAATGCCGGCCCATCACAATTGACCAGTTTGAAGTCTGTCTGACTTGGGTTTTCGTTGGCATTTGGAGCAATAGTTTGTGCGCTTACATTTACAGAACTCAAAACCAAAAAAGCTAAACCTATAATGATTATTTTATTTTTCATTGTATTATGGCTTTACCCAAAGAAGCATCCATCTTATCGCCGGCATTTTGTATAGCCTGCTCAATGGTGCTACGACCGCTTGTAAAAGATTGTATCATTTCACTGAATATCTGACTTGTACTTGTTGGATCATAATCTAGCCATGCTTTTGAGACTAGTGCGGCTTTATTGAACAGAGTTATATAAGGATCATTTGATCCAGCGGCGATAATATCGCGACGCACACTTGGTAGATATAGAGCAGCTGATAGCTCGCCAAGATACTGTGGCATAGAAAGTGTCGATATGATCTGAAGAGCAGCATTGATATTTTGTGATGTACGAACTATAGAGAAACCGTACATATGACCATATGTAGAACTCGAACCACCGACCTTAGGACTTGGCATAAGAGCTACATCAAACCTCAAGTTCGGATTCTTAATCTTGATATCGGCCAGTTCTGAGGCAAAACCGAAGTAAGTAGCCAATGTTCCAGACAAGAAAGCCGACTTAGAATCAGACATGCTGTTATTCCAAGAATAATTGGCGCTGGAAGGATTTACAAATTGTGTGAAAAATCTTATAGCCGAAACCGGACTGACGGTTGCACCATTTTTTATATTCGAAAAAACTGATCCGGCGCTGTTCTGTGTTGTTACAGGATTTCCGGCTTGCATAAAGAGTGTACCGAGTATCTCGCGGGCATTGACAATATTACCGAACTGCCCCATAGCGATGGCACTTTTTCTGACATTGCCGTTCTTGTCTTTTACAGTCAAAGTCTTGTTCAATGCAGTAAAATCATCCCAATATCTAGGATAAGTAGCTAGACCCGCAGCGTCAAACATATCTACATTCCAGTACATGACCAGAGGATCTATTATAAATGGAAGACCAGTAATGCCGTCTTTGTTGATATACATGGCAGCCTCACCAATATAAGTGTTTGAGAAATCGTACTGAGTCATGGTGGTAAAAGGAATGGTGTACAACTTGTCCTTGTGTGGCAAAAGAAGCTCACTTGGTATAAGTATGGCATCAGGTCCTTGGCTGCGTGCCAAAGCCGAAATAAAGTCCAAAGAGAATTGATCTTGTGACTTTTCTACATAACTTACATCTATTCGTGTCCCCGATGTATTGCTCATATTTGATAGATATTTATCAAATGAAGCTTTCGGAAATGTACCCCAGACCGTTATCATCGGTAATGCTGTACTCGATGACGAATTACCTTTGTATAAAGAGAATGATGCTACGCCAATGACGATAAAAAGGCCGAAAGCTACCAAGGTTATTATTTGAAATTTACTGAATTTGGAATCCATATGATTAAGTTTAAAGGTGAAAGGCGCAGAGCGCAACTAGGTCCGCACAAAAACTATTCCATAATGATGATCTCCAGCACCAAATGTCTGATCTAGTTTGAAACCGGATTTCTCGAAGAGAGCCTGAGCTCTGACTGCTGAAAAAGGTGTCTTCGGTCCAAGTGGGCTGACATCGCTCCAGTCTACGATCAAGACCTTACCGCCTGGTTTCAAGATACGCTTTATCTCCAGAGCAAAATCCTCCGGCTTTTCTATCTGAAATAGAATGTTCGAAGCTATGACCCTGTCGGCCAAAGCGTCCTTTACCTTTGTACCACCTATCTTCTCGGCGTTGCCCCAGATAACTTCGATATTGCTCAATCCTTGAGTTTTTCCATTTGATCGAATGCGTTCCAGCAAATCTTTCTGAACTTCCACGGCGTAGACACGACCGCTTGCACCGACACGCTTGGCGGCTTCTAGAGTATAGAAACCAGAACCGGCACCGAGGTCCACAACTTTCATACCATCGGCAAGTCCGAGTTTAGAAATATTGGCGGATGGATCAGAAAACATGGATGTATTATAGCGCAATAGTAGGCGCGGTTAAAGGCCTGTTTCAGGCGTGAGGTGGGGACAAAATAATCATATAGACACAAAGATATCAGTGGTAGTTAGTCGACCTAAATCTCTCCCATAGCTCTCTTTATGAGCTTTATCTGCTTAGTATTCAGTCTGATATCTGTATTCTCCACTATATCTTTTAGAGTAAACCACTTAACTTCTGACTCTCCTGCTCGTCTAGATGGAATCTTATCAGTACTGGAGCGAGCCAAGAAATACTTGGACTCTACTTCCAATGTGGTATTACCTTCAATCATCTCTTCTTTAGTCTCTCCAAGTTTTGCCTCGACATCTATATTGAGACCCGTCGCTTCTTCTATAGAATCTTTAGCTTCACTTCTCTCGTTCTTATCTGGATCAATGCTTCTTTTTGGTAATACCCATTTACCATCCAGTGTACGTACAAAGGCAATCTTAGTATCAGCAAGTTTGGCCCCGTCTTCTTTGTGATAGACTACGGACTCCGCATAAGCTTTCTTGATAAGTCTTTCTACGGTCTCATGTTTCGAGACATATCGCTCGACCATCTCCGAATCAGTTGTATTATTAATAGTTCTCTCATTTTCCATACCTGTAGATAGACTCTCTACAGAAGATGTCTCTGCTCCAGTTATTGATGATATATTCAATGATTCACGAAGTGAATCTATACGTAGATTGTCTGAGATCTCCTGTTGTTTTTTCAAATTAGCTTGCGTAACTTTTCCTTCATCTTCTAATATCTGCTGACCTTCAATCACAGCACTCTCCATATCTCTCTTAGCAGCAGCCAGCTCTTCTCTACTTATGAAAGAATCCCCAACTTCGTCATTTTCCTTTTGGTCAGGTAAAGTTAATGGTTGTTCTATCATAAAATGATTGGTATTATTTTTATAAACAAATCAAACTCGCCAATTCATCTCCTTCACGAAGCTTCATGACACGAACACCTTGTGTAGCACGACTCAAAGCAGGAATCTCCTTTATGTCGACGCGGATGACTTGGCTCTTCTTGGACATTGCTACAATCTCTTCATCTGTCTCTGTGACGACCTTGGCGGCCATGAGCGAACCGGTCTTCGGCGTTACATTCATGGTGAGGATACCTGAACCACCACGATTTTGTGTCTTGTATTCTGAGAGTTTGGTTTTCTTGCCATAACCATTTGCACCCATCACGAAGAGGCATGGATTCTGAGCGTCTTTGGAAACTATGTCAGCGGAGATAACGGCATCACCACTTTGTGCCTTTTCTTCTGCGCCTTTCACTTTGCGCTTTGCGCCTTCTGCTAAGCGAATAACACGAACGCCGGCGGCGTTGCGACCCATTTCGCGAACATCGCTCTCTTTGAAACGGATAGATTGACCTTCACGTGTAGCGATCATGACTTCGTCATTTTTTGAAATGAAGCTGGCTGAAATCAACTCATCACCAGCATCTAGTGTAATAGCGATCAGACCGGAACGGCGTACATCCTTGAAATGTTTAGCGGAAGTTTTTTTACCAGTACCATTTTTCGTGACCATCATCAGATCCAAACCTTCAGCATCTTTTTTATTCTTCGGCATTGGCAAAATAGAAGTGACACGCTCACCTTCTGCAAGCGACAAGAAGTTCATAATCGACTTTCCTTTTGTGGCACGCTTACCTTCTGGGATTTCGAACATCTTTATCTGATAAGCCTTGCCTTTGTCAGTGAAGAATAGAAGATCATTGTGAGTCGAGGCATATATAAGGTGCGTGATAAAATCCTCCTCCTTTGTATCGAGGTCAACAACTCCAACGCCACCGCGCTTCTGCTTACGATATTCAGCAGGATCAGTGCGCTTGATATAGCCACCTTTTGTAAGAATGAGCACAGACTCTTCGTCGGCTATCAGATCTTCGGCACTGAATTCTTTCACTCCATGTTTAACAATCTTGGTGCGACGGTCATTGCCATATCTTTCGCGAATCTCAGTGAGTTCGGTTTTGATAATGCCACGAACTTTCTTGTCACTAGCAAGAATACTCTTCAGATCGGCGATCAAATCTTCTACAGCCTTGAGTTCATCGAGGACTTTCTTGCGTTCGAGTCCAGCAAGCTTAACAAGTCTCATTTCACAAATAGCAGTTGCTTGTTTGTCAGAGAACTTGAACTTCTTCATCAAGTTGGCATGAGCTTCTATTCCGTCTTTCGATGCACGAATAAGAGTGATGATTTCATCGATATGATCCAGTGCTTTCTTCAGACCAAGCAAAATATGCTCACGATCTTCAGCGGCTGTGAGGTCGAACTGAGTACGACGACGAATGACTTCTATACGATGTTCCACAAATTCTTCAAGAATAGTCTTGAGCGAAAGTGTATGAGGGACGCCATCAACCAGTGCAACCATGTTCACATGGAAAGCTTCTTCAAGCTGTGTGTGCTTGTAGATCAGATTGAGTACTTTCTCTGGGAATGAACCTTGCTTCAAATCTATAGCGATACGTATATCCTTGTCGGATTCATCACGGAGAGCGCGTACACCTTCGACAACCTTGTCACGCACCAAGTCGGCGATCTTGATGATGAGCTCAGACTTATTAACACGAAATGGAATCGAAGTGATGATAATCTGGTATTGACCCTTCTTGTCTTCCACGATCTCGGCTTCACCGCGAACAGTTATGCTGCCGCGACCGGTCGTATATGCATGATGTATATCTTTCTCGCCATAAGCGACTGCGCCAAGTGGAAAATCCGGGCCTTTTATAAAGCCAAAAAGATCGGCGGCTGTAGCATCTGGATTGTCGATCATGTGAGTTGTAGCATCCACGACTTCACGTAAATTATGTGGAGGAATGTTCGTCGCCATACCGACAGCGATACCCAGCGTTCCATTTAAAAGAAGGTTTGGAACAGCAGTCGGCAAAACAACCGGCTCTTTCTTTGTTCCGTCATAGTTCGGTCTGAAGTCCACGGTGTTCTTGCCAATATCACGCAAGAGCTCGCTTGAAAGACGAGACATGCGAGCTTCGGTATAACGCATAGCAGCGGCTGGATCACCATCAACTGTACCGAAGTTACCTTGACCCTGAATAAGCGGATTACGCATCGTAAATGGCTGAGCCATCTTCACCAGCGACTCGTAAATCGCGGCATCGCCGTGCGGGTGGTAACTTCCCATGGCGTCAGAGACTGGAACAGCGGACTTGCGGAATTTTGCTTGATAAGTAAGACCTTTCTCGTGCATGGCGTAAAGTATGCGACGATGCACAGGTTTGAGTCCATCGCGAACATCTGGAAGTGCACGATCTGTGATAACTGACATCGCATAGTCGAGGAATGACTCACGCATCTCGGTCGTAATGCTGCGGTTTATGACACCGGCACCAGCGGCGCGTGCAGGAGCACCTGCAACAACAGGCTCGTTTGAGCCTGAATCTTTGTCTTTATTTGTTTCTGATTTCTTGGGCATTTTCAGGTCGCTTTGTCAGCGCGAAATTAAAAAGGCACATGGCCTATTACCAGTACATTATAGCAAATATGGAGCGAAAAGTCACCTGAAAAATGTGGGGAAAATGAAGATAATTACTACGCATCCAAAGCAATACTCAATGCTTTATAATAGCCATCCTCGATAGAAACAGGTGAATCATTCAATAATCCATGCAAATCATTTTTGGATACCCATCTAAAATCAGAGTGTTCGGAATTTAATTCTACATTAAACATATCTGCATTTATCTCATAGAAAAGTAACATCAGACCTTTACCATCTTTCAAATCATGACTTAAACGGAACGCATTTAAAAGTCTTCCAATAGAATACTTGCCTATGGTTGGCAATTCTTCAGAAAGCTCTCTTTTCAATGTATCTTCTATTCTCTCATCGTCATCTATTCGACCACCTGGTATATCCCAATATGATTTACCATCTCTAACACTCTTCAATACAAGACATTTACCTTCGGCTTTTATAACACCTTTAATTCCTATATTGAATTCTTTAATCATCACTAGTTTGTAGATTGATAGTATCCTACTTCCCCGCTCTCACTTCAACAGAAGAATAAGATATCTTTTTCGGAGTAAATACTATGTCCTTGATGTCGCCAAAAAGTGAACCGACGCTAGCGAGCATGGATTGTGCTGGTGTACCGGCACGATCAACTACTTGCGTGACTGCTGTGGTAACTGAACTAGTTGCGGATGAAGTTAAACCAGTGGCAGAGGCTAGCCAAAATATAAATATGACAAGCGTTACCCCAATAGATGACCAAAGAGCAATCTGCTTGCGTGTGTTCTCGGGTTTAGCTTTTAGTTTTGCAATGAAATTTTCCATGGATATATTCTGCGAGATTATTTATTCTTTTTCCAAAACGACAACCTCAGCATCTTTGCCTTCAATATCTTTTTTCTTCAAAGTCAGTTTTGCAACTGGTGCTGGATTCTCCCCCGCTTCTTTCAAGAATACCTTAAGTGCCTCTTTTGCGCCAATATCTCCATAATGAATCGGAATTATTATTTTTGGCTCCATAGCGACCGCCAATTTGTAGGCCTTCGCCGCGTCGAGGACACCATTGCCACCAATCGGTACGAATAAGATATCCACACCATCGATCTCCTCGTCGGTATCTTTCGGGAGCTCGGTCTGGCTCAATGCACCCAAGAAGCAGATATTCATACCCTCCAACGCCACTGTATATATAGTATTGATAAACTTGTCCTTGCTGGCCGAGTTGCCGCCATCGTAGTTAGACTCCGAAGGAAGACCTTTTATGAAAACACCGCGCACTTCATATTCACCCGGGCCAGTTATAGCAAATGGTTTCTTCTCTCCAAATGTCACCTGGTCGACACCGTTTGTGTCGGGATTATTGAGAGATGACAGAACGATGTCCGCGCCAAACTTTGACGGTTTAAGTGAGGAGTCTTTTGAGATCGGATTGAAAGCGAGTATCGTGTCGCCAAATTGCACTTTCACCGATTCGCCACCTAGGTAAGTGATAATCATGTGGATGAGTTTAGCAGAAAATGTACAGCTCGCCAAGGTGTGCATGTAATAGGTCGCGTGGCAGTATTGCTGGGCTAAAACACAAAATCCCGCCGAAGCGAGATTTGTGTTACCGGTGAAGATCCTTTTGAGGGGATCTGGGCACAGGACATTTCCTGTCGACTCCACCAGCCGAGAGAATGTCTCGACGTGAATAATTCTAGGCCAACCATTTAAAAAGTCAAGGGTTTTGTACAACTAATTTGATTATATGGAGCCGACGGGAATCGAACCCGTAATATCTCACTGGTAAGATGAAAAATTGAAACCATTCCGGAAGTTCTGAATATTTTCAATGTGCACGATTTTAAGCCAAATGGACGTATTTCATGTCGAAATCTCCACCCCTGTCACTAGGACATGTCTCCCACACATCCCTCCGAGGCACTTTTGAAAAGTGACAACTTTTCTGTCACTTTGAAAAACATGCAAAAAGCATGTGTCATAGGGGTGCCAGAAACGAGCGCGATCATTCAACATCCAAATTGGACAAATAACCCTTATTCATGCTAGATTTGTCGCAGTCAGTGATAAGCAAGTTAGAGTCGAGTTAGAAGCAAGTCATTAACAATTTCGCGTTATCCCGCAATATTATTATTAATCTAAAAAGCGGAGCGCGTCACACAAATGTTCAATAAATTAAAGGCTACATTGAGCCACGCAAAAAAGTCCGAGGATAGTAAGTCAGACGAGAAGATAGACAAAACAGTCGCAGATACCAAGGTCACCACAAAATCCGTAGCGACCGAAACCGGCGAACCGAAGAAAAAGTCTCGCAAGTCTGCAACCGTAACAAAATCAAATGCACCTAAGAAAAAGGTGGCTGTTGTCGTGGAAGAAAAAACGACAGTCATGGGAACTTTAACATCTACAGCAAAGAATCCTCCAATAATCGGCGACCTCGTTGAAGGTCCAGTCATCGCAGTTGAGAAGTCCGCTGTATATATAGACTTGGCACCATTTGGTACAGGTATTATTTACGGTCGTGAATTCATGACAGCACGCGACGTTATCAAGAAGATAAATGTTGGCGACGTCATCGCTGCTAAAATTGTCGACACAGCGCACAAAGACGGTTACTATGAACTATCACTCAAGGAAGCTCGCACAGCTCTTATCTGGAGCGAAGCAGAAACAGCTATTCGCGAAAAGAAAGTTCTTGAACTTCCTATCAAGGAGGCAAACAAGGGCGGTCTTCTCATAGAATGGCAAGGTATTATGGGATTCCTTCCAGCTTCACAACTGAAGGCGGAGCATTATCCTCGTATCGCTGATGGCGACAAAGACAAGATCCTCGATGAACTAAAGAAACTTGTTGGAACGCATATTGGTGTTTCTATCATCACAGCTGATCCAAAAGAAGGTAAACTTATCTTCTCAGAAAAGGGTTCCGAACAAAAAGAAAAGGAAAAGATTGTCAGCAAGTATGAAGTTGGAGATGAAGTCGATGGCACCGTTACTGGCGTTGTTGATTTCGGAGTCTTCGTCAAGCTTGAAGAAAATCTCGAAGGACTTATCCATATTTCCGAGATTGATTGGGGTCTAGTGGAAGATCCTCGCCAATTCGTTAAGGTTGGTCAGAAGATCCGCGCCAAGATTATCGAAGTCAAAGATGGCAAAATTTCTTTGTCACTCAAACAGCTCAAGGCAAATCCTTGGACTGAAGCTGCCAAGAAATACAAGAAGGATATGGCCGTCACCGGTGTTGTTATCAAGTTCAATCGCCACGGCGCTCTCGCCTCTATAGAGGAAGGTGTTGCCGGTCTAGTCCATGTCTCCGAATTTGGTTCCGAAGAGAAACTCCGAAAGACTTTGGAGCTCGGCAAAACTTATGGTTTCAAGATAGTATTATTTGATCCAAAGGATCAGAAGATGGCTTTGAGTTTCACTGGTGAGAAGAAATAGTAGCGCACTGCGAATAAAAACGAATAAGCGCAATCACCCCGCGTTATAAACACTCATGGCCTTCTCGCGGCTTTCGCGTACCAAGACTTCAACAGCTTCGGCGGCGCGTTTGCCAACCTTTTTCAAAACCTTCAACTCGTCTTCTTTGAACTTACTCAAAATAAACTTGAGGACTTTTTCGTCGCCGTGCGGAACTTTGGCGTCGCCATTGGCTTTCTCGGGCGCGGTGCCGACACGGATGCGGACGAAGGCTTCAGTCTTCAGAGCTTTGATGATCGACTCCACTCCATTGTGTCCGCCAGAACTTCTATTGAAAGAGATTTTTATACGACCAAGCGGTAAAGCAAAATCATCGTAAATGACGACGAGCCTCTCTGCCGCCTTCACGCTCTTCACCAACTGTGCAACGGACTTCCCCGAAAGATTCATAAATGTATCCGGCTCTACCAAAGTCACTTTTTCTTTTCCGATCTTTGTTTCGGCGACATGAGCATTGACCTTTTTATTAAACTTGAACTCGCCGTCGATACCTTGCTCTTTTGCGACAGCATCCAAGACGATACGACCGGTATTATGGCGCGTACCGATATATTCTTCACCTGGATTTCCTAAACCTACAATGATGTATGACATGATTTTCATTGTCGCACATCTTTTTCTATTGTGTCAAACTCATTAAAATGCTAAAATGGCCGCAACATGGATTCAACCCCGCACAATGATAAAGAAAATCTTGTGCCAAGTATTGCCACGCCTTCATCTACTTTCTGGAAAACTATATGGGAATGGGTGAAAGTCATCGTCATCGCCGTACTTATATCTCTACCAATAAGATACTTCATCGCTGAACCATTTATAGTAAATGGTGCCTCCATGGATCCAACCTTCTCAACTGGTCAATTCCTTATAGTCGATCGTCTCTCATATCGTTTTGAGAAACCACAACGTGGAGATGTTGTCGTCTTCCAATATCCCGGTGATCCGAGCGTCTACTATATAAAGCGTATCATTGGACTTCCAGGCGAAACGATGAACATTAAAGACGGAATAGTCACAGTCACGGAAAAAACTAGTGTTACTGGCGCTTCAAGCACGCAGAGCACTACTCTCGCCGAACCTTATATCGAAGCTGATCATGCTGCACACGACAATTCAAATATAACTTTGACCAATACACAATATTTCGTCATGGGAGACAATCGCTCACAAAGCTCCGACTCCAGAGTCTGGGGTCCGCTCGAATCACATTTTATAACCGGCAGACCACTCATTCGTCTCTTACCACCAACATCAGTAGCGATATTTCCTGGAGAATACAGATCAGCATCATCGACGACTTATTAATAGATAATAAATAGAGCAAAACAAAAACATGAAAAACAAACCTCGCAAAAAATCCAAATCAAGCTCTAAGTCGAAATTCATATTTCATGATCACTTAGACAAGATCGGTGAGATCGCTCTTTACTATGGATTCATGCCAATGAAGAGCCCGACAGTAAATGACGCCGACATAAAAGCCGCGAAAGATATCCTCGATGGAGACTTCGTCGATGATGAAACAGAAAATCATGCGCGCTTTCCTCTACACGCTGAAGAGAAAATCGCTTTCATACGAACTTATCATGAGCAGAACATGCACAACCACGCGCAGCCAGTGATGCTCTACTTCAAAGATACTTGCAGAAGCCCGCTCAAAAAGAGTGGTCAGAGATACGCTGACTTGGAAATCTTGGGTGCATCCGGAAGTATCGCCGAGGCTACACTTATTCAAACAGCTCGCGCTATGCTGTCTGAAGAAAAATATACTGACACTGTAGTCGAGATAAATTCGATCGGAGATCGCGATTCCATAACCAGATTCAGTCGTGAGTTGACGGCTTATTATCGCAAAAATATAAATGAGATGACTCCAGAATGTCGCCAAGTGTTGAAGCGTGATCCTTTTGAACTACTCTCATCCCATCGTGCAGATTGCAAAGCACTGAACGCAGCTGCACCAAAGTCTATAGACTTCCTTTCCGAACAGAGCCGCAGACACTTGGAAGAGGTATTGGAATACTTGGAGGCATTGAATATTCCTTATACTATAAATAACGGACTCATTGGCAATCGTAAATATTGTACAGAAACTATATTCACTATCGTAAATGCCGAACAGAAGATCCTTGCTATCGGAGTTCGATATAACAGTCTAGCTAAGCGCGCAGGAATGAAGCGTGATATTCAAGGTGTAGGTATTTCCCTTCTCATAAAAAACAATGTCGCCGCTTTGCGTAAACCTCTCGCAAAATCAAAGAAGCCGTTGAGTTCCTTCATGCAATTGAGTCCCGAATCGAAACTCATGTCGCTAGCAATCATAGAAATACTACGCCTGGCGAAGATTCCGTTATTCTTGTCGCTTGCTAAAGATCGCCTCGGTGCACAAGTATCATCTGTTGAGAGACATCACACTCCATATGTCATCGTTATGGGAAAGAAGGAGGCTGTCGAGAAAACTATAATCATCCGCCGCACAGAGACTCATGCTCAGGAAATCATTCCTCTGGATCAGCTGACGAAGCACATGAAGAAGATAGAGGCGCAGTATTGGAAGTAATTAAGACAAAAAATTATTCTGCACATAGGGGGTTTTAACGGAAAAGGCGTTAAAAGTACCACTGTGCTCACTAGGACATGTCCCCCACACATCCCTCCGAGGCACTTTTAAAAAGTGACAACTTTTCTGTCACTTTGAAAAACACTCAAAAAGCATGTGTTCCACCAGTCCGGGTCATTATCCGTATCATTAAATGACTAAGAATAGAAAACCCCACTTGCATGCCTATAAAACCCGTGCTAATATACTCTCCACAATGATAAACGTAGAAATCAGCAGAAATCCTAACGAGAACGGCATCAGCATGCTGCGCCGTTTCAGCCGCAAAGTACAAAGCTCTGGCGTTATTCCTCGCAAGCGTAGCCTCCGTTATAACAGCCGCGTACAGTCACACTACAAGATCAAGATGAAGACATTGAAGACATTGGCTCGTAGAGCAGCAACAGCAGAACTCATCAAGCTCGGCAAAGCTCCTATAGAAACAAAGAGACGCAGATAAAAGAAGTGCAAGGCGCAAGAGAAAAAGCGCAAGCAATCGCAAAATGCTAAAAAAATTCAAGAAAATAAAAGAAGCGGCGCTTGGCAAGAGCTATGCGCTGTCTTTTTCGTTTACGACGCCAGAGAAGATGCGCAAGCTCAACCTCATTTACAGAGATAAGAACAAGGCTACGGATATCTTAAGCTTCCCTCTTTCAAAAAATGAAGGTGAGATTTATATTTCGCGAAGCGAAGCAAAGAAAGAAGCGAAAAAGTTTGCTCGTACACCAGAGAATTTCCTTGAATTCCTATTCCTCCATGGCTGCGTGCATTTGAAAGGTTATGATCATGGCACGAAGATGGAGCGCATGGAATCGAGTTTACGTAAAAAACTGGGGGTTTGATGCACGAGAGCGCTGGCTATGTTATTATTGAGAGTAATATGGCACGAACAATAGTCACAGGAATAGATGTCGGCACATACTGCATCAAGGTCGTTATCGCTGACGGAAAAGAAAAGACGGAAAAAGGACTCCCGAAAATACTCGGTATCGGTGTTGCTGAATCTCGTGGTCTACGACACGGCTATGTCACAAATGTTCGCGATGTCGCAGACAGTATTCGCCACGCAGTAGAAGTCGCTGAAGAAAAGGCAGGAGTAAAAATAAAACAAGCTTTTATAGGTGTCGGTGGTATTGGATTGGCAAGTACTGTGGTAAACAGCACTCTCATAACCTCGCGTGCCGATGCCGAGATAACCGACTTAGATGTGAAGAAACTCGACGAACAAGGTGAACATGATATACCTCATATAGCAAAAGCAAATCGACGCATTATATACGATATTCCCCTTCAATATAAAATAGACGGCGTACCAACACTTGGTACTCCTATCGGACTCACTGGCAATAAACTAGAGCGCAAGACATTATTCATAACATGTCTCGATCATCACGTGGCCGACCTTATCCAAGCAGTCAACGAGGCCGGAATAAAAGTAGAAGACATAATGGCCGCACCAGTCGCTGCCGGCTTCGTCACTCTAACCAAATCGCAAAAAGTCGCCGGATGTGTTCTGGCTAACATAGGATCAGAGACAGTCTCTATCGCCGTCTTCGAAAACAATATACCGACTTCGCTCGAAGTATTTCCTATCGGCTCTACCGACATTACAAACGATATTGCTCTTGGACTGAAAGTGCCACTAGAAGAAGCTGAGCAGATTAAAGTCGGTGCTATAACTGGTAGTTCATATCCTCGCAAAAAACTTGAAGAGATAATCTCCGCCAGACTTTCGGATATTTTCGAACTTATAGAAGTACACTTAAAAAAGATTGGTCGCAATGGTCTGTTGCCTGCAGGTATTGTCATCACTGGTGGTGGTTCTGGACTAAACTCTATAGACACTATGGGTAAAGTTGCTCTCAAGCTTCCAGCGCGCATAGGAACTATCGGTATCACAAACGGCAATTCTTCCTTCAAAGACGCCACATGGGCGGTTGCTTACGGTCTATGTATCTGGGGATTACATTCCGAAGAAGGTCCTGAGCTAGATACTTCTGTCCAATTCTTGAAAAATTCCGTACGAGCAGCTCGTCGCTGGTTTGCTAAGTTTTTGCCGTAATATGGTTTTACCAGGACATTTAGCTGGAGGATATTTAGCAACACTCGCGCTATTATCCTTGACGCATCCAGCTTTAAGTCATGGCCAAATAGAAGCATTGCTCATAGTCGGAACATTGGCTGGAGATTTGCCAGATATTGATCTACTAAGACTTTCTTACGAAGAAAAACGCGGTAAATTGAAAGTGGAAAGCCACAGAAATTATTTCACACATACACCGATCTTTTGGTTAATCTCGAGCCTCATCGTGGTTGGTTTGGGTTATGTATTTGGATCAGAGCTTACAAAATATATCGGATTGATAATTCTGACTAGTACATGGTGCCATCTGATATTCGATTCTATAGAAGATGGTGTGATGTGGCTGTGGCCATTTTCCGAAAAGAGATTTGATATGCTCAACCATACTTATCAAGGTATAGATGGTGGACCACATACTTTTTCCTACTACTGGCATTTCATCACAAGAGAATACACAAAGCTCTATACTTGTTATGTTGAAATACTGGTGACTATCGCGGCTATTTGGGTTTTAATGAAATAAGTGCCATAAAATTAGAACATTATTTGGGGCACATAAAAAGCCCTTGTTTCTTGGACGACCTGTGATAATATAGACGCCATGCCAAACATCACCCCAGATATCGAAGCATTTGCCCGTATAAAAGTCATTGGAGTCGGCGGTTCCGGAAATAACGCTGTCAACCACATGATAACTAGCAAAGTTAAGGGTGTTGATTTCATCGCTGTAAATACTGACTCGCAAGACCTCCACAGATCTTTTGCTAAGAAGCGTATCCATATCGGAAAAAATCTCACACGCGGACTTGGTACTGGTATGAATGCCGACCTAGGTCGTCGTGCTGTGGAAGAGACTCGTGATGAGATACAAGACACATTGAAAGGCGCAGACATGGTCTTCGTCACTTGCGGTCTCGGTGGTGGTACAGGAACTGGTGCTAGTCCATTGGTCGCTCGTATTTCAAAAGAGCTTGGATGTCTCACTGTCGCTGTAGTCACAAAGCCATTCTTCTTCGAAGGACGCCAGCGTGGCCGTATCGCCGAATCTGGATTGGATGAACTCCGTAAAGAAGTCGATGCTATCATCGTCATTCCGAACGATCGCCTTCTTTCAGCTATAGACAAAGGCACAACTGTCAAAAACGCTTTCTCAATGTGTGATGAAATACTTCGTCATGCTGTTGAAGGTATTTCAGACTTGATAACGACTCCAGGTATCATCAACATAGACTTCGCCGATATTCGCACTGTTATGGAAAATGCCGGCTCCGCTCTTATGGGTATCGGTTTGGCTACCGGAGAGAATCGTGCTATCGAAGCTGCTAAGGCTGCTATCAACTCACCTCTTCTTGATGTTTCTATCACCGGTTCAAAAGGTGTTCTCTTCTCTATCGCTGGTGGTGAAGATCTCACTATGTTCGAAATCCAAGACGCAGCGAAAGTTATTACTGAGTCTATCGATCCAGAAGCCAAGATTATCTTCGGTACAGTCCGTGATGATAAGCTTAAGAAAAATGAAATCAAGATCACTGTTATCGCCACAGGTTTTCCTGAAGGCAATACTGCCTCTGCTAGACCTTCAAGCATGTCGCTTGGTGAGACAACAATAACTTCTATCGGAAGAAGTGGTGAAAAAGAAAAAGGTAAGATCTTCCATTCTGCACCAGAAGCAAAGCGTGATAATTCCAATTCTGGTTCCAACTCTGCCGAAAAAGTCGTCGATATAAAGAAGCCTGCAACACCAACTCCTGCCACCAAGACCGATGACGATGATGAATGGGGTGCAGTACCGGCATTTCTACGAAGATCGAGGTTGAAATAAGTAACAACTGAATAGGAAAACAAATGCGCCGTGAGGCGCTTTTTGTTTATGATGTCTTAAGATTTTCCTGATGAATAGATGAGGGGGGTACACATACTTTTTATGTGTTTTTAAAAGTGACGGAAAAGTTGTCACTTTTAAAAAGTGCTTAGGAGGTATGTGTCCCCTTTAGTATAAGCATATCTCGACCACACCTTAAAGATTGTTTAAAAAGCTTAAGGATTTTGGCCAATCCGAAATCTTATGCTAAAATCAATCATCATGACTTACGACCTAGCTATCATTGGTGGCGGACCAGCTGGAGCAGCTGCAGCTGTTTATGCAGCACGTAAGCGCCTACGCACGGTGGTTATTGCAAAAGATTGGATCGGTCAGAGCTCGGTTTCGGAGAAGATCGAGAATTGGGTTGGTACTCCAGCTATTTCTGGAGTCGAACTATCGAAAAACCTAGAAATACATGCCAAGACTTATGCAAAAGACCAGGTGAGTGGCGAAGAGATTCTAACTTTCAAAGATGGTGAATCCTGCATAGAGATTGGTCGACCAAGTGGCGCCGGCGGTTCATTTTCAATAAGAACAGACAAAGACTCTTACAACGCAAATGCCGTGCTTATAGCCAGCGGCAGTAGCAGACGCAAACTCGACGTAAAAGGCGCAAAAGAATTTGAACACAAAGGCCTCACCTACTGTGCCACTTGCGATGGACCGATGTACTCCGACCAAGATGTCGCCGTTATTGGTGGAGGTAATGCCGCCTTCGAAAGTGCTGCGCAACTACTCGCGTATTGTAAGAGTGTGACACTCCTTTACAGAGGCACAACTTTCAAAGCCGATCCAGGAACAGTCGAAGCTGTGAGTAAAAATCCGAAGATGAAAGTCATCGTCAATGCTGTACCAAAGGAAGTCGCTGGAGATAAGTTCGTCACTTCATTTACATACACAGACGCGACAAGCAAAAAAGACATCACGATTCCAGTGACTGGAATATTCGTCGAGATTGGTGCTATTCCGAACACAGATTTTGCAAAAAATGCCACCGTAAAATTAAACGAGTCAAACCATGTCATAACCGATCCACGAAATCAGCGTACAACAGTAGATGGTATCTGGACTGCTGGAGATTGCACAGATGGACTTTACCATCAGAATAATATCGCCGCCGGCGACGCCGTCAAAGCTATTGAGGATATTTATCTCTACTTACGTACTTAGTTCGAGCGTTTGGTGTTCGTTTTAGAACATGCACTCCATAAGCCCACTTTTGCTTTTTGCGCGACTGCCTCTATGCCGCGAAATTCTTTCTGCATGGAATATGCCGTGCCGTAAGTATATTCTTTGGCATAGCCACCTTTTAGCATAACCTCATTGTAAAACAAACCGTCATCGCGATAGACATAAGCCAAGTAGCGGCCATATTTATCTTTCAATTCCCTATTTGGATTGAAAACCAGTTTTACTTTGCGACCATTTAGAAGTTCTTTTGCTTCTATTGAAGCCTCCGGACCATAACATTCTACCGGCTTTCGTGGATCAACAATCTCCGGAGTATTTATTCCAAGCACGCGCACGGTGATAATTTCCTTGTCGGCAATCGCACGGTCGCTTGCGCCGACATTTACTTTAAATGTATCACCATCCACAACAAAATCCACTGGATAATATCGACTAGTATCGAACTTCAGATCACTGCCAAATATCTTACCGGACCAGAACGCTGTCACACACACAAGCACCAATACACACGCAACCGCTATATAAGCGGCTTTCTTTCTATTTATCATACTTTCCTCTAGATGCCCGACAGCATCACTTCCCAAGTAGCCAACATCATGACATACCTCGAACTTGGAATCAAATTATCGACAAGCTTTCAGCCTTAAATAGCCAGGGCTTGTTGCCTGATTTGAGTCTACTGGCCGGATTGAAGCATCGTGGTGATGGTAGCTTAGTGGTTAAGCAAAACTAGAGGGCTAAATTTGCCGGTGGCGGCAAGCTATTGAACCATTACAGCAACTATTGCCCGCCAATCCACAATCTGCTATATTGTAACTACCTGCCCGTGGATACGGGTTATCGATTCGCAAGACCTGGCTTAACGCCAGGTTTTTGCTTTACCACCTCGGCGATATGCCTCTTGATGTTCTGAGCATTGATAATCTTATCTGATACTTCTTTTAAGTCGGTTGTAATGAAACCAGCCTTGAACAAAATAACCTTCTTACTATTCTTCTTGAGGTAACGAATGAGGCTGACGAAATCTGCATCTCCAGAAAACAAAGCCACAGTGTCATAACGATCCATGAGACGGATCAGATCGACGCTTATCTCAACATCAAAATTGCATTTTGGGAGGTGAATGTATACACCCTCGTTATCCGTAAATGTGGCACGTTTGTTCGATTCGATTTCATCAGCAGAAAGATGGTGACGCACCTTTTGCATTGGCTTGGTGTAAACCCTCTTACCGAAAACGTGCCTAGCCGCAGAAATGAAAGCCAGCGACTCTTTCTTCTCTGAATCGTGACCATAATAAAAACGAATATGATCTGAAAAGAGCGATACGAAATCGTACAGACCATCCAATTTTATGCGTAGCTTTTCATCTTCTTGCAGGGCTTTGTTTTCAGCATCTTGTCTATCTTCATCGAACCAATAGTTCACATTACCAAAATCAATAACCGTCAGAATTTTACCGAAGGTTGCGTCAATACCAAGTTCGGTACCGACAATATATTCTCTTTTGAAATCTTGAATATCCATCGCTGCCGATTATATCAAAGATTTGAAAACGAAAAAACTAGCGTGGATCTTACCCGTATGATTCCAATTGGTCGATTTTATCAGCCAACATCTAATTACTATGGATGAACCAACAATCCGCGACTTGTATCCAGACTACACCGAGGAGCAGCTCCAGGAAGCAGAAGATAACATTGAGCGCTATCTTGTGCTCGTACTTCGCATCTATGAACGAAGAGAACTTGAAAAAAGCAAGGGGGTAGATTTTGAAAGTTCGACTCCCCTCAAGGGGTTGACGTCTTGACAGCATATTGTCTAATGCTAGACAAAAGAAAAACCGCTCAACTGAGCGGTTTTTCTATGAGGTGATTATTTGCCGGAAGCGGCAAGTTTCAGTAGCCCTACGGGGAATCGAACCCCGATTAGCGGATTGAAAACCCGCTGTCCTAACCGTTAGACGATAGGGCCATGCGTGCGCACGGCGTAGCCAATAAAGGCCAGTAGCAATATATCACTTTTTTTGATAATGTAAAACAGCCCAAAAAATACTGTAGCTTCCTGGAGAGGTGGCTGAGTGGTCGAAGGCACCGCTCTCGAAAAGCGGCAGGGGCGCAAGCTCCTCGAGGGTTCAAATCCCTCCCTCTCCGCCAAGAAAATCTACCCCCAATCTATCTCACCTAGTCCATTCTCTTTGAGATACTTATTCGCCTTGCTGAAATGTTTGCAACCGAAGAATCCGTTGTAAGCTGAAAATGGCGACGGGTGAGCCGCTTCTAAGACGAGATGTTTGGAGCGATCTATGGCCGCGCCTTTATTTTTCGCATAATTTCCCCACAAGATAAAAACTATATGCTCTTTTTTCTCCGACAACTCGCGCACGACTGTGTCAGTGAATTCTTCCCAGCCATTACCCTGATGCGAACCTGGTTGACCAGCGCGCACTGTTAGAGTTGCATTTAGTAGTAAAACTCCTTGCTTAGCCCAGCGCGAAAGATCGCCGTCGGCTACGGCTATTGGATTTATTCCTAGATCAGCTTTGATCTCTTTGAAGATATTTTGTAGTGATGGTGGCAGCTTCATTCCTTCGTGCACAGCAAAGCAAAGTCCATTTGCCTGATTTACTCCATGATACGGATCTTGACCGAGGATTACGACCTTCACATTATCAAATGGACAAAGATCGAAGGCTCTGAAAATATCCTCAGGTGGTGGATAAACCGTCGTCTGTTTGTACTCTTCCTTCACAAACTCCGTCAATTCAACGAAGTACGGCTTCATAAATTCGCCGGCCAAGGCGGTTTTCCACGAGGGTTCTATTTTCACATTGGTTTTCTCATTTACTGCTGACATAAATTGTAGATATGGATATGATAGCATTTTTTCTATTTTCTGATATATTTAAGCCGGTAAGAATATAAGGTTCACCCAAGCGCGCGGTTAGCTCAGTTGGTAGAGCATCCCCTTGACGTGGGGAGGGTCACAGGTTCGAATCCTGTATCGCGCACAGATATTAAGCTAGAAAACTAAACCATGATAATCCTCGGCATAGAAACATCCTGCGACGAAACAGCGCTGGCTCTTATTGAAACACGAGAGAAAGGAGAATACCGTGTCATAGATTCGCTGGTACATTCTCAAGCGGAATTACATAGCGCTTTCGGTGGAGTCTTCCCTGCTCTAGCAAAAAGAGAGCATAGTAAAAACCTGGTGCCGCTATTAAAAAAACTTTTGGAAAGTGATAGGTCAGCAGCCATAAAAGCATCGAAGACATTATCCGATGAAGAGTTTGGCGCGAAAATGACTGCACTGACAAATCTTCTCGCAGAAAAAAATGCCGATTTGTTGGAGTCGATCAAGAATGCAGATTCTCACAACCAAGCTGGTTTCTTGAAGAATATTCCGAATATAGACTGTATAGCCGTCACTGAAGGTCCAGGATTGGAACCGGCTCTCTGGGTTGGTATCAACTTCGCACTTATACTTTCAAAGCTCTGGAATATACCAGTAAAAGCAGTGAATCACATGGAGGGACACATCGTCGGATCACTCCTACAATCTGATAAGCCTTATGGAACTTGGCAAAAATTGAAGGAATTACCTTTGCCTGCACTTGCACTTCTCATAAGTGGTGGGCATACAGAGTTGGTGAAGATAGAAAGCGCAAAATACACCATTATCGGCCAAACAAAAGATGATGCTGTCGGTGAAGCATTCGACAAAGTCGCTCGTCTACTAGGACTACCTTATCCAGGTGGTCCACATATTTCCAAACTAGCTCATGAAGCTCGCGAAAAAAACATAATCTCACCAATAAAACTTCCTAGACCAATGCTGAAAAGTGGCGATTGCGATTTCTCATTTTCTGGACTGAAGACCGCTGTACTGTATTCATTAAAAAAAACTCCGAGAGATATGACGCCGGAAGATTTCAAAGCCGGTTTGGCACGTGAATTCGAAGATTCTGTCGCCGATGTTCTTGATAGTAAGCTACGCCGCGCTATAGACGAACAAGATGCAAAAGCAATCATCATCGGTGGTGGTGTCAGCGCAAATCGACTACTACGCGAAAGATTCAGTACTACTGCAAAAGAATACGATATACCGATTTTTCTACCAGATCATCATATATCTGGAGACAATGCCCTGATGATTGCCCTTGTCGCGGCGATAGATAAAACAGAAAATACTAAAATCGAGGCCAACAACCTAACCAATACACCTAAAGCCGACGGTACAAAGAAGCTCTACTAAATAAAATCTGCTATAATTCTCTTGTACGCTCACCAAGAGAAATATGAATCCAAATTTTCTATATGCCATATTGACCGGTCTTATTCCTCCGCTTATATGGCTAGCTTTTTGGTTGAGAGAGGATTCAAATCCAGAACCAAAATCACTGATTGCCTCCCTATTTTTAGGCGGTGCTATAGCAGTCTTATTTTCTTTTTCTGTAGAAAAGCTAATCCTCTCAATGGGATATGATTTACATACCAAATACATACTTTTTGCCGCAGTCGAAGAGGTATTGAAATTCCTAGTCTTTATAATTATCGCACTTAATATAAAAACCAATAATGAACCGATAGACGCAATGATGTACTGCATAACCATTGCTCTCGGATTTGCTGCTATGGAAAACATTCTCTTTGTTATGGGTCCTTTTGCAAATGGAAATGTCGTCGCGGCACTTATAACCGGAAATCTGCGAGCTATCGGCGCCACTTTGGTACATACGGTCAGTACAGCTTGTATTGGATTTGCTTATGGATATCTTTTCTATAAAAATAAATTCCTGAAGGTTATAGGCTTGGGTTTTGGTCTAGCTGCGGGGATAGCATTGCACTCATTATTCAATATATTTGTGATAGGAGGCAGTTCCATGGACACACTGAGGGCTTTTACTTGGATCTGGGGAGCGGTCGTCATAATGATAGTCTTGTTCGAAGAGATCAAGCTAGTCAGGCCAAGAGAGGTATAGTATAATTATCGATAGTAACTCGTCATAAATTATAAGCTTTAAAAAACATATGAAAAAATCTCTAACATTCACAGCGGTAGTCATAGGCGCTCTACTCGGAGCTTCAGCTCTCTCTGTTTTAGCTCAATCATCCAGTTGGATAGCCCCTACAGCTACACCGCCAAGCAATAATGTTGCTGCTCCGATAAATGTAGGATCGTCACCACAATGGAAGATGGGTAGTTTGGGTATAGGAATAAATCCGATAAACTGGTCTGCATTGGATGTAAATGGAGATGTCTCTATACGCGGAGGAGGTTCTGGTCCCACACCTACAGCTGTTCTCACTTCAGAAGCTGGTGGCAAAGGAATAACAATCAAAGCTAGGGCGGGAAATACTTATGATTTGTTTGTCTCAACTTTGGGTAATGTCGGTATCGGAAACGCTACCCCTTCAGCAAAATTAGATGTCAATGGTACAGTCAGATTCAGTGGTGCTGGCACACCTGGTACAGGCAAGGTCCTTACTTCTGATGCAACAGGTAACGCTACCTGGCAAACACCAACAAGTCCTATCTGTGCACCTAACGAAACACTTATACCTGGCGGAAGTACGGTTTCTTATATATCAGCAGCCTCTTCTTACTGTAAATGTTTTATGAAGAATAGCCCAACAGGGCTTGGGAGCGATCTTGGATATGGTGAAGGAAATGGAAACTGTGGTACAAACTATGTGGACTCACAATGGGGTTGTGATGGTAATGGTTGTGGATTGACTTCATGTGCATCTAGAAGTACATATTGGACTTATGGATATGGTATGAGAGAGCAGAGATACACAAATGGTCTCGCTACATGTTATAGAGATTGGCCATAAAATTCCATAAAGTATATAATTACACTATGTCAAAAGAGAAAAAATCATTCTTCGAGCGTCTGACTGGAACTGTACGTATGAATGCTGACGACAAGGCAGCTTCGGAAGAAAAACATCATAAGAAAATTGCACCACGTGGCGACAATGCTGATATAACTTCGTGGATCGATGAAGATTCAGATAAAGACGGTGAGCTCACAGTCGATGTCTATCAAACCCCAGAGATGATTGTGGTGAAGAGTATGATTGCTGGAGTAAGACCAGAAGATCTCGATGTCTCTATAACTCGCGATATGATCACTATCCGCGGCAAGCGTGAGGAAGAACGCGTCATAAATGAGGCAGACTACTTCGCACGTGAACTATACTGGGGTTCTTTCTCTCGCACGATTTCCCTACCAGAAGAGATCGATGTAGACAGCGCAGAAGCTGTTGAAAAGCACGGCCTACTCATATTGAAATTGCCAAAACTAGACAAGAAGAAACAATCAAGGTTGAAGGTGAAGACGATATAATAGATGTAATTTGAGGAGTTCTTGAACTTTTCTTTATCGAAATTTGAGAACTTTTTCATCAGAATTTTATCTCGGTGGTTTATTATGACTGAATTATAAATAATCAGTCATAAATCATGTATACACTTAGTCATAGTAGATTGGCTTCTATATGCGACATTTTGAATAATGCTGGTCAAGTTTTTCTAGCATCAATACTTGTAGAGCCAATTGTAGGACGGGGTACGAGTTTGACTACAATCATAATCGGAGTTATTCTGTGCGTATTATGTTGGACAGGAAGTGTCTATTTATCAAATAATTAATATAATTGGATGAGTAATATAAATAACAATATGATCAACTTCTATATATTAGGCACACTGTTAGTTATTGCTATATTCTTAGTGGTCTTGGTCGCGAAGAAATATAAGTAGGTAATAAGTGAATATAAAAATCCGCCTAGATGTCGAGTGTCGCCAACTTGGCGTTCGACTGGATGAAAGATTTTCTTGCTGGCACATCATCACCCATCAACATATCGAAGACCTTGTCGGCTTCGGAGGCGTCGTCGATAGAGACTTGTTTCAATATGCGCTTCTCTGGATCCATAGTGGTTTCCCAGAGTTCGTCTGAGTTCATTTCTCCAAGACCTTTGTAACGCTGGATGGAGACTTTTGGTGCCTTCTTGGTACCACCAACCTCTTCGACCTCAGCTTTTTCCTCCTCTATATCTGCACCCGCTGCTTCGAGAAGTTCCGCTTCTTGTGCTTCGGCGTCAGCCATGGCCGTATCATTGAAATCTTTTCCGAGAGCTTTTACTTTCGCGGCCTCATCATAGAAATACAAAATCTCTTTGCCACGTTTAACCTTATAAAGAGGTGGTTGTGCGATATAGACATGGCCAGCATCTACCAAAGGTCTGAAATGGCGATAAAGCAAAGTTAAAATCAATGTACGGATGTGAGCTCCATCGACGTCGGCATCTGTTGCGAGGATGATCTTATGATAACGGAGCTTGCCGATCTCAAATGTATCACCAATAGCCGTGCCTAGTGCGAGCACCAAGTTCTTGATCTGTTCAGATCCGAGCATGCGGTCGAGACGAGCGCGTTCGATATTCAAAATCTTTCCACGCAAAGGAAGGATAGCTTGTGTACGACGGTCACGACCTTGCTTGGCAGTACCTCCAGCAGAATCTCCCTCCACTATGAATAGTTCGGAATCAGCCGGGTCGTTAGATTGGCAGTCAGCGAGCTTTCCGGGCAATGTCATGCCTTCTAGAGCACCCTTGCGCAAAACGCTGTCCTTGGCCGCTTTTGCGGCTTTGCGGGCCTTCATAGCAAGGATAACCTTACCTATAATAGCCCTGGCTTCCTCTGGATTCTCCTCCAAGAACATAGAAAATGCATCACCAAATACAGTAGCTACAGCGCTCTGCGCTTCCATGCTTCCAAGCTTGGCTTTCGTCTGACCTTCAAACTGGATCTCACGCAACTTCACGGAGATAACCGCAGTCAAACCTTCCAGAGCATCATCACCGGTGAAGCTCTCTTCGCTGGCCTTAGCAAGGTTATTATTTTTCGCATATGTGTTCAATGTGCGAGTCAGAGCCGTCTTGAAACCGGTGACATGAGTACCGCCTTCTGGTGTGTGAATATTGTTAGCAAAAGCAAGAATGCGAGAAGCGACATCGTCAGCATACTGGAGAGCTACTTCTACAGACTCAACTCCTGGAGCATTTTTCTCAACATAGAATATACTCTTGTGAGATGGTTTCAAGAGTTGGTTGGTGAATTTTATGAGTGAGACAAGTCCACCTTCGAAGAAAAATGTATGGGAAGGCGCTTCGACTCCAGTTTCGCGCATGAAGAATATTTCATCATCTTGACCAAATGTTGGCACTTGTGCGCGTGCATCTATAATACTGATACGTAAACCGCGTACTAGATATGCTTGCTGACGCATATGTCCAACCACGCGATGCCATTCGAAATTTATACCTTCCTTGAAAATTTCCGCATCTGGTTCGAAAGTAACGATGGTACCGTGTTGTTTTGTAGAACCAATCTTCTTGACAGCGGCTTTGCGCTTGCCTTTCGAATATTCTTGCATGTACATACCGCCATCTTTGTGAACCACAACTTTCATGTAAATAGAAAGTGCATTTACAACAGATGCACCGACACCGTGTAGACCTCCAGAAACTTTGTAACCGGTCGTTTCGCCACCAAACTTACCTCCGGCGTGCAGAACCGTCATGATTGTTTCAAGAGCCGAAACTTTTGTCTGTTTATGAATATCAACAGGAATACCGCGACCGTTGTCTACCACGCGAACACGATTACCAGGAAGTAGTGCGATCTCGATATCGTTCGCGAAACCACCCATCGCTTCGTCGCGAGAGTTGTCGAAGATTTCAGTGATAAGATGATGCAAACCGTCTGGTCCAGTCGTACCAATATACATTCCCGGACGCTTACGGACAGGATCTAGGCCCTCGAGAACTGTGATCGAGGAAGCATCGTAATTATCCTTTTTTTCTTTGGCCATTTTATTCAAAAATAAAGAAGCTGTAAGGCTTTTTATGCACTTATTATAGCAAATAATTGGGTCAAATGCACGCTGTGAATAAGTGGAAATGATTGACAAGATACTATGTAGTATGCCATTATTCTAGCTAGTAAAAGCACAAAAAATCTAACCCAAAACGTGGAGAAAGGCTGGAAGACAGATGGAAAATAAGCAGTCTATGCAATCTATGCAGTTCGCTGGTGGTCATAACCCAGATGGAAATGACGACTGGCCAACAGTGTTGGAAGTCAGAGCTGAAGACCGAGGGCCGGTACCAAAGTATGCTTGGCCGTGGTGGACGCTCTTCCTTGTGGAAAGTCTGGCATTCTTTGGGACCTGGCTGACAATTAGTCTCTTAAGCTTTGGCATCGGTCTCTGGCTATGGGATACACTCCCTGTAGTGTCAGTCCTACTGTACATCGTAGCTGGCATTATCGCCTTGATTGTGGTCGGTATAGCTATAGCACACGGCATGTATGTGGCCACAGAATACCGGCTCAGATCCCACGACCAGCGGAAAAAATACATCAAAGAAATGGCGCTTGATGTTGCGGAGGTATTGCGAAAAATAAATCCGTACTCGCTGATAATTGACATAATCATTGCCTTCGCGGGATGTGTGGGTCGATGGTTGGCGCCGAAAATTCTAACACAATAAAAAGTTATTGTTTTTGCGAAAGCGGCTGGCTGGAAACCCGCCGCTTTTTCTGTTGTCGTTTTTTCGGCAATATTAATATTTTATCGTTTTATTTGACAAAATAGTACAACTATGCTAGATTATTAGCAAAGGTTCTTTGAGTTTGTATACATCAAAAGAATTTCCAACGATTGAAACTAACTTCCCTTTCAAACAGGGATAATGAGGAGAAGAGAATGAAACCGACAAACATTGTACTGGTCCTAATCGGACTAGCTTGTATAGCGGTTGGATTGTTCAGACAATATCCAATCAGGATAAGTAGCAGTCAATTCCTATGGAATGTGGTGCCGATGGCGGCAATGCTCGTATTGGTCATATGCTTGGCCTATAAGTATAACGACGTGCCAGTCTCGGTATTGATCAACGGAAAATCTATACCTTACAGTGGGACAGCCCTTGGGAGGGGTCTCAATGAGACAATGAGGATTGCATCATCGTTTTGGTTTACGATTGTACTGTTAATGCCGCTTATCGGTTTCAGTACAGCAATTACTCCAGTGTTCCAAGAGCAAATAACCAAGATGCTCACTGGCTGGCAAGGATGGTTCTGTTCAATACCGCTCGCATTCACATCGGCTGGAGGAAGTGGTTGGATTGGGCCGATTAGACATATGTGGTTTGCAGTGAAGCAGTCCCAACCGCTACTGTTGTATATCCTGAACATCACGCCATTAGTCGGATTCACGATCTTTCAGATACGAATCCTAGGACTAGGGCCTGAGATTGCCAACAAGATGTATATAATGGGATTCGCCTCAGCAATATGGTTGATCCCAATGTTCTTGATATATAAGATATTCTTCTTCAAGATGTGAATAACCTGGACGGAGAATGATTTAACTCAACAATCAACCAGAATGTCGTTCCGCCGTTGTGCCTTGTGGCCACGGCGGATTTCTGTTTTACCTCACTTCCCAATCTTTTTCGCGGATTTCTTGATAGACTTTTTCCATAATCGTATTTACCTCAGTATCAGTCAAAGTTTTTTCGTAGGATTGGAATACTAAGCGATATGCATATGAGACTTTTCCTTCTTTCTTGAAGACATCGAACAGAGCACCGCGCACAAGTAATCCTTCAGCGCCGGCTTCTTGTATTCCCTGCTTCACGGAATTCCAAACACCGTCACCTAGAACATTTTCTGGCACAAACACGGCGATGTCGCGTGTGATAAAAGGATATGGAGAAAATGGATGATACTTCTGATCACGTGGCAAAGCTTGGAAATGAAGATCGTCGATAAGACCAGCTTTCATTTTGCTGAACAAAGAACCGAGATCTATCTCTGTAACATTGTCGGTTATCTTCTCCGGTGTGAGTTCGACGCCAAGCGTCTTTTTCAACTCGGCCAAAACTTCTTTCAGAATCTCCGGTTCTTTCTTCTTGGACTTTTTTACATTTTTTACACCAATACACAAAACAGTCTTCTCACCTTCTTTCGGAAAGACCTTACCTATCTCGAACATTTTTATAATATCGAGGCCCAATAAATCGGCATTGAGGGCATTTGTAGTAAGCGTGTCATTCATCTTCGGCACAATCGATTCACGTAGAGAACTCTTATCACTCGCCAATGGATATGTAATCTCATAAAAACCTTTTTGTACTAACGAATAAAGCAGTGCCTCAGAAAAGCCTAGTCCGACCAAGGTATTCTTCACTTTTTCAGACCAATAGAAAGTAACATCATCATGAATCTGAGATGCAGCTTTGGCTGGCAATTCAGCTGGTAAAATAGCTTCCAATGCTTCATAACCATTTACTCTAGCCACTTCGTCCACAAAGTCTTCAGGGATTTTGAGATCAAGACGATCCAATGGTGGAGTGATATCTGACACACCTTTCACCACACAATCATAGCGTTTAAGGATATCCTGGAAATCAGCGTTGGTTATATTTGCACCCAATTTTTCCGAGATAAAATCCGAAGTGACCGAAACTGTCCAAGGCTTTGTTGGAGTCGAAAATATATCTGTTGTGGCGCTGACTTTAATCGTACCAATATTTGCCTCTTGCGAAAGTTTAATGATAAGCGCCGTCACTCTGCTCATCGCTTCTTCCGCCAATTCAGGAATGATTTCATTTTCGAATCTCTTCGATGAATCATTTCGTATATTGAGTCGGGTGGAAGTTCTGCGTACGGAAACTGGATTGAAATTGGCTGATTCCAAGATGATATCCTTCGTGGTCGCAGAGATTTCTGCACGACGACCACCTTTCACTCCAGCAATAGCTAGAGGACCTTCATCATCGGCAATTACCAAGTCTGTCTCGTTCAACTCGAGCACACGCGCATCCAAGAGTTCAATCTTTTCTCCCTTTTTCGCCAAGCGAACCGTAATCACCCCTTTCACTTTTGCAGCATCGAAAGCGTGCAGTGGCTGGCCAATATCGAACATTATATAGTTCGTCGCATCGACGATGGTGTTGATAGAACGCGCATCGATAGCTTCAAGTTTCTCACGAAGCCAAGCTGGGGAATCAGTGACATTCACACCAGAGATCCTGCGAGCTATATAACGGCGACAAAGTTTGGATTCTGTAACTTTCACTTCAACTGGTTTGATCGCCTCACCGACGGTGATCTTAACATTGGCAATATTTTTCATCTCCATACCCGTAATAGCTCGGACTTCCCTAGCGACACCTTTGTGGCACAACGCATAATGCGCACGATCAGGTAAGACCTTCACATCGAAGACTGTGTCAGTTTGCGCCTTGCGCCATTCACTTTTCATTTCTATAACCGATTCTATTTCGAAGACGTGTGAATTGATAAGTTCCGCAAGGTCGTGAGCCTTCGGAAGTGGTTTATCGAAATATTGTTGTAGCCAGTTGTAGGAGATTTTCATAGAAATTCGTCTGTATTAAAACTGATTTATCAACCTCAAATCCCCTGAATAAAGATGCCTGATATCGTCTATTCCATAACGAAGCAATACGAGACGATCTACGCCGCCACCGAAGGCGAAACCTTGCCATTTTTTCGAGTCCCAACCAGCCGCTTCAAAAACACTCGGGTGAACAAGGCCGGCACCGAACATTTCCATCCAGCGGCCTTTGTACCAAACATCGACTTCTACACCAGGTTCGACGAAACCGAAGAAGCTGGCACGAAAACGAATCTTAGCCTCTGGACCTAGGAATTCCTTGAAGAAATTTTCTAGTGTTCCTTTGAGCTCGGCCATGTTTACTTTTTCAGCTACATAAAGGCCTTCGATTTGGAAAAATTGCGCTTCGTGAGTCGCGTCGGTCGCTTCATTGCGATAGACTTTTCCGGGAATTATTATCTTAAATGGCTGCTGTTTTTTCGCGAGCGATTCCATAAAGCGAATCTGCACCGAAGAAGTATGTGTGCGCAGAACAAGTTTTTCTGCGCCTTGCGCCTTGCGCTTTGCGCCTGTCTCAACCCAAAAAGTATCTTGCATATCACGAGCTGGATGATCTGGTGGAACATTTAAGGCGTCAAAGTTATGGAATTCATCCTCTAGTTCCGGACCTTGTGCCACAGAAAAGCCGATCTTGTTGAAGATTGTGGTTATCTCACGAATTACCGAAGTTATAGGGTGTAAGTGGCCTGACTCTGTTTGCTGGCTGACTTTGTTTTCCATGCGTGTAAGTGTAGCAAAAAAATGCCAGAATTTCATGTATTCAAAGAGATATGTCGGCAACACATATGCTTTTTGAGTATTTCTCAAAGTGACAGAAAAGTTGTCACTTTTCAAAAGTGCTCGGGAGGATATGTGGGAGACATGTTCCCAGTGACGGAAGTGGAGATTTCGACATAAAAACTACCCAAAAGAGCTCAAATATGCGATACTTGGAAAAATGACTTCTTGGAGAGATATCACCACTTTGAGCATACTTTTCTTGTCGCTCTACTTCGAGGTATTTATGCTGGTCACATATGTAAGACGAAGACGTCTACTCCATGGCCGAGTCAAACATGAACCTCAAACCCATCCAGATCTTCCATATGTAACTATCATAGTTCCCTGCTACAACGAAGAAAAAACTCTCGCCGCCACCATAAAGTCGCTCTTGGCGCTAGATTATCCAAAAGAAAAACTTCACATCATGGCGGTTGATGATGGCTCAACTGACGGAACATTTAAAGCTCTTCAGGAATTCGCCGACCATTCACAAATCGAAATACTCCACAAAGAAAATGGCGGCAAACACACCGTCCTCAACATGGGCATAGCGCGCACAAAGAGCGAGTTCGTTGGTTGTTTGGACGCCGATTCATATGTAAATCCGGATGCATTGCTCCGCATAATAAAAAGATTCAATGATCCAGAAGTTATGGCTGTGGTTCCATCTCTACATATCCATATGCCACGTACCCCTATTCAAAAGATGCAAAAGGTTGAGTACACACTCGGCGTTTTTTGGCGCAGTATATTGGCAGAATTGAATTCGCTTTATGTGACACCTGGACCATTTTCCATATTCAGAAAGTCGGTTTTCGACAAGGTCGGCCTCTACCACAAAGCCCATAATACCGAAGATATGGAGATGGCGATGCGTATCCAATCAAATGGACTCAAGATTGTCTGTGCAAACGACGCAGTCGTCCATACTTCTTCGCCGAGGAGTGTTATGAAGCTTTATAAACAGCGCGTCCGTTGGACTTCCGGCTTCTTGCAGAACTTACGCGACTACAAGAAACTAGTCTTCAATACCAAGACCGGCCACCTCGGTGCTCTTGTCTTACCGATAATGATTCTTTCCACTGCTAGTATTATCTTCATCATCTCTGGTTGGGCTTATGATATGTGGCGTTATTTTCATGGTCTGATCATCCGTTTTGAGGCACTTGGCACTAGGATGTTCGAGTGGAATGGATTCAATTGGCATTCGTGGAATTGGTTCTTCTTGCACACCTCACCAATTATGTTTGGTGGTATAGTATCACTTGTTATTATCATAGCTTTCATCCTGGTTGGTGCGAAGCTCTCGAAAGCAAAGTGGCCTAGAATAACAGACTTTCTTTGGTATGGTGCACTCTATTCGATAGTAGCGCCACTATGGCTCATCCGTTCGGTCTATAACCTCATAACAAGCAAACAAACTCTTTGGAGATAAAAACATAATATGGCATTAAAACATCACATAGTATTCAGAGAATGGAAAAAATATCTAGTAACACTAGGTATCACTTTGGTAATTTTTGGTACGGCTATAGGTGTTAGCATGTGGATCGATAGTGCTCGCGTGAACAATGTTCGTTCATTGCAAGATAATATTTCATTGAACATTCTTTCTTCAGAGACACAATTCAATTTATTGAAAGATGCTAGCTGTAGCGATCTGTTCAACTCTGATCTGGCTACACAACTCTCTGATATTGGAGATCGCCTATCATTTTTGGAATCAACTGGTCATAGAACAGATGCTGATGTCGTAAGTCTAAGACAATATTATTATCTCTTGGAGATCAAGGATTATATGCTGATCAGTTCTGCTACAAAATGTCCTATCAGGCCAGCGACAGTACTTTATTTCTATGAGCCAAATTGTGCTGACTGTGACAAACAAGGAGATGTTCTCACTTATTTGCGTCAACATTATCCGGATAATATAAGAGTCTATTCTTTCGACTATTCTCTGGATGTACAAGCTGTTCGTACATTGGCAAATGTGAATAAGGTATCAAAACCTATGCCAGCTATAGTTATCAATGGAAAATCCTATGCAGGATTCCAATCCGTAGATGATGTTGTCGCTATAGCCCCAAAGATCATATCCAACAGAACTCGCTTAGTATTGTCACCACATTTAGATGATGCTGTCTCAGCTCTAGGAGGTCTCTTGGCAAAATCAGTCCATTCAGCGAATTCCCCTATCATAACCACTGTATTTACTGGTATACCGAAAGTAGTGGCCAGCACGACATGGGATATGAAGTCTGGATTCAACAATAGCACCGCAGCTGTAACTCATCGCCTAGAAGAAAACAACGATGCGGCTAACATACTTGGTGTACAAGTTAAAAATATGGGTTATCTTGATGCTCAATATCGTATTACTACGGCTACCACTTCCCTAGAAAATAAAATCACTGCCGATATCATAAAACTCATCAAGACATATGACACCAGTACATCTTCTATAGAGATATATGGACCAGCAATATTCCCAGGCGAGATCGGACATTCTGATCACACTATTTTGCATGAAGCTTATCTGAATGTCATGGCGCAATATAAACCGCGCGGCCTGATAACTTTCTTCATATATGAAGACTTCCCTTATTCCGAAGAGGCTGGTGCCAACGCCCAAAAGAAATTCGATATGATCAAGATGTTACGCGCAGATGCACAACAGTTCTCTTATACGCCAATATACATACCACTCTCAGATGATATTGCAGCTACAAAAAATGATGCTATCAGAGCCTATGATTCACAATTGAAAGCTATGACGATAAATGGTATCGATCTAGTCAAGGATAGTCTAAACTGGACGAAACACCGTTGTGATGGATTGTTCAAAATACCTTCAGCTTGTGAAGTTGTTTATCAAGTGCAGAAGTAATTATGGGTCCTCTCAGTCGCCATTTTCTACCATTGCCTCTGTTAAGATTCCTGAAGTGTGGCGTCAACGAATGACAGTTCGGACAAATTAGTCTTAAGTTGTTTTCTGAATTATTCTCGGCGTTGCCGTCTATATGATCGACTTCCAATGGAACATTGCCTGTGACAGGATTTTTCTTATTCCAGCCACAAACAGAACACCTTGCATTATATTTTTCAAGTAAATATCTACGCAGGTAAGTAGAGATGTTTCTGCACTTTATTCCAATGTTTCCAGATGTCTTTCGGTTTTTCCAATTAGACAAAAACTGCCTGTAACGAAAACCGGCTTGGCATTTATTTGAACAGAATTTTATTTGATGTCTTGTGGTAGACGGTTTACCGCAAGACACGCAGAGGTGTCTCATTGTTGATCGTTATTAACTAATAATCCTAACCGATCCTTGCTGAAATCTGAGCCGGAGAGAGGAATTGAACCTCCAGCCTTCGCTTTACAAAAGCGTTGCTCTACCATTGAGCTACTCCGGCACCACAAGAATATAGCGTAAAATTAATGAAAAAGCCAGCTCCCGCGCTTTGCGCTTTTCACCTTGCGCCTTACTTACTTCTTCTTCTCTTCTTCTCCAGAAATCCTTCGCAAATAAAATGACACCCCATGCTTTCTAATCTCACCTTTTCCACGGACCATATCAAGTACTTTTCTAGTGTGGATATTCTGCAGCCAAATATGCTTGATCTCAACATACACTTTACGTACATGAACCAAAACATGAAAAGCTAGCCATTGAGCAAGAGCGATGAAAGTGTGTTTGTTTATATAAGAAATACCGCGGCGAATACCACGGAAAAATGCAGCGAAGACATGATCACTTCCTTCACCAAGTCTTGATACAATACTGCGCTCTCCAGTCAAAACTTCACGACGCTTGAGTAAGATCAGCACGATGATGCCGACCAAGGAAACGTAGAAGATTGTAATAGTTGTATACATTTAACGCTCTAGAACCTTGAAGCGCTGGAAGCGGCCAACGGCCATCTTCTCACCGAACTTCTGCACAGCACCATCTATAAGGTTCTGGATAGTCATATCAGGATTTTTGATGAAAGGCTGGTTTACCAAAACCATTTCAGCAAAATAAGTATCAAGCTTACCTTGGAGGATCTTTTCTTTCATCGCTTCTGGCTTGCCTTCAACTTCCTTTGCGAAGACTTCACCCGCAATCTTCTTATCGGCGTCTGTGACTTCGGCGGCGGTTATGAACTTGGGATTTGTAGCCGTGATATGCATGGCAATATCGCGCGCCATAGTCTTGAACTCTTCATTGTTTGCTACGAAATCGGACTCGCAGTTGAGTTCGACCATAGTGCCGACTGTGCCATTTGAATGTATATAAGCTTGTATAATGCCCGCCTTGAATGTACGGTCGCCTTTCTTAGCTGAAATCTCGCCACTCTTCTTGCGTAGGATCACAATAGCCTTCTCAGCATCGCCACCAGCTTCTTCTAGGGCTTTCTTGCATTGCATAACAGACACTCCAGTCTGATCGCGGAGAGCTTTTATTTGTTCTGTGGTGATGACTACTGACATAGTTTTATTGATTATTTAAAAGGAGCTAATAATAAAGTAAATGAAAGGACGCAATCTTATGGCTTAAACTGGCTTTGCAACTGCTGCCAACTTCTTGCCTGCTTGATAAGCTTTGGCGATCTCTTCTACGAAGAACTGGATGGACTGTCTGGAGCCGTCATTACCAACGATAGGAAAATCTATGTCGGAGATATCACAGTCGGAGTTCGCAAGAGCAATGACTGGAATCTTCATATCTTGTGCTTCCTTCACTGCATTGTGCTCACGCTTTGGATCTATGACAAACATGGCATCAGGGAGTTTCTTCGATGAAACTATGCCGAAGAACATTTTCTCCAACTTCTCGACTTCTTTACCGATAAGCATGCGCTCACGCTTCGTGTATTTCAAAAGTTCACCTTTCTCGCGATCGGAAACAATCTTCTCATAACGATCGATACGCTTTCTGATCTGTGGGAAGTTTGTAAATGTACCACCAATCCAGCGACCTTCAACATAAGGAAGATTCAATGACTGTGCAGAAAGTTTGATCGTAGCAGAAGCTTCGCGCTTACCACCGACGAAGATAATGGTCTTACCTTCGCTAGCCAGCTGTGCAACATAGGCCTTAGCAGCTTCTAGTGACGGCTTTGTCTTCTCGAGATCGAAGAGGTCTGTTGTATTCTTTGTTCCAAAAATAAAAGGCGCAATAGTAGGATTGCGGCGTGATCGGCCAAGGCCGAAATGAGTTCCTGCTGCAAACATAGCCTCGATAGAGGTTGTAGCGGCGTTTGAAGTGGCGTGCGCGCTGGCTGAAGTCGTTTTTTCCGTTGTCATAATGTAGGTGGTAGCTTATCAAAAGCCGTGTAAAAGCGCAAGTTTATCACTCCCCATCCTCATTCCCCTCATTCCCCTCGGCGGACGCGCCGCCGGTCTTCTCAAATTCATGCAATGCGTCGATGATTGGTTGGATGCGGCCTTCGAGGATGCCAGGGATATTGTGCCACGACTCCTTGATGCGGTGGTCGGTGACGCGGTCCTGCGGGAAATTGTAAGTGCGGATCTTCTCGCTGCGATCGCCGGTGCCGATCTGACCTTTGCGGTGCGCGGCGAATTTCTTGGCATCTTCCTCTTCTTGTCTAGCTTCTAGGCGCGCTGTGAGCAAGATAAGGGCGCGTTGACGATTGGCATTCTGACTACGCTCAACAGTAGAACGAACATCGAGGCCTGTTGGTTTGTGAATGATACGTACAGCCGACTCAACCTTGTTAACATTTTGACCACCTTTACCACCAGCGCGAGAAAATTCCATTTCCAAGTCTGCCGGATTCACCACGAAAGTAGACTTTTTGCGAATAGGCATGATCGCGACCGTGATAGTCGAAGTGTGGACGCGACCCATTTTTTCTGTTTCAGGAACACGCTGAACACGATGCACACCAGTCTCCCAGCGCAAATCTTCGTAGACTCCATTGCCTTTTATTTCCAATGAAGCGTCTTTGTAACCACCAAGATCATTTTCAGACTTTTCAGTGACACGAACAGACCAGCCACGAGCTTCTGCATAACGGCGATACATTTCCACAAGTTCAAATGCGAACAATGCCGCTTCATCGCCACCAGCACCAGCGCGCACTTCGAGGACAATCTCCTTCGGCATCTCTTCCACTTCAACATCCGCAGCCAAAATATCCTCCATTTGTTTTAAGAGGTCTTTTTTCTGTCCAGCAAGCGAGACAAGCTCTTCCGAAGCCAATTCCTTGTATGAAGGATCTTTCGTGACAGTAGCATTGAGCTCGGCTTCATCATGCTCGAGTTTCTCATACATTCCTGCAAGGAATGATGTTTTTGGATTACTTTTGAATTTTTCTAAATCCATCTATTTACCAGCCTTTGGCTTAGCCTTGGCTTGGCGAGATTTGAACTTCTCTACGCGACCAGCAGTGTCTATGGTCTTCTCTTGGTTTGTATAGAAAGGATGTGAAGCGCTAGAGATTTCCACATGGAATACTGGATAATCCTTACCATCGGTCCATTTCATGGTCTCTTTTGTAGCTATAGTTGAAGATATGAGGAATTTAGCACCGCTGGAGTTATCGGCGAATATGACGAGACGGTAATCTTTCGGATGTATATCTTTTTTCATTGTGGGGATAGAATAGCACGTGTTTTAAGAGCGTGCAAGCCGGTGCATCTGGCTAGCAGATTTGACAACTATCTGGCTTTTGCTAAACTTGCAACATAATGCCTTCGGGCCCCGAAAGACTCCACCTCATGGTGGGGTTTTTCTCATATATGCTCCTTGTACAATCGGACCACATTATCAAAGTCCTCTTTTGTAATCTTAAAGTATCTTCTTGATAACCTTTTCGTACTTATCGTCTTCGCTTGAGACAACACCGCAAATGATGATGTATGGTTTATTATTATTGGCACACGATATTTATCTTTCTTTTTCTTACTAGTTATTGGAATCACCAATACCATTCCTTGGTAATAGACCTTAATAATCAATACAGGACGTTCAAGAAGTTATGAAGACTCCTCCCAGCTCGAGTGGTTTTAGGTTTATGTAATTGCTATAATAATCTCCATATACCTAAACATCATGGACAAAGACATCAAACAAAGCGTGCATCCAAATCATCATCCTCACAGTAGGACTCATGTGATATATACGATCGCTGTCATCGGCTTCATATACACATTACACTTGGTGATCCCGATGTATTCGAACTCAAGTTTCTTGGGTCTATTCGCTGACGAGAGGACTATCAGTTACATATACATTATGGGTGCGGCTGTGACTGTTCTAGCATTCCTTATGTCACCATGGCTCATCCGTAAATTAGGAAACTATCGTATAGCTATGTGGGCTGTGGTCATTCAAATATTACTTTTCTGGGGACTAGTGACACAGACATCGCCGATCATGCTGACAACATTGTTCGTATTGCAAACGGCGGTCATATCAGTGATAGGACTCTGTCTAGATATATTCCTCGAAGCTTATACTGACGGATTACACGTCGGAGCTGTCCGTGGAATGTACACAGCGACATTAAATGCCTCTTGGGTCATCGCGCCTCTCATAGGCAGTATGATAATAAATGGCAACGGCAACTATCACAATACATATGTGGCGGCTCTGGCAATGCTCTTCCCTCTCTTGTATCTTATTTACAGAAATTTTCCACGCTTCAAAGATCCAAACTATACTCATCTATCTCCATGGCAACTAGTCAAACATATTAGTCACAACAGCAACTGGATAAAACTGTTTATGGCAAATACAATCATGCAGATATTCTATGCATGGATGACAGTCTACAGTCCTATCTACTTAAATAAAGTCATGGGATTCGGCTGGGAAGAAATCGGTATCATTTTGGTAATTATGCTTATACCGTTTTCTCTTATTCAATACCCTCTCGGTATGTTGGCTGACAAAAAATATGGCGAGAAAGAGATTATGGCCGCCGGATTTGTAGTTATGGGAATATCTACCATCATCCTCGGCTTTGTGAACATACCAAATATAGCTTTGTGGGCACTTCTACTTTTCATGACAAGGATCGGTGCCGCTGCTGCTGAGATTATGATAGAAACATATTTCTTCAAGACGGTCTCACCAAGAGACTCCGCCGCGCTCGGATTGTTCCGTATGACTCGACCAATATCGTATTTTATAGCTCCAGCAGGTTCGATATTGGTGATGATTCTCACACATTCGGATACACTTCATCCTTACAATTTTATAGTTCTAGGTATTATCTCTCTGTTGGCTTTGTGGCCAGTAATGACAATAAAAGATACAAACTAAAGCTTGCGCGCTTCTATGCACATAAACAATGGAATCTCTTTTCTGGTGCGATCTTCTTCTTGCGCGCGTGGTCCTTCTTGACTTTGTTTATGAGAAATCCATTCTTCTAGACGAGTCACGGCGAATCCAGCAGAGTTCAATGCTTTGAAATATCCTTGCAAAGGTCTATGAAATGAAATAGTCTGCGCTTTTCCTTTTGCGCCTCCACCTGGTGCCATATCTATCTTGATCTTATTGTCAGTCATATAAGAATCGATGCGGCGATATTGTTTGTGAGCCTTGGCGTCCCATTCCCAACTTGAGTTTTGAGGAATTCTGAAGATTGGATGGTTGATGACGATAATGAGTCTTCCGGTTGTTCCCAATTTCGAATCTGGAGATTTCAAAAGGCGTGCACTCTCGGAAAAAGCTGCTCGCATATCCTCTATATTTTGAATAGCTAGTACTATAATGGCTGTATCGAAACTTTTTTCTGCGTTGGCTGTATCAGGATCGATAATCTTCTCCGCAGGCGCCACAAAATATGTTATCTCTTTTGGAGAATTTTTCTTTGCTAGCTCAATGAGTTCAGAGGAAATATCACAACCAGTCACCTGTGCGCCATTTTTCGCTAGGATGCGACTGAAATATCCCTGACCACAAGCAATGTCTAGTATTTTTTGTCCTGGTTTTGGATCTACTATACGTAAAAGATTTGGTAGGATCACTTTTTCTTGGTATGAGTCTGGAGATTTCTCCAGAAGATTGTCATACCAGCCAGCGACATTACCCCAAGAAGTTTTAGGTTTTTTCATGGTTTGATTATATACTATTTTTGACGGAAAAGGCGTTAAAAGTGCCACTGTGCTCAGTAGGACATGTCCCCCACACATCCCTCCTAAGCACTTTTGAAAAGTGACAACTTTTCTGTCACTTTGAAAAACTCTTAAAAAGTATGTGTCCCGCCCGCCAGCTAGCTCGCCCGCCAGTCAGCCAACCATCAACCGGCCATACTAAAAAATATAATAAAAAAGAGGAGCCGGCACCAGTATGTGCAAAAACTATTACGGCTCGCTCCTCTTAAAGATGGTCCAGACAATCCCGCCAAGGAGGAAGGGGGTGGGGAACCCCTCTGAAGTACGAGAGAGTCTGGGACCACTACGCTCAGAAAATAAAAACCACTTAAATCTTTCTGGAGTATAGACCGAAACTACTCATATGTCAAGAGTGGAATTTACCGCTTAAAATCTATATAATTTAACCAATATGAAAAAAATAAAATCTGTGCACGCGCGCGAGATCTTGGATTCTCGTGGTAATCCTACAGTTGAAGTCGACATTGCCCTTTCTGACGGTTCATCTGGCAGAGCAGCTGTTCCCTCCGGTGCTTCTACTGGCAGTCATGAAGCCATAGAACTCCGCGATGGCGGTACGCGATATGGTGGCAAAGGCGTCAAGAAAGCTGTAGAAAATGTAAACTCCAAAATCGCGACAGCAATTGTCAGCAAAGGATTCGGTGGAACAAAATTCGATCAAGCAACTCTCGACAAAACACTCATAGAGCTCGATGGCACAAACAACAAATCAAACCTCGGAGCAAACGCTATACTAGGAGTCTCTATGGCCTTTGCGCATGCATGTGCGGAGAGCGACAGCGTTCCATTGTACAAATACTTCAACAATATCTCTTCAGATAACAACGACAGCGGAAAAGCCGAGATGATACTGCCAATTCCGATGATGAATATCATAAACGGTGGCCAACACGCAGAAAACTCCACTGATATCCAAGAGTTCATGATAGTACCGATCGGTTTCAAGACTTTCACAGAAAGACTTCGTGCTGGTGTGGAAATATTCCACGCATTGAAAAAGATTCTGAAGAAACGCGGACTCGCCACGACTGTTGGTGATGAAGGTGGCTTTGCCCCTACCCTTTCATCAAACGAAGCGGCTCTGCAAGCGATCGTCGAAGCCATCACTGCGGCTGGTTATAAGCCGGGTACCGATGCGCAGACCGCCGGCCAAGTAGCTATCGCACTCGACGCCGCCGCTACGGAATTCTTCAAGGAGGGAAAATACACCCTAGCGCGCGACAATAAGACTCTTTCATCCGACGAGATTATCGCTTGGTATGGTGAGTTGGTGAAAAAATATCCGATCATTTCCATAGAAGACGGCTTAGCTGAAGATGATTGGGATGGCTACGCCAAAATGACAAAAGCCATGGGCGGAGCCGGTGGCGCGCACAAAACTCAGTTGGTCGGCGACGATCTCTTCGTCACGAACATTGAGCGCCTCGCGAAAGGCATAAAACTTGGTGTCGCCAATTCAATCCTGATAAAGCTCAATCAGATCGGCACAGTCACAGAAACGCTTGCAACAATAGCTATGGCCAAAAAAGCCGGATATACCTCGGTAATCTCTCATCGTTCTGGCGAGACAGAAGATGTCACCATCGCCGATTTTGCTGTAGGAACTGGAGCTGGTCAGATAAAGACAGGATCATTATCAAGGACCGACCGCGTCGCTAAGTACAATCAACTGTTGCGCATAGAGGAAGAGTTGAATAAGAAATAAAAGAAGTAAAAACATGAAAAAAGAACAAGTAGTCTTAATCATTCTCGATGGTTGGGGTTATAGCGAAAAAAAAGAGAATAACGCTATTGCTACTGCTAAGAAACCCTTTTGGGACCAAATGTGGAAGAAATATCCTCATTGTCTACTGAAGGCATCTGGAGAAGCGGTTGGATTACCAAATGGACAAATGGGAAACAGTGAGGTTGGACACATGACCATAGGTGCTGGTAGACCAGCAGATACAGACATAGTCCGTATAAATAAAGCTATCAATGATGGATCTTTTGATACAAATATTGAATTTTTGCGACTGTTCGATCATGTAAAAAAATACGGCTCTACTCTGCATGTGCAAGGACTAGTCAGTCCAGGTGGAGTCCATAGCCATCAAAATCATCTGTACGCTTTTTTGAAATTAGCAAAAAAACATAACATACCTATGGTCGCTATTCACGTATTCACCGACGGTCGAGATACGGCACCACAGAGCGCTTCCGAATACCTACGAGAGCTCGAGGATTTTATAAAGACACTTGGACCAAACTTCTTCATAGCTACTATCTCTGGAAGATACTTCGCTATGGATCGCGACAATAATTGGGACCGTTTAGCAAAAGTAGAGAAGGCTTTGTTTGATTGTAAGGGAAATGTCTGCAATATAAAGCCTTCGTCTTACATGGATGAACAATATAAGATTGGAACCATGGATGAGACATTGGAACCAACTGTTTGCTCCAATATAAATGGGTTGGGTTGTGCTATAAAGAAAAATGATGGAGTATTCTTCTTCAATTTTAGAGCCGATCGTGCACGTATGCTCTCAGAAAAAATCCTGGAAAGACAAAAAAGAGAGAATATTATGTTAGTTACTTTGACTGAATATTGTGTAGATTTCGTCTGTCATATGGCTTTTCCACCTCAACCAATAGAGACAACCCTTGGACTAGAAATATCCAATGCGGGACTAAGACAGGCACATATATCTGAGACAGAAAAATTCGCACATGCGACATATTTCTTAAATGGTGGACGAGAGAAACCATATCCCGAAGAACGAGATGTTCTGATAGATAGTCGAAAGGATGTGAAGACACACGACCAAGCTCCAGAAATGCGTGCCGAAGCTATAGCAGATAAGGCTATAGAAGAAATCGCGGCTGGGACTGATTTCATATTTATAAACTTTGCAAATGCTGATATGGTAGGTCATACAGCCAACATTCCTGCAATCATAAAGGCTGTAGAAACCATAGACACCCAACTTGAACGCATAGTAACAAAACTTGAAACAAGTGGTGGCATAGCTCTCATATCAGCTGACCATGGCAACGCCGAAATGAATATAGATCAGCAGACCGGCATAAGACATACCGCACATACGACAAATCCTGTACCATGTATATTGACGACAAATGGA
Source organism: Candidatus Tayloriibacteriota bacterium (assembly GCA_037130865.1). GTDB lineage: Bacteria > Patescibacteriota > Minisyncoccia > Phycocordibacterales > PALSA-1337 > C7867-002. Next base: position 13,721 of record JBAXSG010000004.1, on the reverse strand, counting down.
TACAAGTTACATGATGGAGAATTGTCCGATATCGCACCAACGATTCTAAAAATATTGGATATAAAAATCCCTCCATCAATGACAGGAAAGCCTCTCGTGTGATCTATTCTGCCTGACTACTCAATAATCTGTCTGTGAATAATGCCACCAATATATCTGACGAGCAGTATTGACGCTGTGGTACAAAATACTCCGAGTGACCAACCAGCGATGACATCTGAAGACCAGTGAACATTTAGGACGACACGACTCAATCCGATAGCGATGACGCTTAGCACACAGACGACTATAAAGACTTCCCTTTTTATCCAAGAATGTATCTTCGGTACAAGTAGATACATTATGACAAGGAAAAATGCAGCCGCCATGGTGGCATGACCACTTGGAAAACTTGGATCAGTCAGGAATTGAAGAGCATTTTCTGGGCGGGTGCGCATGAAGAATTCCTTCAGGAAAGTCATCATTATTGCCGAAGAACCTAGAGACAATACGAATATCGATATTGAGCGCCATTTTCTCTTGCGCAATAGAAAGGCGGCACAAAGCATTCCAAGCGTCAGCATGAAGAATACTCCACCATCTGATATTTTAGAGGCTATAGAGACGATCTGCGGGGTCACATGTGAAGATATAAAGGTATTTATAGAGATATCGAAAACCGCCAATTGTGAGCTGGCTAGCAATGTGTCTCTCGTAGTCTGCAAAAGACCCCAGAGTGAAAGAATATTGAAAAGCAATATGAACAATTCATATTTCTTGAATACATGGAAGCGTACATTTACGAAACGATACCCCCAGATGATTATCAATCCAGCGCCTATGACGATGAGAATGGTCTTGCCAGTGAAAATATTTGCCATCTGGTAACCAGCACCAAATACATAACCCAATATTATGGAACCTACAGCCCAAATGCTTCCACCGATGATATTGAATATCCAAAATCTCTTTTCATCACATTTCTTCGCGGCCTTATCCATGCGGTCGTCTGAATGATTTGCCCCAACCATAAAAGGCATGAGTGATCTGGTGACAGGACTGAGTCTACCTAAGATCATGGCTTTGCCGGTGTGTTTATCTAGAAGTCTCTGAACCTTCGCTATGTGTTCGTCAGTTATGAAGAAAAATGGCTTCACTTTGTCTATAAGTGCAAGCCCGTATCTCTTACCAAGATAGAAACCGATATAGTCTCCAGATACAGCAGCAATGACCGCCAATGCACAGGTAAACCAGACATTGAACACACCAATCCTTATAAGGAATCCAGCAACAATGATAGAAATATGACCTGGTACAAGAGTTCCCAAGAGCGGTATACCCTCAAAAAGCACAGTCAAAAATAGAAATGGATATCCACCGATGATAGCGACCGTCTCCACAAACTTCGTAAGTTCAGAAATATAATGTGAATAACCCATACAATAGACTATTATAACATGCTACAATATAAATCTAAAACCGTGTTGAACATAAAAGCCAACACATACAAATAAAAACATGAAAAAGATACTTATATATTCGACACCAACTTGTGTCTATTGCAATCTAGCTAAGAACTTCTTTAAGGCCAATGGCGCCGAATACACCGAATACAATGTAGCTACCGACCTAACCAAGCGCAAGGAGATGATCGATAAGACCGGACAAATGGGTGTTCCAGTTATAGATGTAGACGGTGAAGTCGTCGTCGGCTTCGATGAATCAAAACTAGGTGCGATGTTGGGACTTAAATAATCTGTGCGGGTAGGGAGAATCGAACTCCCGTCTCAGCCTTGGGAAGGCCGCATTCTACCACTAAACCATACCCGCATTGTCTGTCAGACCACAATAAACCACTAAACCATACCCGCATTTTTTATAGACCGATCATACTAAGCATCTTGTCCCACCAACCCATCTGTCTTGATAGGTTTGATGAATTTGATGAATTTAATAGATTTGACGGACTTGATGAACTTGTCGTCTGATCTTTATTTACTATAACTGCCACAGACTCACCTTCTTTCACTGCACGATATTTTATGCGTAGCTCTGACTCCAATCCTGAAGGAGTAGAAAGGTCGCCAATCTTAGAAGAAAGGCTCTGTTTTTCTGCATCAAGCTTATCTTTTTCCGCTTGAGCTTGCGAAAGTCTAGTAGAGACCAACCCTGCTGACCTGTGCACATTCCAAGCAGCTCTAGCCAAGAAAAAAAGTAATGCCAATGCAATAAGCATCATAAGTGGGTTGTGCATAAGTCTCCACCAATATTTACGGTTGCTGTTTTGCATATATCACAGTATACTAGATTCACTATGTTATTTCACCATAAAACAAAGAAAGCCATGGGTGTCGTCATGATCGTGGTCGCTATATTAGTGATCGTGAGCATGATCCTATTGTATTTTCCAGCTTTGAAATATTAGTCTCCACTTCGCATCATTTTCACGAAAACTTCCTGCGGGATGGTAACTTTTCCGTGCTCCTTCAGGCGTTTGCGGCCTTCTTTCTGCTTCTCACGCAGCTTCATTTTTCTAGTAATGTCTCCACCAGACAATGTTCCAGCAGCATCTTTCTTCACTCCTGAAAGTGAGCGTGATGAGAGGATACGGCCAAAAGCGCAAGCTTGAATCTTGTAAGTGAACAATTCGCGTGGCAAAATCTTGTGCAATCTCTCCACAACATCTTCAGCATCTTCGGTCACACGGCGACGCGAAACCACGCGTGAGAAAGCGACAACTGGTTCATCAGCGATGAGGACATCCATACGCACCACATCGGCTTTGCGACTATCTACTATATCGTAAGAAATCGAGGCATAACCAGAAGAGACGCTTTTTACTTCATCGAAAAAGTTGCGCATCAATTCGCGTAGCGGCATATTCAAGACGAGAATAGTCCTGTTGTCACCAAAGTTTTCTGTGGCTATGACTTCCCCTTCATGATCATAAAGAAGCTTCATGAGTCCGCCGATATAAGCCGGTGGAGTGATTATCTTCATCGCCACGATCGGCTCGGAGACTTCGGCTATGTCATGATCATCTGGAAAAAGTGCTGGCGAATATATCTTCGACTTTTTTCCATTTTTCAATGTAACTTCATAAGTAATAGTCGGCATAGTCACGACGAGCTCGAGATTGAATTCTCGACGAAGACGCTCCGTCACGATCTCGAGGTGTAACATACCAAGGAATCCACAACGATAACCTTTTCCGAGAGTACCAGAAGCTTCTTCTTCATATGTAAATGCAGAATCCGACAGCTTCAGACGACCAAGTGCTTGTTTCAAAAGTGGTAAATCATCTTGGCTCTCCGGATATATAGAAGCCCAGACGACTGGTCGTGGATTTGCATAACCAGGCAATGGTGGTTCAGTATCCTTCGTCGACGCCACAGTGTCTCCAACAGAAGCTACGCCCGGCTCTTTGATACCTGTCACGATATAACCGATCTCACCTGCACCGAGTGTATCCGTCGGCGTTTCTTGCGGCATAAATATGCCGACATCTATAGCTTCGAATTCCCTTTCCGCTATCTTGAAAACTAGGCGGTCGCGCTTCTTGGCGTGACCATTGAAAACTCTGACATAAACGATGACACCGGTATGGTTCGAGTATTGGAAATCGAAAATAATCGCACGGAAATGACCTTCACGCTCTGCCGTGCGCGCAACTTCGTCATTTTTCGCGCCTGTTTCTATGGAAGGCGCAGGCACACGCTTGATGACTTCATCAAGTAGGTTCGCAACACCATCTCCAGTTCTGCCGGAAACTTTTATGACCTCTGATTCGTCACACCCAAGGAGTTGACTCACTTCTTTCACCACATCATCCACGCGTGCCAGTGGAGAATCTATCTTGCTCACAACTGGTATGATGACAAGTCCGATCTCGCGAGCCATATTGAGTGTGGTCAATGTTTGCGCCTGAACACCTTGTGTAGCATCAACGAGAAGTATAGAACCTTCCACGGCCCGTAGTGCGCGCGAGACTTCGTAAGAGAAATCTATATGTCCTGGCGTGTCGATGAGGTTGAGCACATACTCGGCGCCGCCCGATTTAAACTTCATGCGCACCGGTTGCATCTTTATGGTAATGCCGCGCTCACGCTCAAGCTCCATAGAATCAAGTACTTGCTCTTGCATCTTGCGTTTTTCGATCGTGCCAGTAATCTCGAGCATGCGATCAGCCAATGTCGACTTGCCATGGTCGATGTGCGCGATGATAGAGAAATTGCGGATGTTGGAGAGATTCATTTGAAGTGCTTGAAATATAGCATTTTTGCGGGGTTTTTGAGAGGTTGACAGATTGTGGTAATTATGTAAGTATATTCTCGGATTGAATCGCTCTCTGTTTTCTAAAACTAACAATTATATTCAATGACTAAAGAACTTAGTCGGAACAAAGAGCATAAGGAGCACGTTTACACATGATCAAAATCAGAGTCCTCAAACTCGGAACCGTCTGTAAGGATAAAGCCACAGGCTTGGAAGGTACCGCTACTCACTGGGTCTGCGACATGGGCAAGAAAGTCGAATACCTTTTTCAGCCGAAAGGGCTGAATCCGGAGGATGGGCAGCCTGTCCACAAACTTATACTCGAAGAAGAACGGCTGAGCTTCCGTCCATTAGATATTGAGGAAATCGAAATTCCATTCGAAATCCTCGGCACTCAGGTCACAGACTCTGCAAGTGGATTCAGCGGCATGGCAGTTCGGTTTATCCGCCATATTAACGGCTGTTTCCATGTCAGTGTCCAGCCAGCTGGCGTCTTGAAGAAAACAAGAACACCAATCAAATCATCTGAATTCGATCTCCGCGAATGCAGCGGAAAGATGATCAAAAAGATGGACAATAAGCAGCTGGCGGCGAGCAAGAAGAAACATCCGTCGCCGACTGGTGACTCGTTTGCGAAGCCTATGCCACAAATATAGTGGCAGTCCAAAACCATTAACCGCCTCAACCTTGAAATCGCCCCAACGCGACTCAAAGGTTGGGGCGGATTTCTTTTTATATAAACCATCCTACAACCTCTATAACCTCTCCACCTCTGCCGGAGGCACACGGACTTTCCAGATCTTGCTGTGCAAAGTACGCCAAACTTCGGCTAGTTCAGTATTCTTGAGAGCTATGAGCACAAGGACTCCGATAGTCAAACCAAGTATACCTGAACAAAATCCTTGCATAAATATTCCCCAAACTTTTTCCAATGGAAATACATTTGCGAATATACGCAATCCCATGAAAGCGATTGCACCGGCTATAACTGAAGCAGAAAAACTGTGGAAGAATGTCTCCAAGACCGGCTTACTGAAACCTTTGTAAGATTTCTCAAATGTAACCCAGTGCAGAACAGTATTCAATATCACACCGATAGAATAAGCGAGTGGCAGCATGAGAGCATTTGTTCCTGTCTGACCATCGACACGCAAGAGATCTTCTATGAAAAACTTGAAGAGTGGTACATGGTCAAATAATTGGATCAAGGCGAAACCGAGGACAATGATTGTACAAGCTGAAATAATATTTATAAGAAGAGGCTTGGCAGTCTTGCCTTCAGCATAGAAAGCACGCACGAAAAGTACAATCAAGCTTTGGCCGACAGTCGATATGATGAAGAGTGCCAACATAGCAGCAGTCAAACGGGTATCAGCCCAGTCAAACTTACCAGCGCCAAGGACAACACGGACAATCTGTGCACGTAGAACAATGAAGAGGATTGTGATCGGCATCGACCAGAATATGATATGGCGAGCGGCGGTGATCATTTTCTGCAAGAAGGCGGCGGCATTTTTCTCATAATAAAGTTTCGATAGTGTTGGAAATACCGCTGAAGAATAACTGACACCAATAAGCGCCAACGGAACAGATTGGAGATTGAATGCCAGATTGAAGACGGATATAGAACCAGCGGTCAAGAGTGAGGCCATTGATATGAAAATAAATTCAGCCAATTCATTTGCTGAAAGAGTCAAGGTGCGTGGAAATGCTGTAAGCAAGATCGGCTTCATCTTCGACCATTGGAGATTCCTCGTAAATGCCGGCAAAAGTTTCTCATGACGCAAAAATGGTAACTGTATTCCCATATGCAGAAATGCACCTATAGCTACACCAACAGCCAGTCCAGATAGACCGATCCAGCGATATAAGAAGAAGACCCCGATGATAATACCAAGATTGTACATAACTGGTGACAAGGCATAGACCAGAAAACGATGACGCATCTGTGTGAGGCTGGAGAAAAGATTCGAAAGCGCGAGGAATATCGGAGACAAGAGCATAATACGCATCGCTAATATAAGTTGCGGCAATGCTGGATCGTGCGCAAAACCTGGTAGAACTAGTGGAACAATCCATGGCGCCAATATAAATATAATTATGCTGATAATGATCACTACACCGAAGAATAATGTAAATATAGAATCCGAAAAAGATTTTCCTTCTTCTTGACTCTTGCTAAACGAATCTATGAAAAATGGTAGTAAGATCGAAGCTGATACCAATGAACCGATAAGTGCAAATATAAAATCTGGTATACGAAATGCTGCATAATATATATCCAATTGATGGCCAGCACCGAAGGTGAACGCAAGAAGTTTGTCGCGAAAGAGCGCGAGTATCTGCGATAGTAATGCAAAGATAGCCAATACATAAGCGGCCTCATGAAGACCGCGAATTTCTCGTCCCATTGCTGAAAAAAATCTTTTTACCATCGCTTATTATCGTAATGATAACATAGAAGACACGACGAAATATATGTGGAAAAGAATTTGACGGGTTGCGCCAAAAGAAAATACCCCGCGATAAACGGGGTATCTTCATGTTGCCACACCATAAGCCGAATTCTGTTCATCCGATCGCCTCCCGCCTTGCGGCGAAAAACGAACGGACTAAACAACCATTTGTCTAGGATGTGTGTTGCCACACACCTCAAGCGGCTCTCTCTATCCGTTTGACGGGACAGAGCACGGCCTTGCACCGAGGTAAGGATTTTGCCGTTTCACCCGAACTAAATCGGTTCGTCACTGTTCGCACCTCTGGTTATTATCCTGGTGGGCGTTACCCACTACCCTGCTGCGTCGGCCTTGCGACCGATGCCGGAGTTCGGACTTTCCTCACCAGGTTCGCTCGGCTCACGAAGTATCGCGAATCGGGCGAACCTGGCGCGGTTGTTTGGTGGTGCTTCAAGAATATACCATTTTTCGGGAAGGTTGACAAGTTCGTAAAAAGTCCTGTATTATGATACTTGAAAGCTCTCAACCACGAGAAAAGAGTCGCTCATGATATTGATATTAATTCAGACCGTAGACCTGAGACCTGTACGACGGATCGAAAAAATCGGGACTGGAAAAATACGACTATCAATCAGTTCTTTGGAAAAATTGCCGTTGGAGAAAATGGAAATGTTGATGCGGCAAAAAAAGATCCTCGGAAAAAATGAGGTCGTCGTCGGAAAAGAAAGCATAGGAAGGATACTCGATAAAAAATCTATTGCTACCGCGATATCGAAGCTCTGTAGAAGACATCCCCAACCCGTCTAAATGTACACGGAAAATCCGTGCTCATAGAGGCGGGTTTTCCAATTTTAAGCCATTTTATGATACGGATAATGACCCGGACTGGTGGAACACATGCTTCTTAAGAGTTTTTCAGCCTAATTAAGATTCTACGCGCGCAACCAACCTACATAATCTCACAAACTCCACCAGCACAAGCCAACTCCTTCTTCAGATCAGTCTCATTTTGTTTTTCGTAAGTAATAATCTTCGAATAGTCGATATGCTCGAGACGCTTTGCAAGCTCCTTGTAAGTCTTCTCATCTATAGATTCATAAGGTGCCAACTTGTAGACATGGTCTTCACGAGGCAAGAACGACAACCCTCCACAGATATCCCAATTCTTGTAGACCCAGTTGGCGACCTCGATCCACTCGTCATTGCTAACAGAAATAGTGACCGAAGGATTGTGTTCTGTGTAATTCTCCTTGACCATCTTCCAGAACTCCAACTGTTCTATAGCTGTCAGATCATCTCTAAATATAGAACCACTTGGTGCCTTGATCGGGAATTCCAAGACGAAAGTATTTGCAGTCTCGGCATTTTGACCGACTTCAGGGAAATAAGGAACTCCTTGATCGCGAAGCATTTTGAATAATGAATCCGTAGCAGATATACGAACACGGCGTATATAAAACTTCGAATGTCGTGGGTGCATACCAGAAGAACAATCCACTGTCTGTGAAAGAGTACCAGATGGCTTAACACAAGTTATAGCTGTGGACTCATTTATACCAAATCTCTTGGCATATTCTTTGTTGACTTTGATAGTCTCGGCTTTGAGTTTGCGTAGGATCGCAGGATTACGAACTACAGGACAATCCCATTGACCAGTGATCGAAACTCCTAAGAGTCGCTCATGTTCACAATGCTCTTTCCACTCTTTTGAAAGATATGGGAAATGCGTAAGTGATGACTGATATGTTCCGATGATAGTAGCGATGCGAATCTTCTTCATGAGTGTAGACTCAGTATCTTCGGCACGCGCGACGATCTCAGAAAGATTACAGAACTGCTTGGACTGAAGGATTATTTCTCCACAAGGATTTGTACCAATAGGACCAACAATATGCTTACCAGTTGGATCGAAGTAGCCTTTGTAAGACTTGAGAGCCTTGATACGGCGTTCTGGCAGAGTCAGAGCAAGCGAACCACGGTTAAATATGCCGCGTTCTCCAGAACGACTCTCAACGAGTGCCATCCATTCTTTCAAAAATTCTTCGTTTGTTGGTTTGTTGATATAGACAGCGGAATTGTTAGCAAGCATGCGGTGCGGATGAGTCATATAGAAAGCACCCTTCTTTGCATCACGGATTTCTCTGTCATCGAGATCAGATAGAGAGATCATAGCACTGCGACGTACACCTCCAGCAACCACACAATCACCGATCATACAGATGATGTCATGCAAATCGATATTGCGGAGACGACGACCTTGTCTAGCGAACATGATCTGGCGAGTAAACTGGTGTAAACGCTGAAGTGGAGCTGGACCGGAAGCCTTGCCTCCCATGGTTTTTAGACGAGTACCCTCTGGACGAACACCGGAATAATCGAACTCTATATCTTTTCCAGAAGCCCATGTCTTCATACCGATAGCTAGACTGTCAGCCCAACCTTCCCTGCTATCTGGAACGACAAATGTTGATATCTTGTCTCCGGTCTGCATCATAATCTGTGGAAACTTCTCGACGTTGGCACTCTCTACTGACCAACCGGCGCCGGTACCGCACATAGATATGTACATAATCTCTGCCAAGTCTTGGAATGACTCTGGTGCAATGAATGAACAGTTGTATGCGCAGATATTTGTATTTTGCGCTGGCTTACCAGCAAACTGGAATAGACGCATAGAAGGCATCGCCCATTGTTTCAAAATATATTCACGAATCTCTTTGTATTCAGAGTCCTTGAGTTTGTTGCCAAGATTTTCGCGCATGAATGTGACATAACGATCAACCGTTTCTATATATGTCTCACGGCGAGACTCTGCATCTATCCAACGAGAATAAGAACGATAGTAGACAAATTCTCCAAGTGCGTTCCTGAAAGATTTTTGGGACTCGGTTGCAAGCTTGCGGACATGCGCCGGTATCTCTGTGCCCTGCGCACGGATCTTCGACCTCTCTTCACGGTAGATAACATAATGCTTAGCAGTCTTCACATAATCAGCACGCATCAGTTCCGCCTCGGCGATATCCTGAATACCTTCAACTGTCGGCACGAAGTTGACGAACTTCTTCTTTATGCGGATGAGTTCAGCAAATACCTGTCCAGCGACCATCTTGGCCTCCTCCAATGATCCCTCACCGACGGAATTGAATCCCTTCAGTATAGCGTTCGTGACCTTCTCTATATCAAACGGAACTGTTCGACCATCTCTCTTAATAATTGTGGGAATCGTCGGCGATTTAACCGCAGCCGATGCGGCTTTTTTCTTTTTTGGCATATGCTAGCGTCTGTTATGTAGGCGGTACACAACAGGCGTTGTTAATTTAATAAACTACTGCTAATAAAATGTTCTATTACTGTTCATTGTAACCCATTTACGCATAGCGTCAAAGCTTTTTATGTCAAAAATCTAGTACATAAACGCGAGTCTTTTATCGTCAACATAAAAATCGGATTTGTGAAGAGCTATAGTGAAAAAAGACAGTGTTTACGGCGTCTGTGAGAATGTTTTTCATAAGCATTTTCCAAGATGACAAAATTGTCGTATAGATTTTCGGAAAAATCGACTCAAATCTGATGAAGAATGCCAAGTTATCCACAGAAAAATTATGCGTTGATTACAAATCTGTTTTATTTAGATCGAATTGTAATCTAGTACCAGCTTTTATTCCAAGCTTTTTTGATACGCCAGCATTTATTTCCAAGACATAAAGAACTGGCTTACCAGATGAAAATGTTTTCGGAAAAGTGCTTGTAGCAATATTGTCAGCGACACCTACAACTGTCTTATTCTCATCTATCCAGATCATATCTAGTGGAATTTTCATATCCTTCATCCAAAAATTCGGAATATCAGGAAAACTGAAGACAAATAACATACCTTCATCATCACCGAGTGAATCCACACCGCCGAGTCCTCTATCGCGAGTCGTTTCATTGTCGGCTATAGCGACACGGATCGAAGAAGATGCTGTGCGAATCGTGATTGATGGTGTCAGCACAATAGTCGAAGTAGAGAGACTGGTAGTAGAAGTTGCAACAGCCGGCATATTTTCATCCATGTATTTTTGAAATGATGGCAGACTACCTTCATCTATCATCTTATTTGCCATAAAGACGAGGACGAACAATCCTATTATGGAAAAAATAAAATAGGTCAGGATGTTACTAGATTTCATAGACCAATTTTAGCACAAAGTAAGAGTGTTCCTGAAAAGTAGTGCGTGTGTGGGGCTAGTCACAACCCTTGCTAAATAACAGATTTTCTGGTATAAGTTAAAACAGTTGTTGCAGTGAGGGAGAACAAAATGTTAGAGAACTTTTACAAAGAAAGGCAAATATGCCCGAACAAAAACAGAACAAAGTGAATGAGTTGTTGTGTGGATACAATGACCCAATCAAGCAGTTGAATACCTGGCAAAAGACATTGGCACCAATGGTGCCGGAAAAATCAAAAAATGAAGTCGGAAATGCTTTCGAGCAGACCCGAAAATACATCGTTGATGTCTTGCCAAAACTAGCGATACCAGCCGATTATGACAAAGTTGTCGTGGCCCCTAAGCCATCATTGATCGGTAGTCTCGCTGAGTTCAATACGACCAGTCGGAAGCTTGCGAAGATTATATTCGGTCGTGAAGAGAGCTTCCATCAGTATTGCAGGTGTGTACGGTTTGTGAATGACCGCCTTCGTGATGTGATTGGTGGTCGTGGCGGCATCGGTATGCACAATCATCTCATAGGCGATGCGTTCGTATTAACCGAAGAAGTACGCAATGCTGAAAGAGAAAAACCGTTCTACAAGTCACTGGAGTTGAGAGAGAAATCAAAACAAGGACTGGAAAGAATATCCGGCTTGCAACCAGGAGCATGCATGGTTATACCGATAGATATAAGGAAAAGGAGTGGTGTCTGTCAACCAATCGAGATCATCGACAAAGTTGCAGCAGACGCATTCTATCTCCCAATGTACATCGGAGGATGCTGGGTCTGGGGTAAGCTTATGACTGAAGGTGCTCTGGAGTCGCTTGCTGTATTGGAGGAAGATTTCTCATTCCAGATGGACTTCCTCGGCGATAGTTATGCCGGAATAATCGATAAGGAACCCACCAGTAGTGAGAGAAATGCAACCCAGTTTACCTGGGACTCGTATCAACTCAAAGCTGGAGCGCTCCGGGAACGAAGACTATGGATAGATAGAGCTCAGCAACTCTATCCAGCCATCGGGTACATACCACCAGGTGGCACTTAGGTTTAATGTCAAAAAAGGAGAACATCGAATGCGCGTGGCGGGACAACAATCCCCGCCACGCCATTTATTTTATCCGAAAATTCGATCGAGACTACCACAATGGCAAAAGTCGAAACATACGCAGCAAGAATGTCGCGACAAAATGATACCAGTGCAAAACAGACCTACCAGCAGGATCGAAGAGTACCGCATCTTTTTTCCATTCATTTATAATATCTGCCAACTCTTTCACTGTATTCGTTTCATTGAAGAAAACTCCTGATTCGATATTCCACTCAAATGAAATAAAATCAAGATTCTGCGAACCGATAACAGCACTCTCATCATCGATGAGCATAGCCTTGGCATGATTCATCCCTGGCGCAAAGAAACACTTGGCACCAAGTGAAGAGAAAAATGAAGCAAAAGAACGATTCAGGATATTTGCTGAACGATGATCGGAGGCATCTGGCATAAGTATTTCCACTGATACCCCACGTAACAAAGCTTGATGCAAGTTTGCGGTCAGCCAACGTGGTGGCAAAAGATACGGTGTCACAATAACAATTTTCTTCTTGGCGGAGCCTACGTGTTCCGTATAATATTTTCGCATATTATGTTCACGCTTCCCTATTCCACGCTCCACAAACCAAAGCCTGGTTCTCTTGATCGGAGATATGTATTCGAAATTTTTGAAAAATGATCCGTCGCGGCCGTTACATTGGCGATACATAGTGGCAAATGAACTAAGCATATTCCTAACTGCGCGCCCAGTGACTCTGATTTGTAGATCTTTCCAAAAAGCAAAGTGATTCTTTATATTCACGCCACCGACAAAAGCGACTCGTTCATCTACGATAAGCATCTTTCTGTGTAAGCGCTTGAACCATAGGCTGAAGAAGAGAACTTCGACACCGGCATTGCGTAGACTCAAGATAACATCATGGCCAAGAGACTTACTACCAATCATATCCAAGATGACTACGACGCGCACTCCAGCACGAGCTTTATCCTCCAAAGCTGAAAGGAAATCATATTTCGATGTATCATTTTCAAAAATGAACATCTCCAGAAAAATGTTCTTGTTGGCACTATATATAGCATTTAACATCCCAGCCCAAGCTTTCTTCGAGGTGGTGTATATGTGATATTTCATTTATCCATTATGATACCACAGTAAATATCAATCCAAAGATGATTTTATGTCTTTGATTATTTCATCAAGTTTATAGTCGCTTTTAACATAATATTTACTTACACCCAATTTTACATAAGAACTTATTATTTGATTACCGTCAGAGTTTGAGACGACGAATATAGGGATCTTTTTCCAACGGCCACCATTGGCTCTAAATTTCTTGACCAGTTCTAGGCCATTTTCTTTGCCTATAAGATTGTGATCTAACCAGATAGCATCTACATTTTCTAGATCATCTAGATAATCGAGCGCCCGTTTGATACTCATAGCACTGATGATACCCAATTCCTCCTTTTCCAGATTTGCATTGAATACCTGATCAACACTACGAGCAGTGATAACACCAAATCCGTTCTTTTCAAGTTTGGTATTGATAGCCTCAAGTAGTGGTCTCTCGTCTTCTATAACTAGAATTGTCTTTTTCTTTTGCTGTTTTTTCATAAAAATTTGGTTAATTTATTTACTTTACTAAAGTCTTCGGTATTCCCTTTATTGGTAATGTAACATAGAAAATAGTTCCGAGATTTTCTTCTGGAGTGGCCCGGACCCCAAATTTCATACACTAGCCTTGTATAATTAATAGCATTAATAT
>JBAXSG010000031.1:0-1528 GCA_037130865.1 Candidatus Tayloriibacteriota bacterium | reverse complement strand
CTGTAATACCATAAGTGTCGGAAAGAATTTCTTCCATCACAGGTAAATCATACTTAATTAATTCACGACCATGTTTACGCTCAATGAAATTTGGTATGTAAGCCATTGGACCTGGACGGTACAAGGCGTTCATGGCAATTAAGTCGGCAAATTTATCGGGCTTTAAATCGCGTAAATGTTTTTGCATGCCCACACTTTCAAATTGGAATGTGGCATTGGTTTCACCTCTTTGATATAAATTAAAAGTTTTGGCGTCGTCTAGAGGTATTAAATCTAAATCAATGGTAATGCCATGATTTTGTTTAATTAATTCAAGTGCTGTTTTTAAAATAGATAAAGTTTTTAATCCCAAAAAGTCCATCTTAAGTACACCGGCTTCTTCAATAACGCTTCCTTCAATTTGTGTGACCCACAAAGTAGAATCCTTGGCGGTGGCCACAGGCATGATTTCGGTTAAATCACTTGGTGCAATGATGATGCCCGCAGCATGTATACCTGTATTACGAATAGAACCTTCTAAACGCTCAGCTTCATGTAAAACGGCGGCACGTAAATCGTTGCCTTTATATATTTCGCGTAATTTTTTTACGTTGTCAATATCTTCTGGTTGATAGCCTTCTCTTTCTGCCAATGATTTTTCACCTTCTTTCACCGTAAGGGGTGCATGTAAACATCGGTTTAATTCTGTGCCTGGTTTATCGGGAACAAGTTTAGCTAGTAAATTGGATTCAGATAAAGGTAAGTCCATTACACGGGCTACATCCTTTATACTACTTTTTGCAGCCATGGTACCATAGGTCACAATTTGTGCTACTTGTTCCTTGCCATATTTATCTACTACATAGTCAATTACTTTTTGACGGCCCTCGTCATCGAAGTCCGTATCAATATCGGGCATGCTCTTACGATCGGGATTTAAGAAACGCTCAAATAGTAATTGATATTTAATAGGATCAATATTGGTAATGCCTATACAATAAGCCACCACAGAGCCTGCGGCAGAACCTCTGCCTGGCCCTACAAATACACCCATATTCCTTCCAGCTTGTATAAAATCACTTACAATTAAAAAGTATCCCGCAAAACCCATCGTGCGAATAGTGAAAAGTTCAAAGTCTATTCGCTCTTGTAATTCAGTGGTAATTTCAGGGTATCTTTTATGTGCACCTTCCCAGGTTAAATGTTTTAATAATTCCCACTGATTCATATTGGCTTCCTTATGAATTTGGAATTCCTTAGGAATAGGGAAGGCGGGAAGGAGTATGTCTTTTTTTAAATTCAACACCTCTACTTTATCTACAATGGCATTGGTATTGTCAATTGATTCGGGCAAATCACTAAACAGAGCGCTCATTTGTTCCTGCGTCTTGAAATAAAATTCGTTGTTCGGAAATTTGAATCTTCTGTTTTTAATTTGGATTTCGTCGTTCACAAAATCATCAAAACCTGGGGTAGCTTGTTTTTCTCCCGTATTGATACATAATAATATATCGTGGGCATTGGCATCGTCTTCATTAATGTAGTGACT
>JBAXSG010000030.1:0-1570 GCA_037130865.1 Candidatus Tayloriibacteriota bacterium | reverse complement strand
CACCAGGACATAGGGATGAGGCCCTCGCACAATACCCGCGGTGCGGAAGGACTTGAGCACAGGGGTGTTGACCTGTCGTATTTTGCAATTATAGACACCATCGGGAGCAAGCCAATCGGCAACATACTTGATAGGCTCCTGGTAGAGTTTGTAGTCGCTTTTGGTATAGGCGAAGTCATTGAAGCTTTGCTCCACCGGCTTCCAAGCCTGACCGATCTCGACATTTTCTTTCTCGATATCGGCACGGGTAAGTCTGTTTCCCTCAACCTTCTTTCCTTCGCTATTTGTCGTTGTGAGCGTCTTACTGGCATTTCCCCAAACCCAATCCCAGCAGTATTTCGTATCACCGACGGTGAAAGTGGCCAGCGGTTTGTCGACAAAGTCAACAACACGGCCTGGAGTAGTATTACTTTGATCGGCTCCATCGATCAGCACCGTATTACAGAGCCTTCCATCAACCTCACCACCATGACCGGGAATTGTGATCCAACTGCGCCCCTTCCCTGAAAGCATGATACCGTTACGATCCCGATACGGATGACCACCGCTGGCTCCACGCACATGCATCGTGAGAAATGTTGCATTTGTGTCCCATGAAGAACGGGTCATCATCATGGCCCGTTGCCCACAGAAAAAGCTCAGCGGAAGGTTGAGCTTTTCAGGCGTGTTTTCCGGGTGATGGGTAGTGGCAAAAATAGCATCGGTAATCAGATTGTTCCAGCTATGACCTGGCATCGGGAGGTTGCGGTAATCTTCTCCGACCGTGGTACGATAAACAAAATCGATCGTCGGATCATGAGGGTAAAGATAGTGAGCTACGACAAGATCCTGGGGAGTACAGAGAGCGCCACCCATGCTGCCGAGAATGTCAAAGATCGCGTACTTATCCTGAGTCGGTAGAACTGAAAGGGCGGTAAATTCCCCATAGTGAGCCCTCACCAATGGATGTGCCGAGAGAAGTGGAAGATTATATTTCGGAGCAATACGGTCGAAAGCCACGATGGCATCCATACCAAAAAGAAGTTTGCCCTCTGCCTCGTAAGCTGCACCGCTCTTGAAGAAGGAGTAAGTGAAGAAATCCCTCCACCCGCGATAAAGCCCCAGAAATTTAAGTTCGTTGAACCCCGGTTCCCCCTCAATCGCCACAGTATCCCAGACCTGATAGGAGAAGGTTGCCCAGTTGCTACGGCTCGCCTCGGCCTTATTGAAAGTACCATAGCCATCGACATACGATGAGAGGAGCACCAACTCGTCATGGACGAGTTTTTTCTGCTCAGGCGTCATGAAGTTAAAGGCAAAATCATAGATGAGACCAAGGTTACAGGCGGCATAGCGAGGAGTAGAGGGATGAGGAGGTTCTCCCGGTTTTACCGGCTTGTCTTCCTTGGCCCTACGAGCCTGCTCCAACTTCACCGAAGTCTCGACAGCATTTGCAAGTGTTCGTCCGCCTTTCGCATCATCCTCTATCAGGCATCGGAAGGCCTCGATAGCAGCAGGAAAATAAAATCCTGAGGGTCTTTCCGCAAAATATTTTGGAGAGGGTTTTCCGGAGGCGAGAATACCCAAATAG
>JBAXSG010000003.1:0-63618 GCA_037130865.1 Candidatus Tayloriibacteriota bacterium | reverse complement strand
GTTTATCATTACAATTATGATAATAATAGGTATTTTTGCTTATATAGATGTTGGTCAAGCAGCATCATCTGTTTCTGATCTTACGGCTTCAAGTCGACCATTGCCGATGATAGATGTTGTAGAGTTAAAGCGTATAGCCGAAAAGCTTAGTATCAACGATATAAGGTGACCAGTTATTATAAATATGTTACGGTTATGTGGTGGCCTCGGCGCCACAATAGATTCCGCTTGTAGCTCAATGGATAGAGCAGTGCTCTTCTAAGGCATTGATGGGGGTTCGATTCCCTCCAGGCGGACACGAAGTGAGTGAAACGAACGTAGTGCCGGCCTGGAGGGATGAGAACGCCGGAGCCATATCGAGCCAGCAGGCGAGATGGTGAGGCGGTGCCCAGCCCGAGGCTGACTGGTCAGCCGAGAGGCGAGGGCGATTCCCTCCAGGCGGACAAAGTGTATAAACTGTGGATTGTCTTATTGTGTCTAAACTAGGTGTGCTATAATTAACCTAGTAAGGTCTATTATTTATTAGCAATTAATTAACAAAAATACTATGAAAATGGTTCATGTCGTTGCCTTCACTCTTTTGGTGATTGGTGGTCTTAACTGGCTTTTGATCGGTTTATTCGATCTCAACGTCGTTACTTATCTCGGTGTAGCTATCGCAAAGATAGTCTATGTCTTGGTAGGACTTTCAGCTGTATGGCTCGCAGTGTCACACAACAAGGATTGCAAGGGTTGTTCAGCACCAGCAGCACCATCTGCTCCTCAGATATAGTTTTTCTGATCAGTTAGTGCGTAAGCACAAGGAAGCGCGTCGGCGAAAGCTGGCGCGTTTTCTTTTTCGCACACTTTTTCGCGCGTGTCGGCCCCGTGCTATACTTTTTGCATGGGTTTTATACAAGACAAAGTTGTGGTCATTACCGGCGCTAGCCGTGGTTTGGGTAAGTCATTGGCCAATGTTTTGGCTTCGAAAGGTGCAAAACTGGTAATCTCTGGAAGGAATAAAAAAGATTTGGAAGAAGTAGCCGAGGAGATCTCCAAGAAGGTAAAGGTATTGGCTGTGGTCGCCGACATTACAAAAGAAAATGAGGTCATTCATATCGCTGATATGGCTATGGAGAAGTTTGGCCGTATCGACATTTGGATAAATAATGCCGGCGTTTGGTTGCCGAAGATGCCGATTGAAGAGATCGATATGAAGAAGGCTCATGAACTTATCGAGGTAAATCTTTTCGGTACTATTTACGGAGTGCGCGCAGCTATCACGGCCATGAAGAAGCGTGGTGATAGGATGGGTGATGGAATGATCGTCAATATTATTTCCACCTCCGCTTTGCAGGGGAGACCGAATCAGAGCGTCTATTCGGCTAGTAAACATGCCGCGAAAGGTTTTACGGATTCTATAAGAGAGGAATTGCTCATGCCAGACAATGCCGCCGGCAAGATAACCGTCATCGGGGTGTATCCTGGCGGTATCAAGACGAGCATGTTCGATGCTGCTAAACCAGCCGACTTCGATGATTTCATGGATCCAGATGTAGTGGCAGCCAAAATAGTGGAGAATCTAGAGAAGGATAAGCCGGAGGTTGAGCAGATTTTAAAAAGGCAGGGTCAAGAGTGGAATAGTAATTTATAAAATATGGAAATGAAAATGAAACTGAAAATGAAACTGGAAAAATCACGCAAAGAAATAGATAAGATCGACATTGAAATAGTTGAGCTTTTGGCCAAGCGGCGCGATTGTTCGGCTGTGATTGGAAAATATAAAAAAGAAAATGGCCTCAAGATATATCAACCAGAAAGGGAACGGGAGATTCTGGAGAAGAAAGCTGATCTAGCTAAAAAAGTCGGCGTAAGCGCAGATCTTGTGAGAAAAATCTTTAGGCACATATTCAAGGATTCGAGAGATGTGCAGGGCGTCGTTTGGCGACGAGGGGTGAGCATGCACTTTAAAAAAGGGTTTTTAAAATAATTTATCCACGAGGTACCTCAGCTTAAGCCACACATAATCAGCTCGATGACAGTGACTATTCTGTGCCAATAAACCTAGTAATATATAGGCGGTACCTCGGCTGTAAATTATTTCAAAAGTGCTGTTTTGGAAGTGTATGTGTCCCGATCACACCCTTTACTAGCCTAAAATGAAAAAGCCCCCAATGAGGACAAAACCTCATCAACCTGAATAAGTATTAAATGTGCGCCCTGAGGGATTCGAACCCCCGACCTTTTCAGTGTAAATGAATTGCTCTACCAACTGAGCTAAGGGCGCATGTGATCACTATCCCAAAGAACGATTTTGATTTTAACACAGATTAGCGTATATTCATCATATGAGCAAATCAGCCACCAAGGCGCCAAAGATAGATATCCTCTACGAAGACACGCATATTGTCGCTATAGATAAGCCGGCGGGCCTCATGGTGCATCCGGATGGTAGATCGAAGGGACCATTCCTCACGGATTGGTTGGTGAAGAAATATCCACGAATTAAAAATGTAGGCGAGTCCATGCTGACTCCAGCTGGTGAACAGATTATTCGACCCGGCATCGTGCATCGCCTCGACCGCGAAACTTCCGGTGTGATGTTGGTGGCGAAGACCGCGAAGGGTCACGCTTGTCTCAAGGCACAGTTCAAGGCACGAACAATCACAAAGAAATATTTGGCATTTGTTTGGGGAGAATTCACTGAAGATTTCGGCACCATAAACAGACCGATTGGTCGTTCTGGTAGCGATTTTCGTAAATGGTCAGCGCAAAGAGGCACTCGCGGCATTCCACGAAAGGCGGAGACTTATTGGACGAGGCTGAAGACTTTCCGTGCCTCGGTGAAATATGTTGTTGCCAGTGGCGAGCAAGAAGCGGGCACCGTGCGTGATGAAAAATTCTCACTTCTCGAAGCTGAACCGAAGACAGGTCGCACTCACCAGATCCGTGTGCATTTCCTGGCAATACATCATCCAGTCGTAGGGGATATGCTCTATGCGGAAAATAGACCATATGCGCTCGGCTTCGAACGCACTGCTTTGCATGCCAAACATATCGAATTCACAAATGTGAAAGGTGAGCGTATTAAGCTCGACGGGCCACTTCCTGCGGATTTCAAGAGGGCTTGTGAGGAAAATGGCTGTATATAGCCGTTTCATACACTTTTCCTTGACAAATGGGTATTTATAGGTGTATAATATACACAGTTTCAGATCTTCACAATCTTGCGAATAAAAGTTATTGGCAGATTCACCATAGCAGAAAGTAGCTCAATTCATGGGCTTTTCTCTGCTGTGGCGGATTGATGCCAAAACAAACAGCCGGCCCCAAAGCCGTTTCAAAGAAAGGACTGACCATGGACAATAACACCATGCTCGTCGATCCGACCAAAGGCTTCAAAACCCTGTTGGCCGAGTGCGCCAACAACTGGTTCGACGACGACATCACGGAGAAACGGTTTCCGATCACTGCCGAAGATGGCGGTGAATGGGAATACAATCTCTGGGATCCGAAGGGTTCGGTGTCGTCACCTGATGCAATTGAACGCATGAAGGGCGATGACGCAAACAACCCGTGGATGCCGGCCCGGTTGGCTCATTTGCTTGTGTTCGGAAAATTGAACCCCGACGCACAACGCAGCAATCCGATCATTGCTCTCGGCTCCGTTGGCAGGGTCTATGTCTTCCGCCATGTCCCGTACTTGTTCGGGGGCAGCTCGGCGCGGGGCCTCAACCTCAGTTGGTGGGACAATGATTGGAACTCCAACTATCGCTTCCTGGCCGTTCGCTACTATCAACGTTTCTCCTGTGGCTTGTCTGCAGGAGTTTTGTTTATCAGTTGTCTTTTCCAGCCACCAAGCATTTTTCCTATTTCTGCGAAGTTTTCAGATAAGGTCATATATCTATTATTGTCTATAGCTTTTATTTCCCAAGCTAGCTGCAGAAGGAGCTTGATCAGATCAACTTTAACTATACTGATATTTATATGCGGTTGTTTCTCTGCGACATTCGTGTAGCTTGCGACGAATGCATGCTCGATAGCGTCAAGGAATAGAGTGTCTATCTTCGAGCCGATAGTAAAGCGATGCGCCTTCGGAAAGCTAGAGAGGCAATCTTGCCAAACGCCGTAGGCATCTTTCAACTTTAGCACCACAGGAACTAAGCGGGGGGGTCATAACGGTTTGTGTTTTTATTTCGGTCATAATATTAAATTACTTCAATAATAATGTATAACAATATCATTTCTACCGATAATTTGCTCGCTGCCTGGAAAGAATTTTTGAAAGGCAAACGAAAAAAGAAAGATGTTCAAGATTTTCAATATAGATTGGCTGATAACATTCTTGGATTGCACGAGGATTTGAGAAATAAGACATATGCTCATGGCGACTATCATCATTTCAAAGTATTTGAGCCAAAAGAGAGGGATATTCATAAAGCCTCGGTCCGAGATAGACTGCTTCAACACGCGATCTATCGTCGATTATATCCGTATTTTGATCCTACATTTATCTACGACTCATATTCATGCAGGAAAAGACGAGGAACTCATCGAGCATTGAAAAGATTTACTCACTTCTCTCGCGTAGCCAGTAAAAATCATACAAAGACGCTATGGGTTTTGAAGTGCGATGTTAAAAAGTTTTTTGCTTCTATTGACCAAGATATTCTTATACACATATTAGAGAAATATGTTGTCGATTTAGATGTTATTTGGCTCATCCAGAATGTGGTGCAAAGTTTCAAGGGTGTCGCACCAGTAAAAGGATTACCTCTTGGAAATCTCACATCGCAACTGCTCGTAAATATCTACATGAATAAGTTTGACCATTTTATGAAGCAGGCCATAAGAGCGGAATATTACATCCGTTATGCAGATGATTTTGTCATTATGAATACAGACAAAGACTGGTTAGTCGGTATCGTTCCAATGATTCAAAAGTTCTTGGCAGACGATTTGGCTTTACAGCTTCATCCTAAAAAGTTGAGCATTACAACTCTCGCTTCAGGGATCGATTTCCTTGGCTGGGTTCATTTTCCTGATCATAAGACGCTACGCACAACTACAAAGAAGAGAATGTTGAATAGGTTGGAAGAGAATCCGAAAAAACCGGAAATTGTTCAGTCTTATCTTGGTCTATTGAGTCATGGAAATACACAGAAACTGAAGCGGTGTATCAAAAATCTGTGATCAATCTTACGGAACCCTTTACAAAAGCCTCTTTTTTTGATTAAATTACACCTCCGCGCGCAAGCGCCTATTATTATGGAAATCCGAAACATCGCAATCATCGCTCACGTCGACCACGGAAAGACGACGCTCACTGACGCCATTATGACGCAGTGTGGTCACGCGGATGAAGGGAGCATGGACTCGAACGCTCTTGAACAAGAACGCGGCATTACGATATATGCGAAGAATACTTCGGTTATGTACAAAGGTACAAAGATCAACATCGTTGACACTCCAGGTCACGCGGACTTCGGCTCAGAGGTTGAACGTGTATTGCGTTCTATCGACTGTGTGCTCCTCGTGGTGGATGCTCAAGAAGGCCCTATGCCACAAACACGCTTTGTGCTGAAGAAGTCGCTAGAACTCGGTTTAAAGCCGATAGTGATTATTAACAAAATCGACAAGCCAGCCGCCAATCCAAATCTAGCACATGAACATGTGTTGGAACTTTTCTTGGAACTTGGTGCGCACGACAAGCAGATAGATTTTCCTACCGTCTATGCAATTGGTCGTCAAGGAACTGCTGTTATGAACTTGAAAGATGAAGCCAAAGACCTTACACCTTTGCTTGATACTATTTTGAAGCACGTATCACCAGCCAATACTCCAGAGCAAGCTACGAAGCCTCTCGCGGCTCAAGTTTTCAACTTGGGTTATGACAATTTCCTTGGCCGTCTCGGTGTTTGCAGAGTTTATGACGGTGTCATCAGCGATGGTCAAAATGTTTTTGTAAAAGATATAAATGGAGAGACATTTACTGGAAAAATAACCAAACTTTTCACTTTCGAAGGTAAGAAGCGTGTTGAAGTAGCACAAGCTGCTGCTGGCGATATTGTCATGATCGCTGGATTACCGAACATATATATCGGTGAGACTATAGCTGATTCCACAGATGCGAAGGCATTGCCAGCTATCAAGATCGATGAGCCAACTATTTCGCTAAACTTTTTGGTGAACAATTCACCATTTGCTGGCCAAGAGGGAACTTTCGTCACTGGTCGCCAGATTCGCGAGCGTTTAGAGAAAGAACTGGAGATCAACGTTGGTCTCAAAGTTGATTTTTCTGCAAATGATTATTTTAAAGTTTATGGTCGTGGTGAATTGCATGTGGCTATTCTCATAGAAAACATGCGTCGTGAAGGTTATGAACTACAAGTCTCACAACCAGAAGTTATCGTGAAGGATGAAAAAGCCGCCGATGGCAGTATTGTGAAGATGGAGCCTTTTGAAGAATTGACAATAGACATACCAGAGGAATATTCCGGAGCTGTCATAGAAAAGCTCGGCAAGCGCAAAGCTCTTATGACAGAGATGAAGACTCGTGAGAAACTTACGCGCATGCTCTTCGAGATTCCAACTCGCGGATTACTCGGCTATCGCAATGCATTTACCATAGACACAAAAGGCGAGGGAATACTTGCTAGCCGATTCATAGAATTCCGTCCTTATGCTGGTGAGATCCAAAAGCGCGAGACTGGCTCAATGACCTCCATGGTTTCCGGAAAATCGCTCGGATTCTCCCTTTGGAATCTACAAAACCGTGGAAGACTTTTTATCGATCCCGCTGTTGAAGTCTATCAAGGAATGGTCGTTGGTGATGTTGCACGCGGCGAAGATATGGAAGTAAATCCTTGCAAAGGAAAGCAGCTCACGAACATGCGCTCATCTGGTACTGACGAAGCATTGCTTCTGACACCGCCTTACAAGCTGGATATTGAGCGTGGTTTGGAACTTATGCGTGGTGATGAATATCTAGAAATCACTCCGAAGAATGTGCGTTTGCGCAAGAAGTTACTCACGGTTTTGGACAAGGCAAAAGCTCGTCGCAACGACGGATTCAAATAAACTTGAGTTTTCCAAGCGACCGTGTTAATCTATCCCCACTATGACAACCAAGGTAATAACCCCAGCAAATGTAGATTTCCGTAAGAAATTGGACGTCCGTCCAGGTGATACTGTCCGTGTCTGGCAGAAAATCGAGGAAGCCAAGGGTAAATTCCGTCTTCAAGCATTTGAAGGACTTGTTTTGGCACGTAAGCATGGTAAAGAAGCAGGTGCTACATTTACAGTACGCAAAGTCATCGATGGTATCGGTGTCGAGCGCACATTCCCACTATATTCTCCTATGATCGACTCTGTCGAAATGGTTCGCCGTTCCAAGGTCCGCCGCGCAAAGCTTTACTTCGTACGTGAAGAGGCTGCCAAGGAGATTCGTAAGCAGATGCGCCGCACTATGAATGCTAAATATGAAGAAGAGGCAGTAGAGGCACCAGCAGCACCAGTCGCAGAAGAGAAGAAGGAAGCTGCTAAGTAAGCGCATCTCAAATAAAATACAAATAAAAAACCGAAACCGCCAATCCTTCGAGAGGAGTGGCGGTTTTATCGCGGAACTGTTTGTGGATTTGGAACAGATTTCGCGAGCACTATGTTTTTGATTGGCAGGTATATGGGCTGGGCATTCCAGAAGCAAGAAACAGTTTCGATCGGGATAACTTCTACTTCTTTCGCAAACTGCGACAAGTAGACGAATGTTATCTTGAGGTATTTGGTGACCTCTTCTTTGCTATTTGCCAACATTGGGCCATTGAGCCAACGTGGACCAGAGCATTTCTTGTTACTGCAACGGTATCCATAAGGATCAGTTATAGCACCAGTTATTTTTTTCTTCGTCATCGACGGTTACCAATGCATATATACCGTAAGTGATGGATGTCCTACATGTAGGACATAACATCTTCCAGACATCATTACCGGGAAACTTACAAACTACTAACTTGTTTTTTGCTAACATGTTCACCGCCTCCTTTCTCTATCTCCACACTATTCCAAACGTCTCCAAAGGTCAAGTTGTTGCCCAAACTTAAAAAGGTTGAAAATAAGCCCCATCTCCGCTATGATTGGCGAGTTAGAGATAAACAGGTTAGATCTTTTAATTATGCGCGGGTGGCGAAATTGGTAGACGCACTACCTTGAGGTGGTAGCGCCCATTTGGGCATGGAAGTTCGAGTCTTCTCCCGCGCACATGTTATATACACGAAAAGGTGACGATGGTACGACGGGACTTGCGTCCGGCGGTGGCAAGTTTGGTTGTGATCAACGCATCTCGAAAAGTTCGGCGATAGCTGAAGCGCTCGGTGTTTTGGATGAGGTGAATTCGTATTTGGGTGTGGTGAAGGTGATGGCTAGTCAACAAAAAGTTGCTGATCTGAAAAAACTTGAGGCGATGCTTCACCAGGCTCAAGAAAACCTGTTTATCATCCAAGCTGAAGTTGCTGGGGCAGAGAAGATGGTGAGCGAAAATTCCGTCAAAGAGATTGAGGCGACGGTTGATTCTATAGAAAAAACTTTGCCACCGATAAAAACTTTTTTTATAAGTGGCGGTACAGAACTTGCGGCTTCACTAGACTTTGCACGAACACTTGCACGTAGGGCAGAGCGCAGAGTTATCGCTGTTTCTGAAGAAGGTCTGGTGAAAGTGGACGGGAATATGCTCGCATATTTGAATAGGTTGTCCTCATTGCTTTATGCACTCACTAGACTAAGTAACCATATCTATGGTAAAAATGAGGTGTCGCCGAAGTATTGATAGTCCACAACTTCGGTGATTAATGAGTAATATATGGTGCCCATAGTTTAGTGGCAAAACTCCAGCTTGTGGAGCTGGTCTCGAGAGTTCGATTCTCTCTGGGCACCCACGTTTTTCGAGGCCTTATTGAGGCGTCTTATAGAAGGGTACTAACAGGAATTGAACTTGTGTTATACTTTTTTCATGTATAAGACCTTTACCCGTTCAGATTTTAGAAAAATGTTTGAGTTACCAGAAGATTATGTGGTAGATGGATTTTTGTCATATGGCGCATGGGATATTGAAAAACAACGCACAAATATCAAGGATGTATTAAAAGAATTGAATATTGAATTTTCCGTTGGTAAATTACACGGTTTTCTAGAACATATATTTGAAATAAATATCGGTAGCAAGAAATATTGGTTTACAGTCATGTATGGCGGAGCTCTTCTTTCCGAAATGACACATCTTGCTTGTCTATTTGGTTCAAAGAAGAATATTCACATAGGTAGTTGCGGTGGTCTTTCATCAAAAATCGATAATATGGAATTAATCCTGCCGACTTGGAGTTATGGAAATGAGAGCACGACCAGAACTTATGAACCAGATGCAAAAGATTTCAAACATTATGCGGATACTTCGCTCGTCAAGAAACTAAAGGATAATGTTCCTAATAATCATAAAGTATGGAATGGTCCAATAATAACTAATCAGGCAATGATGGGAGAGACGTGGGAGGATGTGAAATCTTGGTCGGAAAAAGGGTATTACGGTGTAGAGATGGAGACCGCAACAACCTTCTCTGTCTCTAAACATTTTAATGTTCCAAGTGCAGCTCTTTTATATGTGAGTGATAATCTAATAAAGGGCCAGACCGTAGGAGACGATAGCCATATCCAGCAGAAAGCGCGAAGAGAATTAGTAAAGAGGGATGTTTATAAGGCTGGGATATTAACACTCATCGATTAAGTAATCAATAAACCGAATCACACCCTATATGCCATTAGTTTTCAGTTTTTTGTATATATAACTCACAAAACTAAAAACTGTTTAATCGAGTTCAATTGTGTCTGCAAGTTAGCCATATATTCTCTATTTTCTAGCACGGTTATAATAAAGTTTAGATAGTGACACCATTTAGGAATATAACTTCTGCTATACTTGGAGTATGAAAATAATTCTGTATACAAAAACAGGTTGTCCGTGGTGTGCCGGGGTATTGAAGTTGTTTGCAGAAAATAATATCGCTTATGAAGAGCGTGAAGTGCTTGCCAATAAAGTATATTTTGATGAGCTTGTAAAAAAATCAGGCCAGACAAAGACGCCGACTCTAGATATCGACGGTTATATTATTGCCGACTCAGACAAAGAACAAGTTTTGGAATATTTGAAGAGTAATAACCTAATCTCAAATATATAAAACCACTTTTTTGTTATACACACATTGCATTATCTGTACATACTGTCATAATCAACAGTAGTCAGAAATTATTTTTGTGCGGAAGCGCATACATGTCGAAGAAATAATTTATTCTGTTTAAAAATGAATACTCACATGCGACACAGATCGCATCAAATCAAAATGAAAAAGAAAAATTCTAAATCTCGCGTTACAAAGAGCAAGAAGGTTGCCAAGAAGACAACAAAGAAATCAAAGAAGCGTACTGCCAAGAGAGGTCGTTAAGACTATTTTTGGTTTGGATACTTAGTAAAATCCCTCGTAGTGGGGGATTTTGCTTATCTTATGACTACCTTATAGACTAAAAGGGTTTATAATGCTATAGTTTGCACATGATTCAAATCATAGATAACGACATAAAACGCGGAGGAATCAAGATAGGATGGATTGAAGATACTCATATATTCGACCATACTGGCAAAAAGGTTGCTTATTTTTCAGCTAAAGAAGCTTTCAATGCTGCTGGAGATAAGATCGCATATATGGAAGGGGGTTTCATTGTATATCCTAAGAATCATACGAAAGTCAGGATCGAAGACAATAACAAATTCGTCAGCGGTCTTGTTCCAGACATGTGCCGCGCAGCTATTCGTCTCATATTGGGCTAACTTGCTATATTCATCCGGTGAATAAAAATACATACCACAATCATAAGGGGGTCATATCGACGACGCAAAAAGGCGCCGGTTATATTGATGATCCAGACCCGAAGAAAGAGTCAGTATATATAGAACCAGGAAAACTCAACACCGCTTTAAATGGAGACACTGTTGAATTTACGGTTATGACCAAGAAGATTCGCGGTGTTACCACGAAGATTGGAGAAGTTACCAAGGTCATCCAGCGCTCCAAGGAACTTTTTGTCGGTACAGTAAATGATGGTCTAGTTGTTGTTGCCGATGATCGCAAGATGTATGTATCGATTTCCGTTGTGGCTGGTAAGGCCAAGAAAGATGACAAAGTCTATGTACGAATGAAACCTTGGACTGATCCGAAGAAGAATCCTGTCGGTGAGATCGTTCGCATTTTAGGCCAGAAGGGTATTAATGATG
The DNA here is from genome assembly GCA_037130865.1 of Candidatus Tayloriibacteriota bacterium. Classification (GTDB taxonomy): domain Bacteria; phylum Patescibacteriota; class Minisyncoccia; order Phycocordibacterales; family PALSA-1337; genus C7867-002. The sequence continues at coordinate 52,325 of JBAXSG010000003.1, read as the reverse complement.
TGGAAATGGAGTCGATCGTCCTTGATAAAGGATTTGAGATCGGTTTTCCAGCCGCGGTTGAGAAAGAAGCTGAAGCTATTGAAGCAGACAAAGCATCTATCGCTCTGGAAATCTCTAAGCGTAGAGATATGCGAGGAGTTCTGACATTTACCATAGATCCTTTTGATGCAAAAGATTTCGATGATGCTATTTCTTTCAAAAAACTCGACGGAGCACCAAGTACGCAACTTTATGAGATTGGCGTACATATCGCCGATGTTTCTCACTATGTTCGTGAAGGCTCGGCACTCGATAAGGAAGCTGTGAAGCGCGGCTGTTCTATATATCTTGTAGACCGCACAATTCCCATGTTGCCGGAAGTCCTCTCAAATGATGTCTGTAGCTTGAATCCACATGAAGACAAGCTTACTTTTTCAGCAATATTCACTATAGATGAACATGCAAAAGTGCATTCACGATGGTTTGGTAGGACTGTCATCAACTCTGATCAGAGATTTACATATGAAAATGCTCAAGAAGTGATAGATGGAAAATCCGGCACGGATATATTTGAAGGCGCAAAATACCACGATGAACTCGTCACCTTGAACCGCCTAGCGAAGACATTGCGTAAGCAAAATGCTTCTCAAGGAGCCATTGAGTTTGAGCAAGAAGAAATCAAGTTTCGTCTGGATGAAAAAGGCAAGCCGATCGGCGTCTATGCTAAGGAGCGTTTGGATACACACAAACTAGTCGAGGAATACATGCTTCTTGCAAACAGAGAAGTTGCAAAGTATATATTTGATTCCATAAAGAAGAAAGGGAAGCGTGACACCGGTGCTATTTATCGTATTCATGATGTTCCAGACAAAGAAAAGATCGCAAACCTAGCCACTTTTGTGAAGGCGCTTGGTTATGAGCTTCGATTGAAAAATGGCGAAGTCACGGCTCACGATATAAACCATCTATTGGACCAGATCGAAGATACACCACACGAATCGCTTATACGCACCGCGACAATCCGTTCTATGCAGAAGGCTGTTTATTCCACAAAAAATGTTGGCCACTTCGGTTTGGCTTTCTCTTTCTACACACACTTTACTTCGCCGATTCGTCGTTATCCGGACCTACTTGTTCAGCGTATATTGGCTCGTCATCTCAAAAATGAACCTTTTGGAGATCGTGAGATTGTGGCTTTGCAGAAGATGGCGGAGAGCTCAACCGAACGCGAGATCAATGCCTCCGAAGCCGAGCGTGCTTCGAAGAAACTCAAGCAAGTCGAATATATGAGCGAACGAGTCGGTCAGGTCTTCGAAGGTAACATCTCCGGTGTGACTAAGTGGGGAATATATGTTCAGGAAAAGGAAACTAAGTCCGAAGGTATGATTCCTATTTCAAAGATTGGCACGGATTATTTCGTCTTCAATGATAAGACTTATTCTATAGTCGGTGAGAAGACGAAACAGAAGTTTACTCTCGGCGACGCCATAACCTTCAAAGTTATATCGGCCGACCTCGATAAAAAGATCTTGGAGTTTGCTATAATCAACGGATGAATCCTATAGATTGTCCTGTCTGTCACCAACCAATACTTCCACAATATTATTTCTGTCCAAATTGCGGGCACGGTCTTCAAGAAAGGCCGCTGTCTACTTCTTTCTGGTCTCAAGTTGGTCTATATTTATTCAGTATCATTCTTCCATCCATCTGTTTCATCATGGTAACCAGATGGAAAGGGTTAAAATATATAAGATCTGGTGATAAGAAGTCCAAATCTATTGGGGTTATAGCATTAACACTCCTTATTTTGTCCACAGTATTTACATATTGGTTCGCTGTGGTCTGGACCAGAAATATCGTCCAGACAGCCATAGACAATGCGAGTTTGGACCTTGGCGGACTTATCCAGTAGATGAGCTTTTGTAGAGAATCTGTTATAATATACATATATGTCAGTAGAAATTTTAGACGAAAATCCTTTGATTAACACCTCGAGCGGTGTTCAGGCACAACAGAACAAGAAGAAGGGTTCTTCTCTTGTCAGATTGCTCATGAAGTATGGTTTTGCTAAAGATGAAAAAGCAGCAGACATATTTCTTATAGTGGTACTGGGTATATGTGTCATTGCTACTGCTATACTATTTTTCTCTTACTCAAAAACTTCCAAAGTAGTCACCAAATTACCACCACGTTCCTACATGCAGGTTTCTCCTACACAGAACATCGTATCAAAAACTAAAGTAAACTAAAGCGAAGTAATATTTTATATGAAAGAGATAAACATCATCTGGGACAAAGTCACTCCACATTCAAGATTTTGGGCAATAATTATATTTATTGGAGTTCTACCAGCCATGGCATTTTACGTTGGTATGGTAGTAGAGAAGATGAATGAAACCCAGTCACAGTTGTACCAGTTCTCACAAGAGACACTATTACAATCAAGCCGTGGTATGTGTAGGATTTCAGATTGTACTCTTCAAGATATTCTTGGAGCCAAAAAGTCTGACAGTATACAAGTGGTATCTCCTAAACAAGGGGATCATATCAATCTTAAGTCATCAGTAAAGGTTGTATGGAACACATCACCGGATTTTACTTCAAAACAGGTTGCACTTTTATTGTTGGATTCGAAAGGCAATGCCGCTTCGAAGACAGTTAAAGCAACGACAACAGTTGGATCGACGACGATAAGCTTATCGGTGAAAGCATCGAAAGAGCCATATACTGTATTGATACAAGGCGTTAAGGGGACATCCACCATGAAAGAGGTTCCTTTTGCTTATAGTGGTGAATTTTATCTATAGACAGACATGAAACGCATCATCTTTTGGATTTGCTTCTTGATTATCCTGGCGCTTATCGTCTGGGGTTTGGTCGTGGCCATGAATAGACCTGTAGCTGTAAATGGCGTTCCTATCGGAACAGTATCTCCTGTATTGTCGAGCGATCATGTATATGGTCAGAATCCTACAACAGGTTATGTAAATGCAAAGGTGACTCTTATAGAGTATAGTGATTTCCAGTGTCCAGCTTGTGAGGTCTTTTATTATTCTGTGGCAAAGCTCTTGCAGGACGAACCGACAACCACTTTGCGTTTCATTTATAGACATTTTCCACTGTCACAACACGCAAATGCTAGACCAGCCGCCATGGCTGCTGAAGCCGCTGGTTTGCAGGGTAAATTCTGGGAGATGTATGAGCTTCTCTTCAAGAATCACGCAGAGTGGACAGAACTTGCAAATTCTTCACCGATTTTTGTAGGTTATGCGACTTCTCTAGGATTGGATATAGCGAAGTTTACAGCTGATATCAAAAATCCTGCTTTGGTAGCACATATAGACGCTGACTTAGAGAGTGGTCAGATTGCGGGCATAAACTCTACGCCGACATTTTTTATCAATGGTAAAGCTATCGTTAATCCTTCAAGTTATGCAGACTTTAAAAAACTTATTGATCAAGCCGCTTCGTCCAGTTCACTCTAGTATAGCTATTGCTATATTGGTGGTAGCACTTATTGGCTTTGCCGACGCTTCATATTTAGCGATTGAACATTTTCAAGGTGTAACACCGCCTTGTAGTATAACTTCTGGATGTGAACAGGTTTTGAGCAGCTCCTACTCGGAAGTTCTCGGCATACCAGTGTCATTGCCTGGAGCATTATTTTATATCCTCGTGGCTGCTGGAGCTTTGGCATATCTAGAAGGGAAGCATGAAAAGATATTTAGATATTCTCTACTCATAACAGTGTTCGGATTTATTGCTTCGCTGTGGTTCACCTTTTTGCAGATTTTTGTGATACATTCCTATTGTGCATACTGTCTAGGCTCAGCCCTGACTTCGACCACGCTATTTATCTTGGCCTGCGTGGCTTTGCGCAAATATCAATGGACTACGAACTTATAGATTCTGGTGATGGCGAGAAACTTGAACGCTTCGGCGAATATGTTTTGGCGCGTCCAGATCCACAAGCTTTGTGGCGCAAACTTTTGTCGGAGGAAGAATGGAAAAAAGCAGATGGAACTTTCACACGTGACGAGAAAAGTGGCGGCAACAGCGGCGGCTGGTCGCTTAAGGCCGGTTTGCCATCTCGTTGGAGTATAGATTTTTCTGGATTGAAATTTTGGATAAAGCCTACACCTTTTAAACATGTAGGATTATTTCCGGAACAGGCGACAAATTGGGATTGGATGAGGGAAAAAATTAAACAATTTAACAAAGGAACAATTGGACAATTGGACACGGATGCGGCGTCAGCCGATATCGAAGTCCTGAATCTCTTCGGTTATACTGGCGGCGCTACGCTAGCATGTGCGCAAGCCGGAGCAAAGGTTGTACATATAGATGGATCGAAAGCGGCTATCACTTGGGCTCGTGAAAATGCAGAGCTCTCTGGTCTCGAAAAAAAGCCGGTTAGATGGATACTCGACGATGCGCGTGCTTTCGTGAAGCGTGAGATCAAGCGTGGCCGCAAATATCACGGAATCATCATGGATCCGCCATCATTTGGTCATGGTCCTGACAATGAAGTTTGGAAGCTCGAGGAGGATTTCATGAAGCTTATCGAGGCTTGCTACTCTATCTTGGCGGATAAAACGCCAACTTCCGGCCCGCTCTTTTTCCTTGTAAATGGCTACGCCGCCGGATATTCCGCTATGGCGTATGAGAATGCCTTGCGACCTTTGGTCGCCAAGTATGGTGGCAAGATCGAAAAAGGGGAATTAACTCTTACTGAAAAATCCGGAGCCGACGGCGCTAGTGGCGCCACTGGTCGTTCTTTGCCTTGCGGAATATTTGCGAGGTGGACTTTTAAGTAATAAGTGCTAGTCTGGATAATAGAAGGGAGGTGGTATAATGTTGCCACGAAACGTAGTCAACTATTGTGTTCAAAATATTCCATACGGTTGTCACAACTGCAAGAATCGTTATCTTGGAATGGTTCGAGAAGGCACAAACAACCCCATTCTTGCATGCAGATTGGCCTGTATCGATCCAGCAAAGCCGAGCTATTGCGATGAGGTAGACCAGTTTGGGACATGTGATTCTTATGAAAAAGGAGATCCGGTCCAACCTCGCCGCAAGTTGAAGTCGTCGTAGGTCTATTACTAACAAAAACCGGCAGGGAGAAAATCCTCCCTGCCGGATGTTTTTATCTTATGAAAAGATTTTTGTATATATGCTAAAATGTAATGACATTATTAAACTAACGTCTTACATATTATGAACCCACAAGAAAAAAATTGTTGTGATACAAAAAATTGTTGCGATATAAAAGACTGCTGCCATAAGCCTCGAAAAGTATTGAAGCTTGTCGGCATATTAATTGCCATATATTTGGTGGTGCTTTCCATTAAAGAATTGAAATCCATCTCCTATGTCGGCACAGATCCAACACAGAGTCATACGATATCTGTAGATGGTACAGGTGATGCTGTAGCTATTCCTGACATTGCCACACTTTCATTTACAGTAACAGAGACAGCTAAGGCTGTAGCTGATGCACAGACACTGGCTACAACGAAAGTAAATACTACTGTCGCTGCGCTCAAGAAATCTGGCGTCGCTGAAAAGGATATCCAGACAACTTCTTATAACATCAATCCTCATTATGAATATCAGCAGAGCAGTGTCTGTTCTTCAAATGGTATTTGCCCACCATCTAACCCAGTCATAACTGGCTATGATGTCAGTCAGAGTACAAACATAAAAGTTCGTGATCTGAAGAAGGTCGGCGATCTACTGACTCTCATCGGTTCAAATGGAGTACAAAATGTCAGCGGACCTTCATTCTCAGTAGATAAGCCGGAGGCAACACAGGCTGAAGCTCGTGCTATAGCAATAGATCAGGCTAGATCGAAAGCCAATGTCTTGGCGAAAGCTCTAGGTGTGCGCATTGTCCGTGTTATAAGTTTCTCGGAGTCAGGAAATATGCCTTATCCGATCAGATATGATATGGGAATGGGTGTTTCCTCATCCAAGGCTCTAGCAGTAGCACCTGAAATCTCAACTGGTGAACAAAAGATAACCAGCAATGTGACGATTGTGTATGAGATAGAGTAGTTTCGGGCGAAACGATAGTATGATACTGTTATCGTATCATGTCAGAAAAACCTGAATTCTTAGACAAAAAATATCCAGACATGCCGGGATCAAAACCCGTGGAACGCGCGGTAAAAAAAGCTATGCACGATCCAGAGAGGAAATTCGCTCCACATGATCGTTCTGAGCGTATTCAAGCGTATCTGGATAGGCTTGACCGTATAGTGAAGGATGAACGCGGTTGGGAACTCCTCAAAAACAAAATCATAAAAGAGTTTGTTATAGATACAGATGATGAAGAAACCATGACTAAGATTGCTACCGGTCTTTATGAATCCGAAAAACGGCTAGCAATAGAACAAGGAAGGGGCAATGATGTCGCCAGAATAGATGATGAACTCGGAGAACAAGGTGGTATCATCGAGCGTTACAAAGGACTTACCAAGGAAAAGCACGATATACAAGAAAAGACTTTAGGTTCATGGCTGGACTATCTTGAAGAAAATGACGGCCATTATCCGACATGGTTCAGGTATTTTGTGGTCCGTAATCTACAGAAGATGGGGGCATTGGACAAAGAAAAGGGTGAATATGGAAAGAGAACTGACTATACGATAGCTCCGTTTCCTGAAGTAAACTCGGAAGCACTAGGCTTCGTATACCGTATGCTTACCACTGGTATTGGACATCAAGAATTCATCAATACTCCGGATAGGCGCGAACAACTAGCCAATCTTATTGAAAAGAAAGATTTCATAAAACTCTACACATTTGCCCAGATAGAAACGGCTGGCGCACTCAACCGTGAATCGCTTCAAGGTGAATGGGTGAAATATCCTCAAGGTTCGGATTATCACAAACTGGAGGATTCTTTGCATGGCAAAGGTACAGGTTGGTGTACTGCTGAGGGAAGTGCGCCTGCTCATCTCCAAGGTGGTGATTTCTGGGTATATTTCACTCGTGGTAAATCGGGCGTCTATTCTGAGCCTAGAATTGCCATCAGGATGGAAGGCGACAGCGTTGCCGAGGTCCGGGGTGTCAATCATCGTCAAGAACTTGAACCAGCTCTGGTAGATGTTGCCACAGAGAAATATCATTCATTGCCAGGTGGGGAAAAGTTCGATAAGAAGTCGGCGGATATGAAGAAAATGACGGAGCTTACGAAGAAACAAGAAAAGAGTGAACAATTTACAAAAGACGACCTTATTTTCCTTTACGAAATCGAGGCTACTATCGAAGGCCTCGGTTACGATAGAGATCCTCGCATTACTGAGTTGAGAAAAACCCGTAATCCAAAAGAAGACGCGCCAATCGTGCTTGGATGTTCTTCAGACCAGATCGCTGTTACACCAGAAGATGTAAAAGAAAACACCAAAGCCTACATAGGCAAACTTTTCCCAGGCGTCTTCAAGCGTGGCCTCGAGCACATTTACACCTCATTTCCAGAAGGAAAAATCCAGAAATATAATATCGAAATTGGCGGAAAATCGAAAGATAATCTTAAAAAAGAGCTCAAAGAGAAAAATATCCAGGTTTATTCATATGCAAAATATTTGATGGACAGTAGAGATTTCCAAACTTCGGAGAATACTGAACAGGTCGACCTTGTGAGACTTACGGTCAAAGATATGGGATTTTCAGATACCGCGACTACAGAGGAGATTTACAAGAGAGCAGAGGAAATGGGTTTGGAATTATGTTCTCCGGAAGTTGGACCAAGATTAAGACTTGTTACTTCCATATCAGATTGGACATTTATTGGAATGAAGCCTATTAATGACCGTGCTGGCTACCCGCACGTCTTCTACCTGTACCGGGTTGGTGCCGAGCTCCGGCTGCACACGAGCACCGCGGAGCCTCGCAGGTCTTGGGATGGCGGCTACCGCTGGGTCTTCGCTCTCCGCAAGTAGCTTCAGTACTTAGTCCTTCAGTCACTTTGTTCTTGCATTTTTGCACTTTGACACTTTGAACTTTGCTCTTAACTGCGCGCCTTTGGCGCGCAGTTTTGTTATACTAGTCGTGGTAGTAGGTGAATATGCCGGCGGTCAAGGCTTCCGGCTACCGAATCCAGTATCCATAAGCTGAGAGCGTCTGCGGTTACGGCTTCAGACGGAGGGCTTATGTAGACACTTCAAAAAATGAAGATACTTGGTATAGATGCTAGGGTATTATGATACCAAATTCGATTCAACCCCGAGATCATCGCCATTGTGCGGTTTCTAAGGGTGGTGGCATGGATGGCATCCTATACATAATGACCGTGATGGCAACCCGAACGTCTTCAACCTGAACCGGAATGGTGCCGAGCTCAAGCTGAACACGAACACCGCGAAGCCTCGCAAGTCTTGGAATGGCGACAACCACTGGGTCTTCGCTCTCCGCAAATCTTTTCATTTCTCCTTCGTCTGGGTATATCCAGTTCGAGGGAGTTTTGTTTATGGATTGCGTTATCGATCTAAAGGTAATTTAAGCGGTCCGAAACGGCAAGAGTGCCGCCGGGACACACCCACCTCCAAAACAGCCTTTTAGAAATAATTTATAGCCGAGGTACTCCCTATATATTACTGGGTTTATTAGCACGGAATAGTCACAATTAAACAGTTGCCTATGTGTAGCTTAAGCTTAGGTACCTCGTGGATAGATTATTTCTAAAAGGCTGTTTTAAAGTAGGTACCCATACCTCAGGAGAGATTTTGTGGCTAATAATCGTCAGTAGAAATTACTATTAGAAACAAGATCTGGTATACTGTGATTATGCCTGTGGGCGTAAGCCCCGTTCAGCTAAGGAATTCCTAAGCCGAAAGCAGGCATAACAAAAGTACTGTCATGAAGACGGTATTTTTGTTGATTTTTAAGTTATTTGCTTTTTATCCAATTCGTGCTACTATACTCATCGTAACCACCCCAGCAGGGGTTTTTTAATAGAAATCGCCGCCGCAGGGCTGGCGCCACGACATTAAACAAAATCATCAAAAACATGGGAATTATAAATTATTTCAGAGAGACAAAGATAGAGATGAGCCATGTAACTTGGCCTACTCGTGTGCAGACTATAAGATTTACCGTTTTGGTCATACTTACATCTGTTGCGGTTGCAGCGATATTAGGTATAGCCGACTTCGTATTTTCAAGATTGCTAACACTTTTGTTCCATTAAACTAAATCACGCGCTAAATCAAAATGTCAAAACAACACACAACAGGTGAGAGAAATTGGTACGCCATACATACTTATGCTGGCTATGAAAATGCCGTGGCTCGTAACTTGAAGCAACGTATTGATTCTCTGGCTATGAATGACAAGATTTTCGCCGTCATTGTTCCAACAGAAAAAAAGATCAAGATCAAGGGAGGCAAGCGCGCCGAAGAGGAAGAGAAGATATATCCAGGTTATGTCCTTGTGGATATGATCGTCACAGATGATTCTTGGTACGTAGTACGCAACACTCCTCGTGTTACTGGTTTCGTCGGTTCAGGAGTATACCCAGTTCCTCTTGAAACAAAAGAAGTTGATGCATTGTTTGCGCGCATGACGAAGGGTGGAATCGAGCACACTATAGATTTGTCGGCTGGTGATTTGATAAAGATAACCGACGGTCCATTTAAGGATTTCGAAGGCAAAGTCAGCGAAGTTGATACACAAAGAGGTAAGATCAAGGTCTTGGTCTCGATGTTCGGTCGCGAAACGCCGGTTGAGCTAGATTTCTTGCAAGTTAAGAAAGTTTAATGTAAGCTAACCCAACAATATCATGGCAAAGAAAATCATAAAAACAGTCAAGGTTATAGCCCCAGCAGGGAAGGCAACCCCAGCGCCACCACTCGGTCCTACTCTAGGTCAGGCCGGCGTTAACATTGGTGACTTCACAAAGAAGTTCAATGACGCCACCAAGAACATGATCGGTGATCTTATTCCAGTTGTTATCACAGTTTACGATGATCGTACTTACAGTTTCGTCTTGAAGACTCCTCCAGCTTCTAGTCTTATTTTGAAGGCATTGAAGAAAGAGAAGGGTTCAGGCAAGCCAAATTTGAGCAAGATAGGTACTCTCACGAAGGCTCAACTCAAGGAAATCGCCGAGAAGAAACTTCCAGATCTAAATGCAAACGATGTCGAAGCCGCGATGAAAGTCGTAGCTGGTACAGCCCGCTCTATGGGTGTTGATGTCAAATAATATTTCATTTAAATGAAAGCCCCGGCGATGAGTCGGGGCTTTCTTGTTTCGCGCCCAAAACCGTGGTAGCGTTGAATACAGAAGTTAACCAAAGAAAGGCGGTGATTTGATTGAAAACGATTAAGATATTATTAGCGTATTCAACAGGATGTACCCAAGCCAACTTTTTCGTCGGTATGACGAATCTACGTGCACGAATAAATGCATTGTCGAATGTGGAGGTACTCCATGATTGGGGGCGTGTGGTAATCGGAGAAAGTGAGAATTCCTCTGATGCCTTCGGTAAAGTCCTGGCTAATGTGAATACTGCTGATCTGGTCGTCGTCGTGTACCACAGTATGGAAGACGACTTAGTGTCTGAAATTGTCTGGCGTTGCGAGCTTCGCAAACCGATTAGGATATTCGTTCCTCACAAAGGGAGTGTCTCCAATTGGATTGAAAGCTGTCTAATGTACTATCGGCAGCGACGCACAAGTCCATTTGACCTGAAGGCCACGGAGATGCCAGATCCGATTAAGTATTTTGCTATCGACGGCATATTTGCGTCTGTAGCTGAATGGGTAGAGAAGCGTCAGAAACTCGAAGCAGCTGAGCAAGTATCTCCCGAGGTTGCGCCAACATAAGCGTTGATAAAAGCCGCGGTTCCCAGAGTTTGGGGAGCCGCGGCGATTTTAATTTATTTTAATTCCTTTTAATACTCTCTAAGTTCCAGCGTGATTTACGTGATAATGCAGAAGTAGGGAACCGCCGCCAGTCTGCGAAAAGCTTTTGAGAGTAAGCTGGTAATGCAGGTCTTTGTTGAAAAGCTTCAAGCCAGATCCGAATACTATCGGTTCGATCGTAAGATAGAGTTCGCTTACAACACCGCTTTCCATGAACATTGAATATATTTGAGAACCACCACAGATAGCAACTTCCTTGAATCCACGAGCCTCCAAATCTCGGATAAGTTCTCGAGGTGGTTTAGTGGTAACTTCCAAACTACCCATCTCCACGGTATTTGACTCGACGGCTGCGTCGACGACTGGATCTGGAGAATAGACTATGTTTACACGGCCTTTGAGGGGCTTGCCTAGGGTTTTATAAGTATTGAGTCCCATTACAACTACACCGGCACGCTTGGTTATCTCGATAAAACGCTTCTTATCTTCTTTGCTGGTCCAAAAAGCCGCATGAGCAGAATCTTTGGCTATATATCCATCGGCGGACAATGCGGCTGTGATGAAGCAGATCATAATCCTATTATAACATTTTGATACGGATTTTCCTGTCTGTCATCGTTGCGTCCCAGAATGATTGGATTATACTTAAACCACGCATTTAAAATAAACCCATGAATTCATTTGAGATAGAAATAAAAAGTCTACTAGGAGCAAAAGAAGTTGCGGAGGAATTCAAAAAGAGATTGCAATCTGCGCGACCAAAAATGAAGCTTGTATCTGAAGGCCGTCAGTTGAATCATTATTTCAATCTAGCAAAAGATCTCAAGATTTTGGAAAATGCTCTTATAGACATGGTTCCATCGGAGAAGAAGGACTCTTTGAAAAATATTCTTGAACATGGAAATAAAATCTCTCTTAGGACCCGTGATGCTGATGGTAAAGTTATCCTGGTGTTGAAGGCTTCTATAGGAGGCGATACTAGTGCCAACGGTGTTCAGAGAATAGAGTTTGAAGCGGAGTTGAAAGGGAAGAGCTTGGAAGAGCTAGACAAAGCTCTACTTGGTGCTGGGTGCTCATATCAAGCTAAATGGTCTCGTGCCAGAGAAGAATACGCCGACGGTGATATTCATATCTGCATGGACAAGAACGCTGGTTATGGATACTTGGTGGAGTTTGAAAAAGTGATATCCGACAAAGCCGATTCCGACAAGGCTCACAAAGAGCTTATAGCCTTCATGAAGGAGCTTGGTGTGGAAGAGTTGCCACAAGATCGTCTAGAGAGAATGTTCGCTTATTACAATGCGCATTGGCCGGAGTATTATGGCACGGAAAATACTTTTACTGTAAAATAGCCAATACTGTTTTTATATTTAATTAATCTACCAATAACATGTTTTTAGCAGACAGAGACATAAAGAAGGCTTTGGAAGCAGGGGATATAGTTATAAATAATTTCGACGAGGCACGCCTTCAGCCAGCTAGTTATGATATTTTGCTTGGGAATAAATTTATTGTCAGCAATACAGAAAAGACATTGGCAATAGATCCAGTCAAAAAAATATTTCCAGAGACAAAAGAAATTATTATTGGAGATTCCGAAATGTTTGTTCTACACCCAGGTATTAGCATACTTGGTACTTCAGTCGATTATTTTGGATCTGATAAATACTTGATACACCTTTCCGGTAAGAGTAGCTTGGCTCGTCTTGGACTTATTATCCACAATACTGCCGGTATAATAAATCCTGGTCATTTTCTTAACATTACATTTGAGCTTTGCAATCTTAACCATGTACCTATAATACTCAGACCGCAAATGCGTATTGGTCAGATACTTTTCTCGCAATTATCAAGCACTCCAACGAAAGACTATAAGACTACAGGTAGATATCATGGCAGAGATTGGCAACATTTCGTCGATCCGAAAGAAGATGAAGATAAATTAAAGAAGATGCCAAGCAAGACGAAGGATACCAAAGTAGGTAAGAGTAGTAAGAAATAAGCGATAATTAGTGAATAAAATGAAACACCCTGAACAACAATATCTGGATTTATTGAAAGATATCCTGGAAAATGGCACGGTGAAGCATGATCACAATACAGGTATCGGACTTACCAGCGTTTTTGGCCGCCAGATACGCTTCGATTTATCGAAAGGTTTTCCATTACTCACTACGAAAAAAGTTCCTTGGAATAGTATTATGCATGAGCTCTACTGGTTCATGTCCGGACAAACCAATGTTAAATATCTAGTCGATCATAAAGTTCCGATCTGGAATGATTATCCTTTTAAGATATACAAGAAAAAAGCCGACAAAGGCGCAGGTGCTCCTGATGGATTGCCGCAGATGACACTTGAAGAATTTGTGGAGAAGATTAGAACCGATGATGCTTTCGCGAAGGCACATGGAGAACTTCCTCGCATATATGGTGAACAATGGCGCGCTTGGCCGGCTGCCGATGGTCGCAAGATAGACCAGCTATCTTGGGTTATGGATACATTGAAGAATCTTCCAGAACGCAAGCATGCCATCCTCTCAGCTTGGAATCCGCAATTTCTCTACGCTATGGCCAATCCAGGAGAAGCTCTGGCATATCCACTTTGTCATATACTTTTTCATTTCAATGTTTCTGGAAATAAGCTTTCATGTCTTCTATATCAGCGATCATGCGATATGTTCCTTGGCGTTCCATTTAACATAGCCAGTTACGCTGCTCTTACTATGATCGTCGCTAAGATTTGCGGATATGAACCAGGAGAGTTTATACATACCCTTGGTGATGCTCACATATATCATGACCATTTTGATCAAGTGAAAGAACAGATACAAAGAACACCTAAACCTTTTCCAAAACTTGTCTTGAGTGATGATATAAAAGATCTAGCCAGCTTCAGACCAGAGATGGTCACACTTACGGATTATGACCCACACCCACCTTTGAAAGCCAAGATGACTGTCGCCGGTGGTTTCGATGAAAAAGATAGGAAATCTTTTGATGCCAAGAAGGGGAAATAGGTGTATTTCCAACCCTTGCAAGCAAATAAGCATTATGTATACTAGTCATTGGTTGTTCTGTTTGCCTGAGGTATTGAAAAAGCCTTAAGGCGGATGACATAAGGAGGTGCATTCTCAAAGATGCGCGCCAGGTCCCCGGGCTTATGGGGATGTAAAAAAGGATCTCACCAACGATCCTAACTGAAATGTTTATCGTGTACTGCTGATGTCGGCACTAGAGACAGCTAACTGATACTTGGCTGCGGTGTTCGAATCATCCTTACCAACGATGACTTTATCAGTCTCTGGGGAATGGAGTTCAGTTAATGGCTTATGACCTGCAACCGACACTCCTTCCACAATTTCCTCCTACCAAGGACAAACCGAAACCGAGTTTTACGTCTCCTGGTTTTAGGTGTCCTATGGGGACCGACGCACACTATCCCGATTCAAACGGTGGGCGTCGGTCTTTTTCATTTTTATGCTACAATTTAATTATTAATATCTGGCTAATAGCTTGCCAATCTTATCAACATGAAAGACATCCAAATCAAGAAACTCCTCGATGCCGAGAAGAAACGCCAGAAGAAAGTGATAAACCTGATCGCTTCGGAAAATTTTGTTTCAGATGATGTTTTGGAAGCACTTGGTTCCGAACTATCGAATAAATATGCTGAGGGTTATCCAGGTAAAAGATATTATGGTGGTAATGAAATAATCGACAAGATAGAGAGTCTTTGTATTGATCGCGCATTGAAACTTTTCAAACTCGATCCAAAAAAGTGGCATGTAAATGTGCAGGCGCTCTCCGGTTCACCAGCGAATCTAGCGGTGTATGTTGGTGTTCTTGGATTGAACAATGACGGCAAGCCAGCCAAGATTATGGGAATGTCTTTGGCTCATGGCGGCCACCTCACGCACGGCCACAAAGTTTCTGCCACCGGAAAATTCTGGTTGCAAGTTCCTTATGGTTTGGATGAGAAAACTGAAGTCTTGAATTATGATGCTTTGCGTGAATTGGCACTCCAAGAAAAACCGAATATCATTGTCGCTGGTTACACGGCATATCCGCGTTGTATCGATTGGGCGAAGATGCGCGAGATCGCCGATGCTGTTGGTACGGTTAATAATGGTATTCCAGCACTTCTAATGGTCGACATGTCTCACATCGCTGGTTTAGTGGCTGGTGGGGCATATCCAGCACCATTTCCATATGCAGATATTGTTACTACCACGACTCACAAGACTTTGCGTGGTCCGAGGTCAGCGCTCATATTTGTTCGTAAGGACGCACCAGGACAAATGCCAGCGCGCGAGCTCGACAAGAAGATAGATAAAGCTGTGTTCCCGGGGTTGCAGGGAGGTCCACACGAGAATCAGATTGCTGCAGTCGCCGTGGCACTCAAGGAAGCTTCTAGTCCATCTTTCAAGAAGTATGCCAAGCAAGTAGTGAAAAATGCCGCAGCGCTCGCCGACGAGCTTAATAAGCGTGGTTGGAGGCTTATATCTGGAGGTACAGACTCGCACCTCATTCTTATCGATACTTGGAATGGTGGTGTCAAAAACGCCAAGGGCGCCGGGGCCGTAACTGGCAAGGATGCTAGCGACAAACTAGAGAAAGCTGGCATCATCGCGAATAAGAACGGCATTCCATTTGATAAGCGTTCACCAGTCGATCCATCTGGTATCCGCATAGGTTCTGCCGCCGAAACGACTCGTGGCAAAAAGGAGAAAGATTTCCGTGCTATCGCGAAGAAGATAGATGAGGTGTTGAGGAGTTGATTTTCTGCTACAATCATAATTATGAAAAATGAACTGCTAGTCAGCTTACAAAAGGCCGCATCTACCCTCGGAGTCAATGCCGATTCTGTCGCTGCAATCGCACTAGATTTTCCTGAAAATGCCGAGCATGGTGACTTCACCTCAAATGTCGCCATGGTCAATGCCAAGAAGTTAGGCATGAAGCCCGTCGAATTGGCCAGCAAAATTGTGGCGGAATTTGAGAAGAATAAGCCAGTCTCTGTGAAGACGGTCGCCGTTGCTGGGCCTGGATTTATTAACTTCACTCTGACGGCACAAGCGGTTTCAGAGATCGTGCGAGATATCCAAATACCAAACATCGGCAATAACCGAAAGATCCTCGTAGAATATTCTTCACCAAATATTGCTAAGCCCTTCACTGTTGGACATTTACGCTCGACGGTCATCGGCGATTCTATTGCGCGTATCCTAAGTGCACTCGGTTATTCCGTTATTCGTGACAATCACCTCGGTGATTGGGGCACACAATTTGGCAAACTCTTGGTGGCTATCGACCGTTGGGGTGCTGATATCGGTGGTCTCGATGGCATCAAGAAAAGCGAGAGGCCGATAAAAGCTCTCGTCGATCTCTATGTTAAGTTCCACGATGAAGCGGAGAAAGATCCGGTATTGGAGGATATCGCTCGCGCGAAATTTAAACTTCTCGAAAGCGGCACAGACCAGAAAATCACTGACGCCTGGAAGACTTGTGTGGACATTTCCAAAAAAGAATTCACCAAGATATATGATAGGCTTGGCGTGGCATTTGATCCGAAGAGGGGAGATACGGAGATTGGCGAAAGCTTCTTCGTGACTCCAGATAAGATTCAGCCGGTCAGAGACGCATTGGCAGCGAAGGGTATTATGAAAGAAAGTGAAGGCGCGAAAGTCGTCTTCTTTGGCAGTGAAGATCCAAAGAAATGGAAATATCCTCCACTCATCGTCGAGAAGAGCGATGGCACTTCTATATATGCCACTCGTGACTTGGCTGCGGATCTCTACAGACGGGATACTTATGGTAAAGGTGCCATGATCATCAACGAAGTCGGAGCTGAACAAAATCTTTATTTCCGTCAGCTCATAGAGACGGAGATTATGCTCGGCTGGTTCACAGCCCAGGAGCGCCTTCATATTGCTCACGGACTCTACAGGTTCAAGGATGGCAAGATGTCCACCAGAAAAGGCAATGTCATCTGGCTTGAAGATCTACTTGATGAAGCCGTCGTGCGTGCCTCGAAAATAAATGCCGACAGTGCTGACGCCGTCGCTGTCGCCGCAATCAAGTTCAATGACCTGAAGCGAGACAGCATCCAAGATATCGTTTTCGATTGGGATGAGATGATGAATATGACCGGCGACTCCGGACCATATCTGCAATATTCCTGTGTACGTGCGCGAGCTGTTATCGAGAAGGCGAGAGAGATTGGAATCACCGCTAAATCAAAAGGCGCTGCAGCCGGCACCCGCCCAGAAATCGCGCAACTTGATGTGCTCGAAAGATATCTCATGCGTTTTCCTCACGTTGTCTCATTCGCCGGATCTTCATACAAGCCGAGCATCATTGCGAATTACTTGATAAATCTGGCTTCGCTTTTCAATAGCTTCTATTCACAAGTCTTGATTGCCGATGCGAAAGATCCAAGCGCGACTTACAAGGTCGCGGTTACGCAGGTGTTTGCCACTATTATGGAAAATGGACTTGATCTGCTTGGAATCAAGGTGCCAGAGAGGATGTAAAAATGCTAGAATATGCTCATCATGAGTACGCATAGCGACCGCGAAGAGCGAATATTGTCCTTCTGGAAAGAGAAGGGTATTTTTGAAAAGACGCTGGAGAAGAAGGCACCGAAGGGCGAATTTACCTTCTATGACGGGCCCCCATTTGCTACTGGTACGCCGCACTACGGCCATTTATTGGCTGGCACGATGAAAGATGTCATACCTCGCTACAAAACCATGCAAGGCTATCACGTGGCGCGTCGTTGGGGTTGGGATTGTCATGGTCTACCAGTGGAAAATCTTATTGAAAAAGAGTTGGGACTAAAGTCGAAAAAAGATATTCTAGATTTTGGTATTGGAAAATTCAATGAGACCGCACGTGGAAGCGTTATGCGTTACGCAGACGAATGGCGCAAGGTCATACCACGTCTCGGTCGTTTCGTGGATATGAATCATGACTATCGCACCATGGACTCGTCTTACACTGAAAGCGTTTGGTGGATATTCAAAAATTTGTATGACAAAGGTTTGATCTATGAAGGATTCAAGTCCATGAATCTTTGTCCTCGTTGTGAGACTACACTTTCGAACTTCGAGGTAGCGCAGGGATACAGAGACATCACGGATATTTCTGTCTATGTGAAGTTTAAGGTTAATGAAGGCGCAGAGCGCAAGGCGCAAGGCGAAAGTGAAGCGCGGGGCGCAACCTACTTGATTGCTTGGACGACGACGCCGTGGACATTGCCAGGGAATGTAGCTCTGGCGGTGAATCCGAAAATCGACTATGTAAAAGTTCATCTGGTTGCTACGGAAAATACACCAATAGGTTCAGCTAGTGAGACTTATATAGTCGCGGAATCACGACTAGCTGCGACATTTAAAGATAAGCCGTATGAGATAGTCGAGAAAATCCACGGATCTGATCTCGTCGGACTTTCGTATGAGCCACTATTTGATTATTATTCTCGCAATTCCAGCGGTGCTGGCGATAAAGGGCTAAAAAATGCTCAAAATGGCTGGAAGATTTACGCGGCGGATTTCGTAACCACTGAAGATGGTACTGGTATCGTGCATATTGCTCCGGCATTTGGTGCAGATGATTACGACTTGCTCAAGAAGTATGACCTGCCATTTGTCCAACATGTGGCTGTAGATGGTACATTCAAAAAAGAGGTGACAGACTTCGCTGGACAACATGTGAAGCCGAAAGATACCCCAGAAGATAAAAATGCGCATCAGAACGCCGATATTGAAGTTATAAAATGGTTGGCACACAGCGGAAAACTCTTTGAAAAAGAGAAGCTGGTGCACTCATATCCGCATTGTTGGCGCTGTGAGACTCCGCTTATCAATTACGCCTCTTCTTCTTGGTTTGTGAAAGTCACAGCCATAAAAGAAAAGTTGGTCAAAGTAAATAAAAAAATATCTTGGGTTCCAGAGGAAGTTGGTTCTGGTAGATTTGGTAATTGGTTGGAAGGTGCTCGCGACTGGGCTATATCTCGTTCTCGTTTTTGGGGCGCTCCGATTCCGGTATGGCGCGAAGAAGGGGAAGGGCGCAAGACGCAAGGCGCAAGTGAGCTGCATATTATTGGTTCGCTCGCCGACATTAAGAAATATTCAAAAGCAAAAAATACTTACTATGTCATGAGACATGGTCAGTCAGAGGGAAATGTCGTCGGGACTTTGAATGGCGATCCACAAAAGACGAATCATCTTACAGCAGTTGGTAGAGAACAAGTAAAAAAGTCTGCAGCTTCAATCAAGAAGTTTGGCATAGATACGATTGTTGCTTCGCCATTTATGAGGACACAAGAGACCGCTAAAATAGTTGCTGATGGTCTTGGTTTGCGTGGATTGGGCCAGAAAATATCGATAGTCACGGACAATCGTCTGCATGAGAGGGCTATGGGTGAATGGGAGGGCAAGCTAGTCGAGGATTTCGGCAAGGAATTCCATACCGAAGATGCTTTTACGAAAGGTCCAAAATCTGGTGAGAATTATTCTGATATTAGGAAGCGTATCGGTGAATTTATGTATGACATGGAAAGTAAATATTCCGGCAAGACTATTCTTATAGTTACTCATGGTGGTCCTGCGACTGTTTTAACAGCTGTCTGTCGTGGCTTTAGTGATATGGAAACAGTTGAATATGAAAAAGATAATTATCTAAATAATGCCGAGTTCCGTGCACTTGATTTCATTCCACTTCCTCACAACTCCAACTATGAGCTCGACCTACATCGTCCTTTCATCGATGAGATAGAATTGCGTACAGAAAATGGCAATAAACTTACGCGTGTTTCAGATGTCTTCGATTGTTGGTTCGAATCCGGTGCTATGCCATGGGCATCGAATCATTATCCATTTGGTGATATCAAGAAGTTTGATCCTCGAA
Organism: Candidatus Tayloriibacteriota bacterium; assembly: GCA_037130865.1. Classification (GTDB taxonomy): domain Bacteria; phylum Patescibacteriota; class Minisyncoccia; order Phycocordibacterales; family PALSA-1337; genus C7867-002. The sequence continues at coordinate 32,564 of JBAXSG010000003.1, read as the reverse complement.
GTAATGTACTAGGCGGATTATTCCGTAGATCCAGGGCTTACCCAGCTGATTTTATAGCTGAAGGACAAGATCAGACACGTGGTTGGTTCTACAGTATGCTCGTACTTGGAGTGGCTTTGTTTGGCACGTCTCCATACAAGAAAGTTTTGGTAAATGGTATGGTCCTTGCCGAAGATGGTGAGAAGATGTCGAAGTCGAAACAGAATTATCCCGATCCGATGTTAATCGTAGAGAAATATAGCGCCGATGCGCTCCGATATTACCTCATGTCTTCACCAGTCGTCCATTCACAAGACCTGTGCTTCAGTGAGAAGGGTGTAGACGAAGTGACGAAGAAGGTAATCAACCGTCTACTCAATGTAGTTTCATTTTATGAAATGTATGGGAATGAAGGGGAAAGGCGCAAGGCGCAAGGGGAAAGTGGATCGCAAAGCGCAAGCAAGAATGTCCTCGATCTCTGGATTATCGTGCGTCTAAATGAGACCATTGCCCAAGTTACTGCCGGATTGGAAGCTGGTGAGCTGGATCGCGCCGCACGTCCATTTATGGATCTTGTGGACGATCTTTCTACTTGGTATCTGCGTCGCTCACGCGATCGTTTCAAGGCCGAAGATTTGGTTGAGAAAAATGCGGCTCTTGAGACCACAAAGTTTGTGCTTATGGAGACTGCTAAAATAATGGCACCATTTATGCCTTTTGTTGCAGAGGATATATATAACAGAGTTGGTGGTGGAATCGTAGCTGGAAGTCTCGAAAGTGTACATCTGGAGTCATGGCCAACCGCGGACAAACTTACAAAGACAGACGGAGAACTACTTGCTGACATGAAACTTGTGCGTACAATAGCTTCTCAAGGTCTCGAAGCTCGCATGTCTGCCAAGATAAATGTTCGTCAGCCGCTGCAGTCTCTCAAGGTCAAGTCATTAAAAGATAAGAAACAAGGAGTTTTAACTAAAGATCTGATTTCGATTATCGCGGACGAAGTAAATGTAAAAGAAGTTATATTCGAGGCGCAAGATACAGTTGGATTGAGTGTTGAACTAGATGTCACTATGACTGCGGAGCTCAAAGAAGAGGGGATGGTTCGTGAACTCATCCGTGCTATTCAGGATCTTCGCAAAGAAAAAGGCCTCACTATAGATGACAAAGCTACTATCGTTGTTGAAACTGATGAAGTTGGCCACAAATTTATCGAAAAGAACAAAGATACAATATCTCGTGCGACTTTGTTGAAAGGTATTGAATGGGGGAGTGTTGCAGGTGAAAATGTCAGCGGCGAGGCGTTAAAGATTGGGGATATTGCTATGAAGATCAAGTTGAACTAATGCACGCCATTTACACAACTCCAGGTTTTATTGTCGGTTCCGGCCAATATGGCGAAGCGGGAAAACTCATATCGATTTTTACACGAGAAATGGGATTGGTGAGAGCGGTGGCACAAGGAATTCGTTTCGAGAAATCGAAACTACGCTATCATACAACTGATTATTCATTCGGAACATTTTCTCTGGTCCGAGGAAAAGAGGTCTGGAGATTGACCAGTGCGCAGAGCAATTTCGCTAGCTCCCCAAACAACGATGGCTTGGTTCAATCTTTCTGGGCGCAGATCTCCGTCCTCTTGCGCCGACTTTTACAAGGTGAAGAAGCAAACGCACAGCTGTTTGATGCACTTCTCGCATGTAATACTTTTCTGAAGGAAGTTGATATCGATAAAAAGCCAGATCTCGATACTGTCGAATCCCTTCTAGTGATTCGCATCCTGCATACGCTCGGCTATATTGGTGATGACAAGGATATTCATGGCTTTATCTATTCAAATGACTTCACGCCAAGTCTATTGGATCTGGCTATGCGCAAGAGAACCTCAATAAATCAGCATATCAACAAGGCCTTGAAAGAGTCACATCTCTAGCTGTGCATTGTGTCTGTTTCGTAGTAAAATAGTAGTCAAATGCCTCCAGATGAAAAAAGTAGTATTGAAGATTTGAAGAAGTCGCTCTATTCTAGAACGGCGCCAGATGTACGAACGCACCGTAAATTGCGATTCCATGATGACGATTCTACGGTTCAAAAATCCTGGAAGACAATAGCTGAAGAGGAAGTTCCAGAGAATTTTCATAGACCAACCGATAAGCAAAACGGGAGTCATTCCATGACATTTTTCACTAAATTATTGATTGGTTCAGTCATATTTTGTATCGTCGCTGTCGGTGTCGGAGTCTACCTTTTCTTCAATGGAGCCAATCTGATCTCAGCCAACAACATAAACATAACCATAAACGGTCCAGTCTCCATACCTGGTGGGGCTCCGGTGTCATTTGATATTGCTTTAACAAACAACAACAGTGTCGATCTTCAGTCAGTAGATATGGCTGTGAATTTTCCAGATGGTACTACAGATCCAGCAGATTCGACTCAAGTGTTGAAGAAGTACACACAGTTCATAGGCGACCTTCGAACCGGCGACACTTCTCGTGAGACAGTGAAGGCGATAATGTTCGGAGAAGAGAATATACAGAAGCAGATACAGGTCGCTTTGACTTACAGTGTAAAAGGTTCTTCGGCGGTTTTCACGAAGACAAAGACCTACGATGTGCTCATCAACTCCTCGCCGATAATAGTCACGGCCTCTTCATTTAAAGAGGTAACTTCCGGTCAAGAGTTTGATATGACTGTAAACATAAAGTCCAACTCAAATCAGACTCTGAAGAATATCTTGCTCACATCTAGTTATCCTTTCGGTTTTATGTTTATGTCATCCAATCTCAGACCATTTTCTAGCGATAATACATCATGGAAGATAGGGGACATACCATCTGGCGGTGAGCGCAATATTATCATCCACGGAAAGTTGCAAGGTGAAGACAGTGATTCGAAATCTTTCAGATTTTCTGTTGGTGCTCAAGATTCTACAAATCTGAAGAATATTGGCACTGGATATATGTCTATTCAGCAAAATATCATTATTCAGAAACCGTTTGTATCGTTAGGCATTTCCATAGATAGCGACAATACCACAGCTGATTTTATAGGAGATTTCGGTCATAGACATCAAGTGACTGTCTCATGGTTCAATAATTTGGCAGTTCCTGTAACAAATGCAGTCATCACTGCTCATATTTCAGGGAATGCTTATGACAAGAATTCCATCTCGCCAGGCGGTGGATATTTCCAATCACTTACAGATGATATTATCTGGAATCAACAAACCACTCCGGAATTGGCAAGGATTGATGCTGGAGGATCTGGGCATATTATATTTTCATTGATTCCAAGAGATTTAAATAATGGCTCCAACCAACTCGTCAATCCAACAATAAGCGTCTCAGCCAATGTATCTGGAAATAGAAGTCAGGAGACACAGGTTCCAGAGGTACTATCATCTATAGCTTCTAGAAATATACGAGTCTCCTCAAATATATCTTTGTCAGGACGTGTAGTCCGTTCAACAGGACCATTTGCAAATATTGGTCCAATACCGCCACAAGCCGAACATGAGACTAGCTATACCATCATCTGGACTGTCGACAATACTTCAAATTCTGTCGGAAGTGCCAAGGTCACGGCTACATTGCCAGCTTATGTAAAATGGCTTGGGAATGTCAGCCCTTCAAGCGAGACATTATCATTTGATAGTAATTCCGGTACGGTCTCTTGGAATATAGGTAGTTTGAGTGATTATTCTAACAGCTCCTTGCGCCGTAGAGAGATCGCCTTCCAAATTTCTCTTCTGCCTGGAGTCGATCTGATAGGTCAAACTCCGATATTGGTCAATCAAACCACACTGACAGCCCTCGATGGATTTACTGGCTCCCAACTCCAAAGTACACAAAATGTTTTGTTGACCAGCTTCAGTACGGATCCAACCTTCAAGATCGCCGATGGTATCGTCGCACAGTGATTTTCTGCTCGTTGTGTGCCAGTAGCTTTTAATATACAATCCTCTTATGTCAAAAGAACCAGTAGTGCCACAAAATGATGTCATGGAGTCACTAGTCTCTCTTTGCAAGAGACGCGGCTTTATATTTCAAGGATCTGAGATATATGGTGGCTTGGCTGGTACTTGGGATTATGCACCTCTTGGTCTCGCTCTCAAAAACAATATAAAAAATATTTGGTGGAAGCGTTTTGTCGATAACCGTGACGATATGTATGGTGTAGATGCGGCTATTCTTATGAATCAGCGTACTTGGGAGGCAAGCGGCCATGTGGGCGGCTTTGCTGATCCTCTGGTTGAATGCAAAAAATGCCAACATCGTTTTCGTGCGGATCAGCTCTCAAGTGACGACGGCAAAGCGGCTAGCGCAGTTGCGTCAGCAAAAAAGTGCCCGGACTGTGGTGGTGCACTTGGTGAGGTTCGTCAATTCAATATGATGTTCAAGACACATGTTGGTGCCGCTGAAGATGCCTCCGCAGTTTCTTATCTTAGACCGGAGACAGCTCAAGGTATGTTTGTGAATTTCAAAAATGTTCTGGATATATTTCATCCAACCCTACCTTTTGGTATGGCCCAGATAGGGAAGGCCTTTAGGAATGAAATCGCACCACGCGACTTCCTCTTTCGTGCACGCGAGTTCGAACAGATGGAGATAGAATATTTCGTAAAGCCGCCGAAGGACGCAAAAGATATGGAATGGTCCAAGGTCTTCGATAGTTTCCGCGAACAGGTTCATGGTTTCATCGCCGATGTCGGCTTGACCGCTTCGAAGGTTCATGAACTCGAAGTTCCAGATGGCGAACGTGCTCATTATTCCAAGCGCACGATAGATTTCGAATTTGATTTTCCTTTTGGTAAAAAAGAACTTTATGGTTTGGCATATCGTACTGATTTTGATCTGAAACAGCATGCTGAGTTTAGTAAGGTAGATATTTCTTATTATGATGAAGAGACAAAAGAGCGCTTTGTGCCACACTGTATAGAGCCTTCATTTGGTCTAGATCGAACTGTTTTGGCCGTTTTGGCAGATGCTTATACTGAAGATACCATGGGAAGTGATGCGGCTGGCGCCGAGAAAGAAAAGCGCGTTTTCCTCAAGTTGTCACCTTCAGTCGCGCCATATAAAGTTGCAGTCTTTCCATTGCTCAAGAATAAGCCAGTTCTAGTCGCCAAGGCTCGTGAGGTTTTCGCCACACTCAAGGCTGAATTCGCACGTGCAGGTATCCAAGGAGTCGCTTTCGATGACAATGGTAATATCGGCAAGCGCTATCGCCGACAAGATGAGGTCGGTACACCTTTCTGTGTGACGGTCGATTTCGATACTATAGAAAAATCCGCCGGTGTCACCGTGCGTGATCGTGATTCTGGAAAACAGGAGCGTGTTGCTGAAGGGGAATTGGTTGGATATTTACTAGGGAAGGTGAAGTAGACTGAGTAAACCCATGACCTTCAAAACCATCACATTACCAAGCGGCCTCCGTATCATCACAGTCCCAATGCAGGACAATCCATCTGTGACAGTCCTTGTCATGGTTCGTGCCGGATCAAAATATGAGACGAAAGACATAAATGGTCTTTCGCATTTTCTAGAACACATGTGTTTCAAGGGTACCGAACGCAGACCGAAAGCTAGTGATATTTCGCGTGAACTAGACTCGATCGGGGCGAACTACAATGCCTTCACCAGTATGGAATACACTGGCTATTATGCGAAGGCGGCATCGAAGCACGCCGAGAAAGTCATCGACGTAATTTCTGACATGTACCTGCATCCGATTTTCGACGCAAAAGAACTTGAGAAAGAAAAGGGTGTAATTGTGGAAGAGATTCGTATGTGCAACGATCTACCGCAGCGCAAAGTTTACTATGTCCTTACAAGTCTCCTTTTCGGCGATCAGCCTGCGGGTTGGAGCATTGCCGGGCCGGAAGAAACAGTGAAGTCCATGACTAGAGAGCAAATGATTGCATATCGCGCAGCGCATTATACGGCTCCAGCGACTACGGTCATAGTGTCTGGTTCATTTAATGAAAAAGAAACTATTGCCCAGATCACGAAAGCTTTCGAAAAAGCTGATACTAAACAATCAGCATCGAAACTACCGGTCAAAGAAGCGCAGTCCGCTCCAGCTATTGTTATTTCTTACAAAGAGACGGATCAGACGCACTTAATCATCGGGTTTAGGTCATTTGATGTAAATGATAAAAGAGCACCAGTCATGTATGTTCTGATGGGTATTCTTGGCGGTGGCATGAGCTCACGACTTTTCTCGAAGATGCGCGATCAGTTAGGCATCTGCTATTACATAAAAGCGGACAATGACTCTCTCACAGACCACGGCTACGTCTCTATTTCCGCCGGTGTCGACAACAGCCGCGTAGAAGAGGGTATAAAAGGTATTCTCGAAGAATGCCGTCGCATCAAGACTGAATCCGTCGGTGCTGAAGAACTTGTTAAAGTGAAGGATTATATATCTGGAACCACACTGCTTGGCCTAGAGACTTCCGATGCACGCGCTGAATTTTGTGGTTACCAAGACGCAATCAGGGGTTCTGTAGAGTCCCCAGATGAGCTTATAGCCAAGGTGCGTGCAGTCACCGTGAAGGATGTGCAAAAGCTCGCCCGCGAAATCTTCGTGAACAAAGGCATGAACATGGCACTCATTGGTAGATACAAGGACTCTGAGTCATTTAGAAAATACTTCTCGGTAGACTAAACTCCTTCGCGGCATTATAATGAACGCATGGCTGAATCACCTAAGGATTTTCATATAAATATAAGTAGCGGCACTATTATACGCTTCTTTGTCATACTTATAGCCATTGTAGCGCTCTATTATCTCTCTGACGTGCTTCTAGTTGTCTTAGCTGCGGTGATTATAGCTACAGCTGTTGAACCCGCTGTGAGACGTCTGAAACGCTATGGCGTTCATAGGGTTGTTGGGGCACTTATCGTGTATATCATTCTTGCTACAGTATTGGCGACAATATTGATATTCTTCATGCCGGTAGTTATAAATGATGTAACAGCCTTCCTCGCGGCCGCACCGAAGTCTATATCTCTTGGAGAATTATGGGCTCCGATCAGGGATTTTGGTACAGGTGCTGGATCACTGGCCGCACATACTATATCCGTGGAAGATTTTGTGGTCGGACTGCGTTCATTCTTCGGTGGTGGTACTGGAGTTGGTGTATTCCAGACTGCCAGCATGGTCTTTGGAGGGTTCTTGAGCTTCATCCTCATCGCTGTTCTGTCTTTCTATCTTTCAGTAAAAGAAGAAGGTGTGGAGGATTTCTTGAGTTTGGTCACTCCAGTAAAACACAAAGACTATATCATCGATCTCTGGCATCGTTCGCAACGTAAGATAGCTTTTTGGCTTCAAGGACAGATCATACTTGGAATAGTTGTTGGTCTGTTGGTCTATCTGGTTTTAGCTATACTCGGAATACCACACGCTCTTGTTCTAGCACTCTTCGCTGGTATATTTGAGATCATTCCAGTCTTCGGACCGATCATATCTTCCATACCAGCCATTCTAGTCACATTTACAGATGTCGGTGTCGGCACAGGTTTCTTGTTGATGGGCCTATATGTCCTCATATATCAGTTTGAAAGTCAGTTGTTCTATCCTCTAGTCGTTAAGAAGATAGTTGGCATATCGCCAATCATCGTCATATTGGCTTTGGTTATAGGTGCTAAACTAGCTGGAGTACTCGGAGCTATACTGGCTGTACCACTTTCTGCAGCATTGATGGAATATATCAGTGATATTGAGAAGAGAAAGAAATTGGAACACATACAGTAAATCTTATATGCCAAACCCTAAACCTTTTTATATAACCACCACATTACCTTATGTGAATGCTGAAGCACATTTAGGTCACGCCCTTGAGTTTATTCGTGCTGACTCTGTCGCTAGGTGGAAGAAACTCAGTGGCTATGATGTATTTTTCAATACAGGTACAGATGAACACGGTCTGAAAATATTCCAGAAAGCTGCACAAGCAAATATACCCACACAAGCTTTTGTCGATGCTATGACAGCCAAGTTCAAGGAGCTCCTGCCAATCCTTGGTATAAGTCCAGATGTAAACTTCATTCGCACCACAGATGAACACCATATGAAGGCTGCACAAGAATTCTGGCGTGTAGTAGAAAAAAACGGCTATATATACAAAAAGAATTATTCGGTGAAATATTGTATTGGTTGCGAGCTTGAGAAGACGGAGTCTGAGCTTGTAGATGGGAAGTGTCCACTACACCCCCTGCAAGAAATCGAACTGATCAATGAAGAGAATTATTTCTTTAAATTTAGCGCCTTTGGTAAAAAGTTGTTGGATCTATATGAAAAGCCTTCATTCGTCATACCAGAGTCTCGCCAAAAAGAGATTCGTACTTTCGTCGAGAGAGGATTGGAAGATTTTAGTGTTTCTCGTCTGAAGTCGAAAATGCCCTGGGGTATATCTGTACCAGACGACGAAGAGCAAGTGATGTATGTCTGGTTCGATGCTCTGGTAAATTATGTCTCCGCTATCGGTTGGCCAGATGATGTTATAGCTGGAAAAGATGGTAGTAAGCCAGTGAAGATTCCAGGGATATTCGAAAAATGGTCTGTACAAACTGGTGGTATGATCCAATACTGTGGTAAAGACAATCTTCGTCAGCAGTCAGCTATGTGGCAAGCGATGTTAATGGCAGCCGGTCTACCAACATCTAAGACTGTTATAGTCGATGGTTTCGTCACAGGTGATGGCGGTGTGAAAATGTCCAAGTCTCTTGGTAATTCCGTCGATCCGATCGCTCTGGTGAAAGAATTTGGAACTGATGCGATGAGATATTATTGTTTACGAGAATTACAACCATTTGAAGATAGTCCATGCACAGCAGAACGCTTCAAAGATTCGTACAATGCCAACTTAGCCAATGGACTTGGTAACTTAGTAAGTCGTATTATGAAGATGGCCGAGACAAGCGGTATCAGGATTACACCAGGGATAAAGGTCGTATTTCCAGCTGGATACGAAGCTGGTTTTTCCGAGTACAATCTTAAAAAATCAATGGATTCTATATGGGACATTATCGCCGAGTCTGACAAGCTTATACAAGTGAAGCAACCATTTAAATTGGTAAAGTCAGTAGATCAGGCTGATAAATCAGAGGGTGAGGCCTGTATATCAGCTCTATTAGGGAATATATACACTGTAGGAGTCGCTTTGAAGCCATTTATGCCAGATACAGCAGCTATGATTCTTGAATGTGTAGAGAACAATAAGATGCCGTCGTCGCCACTGTTCTTGAGAAAATAATGATAAATAAGATCAAATATATAGATATACACGGACATGTGAATTTTTCCGTATATGATATCGATCGTGAAGCAGTTTTTACACGCGCAAAAGATGCTGGAGTAGGTATGATTATTATTGGTACAGACTTCGAGTCCTCCAAGAAGGCTGTCGAGCTCGCCTCACAATATGAAAATGTCTGGGCAACAGTCGGTGTTCATCCAACAGATGATGTTTGTGGTAAACCAGGTGTTGTACAGATATTTGATTACGATCGTTTCAAAGCTTTGGCGTTGAACCCTAAAGTTGTGGCTATAGGGGAGTGTGGTCTCGATTATTTCCATCCGAAATCTATGTCCGGAACTCATATAGATCACGATGCTCAACTAGCGATGTTTTTGGAACATATCAAGCTGGCAAATGAGGTCAATAAACCTCTTATGCTCCATGTGAGAAACAGCAGTACCACTCAGATCAGCGCATATAGAGAAGCTGTTTCAATATTGAAACAACATGCGAAAGTTCGTGCCAATTTTCATTTCTTCGCAGGTACGAGAGAAGATGTTGAGGCGATAATCGATATTGGTGGCATGGTTTCATTTACTGGAGTGATAACTTTCACAAGAGATTACGACAATATCATCAAACATATACCGCTCGAGAATATTATGTCAGAGACCGATTGCCCATATGTTTCACCGATACCATATCGCGGCAAGCGCAATGAGCCAGTCTATGTGATTGAAGTTGTGAAGGCATTGGCAAATATCCACGAGGATGGTGAGACTGCTATTGCAAAACAGGTACTCGAAAATGCAGTCAAATTCTTCGGCTTGCAGTGATCGGCGGAGCTCTCCAAAGTCTTTTTATGTATTTTTGAGCGATATTTGAGAATTTCTTTAGCATTTCTTCATAACTTTTTCATCTGGATTTTATCTCTAAGGTTTATGATATTGTGGTCCTCTCATTAAAACCATTGCAGAGGATGAAGTTTTGTGTTAATCTCATGGCATTACAAGTAATCGCAGTAAGTTCCTGATTTGTTGTATATATGGCTTAATAAGGCCATTCTACAGTAGAGAAGGATTCCGCAGATTTATTTTAAGCGGAGCACTGACTGCAAAAAACTATGAATGAATCACAAGACGATGTTCGTATGAATGTGTATGAGATCGGGTATTTGATAGCTTCTTCAGTTCCAGAAGAGAAAGTTTCTTCTGAAGCAGAAGCTGTTAAGAGCATTATTACAAAAGCAGGAGCTTCGGTCATTGCCGAGGAGATACCTCATTTGGAGAACCTTGCTTATACTATGCGCAAGAAGACAGTTTCTGGCTCATATGATAAGTACAACACTGCTTATTTCGGTTGGATCAAGTTCGAAGTCGGTTCGAACACGGTCGAGTCGATAAAGAAAGAGGTGGAAGTATATCCATCAGTTCTAAGAATGCTTATGATCTCTACAGTTAAGGAAAATACTTATCTCGGTAAGCGTGCATCAGCTATCGCTGCAGAATTTGTCTCTACAAATAAGAGATTTTCTGCCGACAGAACAGATAGAGTTGCTCCAACAGAGAAAGCACCTTTCTTGATAACGAAGGCAAATGAAGACGAGAAAGTCGCTCCTTCAGCGCCAGCGTCAGTCGAGGATATGGACAAAAGTATCGATGCAATGGTTAAAGAGGTATAATTATCTTATATCATTAAAATTAAATTTTAATCCTCAAATCTATGTATCTAAACAAAGTATTTATAATAGGTAACCTGACACGCGATCCAGAACTGAAGGCTTTACCATCTGGTTCCAAGGTCTGTAGTTTCGGTATGGCCACAAATCGTGTCTTCAAAAACAAAGATGGTCAGCGCCAAGATGCCACAGAATTCCACAATATCGTAGTATTCGGTAGAATCGCTGAGTTGGCCGCGCAATATTTGAAGAAAGGTTCTCAAGCACTTATAGAAGGTCGTATGCAAACCCGTTCTTGGGAAGCTGATGGTCAAAAGAAGTATCGCACAGAAGTAGTAGCAGACGGTATCCAATTCGGATCCAGACCTACAGGTGGTGCAGGATCATCATCGAGTGCTGCTTCCGGTGCTCAAGGCGCAGATGCCAAGGGTGCAGGGGAGATGCCTCCTATCGAATCTGGCGAGAAGATAGAGTATCCAAGCGAAGAAATAAATCCTGACGACATACCATTTTAATCAAACTATTAAACAAAGGAACAACTAAACAATTACCATGAAAAAACAATGTTACTTCAATCAGCATAATATCGAGCATATCGACTACAAAGACACAGAGGTTTTGAAGAAATTCATAAACCCACACGGTCGTATGGTCAGCCGTAAGCGCACAGGAATCTCTGCCAAATATCAGCGCCAGTTAGCTACTGCTGTTAAACGCGCAAGATTTATGGGATTACTGCCGTACGTAGCGAGGTAAGTAAGCAAAAAGGAAAAGTAATCTTTCGAAGACACGAAGAGCCCCTGCAGGGGCTCTTCTAATTCTCAGGAATCTTCTGCTGAAGATTCCTTGCGAGATGTCTCCTCAAGATTCTTTTCCTTTTTATTTTCCAACCCTTTCACGATACTCGCCAGATTCTGTATTGATGCGGATGACGTCGCCTTCATTTACGAATAGGGGAACGTTTATAGTAGCGCCAGTCTCGAGAGTGACCACTTTTTGACCACCAGTAGCTGTATCGCCTTTGATTCCAGGAGGTGCCTCGGTGACTTTTAATTCAGCGGTTATAGGCATGTCGAAGCTCATCGGGGTATCTCTGAAGAGGAGTTGTTCTATCACAGTATTTGGCTTGAGGAATTTTCCTTGAGGTCCAACTTGCTCCTCAGTCACCTTGAATCGCTTGGAAGGATCTTCTGATTCACAGAACCACCATTCGCCACGGCTGTTATAGAGATATTTCACTTCACGGGTTTCTATCTCTGCTTCCTCGACTTTGTCGGAGACGTGGAATGAGAACTCAGTCACCTTGCCAGTCATAAGGTTCTTAAGTTTGGTGGCATTTACTGGCTTACGTTGCTGCTTGCGAAATACATGCGATGAAATGACTTCATACGGCTGACCATCGTGGACGATATATTTCTTTTCGGTAACTTCGCTGTATTCTAGGAGTGACATGGGAGCATTCTATACGAGGATAGGGTATATGGCAAGGGACGACGGGATGTAACATAAAATGACGCAGATATGCGATCTCTGCGTCATTTTGAGTCCTCAATACTCTTGCATCCCCTGCCAAGAGCATTTCCGCATACCAGTTTTGTGGGGTTTGCATAGGGGACAGCTCCTTTGTTTATTTTTTGTACGTTTTCTCATGTAGGAATTATCTTATGAATCTAGAGGTCATTTCAATATCTACTCAATCATACGCTTTATCTCTGCGGGAGATTTTCATGATGAAGAAATCACCGTCGTGTCTTTCGTAGAATATACGATAATTCCCGACTCGCCAGCGGTATACTTTTTCTGTGGGTATGTATTTTGCGAAGACTTGTGGATCTCGGTATTGTGCAAAGAAACGGATCTTATCTGATATGCGATTCTGTATTTCGGTCGATAAAGAAGCGAGCTCTATCTGAGCTTTTCTTGTGATGTATATATTCATGCTATAGTCCGAGTTTTTCGAATACTTCTTCAGCTGTCATGTATCTGCCCCTTCGAATATCTTCACGCGCCTCGGCAAGATCTCGCTGGAATACCGTCATCTTGATATTACCGTTTATATATTCACGCGCAGCAAAATTTAAGAAAGAGCTAATGGTCAGTCCTTCTTTTTTGGCCTTAGCCATAAGTTTCTTTTTTAGTGTTGTGTCCATATTTATTAGTACTTTAGAAGTTCTCATAATAATAGTATATACCAGGTATATACATAGTCAAGATACCAGAACAACCCGGCTTTCGACTGTAAACCGGGATTTCTGGTTCTATGGTTCTGACTTACTCCGCGCTCAATTTCTCACGAATCTTTACGAGGATCTCATCACGTTTGACTGGATTTTCCTTGAGGAATTGTCTGGTAGCGTCATAGCCGCGCCCGAGCTTCTCTTCACCGAAAGAGTAAGAAGCACCGCTTTTGCCGACGATACCGAACTTCTCACCGAGTGCGATGATTTCTCCTTCCTTGGAAATACCTTCGTTATACATAAGATCGAACTCTGTTTGTTTAAATGGTGCCGCGACTTTATTTTTCACAACCTTCACGCGTACGCGACCACCCATGACTTCTTCGCCTTTTTTGATCTGGGCGATGCGGCGAATGTCGAGACGTACTGAACAGTAGAATTTCAAAGCCTTGCCACCTGGAGTTGTTTCTGGATTGCCGAACATGACACCGATTTGCATACGAATCTGGTTGATGAATATAACAACAGTCTTCGAACGTGCCACTATAGCTGTAAGTTTGCGGAGGGCTTGTGACATAAGACGCGCTTGTGTACCAACATGGAATGCACCCATATCTCCCTCAATCTCTGCTCGTGGCGTCAGTGCGGCCACGGAGTCTATGACGATAATATCCATCTTATTTGTGCGGATGAGACTCTCGACTATATCGAGCGCCTGTTCGCCTGTGTCTGGTTGTGATATGAGGAGTTCCTCGATCTTCACGCCAATCTTCTTTGAGTATTCTGGATCCATAGCGTGTTCCGCGTCTATGTAGGCGCAAACACCTCCGCGCTTCTGTGCTTCGGCGACCGCGTGCAGTGCCAGCGTTGTTTTACCAGAGGATTCTGGACCGAATATCTCCACAATGCGACCGCGGGGGAAGCCACCGATGCCGAGCGCCCAGTCGAGTCCTATAGAACCAGTAGGGATAACATCGACATTAACTCTCGGCTTATCTCCAAGTTTCATAATAGCTTCTTCACCGAATTTTGTACGGATACTATCTAAGGCGTCACTTATTTCTGACATTGACTTTGAGGCTTTACTTTCTTTTGTATTTTTTGGCATATTGAATTCGCTCTTTATTTTTATAATAAGAGGCGGGCTTATGCCTATAATATCACAATCAATTATTTGCACCTACTATGACAATGTCAGTTTCTGTGTTGCGATCAAATTGGTCAGTTGCACGTAGAGTTATCTTATTTATGCCTGGAAAAACCACGATAGTTTGCTTGAAATTACCTTGTTCATCTATAGACACAGCACTACCGTTTATAGTCAGGTCGTGTGCGCGTTCTATCATACCAGCCAAGTCCACAGTAGGGGATGAGACCACCGCTCCATCTGCCGGCTCATTTAAGTCTATTTTCGGACCACGCGCGTAAGTCAGTGAACGCGCTATTGCGTAAGTGATGATGATGATAGCTACCACGGCGATGGCAGTAGTTTTTATTATTCGTAGAAATGTAGTGCGGGTTATGTTCATTTGAGTGGGGAATGTATACAGTCCAAGTATATAGGTAAATGAAGAAGAATTACAAGTGTTCGGATTCAAAGGTAAATCTCTACTCATCTAAAACACCGAACCCCACCAGACGCTATAGACCTGGTGGGGTGTTTATGGGGGCATTTTCTTTTTTGACTCCTCGGATTCATCCTCAGCTGAGAAGCCTTGGCAATCCTTCAAAGCATGTTCATATCCTTCGACAGGAACTTGATGCTTGGGGTTTTCACGAGGAGGGGTTGCCAGGGCAGCCTGTTTGAACATCATGTGCGCAGCTTCTGGCCAGCCACAGTGCTTACAACATTGTCCATTGGCCATAGTTATAGCCTCCTTCCTTTCTCTAATTGAAATCTAGCACACGCTTTAGTCAAAAACAAATCAAATATTATAATCCCAATTCCTGGGCTATTTTGTCAGTCTCACCGCCATTTTCACCAGGTAGACCACCGAGGTCGCCGTCTGAGCCGCCAGGACCATTTGAAGAGCCGCCACCCATAATCTCACGGGGCTTGGAACCATTTGCGGGACCGATAACACCTTGATCTTCGAGAATATCCATAAGTTTGGCAGCACGGGAATAACCGACACCGAGCTTGCGCTGGATATATGAAGTCGAAGCTTTGCCAGCAGCGATGACAGCTTCCTTGGCGGATTCATAGAGCTCATCTTGATCTTCGAGAGAATCGCTATCTAGGTCTATATTTGCACTGAACGCAGCTCCAGATCCAGCTTCGCTCATGTTTAGGTTTATTTCTCCAAGAATTTCATCTTTGTATTGATCAGCCAAGAACTTCACCACGGCTTTGACCTCTCCTTCGGATATATAAGCAGATTGAAGACGAACCGGCTTAGACATCTCACCGCCTAAGTAGAGCATATCGCCGGCACCAAGGAGTTTTTCTGCACCCATCTGATCGAGGATTGTTCGTGAGTCTATCTGTGAAGCGACTTGCAAAGCGATACGAGTAGGGATGTTGGCTTTGATAAGACCAGTAATGACATTTACGCTAGGTCTTTGTGTGGAAACTATCAAGTGAATACCAACTGCGCGGCTCATCTGTGCGAGACGGACTATAGCGGCTTCAAGTTCGCGTGGATATGTCTGCATAATGTCAGCCAACTCATCTATAACAATCGCTATAAATGGCATAGTCTCTGGTAATCCAGATGCATCTTCACTACTGATTATGCCACCTCTTTTCTTTGTACTCTCAGTCTGGAGTTTACTTACAGCCGGTGCAAGGACATTTTTATGATAAGAATCAATATCACGAGCAGAGTTCTTCTCAAGAATATCGTAACGACGACTCATTTCTTTGGCAGCCCATTTGAGAGCTAATATAGCTTTCTTGGGATCAGTGATGACCGGAGTAAGAAGGTGAGGAATCTTATTGTATAAGGTTAGCTCCACGCGCTTAGGATCTATCATTATAAACTTCAGATTTTCTGGAGAATTGCGATACAAAAGGGAAGTAATGAGAGCATGTATACTTACGGATTTACCAGAGCCGGTGGCTCCAGCTATAAGCATATGAGGTGCCTTGGCCAAGTTACAGAAATGAGCTCGACCGGTGATGTCTTTTCCAAGCGAAACGAACAGAGGCTTTTCTGATTCTTGATATTCAGTTGCACCAAGCAATGTGGCCAGACCCACAGTCGTCTTGGCAGTATTTGGTACTTCTATACCGACGAGTGATTTACCAGGGATTGGTGCTTCTATACGGATAGGGTGGGCCGCCAGAGCCAATGATAGATCATTGTTCAATGTAATAATACGAGACAACTTCACACCTTCAGCAGGTTTGAGGGAATAGCGCGTGACTGAAGGGCCGATAGATATTTCATCCATCTCAACTGTTATGCCGAAGTTCTGAAGTGTACGCTTGATGATATTGGCATTTGCTTTGATGTCTCCCGTTTCTGGTTTACCACGATCTTTCTCTAGGAGTGATAGGGGAGGGGGTGTAAAAGGTTTTAGTAATGGAATAGTTATAGCTGAAGCGAAAGCACTGGCGTCTTCGTCACTGAAGTCCAATGCACCAGCCTTTCCACTTGTCTTATTTGCGCTACGAGCTCTTTCCTCGACTTTCTTGGCACGTGCTATTGCTTCGGCCGCCTCCAGCTGTGCTGGTGTCTGTGCTCCAGCCAAAGCCTGATCAATCTTTGCCTCTTCATTGTCATTCATCTCACCATCATCGTCATCATGTCTACCTACTCCAGCACCTTTTGCGTTGGTAGATTTCTCGGAACGGAAGTATCTCCAGAACATCAGCTGTTCTAGAGTGAAATGCGCTTCGAAAAGAATAAACAGAGATACTACTATAAGTACGATCAATAAGATTGAACTTGCATAAACATCTAGTATTTTTATCAATGGTACGGCGACCAAACGGCCGAGAGCCCCACCATGTCCAGCACTAGCGATTTGGATTAGGCCAAGGCTTGATAGAAAGAATACTAGTGACCCAATAGTCTTCGATACTCGGAATCTTTTCTCAACACCACGCAGAAGAGCAATACCGATAAGAGTAGCGATGACTGGTATCAAGAAGTATCCGACACCGCATAGTCTTGTGAAGAAAGTATAGGCCATATCTCCGAGCACCCCCGCTTTTCCGAAAGCCGCCAACAGAGATAGTATAGTTAGCATGAAAGCGAATATCGCCAATATGGTCTGCACCGTCTCCTCGTGCATATCATTCCAGAACTTTGCCTTTTCTATAAATTCAGAATCTCGATCTTTTTTCTTTGCCATAAAAATAATTATTTATGTACTAATAATAGCACAATAGCTGTCAATACTTGCAACTTTATTTTATAGGCATATAATGGACACCTAAGAGACATTGAACAGACACAGAGAAAAATATCACAGACATAAAATTTCATCTGATTTTAATAAAGGACACAATAAAGACATATCTATGGATAATGGAAATATCAACAATTCAAGCGGAAATGAACTCCCTATACATGACCCTTTGAAGTGGAAATCATTGGGGTTTTTCAGTGCAGAGGAATATTTGCTATATGTCTTTAAGAAAGTTGAGAAGATAACAGCAGCACTTTATCTAGTCTCCGGACTTCTCAAGGACGAGGAGCCTATCAAGTGGGAGTTGCGCGATAAGGGTATGGATTTATTGACTTCGTCCTTTACAGCCTCATCTACATTACCTGGGGATAAAAATACAGTTATCCAGTCACTCTTCACAGCAGCGCTCGAAACTATATCACTTCTAAATGTAGCGAAAGTTTCTAGCCTTATTACAGAGATGAATCACCGTCTTTTGGTGCGTGAAATAGATGGCATACTTGGACTACTTCGCGATCGTCTTATCGCCAATGCGGAAACTGCTGGTTATGTTTTGTCCGATGTTTTCTTTAAGACACCAAACCTCTTTTCAACAGATTTCAAATCCAATACCGGGTCTGCAGGAACTCAATCCTCCGGTCATTCATCGAACCAGTCAGTAGGACAGCATGGCCAATTGCAGGCTATAAATAAGCCTATTCATAAAGGACATGTGGATGTCCAAGAGAAAAAGTCTGAAAGACAGGAGCTTATTATCACTGCCTTAAAAGGACAATCCAGCCTCACTATAAAGGACTTCACCAAGATCATAAAAGGCTGTAGTGAAAAGACTATCCAGCGCGAACTGCTAGCAATGGTCGACAATGGCCTTATAAAGAAGGAAGGTGAGCGCCGCTGGTCCCGCTACTCACTAAGGTAGAGAGGCTAGAAATATGGGTATATAGACACACGGATATTTGCCTGCTGGCAAATTCCTCGTGCTCGTGCCAGCACTCGCAAGGTGTCTATATACCCATATTTCTAGCCACTCTTGACTTTTAGCCCTATTTACCCTAATATACTTGCGTTATCCCCAATTGGACCTTTTGTTATATGAGGCCGTTATGGGGTATAATGCTTTGTAACGAATGCGTATGTTTGCCATTTATTTGGACATATTCGTTCGTCTTAAGGCGTAAGCTTTAAGGGTACGGACTTTGACAATTACATAGTGTGAAAAATGTAAATAGAAAGTTCGTCTTGTTTACTAGCCCACTAAATTCTTTGTCTGGAAGTCGATAGTACGGACATGGAAATGTGGAATAAGTGTTTCGCGGTCGACCCGTTTTTGTATAATAAAAATATAAATTCGGAACGCGAGCATACATAGGTTAGATTATTAGTTTACAAACTGCGCAACACCTCTTATTTTATTAATAACAAGAGATGACGCATTAATTATAAAAATATAGATATGAAAAAGATTCTTACAGCTTCTACAGTCGCCATATTGGCTTTCGCTGTAGTTGCTTCAGCTGCTACTTTCAGTGCTAACCTTACAGTTGGTTCTAGAGGTGCAGATGTCACAGCTCTTCAGACAGCACTTATCGCTGGCGGTTATTCTATCCCAGCAGGTGCTACAGGTTACTTCGGTTCACAGACAAAGGCTGCAGTACAAAAGTACCAGGCCGCTAAGGGTGTCCCTGCCACAGGTTTCGTAGGTCCTTTGACCCGCGCAGCTTTGAATGGTGGTGTAGCAGTTGCTCCAGTAGCAGCAGGCTGCCCAGCAGGATATACATGTACTCCAGTTGCTGGAGCAGTTACTCCAGTTTCAACAGTTGGCTTGGAAGGTACTCTTACAGTTGACCAGGGTGCTATTTCTAACACCACAGTCTACGAAGGCAATGTTAACGTTCCAGTTCTTAGCCTTCGCCTCCGTGCTCTTACTTCAGACATCACAGTCAAGAGAGTCAGCATCAACCTAGGAACATCAACAACGATCGTCACAAAGGCTTTCAACGGTCTTAGTCTCGTCGCTGACAATGGCCAGGTTATTGCTTCTTACCCTCTTAACTTGAACAACATTGTCAAGTTGAGCGATGGTAACTACTATGCTCAGATAACAGGATTCAGCTATGTTGTTCCTGCTAACACATATCGTTATCTTTCGATCACAGCGAACGTAAATTCAAGCGTCGATACTACATATCGCCATGCTTATACTTTCACTGTTCCAGTACAAGGTGTTCGCGGTGTTGATGGTGCCGGAGTTGATCAATACTCTCCAGCAACTGCCATCCCACAGGCAGTCACTATTGCTACTTCATTGGTTGACAGCGCAAGCTTGACTGTTTCTACAAACCAGTCAACTCCTGCTATAGGAGCTGTTATCGCTAACAGCGGTGCAAACAATGATGAGGCCGATAAGGTCACAGCATTGGTATTCGATTTGAAGGCAAAGAAGGATGCCATTGGTGTCACAGATATTTCAGCTAGCACGACAATATCTACTGGCTCTATCACATCTGCTTACCTTTACGATGGTTCAACACTAGTTGCCAATGTCGCCGTTTCAGCAAATGGTACAGCCGCTTTCACCAACATTGGTGGAACAACTGGCTACGTTATCGCTGCTGACACAACAAAGACATTCACAATCAAGGTTGATATACGCAGTGCTTCTACAACTCCTGGTAGTTTGAATGCAAGCATCGGTAGCGGTTTCATCATCGCTTCTGCTGTTAAGGCTCAGAACTCACAAGGATTGGGAATCACTCCTACAGGTTCTGCTACAGCAAACACATTGTCAGTTACCAAGGCCGGTCCAGTCTTCACACTTGTTGGTACCCCAACAATTACGAAGTCAGTGATTGGTACTTCAGCTTCTAGCACATTCGCAACTTCATTCACATTCACTTTGAGTGCACAAGGCACAGATGTTAGTGTTGCTGCTGCAGATGCAGTTGTTATTGGTATCTATGTTAACAATGGTAGAGTTGCTACAACTTCAGCTATCTATGACAAGCCTACTTCTGGCGTAAGCGGAAGCGGTCCTTACGTAGTTGCTGACGGTTCAACAGCTACCTTCACAGCTCAGACAGCATTCACTGGTCCTAACGGTGTTTATGTCCCAGCTGGAGGTCTTGTTAGCGCACGTGTTGAGTCAATCAACGGTGTTACCTATGTTGCTGATACATTCAGAACAACAGGCAACGTCACTCTATAATCTAGAGTACGCTCTCTCCTCCCAACAGGCGATCCTTCAGATCGTCCTGGGGATACACAAAGTTGGAACAGAAGCCGCCCCACAAGGGCGGTTTTTGTTTTGGTCTGATAGGAATAAGATGAGATCTCCAAAGGCAAACAGAGAGGACGATTTTTTGATAGAATATAGATATGAAAAACCCTTTTGATAGAACATTCTTCAAGTTCCTGATTGGTTTTGTATTTATTTTATTCATCAGTTTTGTGATCATATATTTTGTTGGGCAATACAAACCCTGAGCAATTCTTGTCTTGAACAAAAGTTGAGAACTTTTTGAGCATTTCTTCATAACTTTTTCACCAGGATTTTATCTTGGTGTTTTATTATGGCTGTATTAATAATAATCAACCATATTTTATGAATAAGATATTTATCTGGATAACCTTTGTTTTTACTTTTATCACTTTTCTCACGCCTGCTCTAGTGCATGCAGATACACGCATCACAAACAGTTCTCTGAAAAATGGCGGTATTTGGAGTATAAGCGGTAGCCCGTATCTGTTGGCTGGAGATGTTTCTATACCAGTCGGCAAGACCCTGACTATCGGACCAGGCGTCATTGTGAAGAAAGATCCGAACCTCGGTTATGCCCCAGGGTTTGTTGTTGGCGGCACTCTTTTTGTAAATGGCACGCGCGATCAGCCGGTATCTCTTTCCGGTTTATATAATCTGTATGTATATTATGCAAAGGCGACTATTACACGAGCGAATATCAATGCAGTGAAAGGTGTGATGATCGACCATGCCACCACCACTATTTCCAGCTCGACCATATCTGGAGCAGTGAACGGCCTCTATGTGAAAGCTGGAAACGTCAGCGTAGTCGGAAGCCGCATAACCGGCAATGATTATGGTGTCTATGTCGATCCTGTGGTGCCAGTATACCTGTATGGTTATAGCGACAGTGCTAGCCAAGTTGATGTCGGTCCGATGACTCCTTCGGTAGTGACTATCTCAGACTCTTCTTTGACAGAAAATAGGTTGGCAGATATCAAAAGTGCTGAGACTACCAGTGTCACCAAAGCAGCGTACAACTGGTGGGGTAGTGACCATGCGCCGTCGAAGGTAATTGGCCAAGTGAATACGACACCGTGGCTAGATTATGACCCTACTATAGAGGCAACTTCAACACCGTGTTGTTCTAGTGTTTTGTTTATACCTGGATTGGAGGGAACCTGGCTCTATAAAGACGAAGTGTCTATGTTTGGTGACACCCCAGTTATTGGTGGTACATCGACCAACACTCTCTGGGCACCAAACCGCAATGACGATGTTCGCAAGCTTTTCTTGGATACAAACGGTTCAAGCGTAGATGCGTCTATCTATTCTGGTAATCCTATAGACAAAGTCTTTGGCTTTTATGGTGTATACAGTTCATTTTTGAGATTTATGGATAGTCTGGTTAGTGATGGAAAGATAGGTGAGTGGAAGTCCTTCGGATATGATTGGCGTAAGCCTATCACGGAGGTGGTTGCGGGGATTGAGAAGAAGGCCACAACAACAGAGTCTCTAGTTGTTGTGGCGAGAGATATCGCATCACGGTCGCGTACTGGAAA
This sequence comes from Candidatus Tayloriibacteriota bacterium, assembly GCA_037130865.1. Lineage (GTDB taxonomy): Bacteria > Patescibacteriota > Minisyncoccia > Phycocordibacterales > PALSA-1337 > C7867-002. The sequence continues at coordinate 10,324 of JBAXSG010000003.1, read as the reverse complement.
AGTCACTATAGTCGCTCATAGTAATGGCGGTTTAGTCGCTGAATACCTAGTGAAAGAGCTGACAAATATCGGCAAAGCGGGGATTATCGACAGTGTTATATCAGTGGCAACTCCATATCTAGGAACGCCATCAGCGATAAGTGCTTTGCTCCATGGCGATCATCAAGAGATCGCTAGTGGTTTGATTTTGAATTCTAGTGTCGCTCGGCAACTTGGTCAAAACATGCCAAGCGCCTACTCGCTTTTGCCGTCGCGTGGATATTTTTCGCGAATACTCGATCCAGTCATAAGTTTCGCTTCTACTACCGTGGGACTTTTCTCTAAACCGATAAAATCATTTGCCAATATGTCCAGCTTCATCCTAGGTCAACCAGCAAATGGAAATAGTATGCTTGCCTCTGCCGGTGACGCTGTGCAGTCAGTATTATCAGATTTTTCTTGGCCAGCAAATATATATCGCTGGTCAATAGTCGGCTGGAATGTCGACACTCCCAAGAGTTTGGTCTATATAAATAAAGAGAAGTGTTTGAGAGTATTTTGGTTCAATTTCGGCTGTTCTACTGTCTTATCTCATTATGAGCTAACAACTAGTATGGGCGATGGTACAGTACTAGCATCGAGTGCGGCGTATGGTGCCAGCTCCACTATTACCGCGATTGATCTGGCCTCAGTTTCGCGAGCAGAGAAAAAGAATTTTAGTCATGTAAATATATTGGAGTCTTCGACGACGCAAGCGACTATTAAGAATATATTGGTAGGCGGTTCATCGGGGAGTTCATTATCCAATAATGTATCTATAGTCGGAGTCTCTACGGGTTGGACCGATTCTCTGAAGGAACCAGTGCGCCTCGTAGTTAGTGTCGATGCGCAGGCTAGTCTTAGTGTTCAGGATAGCGCCGGCAATCATACCGGCGTGGTTGATCCACCAGCTGGTATTGACGACAATGTTGTGACTGCTTATGAAGAAAATATTCCTGGCAGTCATATATCTCTTATCTCTGAAGGTGATAGTTCTGACACTGCTATTTCATTATCAGATACCAGTCAACAATATTCAGTGGCGGTAAATGGTGGTGGCTTCGGTTCATTTACTTTGAACATAGATCAAGTTCAAGGCACAACTACATTGAGTCATACAGAGTTCACTGATATTCCAATGACACCCTCGAGTACAGCCACGACAACAATCGAGGCGGCTTCATCAACGGATGCAAGCGTTATTACTGTAGATATAGATGGAGATGGTACGACGGATCTTATAGCGAGTTCGACATTATCAGTCGTGCCGACAGTGGATACTAGCGGGGTCTCTGTCTACGATCCAGTCAATGACCAGACGGCCACTAGTACTGCTAGCAGCATAGAGGCTTTCGATAAATATCTGAAGAAGTTTTGTGGGGAGTAGTATGTTCAATATTCCTTGTTGATATTGGCCCATGGGATCTAAAGATTAAAAGGGATATCTAGACAAAAGGAAAACGCCGTACAGGCCGGCGTTTTCTAATGTGACTACTAATATAGACGATGCAGATAGGAAGTCAATAGTGTGAATGCTATGAACTTCGGTGGTATAATCGTTCCATGAAGTCAATTGGCATATTGGAAAAATATAAATCCTTACTCAATCTTCCAGCACACACAAAAGCTATTAGTCTCGGTGAGGGTAATACACCGTTGATACCTATACCAAGAATAGCTCAAGAATTAGGTGGGGGATTTGACTTGTATGTTAAATATGAAGGTTTAAATCCAACAGGTTCATTTAAAGACCGTGGAATGGTTGCTGCGATAAGTGAAGCATTGGGATCAGGGATGAAGACGGTTATCTGTGCATCTACTGGAAACACAGCTGCTTCTGCTGCAGCATATGCTACACGCGCTAGTATGAAGGCAATTGTTCTAATTCCTGAAGGCAAGGTCGCCAGAGGTAAACTTGTGGCCTCAGTAGTCTATGGAGCTAAGGTCATACAAATAAAAGGATCTTTTGATGATGCATTAAAATTGGTTATAGAGATTACGAAAAAGCATCCTATTGCTTTAGTAAATTCTATAAACCCGTATCGTCTAGAAGGACAAAAAACTGCGGCATTTGAAATTGTAGATGATTTAGGTAAGGCTCCAGATTTACTTTGTATTCCTGTTGGCAATGCGGGAAACATAAATGCTTATGCCATGGGGTTTGATCAATATAATAAACTAAAGAAAAGTGGACTACCCCAGTTTCTGGGAGTTCAGGCATCCGGAGCCGCACCTCTTGTAATTGGCAAGGTTGTGGAAAGACCAGACACCATTGCTACAGCTATTCGAATTGGCAATCCAGCCAGAGGAGAGCAGGCATTGGAAGTTATTAGAAAACATGGCGGCAAAATAATAGCTGTCGATGATAAGGATATACTCGCTACTCAAAAACGTCTGGCGCTCGAAGGTATTTGGGTAGAGCCAGCTTCAGCTGCCGGACTGGCTGGTTTGATGAAAGAAATCAAAGAGAATAGATTCAACGCAAAGGGTAAGAATATTGTAATAGTTTGTACAGGTCACGGATTGAAGGATCCTGATATTATTGAAATGTCCCAACCTATACTTATCGAACCGACATTGGAAATGTTAGAAAAAGCGATCCTATAGCACACAAAAAAGAAAACCCCCTTGCGGGGGATTTTCTTTTTCGCACACTTTACGATTACTTGCGCTTTGCGCCTTTCACCTTGCGCTTTATTTATTTCAACTCGACCTTACCACCAGCGGCCTCGATTTGCTTCTTGAAAGCATCAGCCTCTTCTTTCTTCATACCATCCTTAAGGAGGGAAGGAGCAGCATCGACGAGGTCTTTGGCTTCCTTGAGACCAAGGGCCAAAACTTCCTTGACGACCTTGATGACAGCGATCTTCTGCTCACCAATAGCGGCCAAGTGAACAGCAAATGTGCTCTTCTCTTCACCAGCGGCGGCAATAGGAGCAGCAGCGACAGCAACAGCTGCGGCTGAGACACCGAATTTCTTTTCGAGTAATTTGACGAGCTCGTTTAAGTCTAGGACTGACATCTTCTCGATTGTTTCGACAAGTGTCTTGAACTTTGCAGGGATTTCAACAGTTGTATTTTCCATGTTTTTATTTATTAGTTAATTTTTTAATTGTGGTTAATTGCGCTTTGCGCCTTTCACCTTGCGCCTTATTTATTCTTCTTAGCAATCTGGTCTAACGCCATGACAAATCCTTGTATAGGGGAATTGATGACATTGACGAACATACCACGGAGAGTGTCGAGTGAAGGTATCGAAGCGATCGATATCATACCGGCTTTATCCATATATGCACCATCGAACACTCCACCTATGATACTGACTTGGTCCTTGAATTTCTTTTGAAATTCGTAGACATTGCGCGCAGGCGCTATCAAATCTGTACTGTAGGCGATACCAGATTCACCGACAAGTTCTGGCATTGTTCCAGAGTACTTCTTCTCAGCAAGAGCACGCGCAGTCAAAGATTTCTTGGCGACAAAATAGCTGACACCATCTTTTCTCATGGCGCGGCGCATTGTTGTAGCATCTAAGACTTTGAGACCATGAAAGTTCACGAAGACGATAGACTTAGCACCATCCATAATCTTTGAGAGTTTCTCAATGATCTCTTTCTTTTGTATTTTTGTACGAGACATTGTTTTTAGCGCGACCTATAGTCGCGCCCCATTTTTAATTATTCGACCTTTATAAAAGGCCAGAGATTCGGTTTGCACCTCGGAAGGTCTTATTGCTTGGCTCTTGCGAGTTCGGCGCGCCTTCTGTCTATGGGCCTTAGGGAAGATAATTACATAAAAGCGCGAATGGCGCAAGTGGCTTGGCCGCCTTTCATTATTCTAGTTTTCTGCTAAAATGCACCGCATAACCCAACAACCACTATGGAAACACTAACCTCATTATTCGGCACTGAATCGAAAGTCAGAGTAATCCGCCTTTTTCTCTTCAGTCAGAGTGTCCCATTCTTCTTGAAAGAAGTTGCATACAAGAGTAAATGCTCAATCAGCACAGTGAAGAGGGAATTGGCCATATTAGTGAAAGCTGATCTTATTCGCAAACGCAAAGTCACGAAAGAAGTACAGTTGAAGCGTGGTAGGAGTATTACAGTTAAGAAGGTGAAAGGTATTGGTTATATTTTGAATGAAAAATTTCCATACCTCAATCCTCTGAAGACATTGCTAACAGTTGCCAGTATTCAAGCCGATGAGTCTCTCACAAAGCGTTTCTCTTCTGCTGGAAGGATTAAGTATCTCGTAGCAGCGGGTGTATTTATACAGAACTGGGATTCTCGTGTGGACCTACTTATAGTTGGTGAAGAACTTAATCTTATAAAGGTAGAAGCTATAATCAAGACCATAGAAGCTGATATTGGTAAAGAGGTTTCCTACTCAGCCTTTGATACACAAGACTTCGAATACCGTTTAGGCATACATGATCGCCTTGTACGCGACATTTTGGACTATCCACATGTGACTCTCATAGACAAGCTGGGCGTGGTATAATTGGTACATTATTAGCATTAATTATTAGTTAAAAATCATTTAATTATATGATTCTGATTCAGAACTGGGGTGATGTATTCACCCTCTCACTTAATAGCATTTGGGCTGGTGTAGCTCGTTTCATACCAGTATTGGTCATCGCCCTCATAATCTTCGCCATTGGTTGGGTATTGGCATCTCTCATCGAGAAACTCGTCGAGAGTTTGTTCCGTGCTCTCAAGGTTGATACAGCTTTGAAGGGTGCCGGTATGGAGGATGTCGTCAAGCGTTCTGGTTACAATTTGAACTCAGGCGTCTTTGTTGGAGCATTGGTAAGATGGTTTGTCATCATCGTCTTCTTGATGGCTTCACTAAGCATGCTTGGACTTGATCAAGTAAATGCATTCTTGGCTCAGATTGTTAGCTATCTACCAAATGTTATCGTCGCAGTTCTCGTACTTCTAGTTGCTGCTATTGTTGCTTCTGCTTTGCAGGAGGTTGTCGTTGCTAGCGCCCTCGCTGCTCATTCTAAGTCAGCAGAGTTGCTCGGTCGCGTCGCAAAGTGGTCTATCTGGATTTTTGCTATCGTTACAGCTCTTGATAAGTTGGTGATTATCCCTGGTTTGATCCAGATCATCATCACTCCTCTCTTGGCTGGTTTGGCTCTAGCTTTCGGCTTGGCCTTCGGTCTTGGTGGCAAGGATGCTGCTGCAAGAATGATTGAGAAGACAGCTTCTCATGTCTTGAGTAAGGAATAGTCTATTGGAAAGCGCGCCGCATCTGCGGTGTTAAGAAAGGCGGCCTCGAAAGAGGTCGCTTTTCTGTTATGTGTAAGATAATCATTATCCCTATTGATAAGTTGAGACACTAAACCATCCTGACTGTCAGTTTTAAGTCCAAAGCTTTCGCGATACGCTTCAAGAACTTTATGGAAGGATTGTAGTTTCCGGTCTCTAACCTCGAAAGGGTAGCTTGGCCGATGCCAGACTTGCGAGCCAATTCTGCTTGGGTCATGTCTTTTTTTATGCGCTTGTCTAGAATGTCGTGGATGATTTGGAATTCAACCTCTAGGGCGTCCCATTCACGTTTAAATTCGGGATTGCGCATATCCTTCCGGTGTATTTCTTCTAAAGTTTTGTATTTAAATCTTAATTTCTTCATAGCATTACTATTATATGATGTATAAGTCATAAATACAAGTTATAGTATTTTGATCTTATTGTGCGCATATCTTTCAAACTAATTTGGTTAGTCTTCTTGAGAAACGCATAAAAGACCACTATTAGATCATTGCTGAAGGTATATATTACCCGGATATTATCTTGGCCAATTATTCTAAGTTCAAAAATATTGGGAAGAATATTTTTACTATAAGGCATGCGTAAGTTGTGGCCAGATTTTTCCAATATATCTAGATTTCTTCGAATCCTTGTATACGTTTTTAGATCGAAGTCATGAATAAATGCCTCGACATTGTCTAATATTACTAGTTTCATTATTTTATAATAAACCCTTGAGATAAAATTTTGTTCAAAAAGTTCTCAAATTTCGATAAAGAAAAGTTCAAGAAACGTTCAAAAAATAATCAGATTTTGTTCAAAATTTGCCTCGCCTGCACTCCTTATTTCTCCCCAGCTTATCCCCATATTGGCCAACCAGCAAAAACCCTTGACATTTTTATGGCTACAAGTATACTTATGCGCACGGAATGAATTATATGAATTACCCCTCAACAGCGCGGCCATAGCCACACTCCAGAGATGGAGCGTGACCTGTAGCCGCTCAATGAAGCGGTTTTTCTTTTCAGAACGATTGTTGTTTGAAAATTTCATACTTCAAGTTAGATAAGTCATTTTAAACCGATGAAACCCAGCGGTGGATGTATTTGGTTTTTATATGACTTTGTAAAGTAAGTAATGTAGGTAAGTAACAAGCGGTTCTTAGATTTCCTAATGGGAAATATAAGGGCGTATGGTGGATGCCTTGGCTAGAAAAAGCGATGAAGGACGTGGCGTGGCAGCGATATGCTTCGGGGAGGTGCCTAGCAACCTTTGATCCGAAGATCTCCGAACGGGGAAACCTAATACGACGAACTCGTATTGCCTATTATTTTGTAATAGGAGCGTACCCTGGGAAGTAAAACATTTCAGTACCAGGAGGAAGATAAACAAACATGCATTCCGTAAGTAGCGGCGAGCGAAAGCGGAGAAGACTAAACTTAACCATTTATTTGGTTGAGGGTTGCAAGGTAGAGACGTGCTATTTATAGCAGAGAAGTCAAAAAGTTTTTTGTTAGCAGAATGATCTGGAAAGATCGACCCTAGTGGGTGATAGTCCCGTATGCGAAAACAAAAAACCTTCTTTGTCTCTATTCTTAAGTACCCCGGGACACGAAAAGCTCGGGGGAATCTGCCAGAACTAACTGGCAAGTCTAAATATTTTTCTAGACCGATAGTGAACTAGTACCGTGAGGGAAAGGTGAAAAGCAGCCCGGAAGGGCGGTGAAATAGATCTGAAACCATATGCCTACAAGGAGTCGGAGCGGGTATTTATATCCGTCACGGCGTGCCTATTGAAGAATGAGCCAACGAGTTTATGTATGCTGCTGACTAAGGACGAGAGTCCGGAGTCACAGGGAAACCAAGTCTGAATAGGGCGTTTGTAGTATACATAAGACCCGAAGCCGGATGAGCTTGCCACGCGCAGGGTGAAGTTAGCCGAAAGGCTGATGGAGGCCCGAACCGTTTAGCCGTGCAAAACTATCGGATGACGTGTGGTAAGGAGTGATAAGCTAATCGAATTCGGTAATAGCTGGTTCTCTCCGAAAGAACTTTTGGGTTCGCGTTAGATGTACCTTATTGGGGTAGAGCACTGGAAGGTTTCGAACGGGAGAAATCTCACGACACCTATCAAACTCCGAATACAATAAGTCATTATCTAGCAGTTAGTCTGTGGGGGCTAAGCTCCATTGGACAAAAGGGAAACAGCCCAAGATCTCTATTTAAGGTCCCTAAATCAACGTTAAGTGCGCTTAAGGTAGTGAAATTTCTATGACAATGAGGATGTAGGCTTAGAAGCAGCCACCATTCAAAAATAGCGTAACAGCTTACTCATCGAGAAATTTCGCGCCGCAGATAATCGGGGCTCAAACGTTGTACCGAAACTGAGGGCTTGTGTGCTTCATTGTGGAAAGTAAATAAATCAAATTTAGCGAGATATTCATCTCGCATTAGTTCTTTGTGAGCGTGGGGTGCTCGTTAAGGCAAGATTCGGTCGATCCTCCATGGCGGTCGGCTGATGAGATGTCCAATGACGAGGCTTTTCAAGCGGGGCGAAGCGGCAACTGCGACATTGATAATGCGGTCTGCCGGCGTACACCTTTCGCGGTTCGGCCTGTGCTGAACGAAAATCGGGAGCCAGTGCGGAATGTAGACGCAGCTCCCCATCTCTAGCTCTAGTTTTAAGTTCTGATCAGGGGGAAGGTCGGGTGACCTTACTTAAGGTAAGTGAGAATCGGTATGTATTATCCGGGACGGCTGGTTTGAGAAGATCACAAACGGGGTGAAACGAAAACTACCAGCTGTTAAATGCTCACTATCTAGGTGTGGGTCCAAAACCCTCCCTTCTGACCATTTTTTCGAAAGTTTTTGATTAGTAAAAACTTTCACAGTTCCGTTGGCAAGAGTGATTTCTTGCCACAACAAAGGCGAGTCTATACGATTCGCCTCCACAATGAAGCGCACAAGCGGTAGGAGAGTATTCGCACTGCGATGAAGGTGAAGGGGTGACCCACACTGGAGCGCTGCGAAGTAAGAATGTTGGCACAAGTAACCGCAATGCAGGTGAGAATCCTGCACGCCGAAAGATCAAGGTTTCCTTGGCAATGTATATCAGCCAAGGGTTAGTCGGTCCTAAGGGGATGGCAAACGCCGCACCCGATGGACATATGGTTAATATTCCATAACTTGCATGAAGATTGATGGAGGGACGAAGTGTAGTATGTTCTGCGCATTATTGGATTTGACGTCGTGGTAGTAAGGGTGGGTCTTGGCAAATCCGGATCCTGGCTTCAATGCCGCCCCCAAGCTATTCCGTGACTTCCGTAAAAAGAGGGAAAGAACAAAGCACGCTTTCAAGAAAATCTTCTAAAATTATGTTCATGCAAACCGTACCGCAAACCGACACAGGTGATCAGGTCGAGTAGACCAAGGCGAACGAGTGAGTGGTCTCCAAGGAACTCGGCAAAAAAGCAGCCGTAACTTCGGAATAAGGCTTGCCCATAGCAATATGGGCCTCAGCGAAAGTATCTCTGGCAACTGTTTAACAAAAACACAGCTCCCTGCGAACTCGTAAGAGAATGTATAGGGGGTGACACTTGACCAATGCGAGAAGGTCAAATAACGGCGTTGTGTGGTCGCAAGATTACATGGTGACTGTTATAAGCCCTCGTGAATGTCGGTCGTAACTATAACGATCCTAAGGTAGCGCAATTCCTTGTCGGGTAAGTTCCGACGCGTTGAATAGTGTAATGACTGGAGAACTGTCTCGGAGACCAGCTCGGTGAAAATACAATACCGGTGAAGATGCCGGTTACCTACAGTTAGACGAAAAGACCCTAGAAGCTTTACTGTAACTTGATATTGACTATACGTTTTTGATGCGTAGCGTAGATGGTAGGATTTGAAGTTTACCTTTTGGGGTAGATGGATCCGTCGATGAAACACCATTCTTTAAAAATGTATATTCTAACCTCGCCGGCATAAACGGCGGGAGACAGTATCTGGTGGACAGTTTTAGTGGGGCGCTATCCTCCTAAATGGTAACGGAGGAGCCTATTAAGTTCAGCTAGCCGTGAATGGAAACCATGGCGATAGTGTATGGGCACAAGCTGGATTGACTGCAAGACGTACGTGTCGAGCAGATGCGAAAGCAGAGCCAAGCGAACCGACCCTAGGCATTAGATGCTGGGGAAGATTATCGGATAAAAGCTACTCTAGGGATAACAGGCTAGTTCCGCCTAAGAGTTCATATCGACGGCGGAGTTCGGCACCTCGATGTCGGCTCACCACATCCTGGGGGTGGAGAAGCTCCCAAAGGTTTGGCTGTTCGCCAATTAAAGTGGTACGCGAGCTGGGTTCAGACCGTTGAGCAATCAATGGAATGACCAATGTAAGATATCGAATCACATCGAACAGGTGTGAAAAATGTGTGAAGCAACATTGGACTCGAGAACATTGAATGTTCGACAGTCTGAATCACTTCGAGAGAAATTTTTGCCAGAGTAAAATCTGGCGAAGAGTCTTAGTATGTCTAATGAAAATAGAAAGGAAAGAACAATCATATCACGGCGGTCACAAAGTTAAGTGCAAGGTGAAAGGCGCAAGGCGCATCATCACAACGCGAAACATTGTGAACAAGTCGATTTATATCGGTGGAATCCTGTAAGGGATAATACCGAGGGAATGATCATTGGCGCAAGCTAGTAATCAGCCCGTAGAGACTAAACATCGACAGCCTAAATAGTTAAATAGTTCCATTGTTGAATTGTTTAATCGTTTTGGTGAAGCTATAGTCCAATGCAATGAGTAATCATTGATAACATGCGTGAGACAGGTTGGTCTCCTATCTACTGTAGGCGTTGATACTTGAGGGGAATTGACTCTAGTACGAGAGGACCGAGTTGAACAGACCTCTGGTCTACCTGCTGTCGTGCCAACGGCACCGTAGGGTAGCTATGTCTGGATCGGATAAGCACTGAAAGCATATAAGTGCGAAGCCGGCCCCAAGATTAGGTATCGTTGAGACCCGTGAGAGATGATCACGTTGA
>JBAXSG010000029.1:0-1626 GCA_037130865.1 Candidatus Tayloriibacteriota bacterium | reverse complement strand
GTTCCGTGAGGTAGTCGAACGGATTGGCCCCGCACAGTTCGCACGTGTAGATCAGGCTCATGAAAATATCGCCCACATGGGCGCCGTGGCACGTTTTGTAGAATAGTGCATTCTTTCGATGAAGGATCGCCTTTTTTAACGCCTGTTCGACGATGTTGTTATCCAGTGGCGCTCCGGCCACGCGCAGGAACAGCGTCAGCTTCTCCCAGTGCTTTAACAGGTACGAAATCGCCCCGCCCAACGATGAGTTGGGTTCTACCGCTCGTTGCTGGAACTGTTGTGCAAGCCAGATGTGGAGTTCCTCCATCACCGGGCCGCTCTCACGCTGATGAAACTCGAGTCGCTCTTGCGGCGAGAGGTTTTGCTCGCGAGTCAACGTGTCGTTGTGGTAAATCGCGGCCAGCGATTCCAGCACGTGCCCGCACTCCTCGGGGAAACAATCCGCCACGTCGACAAACTGCCGACGGCCGTGCGCCAGGCAGTTGCCGAGAATCGTCTGCAACTCGCCGGGTAGATTCCGGCTCAAGGCATCGCACATCTGAATCGGCGGAGGCAATTCCCTGGTGCGTCGGAGTAACACGTCCTTGAGATTCTCACCGGCGTGTTGACGGCCGCTGAGGAACAATGCAATCTTATGATCTCCTCGGATGGACACGATGCCCGTGGTAAACATCCCTGTACGTTTTGCCTTGGCACTCTCCGTCGAACCGTCCGCGGACTCCGCTGAACCATCGTCCTCCAAGGCTGCTTGCCGGGCTCGTTCGCCCATCAACTCCAAAATCTTGACCGTGGTATCATCGTTGTGAACGATTTCGCCATCGGCCGCCTGTCGAAGAAATTCCCCAAACGCCGGCTCGATCTCTTCCGCAAAATTCTCGACAACATCCCACTGCGTGGAGGATGGCAAGGGAATGCCCAAGTTGGCCTGCAGCCCTTCCAGACGATGGAACGGCATCCCCGCTCCATACTTCATCAAGGCCATCATCGCGCTGGCCGTCGCGTCGTACTTCTCGTTGCTTGCCTCGTCCGGCGTCTTGGCCGTAAAAATGGCCCCGCACAAATTGCATCGCAGCTTCTGCAAGTAGTACACCAGGGCGTGCAGCGGCGCTTGGCCCACCAACCGCACCAACACCCCAGGTCGGTCGGTCTCGTAGACCGTGCCCTTGTTACATTCCGGGCAGGGATCGCCCGGCTGGAGCGAGTCGTGCCGCACCTCGATCTTCTCGGCGCCCGCGTAGGCGTCGGCCCCATTGTGGCCATGCCCTTTAACGGGCTTTTTCGCGGCTTCTTCCGCCTCGACGGCCGGCGACGGTGCAGCGTCGTTGCCCTCGGCAGACGCCTCTGCAACAGACGCATCCACCGCCGGCGACTGCGAATCCTTCAGCCCGCCGAGTACCGCCGCCAGCTTCTCCGTGCTCGCGCCAAACAACAGCTTCCGCAGGCGATCCATGCTCGTCTTCTTGCTCTTGAGCAAGTCCAACAAGTGGGCGTAAGACGCGAACAAAGTGCGGATCGTCGCGCAATCGTCTTCCGTCAACTCATTTGTCTCGGCTCGCCGCAGAACGTCTTCCAGCTTGTTCATGTCCAACTCGACGATTGTTGGTTTCGTTGGCATGATGATACCAG
>JBAXSG010000028.1:0-1636 GCA_037130865.1 Candidatus Tayloriibacteriota bacterium | reverse complement strand
CAACCAGGCGACGCCGCGCAGCCTGGTGATCCTGGACGAGATCGGCCGCGGCACGAGCACCTACGACGGCATCTCGCTGGCGTGGTCGGTCGTCGAATATCTGCACGAGCACGTCGGCTGCCGCACGCTGTTCGCCACACACTACCACGAGTTGACCGACCTCGAAAAATCGCTGCCGGGCGTGAAAAACCTGAACGTGGCGGTTCGCGAGTGGCAGGACGAGGTGGTGTTTTTGCACAAGATCGTCGAGGGCGCCGCCGACAAGAGCTACGGCATCCACGTCGCCCGGCTGGCCGGCGTGCCGCGCGAGGTGATCGAGCGGTCGAAAGAGATTCTGGCTCAACTCGAAGAAGAACATCTCGACGCCGAAGGCCGCCGCGCAGGCGATCCGCAAGGCCGCCGACCTCGGCTGGAAGCCGGTGCAGTACCTCAACAACGTGTCGGCCTCGGTCGGGTCGGTGATGAAGCCCGCCGGACTGGAGAACAGCCAGGGCATCATCACCGCGCAATACCTCAAGGATCCCACCGACAAGCAGTGGGAGAACACCGAGGACTTCAAGGCTTGGGTGGCCTGGATGGACAAGTGGATGCCGGGCGCCAACAAGGCGGACGCCAACCACATTTTCGGCTTCGCCGTGTCGGTGCTCATGCACGAGACGCTGAAGAAGTGCGGCGACACGCTCACGCGCGACAACGTCATGAAGCAGGCCGCGAACTTCCAGAAGTTCAAGCTGCCGCTCTTGCTTCCGGGGATCACGATCAACACCAGCCCGACCGACTACTATCCGATCCAGTCGGTCCAGCTCGCCCGCTTCAAAGGGGAGACCTGGGATCTGTTCGGCGACGTCATGTCGGCCGAAGGCTCCTGACCACTCGGATTTGCACTGACTGTGAAGGCCGCCGGCAGTCCCGGCGGCCTTTGCTTTTTGGGGCTTTGGGCTCTTTCCAAAGCACCGGTTTGGCGCGACCCTTTGCGGATAAACAACAAAGGAGGAAGCGTTGAAAACCAGCAGGCGCAATTTCATCGGTGGCGTTTCGACTGCAGCCGTTCTGTCGGCGTCCGGTACGGCTTTCGGCCAGAAGAAGTACGATCCAGGTGCCAGCGACACCGAGATCAAGATCGGCCATTGCTGTCCCTACAGCGGCCCGGCCTCGGCCTACGGCGTGATCGGCAAGGCCCACCAGGCCTTCTTCAAGTCGATCAACGACGCGGGCGGCATCAACGGCCGCAAGATCAACTTCGTCACCCTCGACGACGGCTATTCGCCGCCCAAGACCGTGGAGGTCGTGCGCCAGCTCGTCGAGCAGGAGAAGGTCCTTCTGCTCTTCCAGACGCTGGGCACGCCGACCAACACGGCGATCCACAAGTACATGAACCAGAAGAAGGTGCCGATGCTCTACGTCGCCACCGGTGCGTCCAAGTGGGGCAATCCGAAGCAGTTCCCGTGGACGATGGGCTTCCAGCCCGACTACCACACCGAGGGGGCGATCTACGCCAAGCACATCCTGGCGAACGTGAAGGACCCCAAGATCGCCGTGCTGATGCAGAACGACGATTACGGCAAGGACTACTTCGGCGGCTTCAAGGAAGGCCTCGGCAAGGTTAAGCGTGGCATCTCTCAGCTCATGTTTGTCG
>JBAXSG010000027.1:0-1797 GCA_037130865.1 Candidatus Tayloriibacteriota bacterium | reverse complement strand
AGGCAGGTAGAAGAGGTATCACTTAGCCGTGAAACCTCCAAAAACTCCCCGTCTAGTCCGCCTTGGGCGGAGAGCGGAAGAGGTGGAACTGTGCTTCGAATACTTATCAAGATACTGGTAGTACTGGCCATTGTTCTTATTGCCAGTACCGTTACGGACCAAGTAGCAGCACCGGCGTACCCCGTTGGCGAGGGGAAATCGATGTTTCCTTTCACCCGGGACGGACAACGATGCTTGTTCATCCGACCCTGGCGTGCCATCAAACCTGACGACGTAGTTCTCGTTGTCACCAAGAAAGACGAGACTATCAAGCGAGTATACTCACGAAGCGGCGACTGGATCTGGCTTCTTGGCGACAACCGCAAAGAGAGCTGGGACAGCCGACACTACGGATGGGTCAATGTCAGCTGTGTCAAAAAGCTGTGTTTGTTTCGCCTGCCGCGAATGTTCGACGGCGAGACCTGCACAGAAAAGCCCAGGGATGGTCATCAGCTGACTGAACAACAAAAGCTCGATGGCAAGATCGAGGCTGATCGGGCGAAACTCGTCAAGTCAGCATTCCTGAAAAGTTACGACGCGTCATGGCACCAATATGATGGGCTGACACTCAACGGATCATCTAAGGCTTCCAAGCCGATCCGGTTGCCTAAGCCTTGCCATCACATCGGCATCTGCGCCGGCGGAAGTGCCAGCGCGCCGATCAAGGTGCACACCGCCAAATCAGTAATTGGCGAGTGCCGCGGCTCGACTGGTGGCATCAAGGAGTTCTTCTCCAAGGACGATCCGATCATCTCCATCGAACTGACGATTGAGGACGACGCCCCGCCTGGGCAAACCGTCACCCTGGAGGCAGTCAGAATGATGCCCTAGGAACCGATCCGTACCAGTCATTTGCGACTCATCGCAGTGGCTGGTTTTTTTATTCTTTTCTCCTCCATATTTTGATACTATATATGTGTACAAATTAATATCAGGGTGATTGATGAGCAGGAGGGCTTTAATACTATTAGTATCTCTGGTCTCTATTTTGGCTGTAGTAACAGTCTATTTTGGGTTTTATGGCAGAGAGAACAAAATCATTAACTCAAAGACTGAGGCAGCGACCTCATCAAAAACATTGGCAAGCCAAGCAGAGTGGAATGCGGGAACAAAAGTAAATATCGATTCAGATAGTGTTCCTGGATCAATTAAAATGGATGCTAAAACCGCTACTGAGCAGGACTTAACTGGAGCAACTGCTCAAGCGACTGGTGAAACTATGGGCCAAGATCCAATGCATATGCTAAATAATTTTTGCCACACTGATGTTGACCCGTATGATTTTGGTTATGGAGGATGGTCGGACACAACCGACAAGACCTTAACCGTGAATCTTGGCGAAACGAAAGAAAACGTATTTTTCCAAATGAGCTATTATTATCATGGAGCTGATATTTCATTTGCTACATCGACTAATGGTAGCGATTGGACAGGAATAGCTGTGAGCGAGGTACCATCTTTATTTTGTGGCAACGGAAGATATGCATATCAGAGTGTTGCCTTTACAGGATCATTCGTAAAGATGACGATTGATAAAACATCGCCGTCATCTGTTTGGGAAGAATTTAAAATATATAAACAAGCATCGGTTCATACTTCACAGGCCACCCAACTAGATGGTACTGCCAGGATAAAGAACTGGACTACGTTTGTGCCAACTAACTCTCCGGCTGGGGCTCCACCAACACATACAACAGAAAAGTTTAGATTCCGTACTTCAGATGATCATACTACTTGGGGTTCGTGGACTGCTTCTAC
>JBAXSG010000026.1:0-1897 GCA_037130865.1 Candidatus Tayloriibacteriota bacterium | reverse complement strand
CTATTGCGTTCCGAATGAGTTGATGCATAGTCGCTAGTCATTGTAGGCGTGGAGGGGGAGATGACGCGTATGGAGTCGATGGGTGAGTCGACCCGCGACGGTCTGGGTGGGCATGATGGCGCCATGCGGTACCGGGAGCAACAACGACTCGCCAAGGGGCGCTGTCTGCTCACCGAGGTGACGTGGCCGGTCGTGCGCGACGCCGTCGAACGGGGAGCCGGCATCATCGTCCCCGTCGGCGCCTGCGAGCAGCACGGCTACCACATGCCTCTGTCCACCGACACCATCCTCGTCACGGAGCTGGCGGTCGCCGTGGCGGACCGCCTCGGCTACCTCGTCGCGCCGCCAAGCAACTACGGATTCCGGTCGCGTCCGCTCTCCGGCGGCGGACCCACGTATCCCGGCACCATCTCGCTCAGCGCCACGGCGCTCATCGCCCAGGTGGCCGACATCCTGGACGAGCTCGTGCGGCACGGGTTCAAGCGCATCGTGCTGCTCAGCATGCACCTCGAGAACCAGAACATGCTGTGGGAGGCCGCGTGGCAGACGATGCGCGGGCGTGAGCACGAGGGCCTCCGCATCATGGTGGTCGAGCAGGGCTTCGCTTCCATCTCGGAGCGCGCCATCGAGATCCTGTTCGGCGACGAGTTCCCGGGCTGGGAGGTCGAGCACGCCGCCGTCATGGAGACCTCGCTGATGCTCTTCTTGCGGCCGGACCTGGTCCATATGGACCAGGCGGTCGACGACGCGGCGGAACGCAAGACCACCTACGAAGTCCTTCCGGTCCCGGCTGACATGATCACCGCCTCCGGCGGCCTATGGAAGGCGACCCGCGGCACGGGCGAGAAGGGTGAGGCCGTGTGGGCCGAACTGGTCGATTATCTGGAGGGCGCCGTTCGCATGGAGATGGCGTGAAGATGACCTACTGAAGACCGATCGAGAATGAATAGGGAGGCACACATTGGCTGACGTACCTACGACCACCTCGCAGAAGGTTGCCGGCGCTGCGCCAAGCGGCACCTTCGCGCGCAAGAGCTCAGGCCTGATTCGTCAGGTGAGCACGACGGACGCCTTCTTCTACGGGTTGAACGCCATCACGATCTCGTACCTCACGTTCATCCTCTTTATGTGGACGTACTATCCAGGGGCTTCGGTCACGTGGGCGACGGTCGTGACTGTGCTGGGTTCGGTCGCCGTGGGCGTCGTGTACGCGCTCTTCGCCGCCGTCTACCCGCGGTCTGGCGGTGAGTACGTCTTCGGTTCGCGCGTCATCCATCCGCTGGTCGGCTTCCTGCTGAGCTTCTCGCAGGGCTTCTGGCTGCTGTTCTATTTCGGCACCAACGGCGCGTTCATGATG
This sequence comes from Candidatus Tayloriibacteriota bacterium, assembly GCA_037130865.1. Classification (GTDB taxonomy): domain Bacteria; phylum Patescibacteriota; class Minisyncoccia; order Phycocordibacterales; family PALSA-1337; genus C7867-002. Next base: position 540 of record JBAXSG010000026.1, on the reverse strand, counting down.
ATCGACGGGGTCGCGCCAATGTTCGGCATCATCGGACTCCAGACGGGCAACCAGACGCTCGTGAACATGGGAGTGTGGTGCGGCGGCAAGTACGGCCTCTTCCTGGGCGGCACTCTCGCCATCTTGTTCATCGGCTACATGAGTTGGGCCGGCAACAAGGCCTACTTCCTGTTCCAGCGCTATGGCATGATCGTCGCACTCACGAGTTGCGCCATCGCCATCGGCGTACTGTGCTTGGGCTGGGCCGGAATGCTCCACTTCTCGAGCATCTACAACGGCCTGGCTGGCGCCGGCGCCTACGAGAAGATCGCCGGCTCCGCCAAGCTGCCTGCGTTCAGTGCGACGCAGACGCTCTACTTCATGGTGTGGCCGGCGTTCGCGATCCTGTTCTCCGTGGGCATGGTCTCCTTCTCTGGTGAGATCAAGGAAGTGCGGCGCGGACCTTTGAAGGCCATTGTGGGTTCCATGACGCTCGTCGGCATCGTGTTCATCGTCATGTACCTCGCCGCGAGCAACGGCGTCGGCGCGCAGTTCTTCTAC
>JBAXSG010000025.1:0-2020 GCA_037130865.1 Candidatus Tayloriibacteriota bacterium | reverse complement strand
TCTTCGTGGGCCAGAGCGCAAACCCGTCATGATGCCGGGTCGTCAGCACCGCGTAGCCCATGCCGGATTCCTTGGCGAGCGCAGCCCATGCCTCAGGATCATAGTTTTCTGCATGGAAGTTTTCCGCGTAGAGACGCTTGTATTCCTCCAGAGGAATCCGTTCGCGGTTGGCAGCCCATTCGCCGCGCGCGGCGACGGAATATGCGCCCCAGTGGATGAACATCCCGTAGCGGGCTTCGTCAAACCAGTTTGTGTTGTTCATAAAATGGAGTCAGGGAATCTCTGAGATTCACCGGAACCGGCGCGAGCGCTGTCCACAACAACATCCCCCCGCCACGATAAGCGCCATGTCGTTAGGCCATATTTCTCTTCGGTGGTGCGTGCTGGTAGGCCATAGCGCAGCTCGACAGGTGCGCGATTCTTAAGCGATTCGCCATCCAGATAAATGAAATCGCCCAGGTGGGGTGGATTGATCTCCCGGCCGCCGACACTAATTCGAAGGGAATCTGCCCATGCGGGAATGCGGATGCGGAGCGGCGCATCGGTTTTCGGCACTACGCACACCACGGCTTCGTCGGCGAGGGAATGCGTGACGCACAGTTGCTCATCCTCGTAGTCGAAATGCCAAAGCAGCGAGATGCCGCGATGGTCCTGCACGGTTGTGTGCGTATAGAGATCAGACAACGAGTGAACGACGGCAGCGAGGACATCGTAGATCAAATCCTTTATCTGGCGCTCGAACTGGCAACCCCACCCGCCGATCCAGTTCTCCCCGATGGTCATATCTCCCTTCCGGGCGGGCGCCCCCACATCATCCCCGGTGATTTGGGCAGGCAGGAGGCTCGAACGCAAAATGCGCTCCACATCATCCAGCAGGTCGGTTTGATGATCGTGCACTGCCATCCAGAGCGCAAGTTGCGCGATGTCACCCGGGCTGGCCGACTCGTATTGTTTCTCGCCAAAGCGGTTTTGAGCGTAGTCTGAGGTCATCCCGAGATCATGGCTGGTCCAGCCGTCCCGCGAGATATTTCGCTGCCAGAGGGAATGGCGGTAGATCTTTGTCACGGCATCTATGTAATGCCTCTGCCCGGTGAGCCGGCCAAACAGGAACAGCCCGCGCAATGTGCCCATATAGGAATGGTTATGGCCAAAGTGCTCAGGCGTGAAGAATTCCGGTCTCGCTTCGCCGTTATCGTCAGCGATCATACGCAGGTGATGGCGCGCTATGCGGTCGGCCAGGCGGAGCGCGAGCTCGTCTCCGGTCGCCTCGTAAAACCAGACGACCGCCTCGATGCAGCGGCCGGTGGTCTGCGTCGCGTCGAACCAGCCGGCCGAATTCTCCTCTTCAGCATGGAAGCGGCTGTTCCACAGCGGAACCGTGCCCGCCATGCCAAGCCGCGAGGCATCATAGTGGCCGTCCTCACGAAAGGCGTGATCCAGCGATTGCAGAAAGATATGACCGTGCTGCCGTGCCCAGTCATTGTCGCGCCAGCGGACAAGCGCATGATAGGCAAGCATGGTTTCGCGCAGATTGTGCGGGTTGATTTCGTGTTCATAACGCCCCTTAGGTTCGCAAACCAATAGGGCATCGGGGTTGTCGGTCAGCCGTTTCAAGTTGTCGAGCATCGCTGCTTCGATCGGCGCGGGGATCGAAAACCCGGTGGCCTGCTCCAGGCGCAGCATCGCGTCCCACCACCGCCCGACATCATGCGACGGCTTATAACCGCTGATCGGCATATAGTTGTCCTGCGGATCAAGCCAGGCAAGCATCGCCCGCCCGCCAAGTTCCGCTGATTCCTTTAAGCTCCACGACGGCAGCATCGCTTGTGTCTTCGTCATAATGATTGTTTTTGAAAAAGGATTTGTTCGCTGCGCCACCTAATCCGGTAGCGGCGGCACGTAGTTGTCGTGGCCGCCGTGCTGTTTCCATCCTCGGATGACAAGGATCATCGGCCAGGTCGCGATGGCGGAGATGACGGCGGTCCAGAGGAATGCCATCCGGTAGTTGCTGTGGGTCAGA
>JBAXSG010000024.1:0-2193 GCA_037130865.1 Candidatus Tayloriibacteriota bacterium | reverse complement strand
CCATATTGTGTGTAAAAAGTGTGGCCTTATAGAAATATTTGATGGATGTGAAATTGATAAAATTTCTAAAAAAATTCTAAGTAAATCGCTTAAGTTTAAAAATATTACAGAACACTCTTTTGAATTATTCGGATTCTGTAAAACTTGTACCAAATAGCATTAAAACTATTCTTTAAACCAAAAATAAGCGGCAATTATACCAAAAACCACACCTGCCATTGATAATGTTAATACATATGGCGCAAATACACTTGACCAATAAGTACCGATTGCAATACCAATACAAAGTACAGACCATTTAATTAATCCTGTTTCCCACCAAGGCATTTTCCTATCTTTGAAAAGATTCATATTATTAATTTTATAAATAATAAAGGAACTAAATAAGTATACCGCTTAAGTCAACTTCTTTTTGTAATTTATGAAAATTAAACAAAAAACTCCGCTGTATGCAGAGTTTTTTGTTCAATAAATTTTCTGTTATTTACTTATAGCCGCTCTGGTAAGAGGCCCAAAGTAACCCGTTGTCGGAATTTTATGAGCATATTGGAAAGCTCTTACTGATTCGAATGTGATGATTCCAAAGTACCCTGTAGAAACTGGATATCTAAAGTATCCAAGTGTTCTCAATATATTTTGTAATGCAATCACATCATTGTTAGAAATTCCTTTATAGAGATTTTTAGTAAATATAAACCCAATAGAAGAACCAGAAGCTAAGGGATATATCCCTCCAGCTACAATGCTTCTACGATGTCCTCCCGAGCTTCCACCACTAGATGTTGGAGTTGGTGAAGTGGTTGTAGCTGGCGTTGTCGTAGCTTGAATGACTGTAGTCATAAATAATTGATCTGGAGATGTAACCTTTGTACTGGAAGCATCAGAAGATACAACTTGAAAATGATAAGTTGTATTGGGAGTAAGTCCGGAAAGAGTTACGGAATGGTTTAATACTGAATCAACACTAGGTGTTGTGGAAGATGTGTAAGTCGAAGAGTTTCCATACAACACCTGTGAATTTGAAGTTGTTGCAGTTGACCATGAGATAGTAGCTCCGGTCCCGTCCCCCGTGCTAACGACAGCCAAAGAGTATACGGCAGGAGTTCCTGTTCCACTTAAAGTTACAAATGATTGATCTGAGGATGTGACTACAGTACCAGAAGCATTGGTAGACATAATCTTAAAATGATAGGTAGAACTTGCAACAAGATTAGAAACATTTACTGAATGTTCTGTAACCATACCTGTATTAAGTGTTGTTGATGCTCCGTAAAATGTATTAAGACCATACAAAACTTCAGAAGTTGCTGGTTGGTCTGTTGTCCAAGTTATAGTTCCACCAACACCATCAGATGTGCTAGTTGCACTAATATTAGACAATATAGGTGCAGGTGTGGTACTTGTAGCTGTTGTAGTGGCAGTGCTTGTACCTAAAGTCATAAATGTCTGATCTGAAGTTGTTGCTACTGTACCAGAAGCATTAGATGACTGAATAAAATAATGATACATCGTACCAGGTGTCAAACCGAACAGCGTCATTGAGTGATTGGTAAGTAAAGTGTTATCTGGTGTTGTTGCAGCTCCATAAAATGTATTGACACCATAAACAATTTCAGAAGTCGTTGGCTGATCTGTTGTCCAAGTTACAACACCACTTGTCCCATCAGACGAACTACTTGCGCTAACAGTAGAAAATATTGGGGTTGTACTACCTGTAACCGTACTTGTAGCTGTTGTTGTCGCAGTAGTTGTGCCGGTACTTGTTGCCGTACTAGTTCCAAGTGTTAAGAAAGTTTGATCTGAAGATGTAGCTGTAGTACCAGATGCATTAGCAGACTCAACAAAGAAGTGGTATGTGGTTGCTGGAGTGAGACCAAAGAGCTGCATTGAGTGACCCGTAACAAGGGCTGTATCGGGAATTGTGGATGCCCCATAGAATGTATTTACACCATATGTAACATTTGATGTTGCAGGCTGTTCAGTTGTCCAAGTAACAACCGCACTTATACCGTTAGGCGTACTTGAGGCACTTATCGATGAAAGCGTAGGAGCTGTTTGTGCCAAAGCATTTTGTGTTACATATGCACCTTCCGCAACAAGGAAAGTCAAAAATAACATAAAAAACTTTAAAGGCATCGAGATAGTTTTCATTTGTAATAATAGATTAATACCCTACTAATGAATCAATTTTAA
>JBAXSG010000023.1:0-2278 GCA_037130865.1 Candidatus Tayloriibacteriota bacterium | reverse complement strand
CTTCTGCAGCGAGCGCTCTGATCAAGCGAAGGGCTTCCTTCATCGTTTTGCCGAGAGGGACGCCTAGTTTGTGAATTTCTTTAGGTTTCATTGTGTTTATTAAGCTGCTTTGAGTAGAGCGTTCCGGAAGAACGAGTTGAGTTGTGTTGTGGGTTGTGGCTCCCCTTTTTCAGGGGCGTTAGCGGAGAGACGGGCAAGTTCGCTGTCGATGAAGTCACTGATGATTGGCACGCGCGGCGCGCGATCCAGTTCTTCACCCGCTTGCTTCCTCATGACAAGATCGGCAATGGCGAAGCGGAGCATAGGGTCGTCAGCAGTTCGTCCGGCGAGACGACTGAACTCCATCGGCACAAGCCCCAGATCTCGTTCGATCCAGCGGCAGGCAAAGATCGGACGAAGGACATAGAGGTACTTCTTCAAATTCACGACTTCAGTGCTGAGATAGGCACGAGAGTTACGCTCTGCCATGTGGAGATAATGCAGAAATGTCTTTTCAGGGCTGTAGTAGCTTGCCGCGAGTGCTCGGAAGTCTATGATAAACGCATCATCCTGGTGATAGAGAATTGGCGAATTCAGCCATTCCAAGAGGGGAGGGTTAGATTTGCGCAAGAGGCCGAGTGCCTTACGAAGATCCCATCCGCTTATATCGAGATCGTCGTTGATTGGCTCCTCGATGACATCACGCTGTGCCTCCACGCTAAGATACCACTCGGCGGGATGCACATAGAGAAACCTCACATCGTAGTCACTGTCGATAGAAGCAAAACCCCACGCACGGCTTCCTGATTCGACTGCATAAAGCACCTGTACACCGTATGTGGACTCGATACGGCGAAGCTCAGATTGGATGATGGCTTTCATGGTCAGTATTTTGGTAAGAAACGAAAAAAACCCTGCTCGTCTTGCGGCGAGCAGGGTTAGAAATCGGGTAAAAAAGTGGGTGATTCTAGCTGCTCGCTTGCGGGGTTTTTGGGCTGAGGACGCGGTTAAATCGGCGTGATTCCATGGCACAATAAGACCCCTGCGTGGATGCGGTTATCCACGCTGAGATTGAATGGCTATGGAGCGAGAGCTTCATGGAGGCTCTTAAATAGACGCTCCACGGGTGCTTGTCAAACAGGTCGCGATAATATTTCGCTATTTTTTGCGAGAGACACTTCCTGTCCATCTCGTGCGATATAATTATACCAATCGCCACAATACGATCTGCTATGAACACCCTTCGACTTGAATTAGAACACCAAATAAAGGGTGACGGTTCATCCCCCTACGACGATCACTATTGGGCTGGTTCCCTTTATGTTGATGATCTGTTCTTAAACGAAGAATACGCAATTGATCACATGGACCTTACCAAATCTGCAATCGTGGATGGCGAGTATTTTATACTGACCTGTGGTTGCGGAGTCGCAGGGTGCAAGGGGTTGGACAATGGGTTCAAGGTCACTCAAGAAAATGGACTCATCAAGTGGCATATCATTGACCCACTCCCGGAACGCCACTTTGAATTTACCAAGGAGCAATACAATTCTGCACTGCTCTCATTTTATCAAAAAGTTCTGACGGAAGTTCCACTTCCTACACAGGAAGATGACTTTCAATTCGGGTATTATGGTTTTCTTCCACGCCATCTCGCCTGGTGTGTGAAGACATTGAAGACAGGTAAGATTGTTGGAACCGGATACGAAAAACCCTAATTATGACTCCCATTGCCAACTGCAAAGTCGAATTCGCATTCCAGTGTCCAAAAAGCTGGTCGAAATTAAAGAAGACAGAGAATGCCGATATTCGATTCTGCAAAGTCTGTAGTCGGAATGTATATTTCTGCAACTCATGGGAGGATATTCACTACCATGCATCGAAAGGGAACTGCATTGCCATCCCTCCTCAAGAACCTGATGAATTGGTAATTATGGGTGAGCCTGTTCCTCAATACTCGCATCCAGAGGAGACGGGGAGATCGTAGTCATTTCTATAAATGCCATTTAGATGATTGGCGGCCTAGAAGAGGGTATGTGGATTTCCAAATTCTGAAGGATTATCTACGAACTTCTCGCCATTCCAGTTAATCTGGTTCCGTGATTTTTGATCGAGATCAGGTAGCCGATAAACTCAAGGAACTCGCCGTCCGAAACATCTACATTGGCACCTCTTCGTGGAAATACGAGGGGTGGCTTGGGCTACTCTATACTCCGGAGCGGTATTCCTATCGCGGGAAAGTAGCCAAGAGCAGGTTTGAGGCGGGGTGTCTGGAGGAATATACAGAGGTATTCAAAAC
>JBAXSG010000022.1:0-3895 GCA_037130865.1 Candidatus Tayloriibacteriota bacterium | reverse complement strand
GGCGGGATACAATTCAGCTAACAAGGTTGGTGTATGACAAAAGGGGTCCAGTACACAATAGTCGGTAAGATGAGATAGCTGTTAACTTTATTGGATTCCGTTTTTCTGTAGGCACTCCACGCTTTGGTCAGTTGGAACATTGATGTGAAGATGAGAAACCAGGCTAGTAGCAGCCACCACATGAGGACCGCACCAGATCCTGGAGCATCTGCAAATATCAAGGCAAAAAAACTCAAAAATGCAACCGGTACTAAAGCCAACACAAACAGAGAAGTAATTGCAAGCAAATAGATTCGTGTATTATTCATATTAATCGCCTGCGCTAAAAGTAGCTGTGGTTAAGACAAGAATTTATATCTTCTTTACATTAGCAATCCAACCTGCAGGATATACATTTAAGATCCCCTTGTCCAATAAGATGAATGCCTCATTGCCAACATCGGCGTAACCTGGCAGACCCGATACGATTACAACATCAAAACCTCCGACGGACTTTATTTCATATTTTAGACTATTGTCGTTATACTTCTTCTGAAGCACGGTTTTTAATTCTTGAATGGAACCAATATTATTGTAACCGTCTATTGACTTCGTGTAATGAATCTGGGCAGTGACTCCTTCTATTGGGCCGTCCTGTGGACCAAACTTTAAGCTAAATCCTTCCTTGAAATCACCATTTTTCATTGTCCAACTCGAAGGATAACTGAATTCAAATCCATATTCTTTGTTTATGTAATTCGTAGTAGTTGCATTCTGTGATGCGTCTACCTTGTTTGACGATTGACTGATGTCTAATGTGCTCAAGATTTTCTTAATTCCATCTAAAGTTGATTGATACCAATAATCAGTTAGAGAATCCACTGATCCGCCCGTATCAATACCAAACAATACAAGTATACGGCCAACGCCAAAAGATAATTGGCTATAGTCTTTATTTGGACTCACAAAACCTGTGGCAGTATATTTATTACCCATAACATAAACATCCTCTGACTCCAGTTCGTCACCAACTCCGACCCCAGTACGAGAACACGGGTCATCCCCGCCAGCAGTACGGATAAGAATATAGCCAAAGCCATTTTTCATAGATACACAAGACGACGAATCTTTTCCGCTATCTATCTCTGAAATATTCGTACTCCAGTCATACTTCAACGAATATCCGTGTCTTTTATTTGTATAGGTTCGATAGATATCAAGGGATGTCATCCACAAACATTTATCCAGTAATCTCGGTGACGAAATATTATTACACTCACCTGGCTTTTGGTTGATTGTGGCAAAATCAAAATAGCACGTATCTCTGTTATCTGGCTGGTATGTTTTATCTGCTTTGACTAGGCCACAATACGATGAGTCTTTCATTGCCGCATCCGACCTGTATATGCACTGCTCTACTGCAAAATTGTCACCTTCTATGCGATTACATAAAGACGGATTACTTTGTATAGCTGCCACTTCCGTCATACATTCCTTTTTATCAGTTGCCGAGTATTTGTTACACTCATCTGCGTGATTGGCCCGAGCAATATTAGAAATATTATTGTCTTTAAGACATGTATTCCTTATGTCAGGATTTGAGATTCTATTGCAAACAGAGGAGGAATCTATGTCAGACAGATATGCCATCCTCGAATAACAATCATCTTTGTCTGAAGAATTAGTGGAGCTAATTTCACAAATTCCCGGATCTTTTTCGATAAGAGCAATTTTTTGGTAACAAAGCGTCCTGGTGGTGTTGTCTGACTCGAATTTATCACAAACAGAAAGATCTTTGCTATCTGTCGCGGCTGTATCATTTTTTAGTGTCGCTAGATCTTGCCAGCATCTGGTATTTAGTTCGTGTGAATATCGTGAATTATAATCCTCGCATTTTACAATGTTTCTATCTATAGTAGGGAGGACAAACTTGAAATCTGGATTGCCATATGTTCGGGCCTCAAGCGGGGCAATACTTAGAGATGTGGATCCAAAGGAGGTATCAACATTTCGTGCTGATTGCGCAGGGTTCGGAATATTGGGAATGGTTTTATAAAGATATAGACCAGACGCCACCACAGCCACGATTATAGCAATACTCAGTATTGTGCCTCGCCTACTAAATATACTCTTCATATTAAAATGATATCATATTTATGTATAAAATTACTTCACTGTACTGGACCCCTTTTGTCATACACCAACCTTGTTAGCTGAATTGTATCCCGCCGCCAATTTTTTCGCAAATTGCATGGGCGGCATTTTTAGTACGGAATGTATTCTCGTGTGATTGTACTGCCAGATGGTGCGGTAGATTTCGTAGACTAGCTCACCCAATGTCTTGATTGCTATCCTTCAATACCATTCCCCGCGCACCGCTAGAGTCACTGACGCAAATATTAAAATACTTTGAACATACCGCTTTCGTTATTTTAGAACCAGAAGGCGCACTAGCTCCGCCTTTAGTCGAAGTACGAGCTGTGCCACTATTGCTTCCAGAACTGTGTTTGTTGCTAGATGGGATGACACCGAAAAGATTGTTATTTGTTCCCGAGCTGCCGCCGGATGTGTATCCCGAATAATAATTATTCGCTGGCAGGGAGTTATATGATGGCACACCCTGATTGAATACATTATTTGATCCTGAGCTACCACCTCCACTAGGAAAAATATTTGCAACAGAACTCCATGAGCTTGGATTATTATTACCGAGATTAAATGTATTGGTTAGGATATTCACAATACCCCAGAAAGACAGGACAACAAAGAAGCCAAATATGCTATATATGACATAGTTCCAAGCCTCTGCTCTGTCGGTACTCGGCCTCATGAAATACTTTATGACATAGAACACGAACATGACTATTGCCACACCCATTATCAGATAAAGGATACTGTTCAAATAACCAATGATAGTTAATATCAGTGATGCTAATGTCTTGGTCTCAGCAAAAACCAAAAACGGAAAGAGAGTAATCGTACCAACAAGCGAAATTTGTAAAAATCTTTTAGACAAAATATTTCTATATTTAAATCACAAAACGATACGCAAAAAGCCCACCACATGGGCGAGAACCGAAGTCCTCCATACCAGTTTCCCGATATGACCTGTAGAGGCAGTCCCACATGATGGGTTTTCTGACCTCTACAGGATTTTTTCACCATGCCAACCAGCAAATCTTGATCGGTTTAGGCTACTACTAAATATTCAGTTGTAGGCACATTATATACCATATTTGACTCTGAATACAAAGCAATAGCTAGATTCAATATTTTTCCTTGACGACAAGCATGAATATGCTAAACTGTAGCTACCATCGCCGTAAGGCGTCAACAGGCCTCGCAAGAGGTCTGTAAACATATATACCCAATGTATTTCAAAGACTTTGATAAGTGGAATATCGTCAAAAAACAGGTTCACACCGATGAAAGAAAGGTGAGTATTCGTGCTGGAGAGATCCGCTGGATATCTTGTGGTGTAAATGTAGGTAGTGAGATTGACGGCAAAGGTGAGTCATTTACCAGACCAGCCCTTATCGTCCATGTCGTCGGTTCAGTTCTTGCCCTTGTTTTACCACTTTCTACGAAGATAAAAGAAGTTGCAGGTTATATACCATTTGAGTTCCAAGGAAAACAGACTTCTATTTGCGTCCACCAGATGAGAATAGTCTCACAAAGACGAGTCTTAGCTCGTAAAGGAAGGATTTCAGAAAACAGATTGAAACGGATAAAATCAGAGGTCAGAAGGTTTTTTGATTTGTAAATCCCCGCACCCCACCCCAAAAACCGGCAAGGGTCGCCAGCGATTAGAAAACGATTCTCCAAAATCGTGCAAAGCTCGTGCCGACGAAGGCCAAAAAACAATAGCGAGGGCGAACGGAGTCCTTCCCCCACACCCCCAGTCCTCCGTTCGCCC
>JBAXSG010000021.1:0-3915 GCA_037130865.1 Candidatus Tayloriibacteriota bacterium | reverse complement strand
GATTGACACCTGACTCGGCGAGAGCCCGACTTACCTCGACAACCTCGTCGGGGTCTTTCCTGTATCGCGGGCTCACTGAGTTGGCGGCGCGGAAGAAGCAGAAGGAACAACTGTTGCGGCAGAAGGTCGAGTAGTAGATGAAGCCATAGAGGAAGACTGACTCGCCGAAGTAGCGGCGACGCAGTTCCCTCGCCGCCGCAAAGAGAGGCTCTGCAATCTCAGGGCCGTCGAGTTGCAGCAGATCCGCCACTTGCTCCGCGGATGGCGATACGCCATCGAGTGCGTCTGCGCAAAGGGATTCCACAAGCCGCGGAATCATGGGCCAAGCCTCGTTGCGTTCGGGCGGGCAGGCTTCCACATCCCGCTCGAGCATCCTGATGCCGACAGCTTCCCGCCCGTCGTCCCACCGTTTGCCCACCCGCCTGAACATGCCGTGCGGATGGCCACGGCATTCCTTTCGCTCCTTCGCAAGCGGCCGTCCAGCGCCGCACTCGTGCAGCCCGCAATGCCCCGCACCGCTGCTTCGCAGTCAACTCCGGCAAGTTGCGCCCGCGGGAGACTCACGCTCAGATGGCGCTGCAGCGGACGCCGATGTGACTCATGCGACGAGGCGCCTGCCCAAGAAGCCATTTCGCACAGTCGCCGGCGGCCGCCCACCCGCGCGAGCGACCGGGGTGACGGCGGCAGGGGACCGCCGTCACCCCTGTTTGCATGGGCAATGGAAGGGGGGCTAGCCACGACCATCTCCACGCGGGCCTCACCGGCGGTTGAGCAGCCAAAGCTGTCGCTGCGACCGTGCGTCGAGAGTCAGGTTGCACAGGTCCGCCCGCACCAGCGGCTCCTCGGCTCGGCAGACACGGGGGATGACGGCGGCGGTCCGCCGTCATCCCCCTTTGCGCGGGTGGTGCACAGGGGGTGACCGGCACCACTCGGAGCTCCCTCAACACGGGAGCCAAGTCGCTTCGCAGCGGACCGATAGCGGGCCGATCATTCGCAGTGGTCCCGCGTGATCCTCAGCGAACGGATCCAGAACTTCTGCGGTAGGCGTCCCGTCACGTCACTCGGGTGGCAGCTCGCCATACGTGAGTGAAGCGTCCACCCCGACCTTCTTGCTACGCGCCTTCCAGTAGTAGTACCAAGCGATGCCTGCCACCCACGTGGCCACCATGAGCACGTTGCCAGCCATTGTGAATTGCTTCGCCGCGTTATTGAAGACGAAGTAGTACAGCATGAGGCATACGTACACCAGGTATACCAGCCCACCCCATACGATAATCGGTACGCCAAGAAACGCCCAGGTTCGATACGGCGATGATTCCCAAATCCCTTTGGCTCTCCTGGAGTACGGGAAGTAGATCGCGGCAATGGCTGTTGGGATGAACAGAGTCGTTATCTGTATGCCGGAAATGATGACGTTCTGCAACTGATTCTGTAGAAACACATAGTAGAAGATGACCAGACCCTCTCCGATCCCAAAAGCCAAGATGTAGTTCTTGATAGGACTTGCCCACCGAGGGTTAATGTCCGTGAACCATTTCGGCCCCATGCGATCCATGCCCCACGCAAAGAGGATACGCGGGAAGGCCATGTAGGACAGGGTTGTCATCCAGAGAACGAAGGCAACATACGACAGAGCCATGAAGGCCGCCAGGAGCTTCGTCAGCAGGGCACTTGTGCCGATTGTGTAGACTGCAAGATCAATGTAGTTGCTGCCGAATGGCATGTGGAAGCCGGCGATGGGCCCGTTCTGGTCATTCCAGGCGGAGGCGTTGAGGAACTGATAGCCGACCGTCTTGTTGAGCGCGAGCGCCGTCCAAAGCATGAGGGCCGCTGGAATCAGGATTGAGAAGAAGTTCGCCCACATGATGGTCTTCTCGGGCCGCTTGACTTCGCCTCCTACGTACGAGATCGAGTAGGCGTACGCGAAGAGCCAAGACATGGCAACCATGCAGCCGAGCGTGGCGTTCCAGTTCCAGGTGGTTGGCATTACGGTGCCAGCGGCCGCGCCGGCCTTCGCGATGAAGCTCGTATAGTTGGGTGAGCCAGACGCCGCTGCGGCTGAATTCCACGCACCGACAAAGTGCGCTCGCGAGGACACGGTGAGGACGATGCAGATCGTAACGCACCCGCCGATGCCGATGAACAGGATGATCTTCTGGATGAACGCGAAGATCTTCATCCCGAAAGCCACAAACAGAATCGCGACGATGTTGAACACTGAAGCCAGGGCCAACATGACCCACTTGCTGCTGACCGCCCAATCTGCAGCTCCCGACCAACCCAGATACCTGAACATCATTGTGAGGCCGGGGTCGATGATGAGGGCACACTGAACGTAGACCCACATGATCCAACACAGGGCGTTTCCGAAGCTCTGAGCCATGCCAAACACCGGATGGATGATGCGTGAGTTGTAGATGTACTCGCCGCCGGAACGCGGCATTGAGCCGCCGAGGATGCCCCATACGATCGGGATCCCGAAGCCGGCGAGGACGAAGGAAATCAGGCAGGCAATGATGAGGTTGCCGCCCAGAAAGACCCCGAGTCCAAAGGTTATCGCGAACCAGATGCTTGCAGTCAACCCCTGGTCCGTGAAACCGATAGCAAAGGTGTCGAGCATCGAAAGACCGCGCACGAGACCGCTTGCCTTGCGAGCGAAGGCCAGCTCTTCTGCCATTGACCCCCCTTTTGGAATCCGGCCAGCGCTTCAGGGCGACGGCCGCCTTGCCTGCCTATTGCATGGCCCTACGCTGCTCGATCGTCCAGCCGATCACCTCTCCTTCGACCGCACACACCCTCAGGCGAGAGAGGCCAGCATCGCGCGGCTGGCTTCGAGCTTGTCCTTTACCTTGGGGACTGCCACCTCGGCGATCTCAAGGGTCGTCTGCACGTCGTCCAGCGTGTGAGCCGTTGAGGCGAACCAGCGCTCCATCTGATAGTTGTGGAAGTAGACTCCGCGCGCCTGCATCTCCCGCTGGAAATGGTGGTAGAAGATGCCGTCGTTGGCGCGCGCCTGACGGAAGCGTGTGACGGGCTCCTCGCTGAAGAAGACTTGCCACATGCCGTTGACCTGGTTGATCTGGGCCGCGACGTCGTTGTCGGCGAAGATCTCGCGAAGACCGCCGACGAGAGCGTCAGCGATCGTCTTCAGGTGCGGATAGACCTGATCACCCTCGTTGACGAAGATCTCGAGAGCTGCGTTCATGGCCGCGAGCACGACGGGATTTCCGGAGTAGGTGCCGCCATGGAACACCTCGGCGCGCGTCTCGACGTCCATGACCTCCTTTGTGCCGCCGAACGCTGCCGCGCAGGGGAATCCCCCGCCGATGGCCTTGCCCCAAGTCGTGATGTCAGCATCGACCCCGTACAGCTCCTGGCCGCCGCCCAGCGCCAGCCGGAAGCCGGTGATCACCTCGTCGAAGATCAGCAACAGGCCGTACTCGTCGCACAGCTTGCGCAGGTGCTGGTTCCAGCCCGGTAGAGGTGGGATCACGCCGGAGTTCGCCATGCAGGGCTCCGTGATGATGGCCGCGAGCTCCCCTGCGTTCTCGCGCACGAGGCGTTCAACGCCTTCGAAATCGTTGTAGGTACCGATGACCAGGCACTCCTCCTGCACGCGCGGGATACCAGAGTGGAAGCGGACCGGCCAAGGCGAGCGCTCGGGACCACAGTTGTCGACAGGAGGGTGGTATGCGAGGGCGTTGGCATCCGACCAGCCGTGATACATGCCCTCGAACTTCAGCACCTTCTCCTTGCCCGTGTAGGCGCGCGCAAGGCGCATCGCAGCCATGGTCGCCTCAGTGCCTGAGTTGCAGAAGCGCACGAGATCGACGCTCGGCACCGCTTGCACAATCTTGCTGCCGACCTCGTAGTCGAGCTCATGCGGGAACGTGTAGTGAGAGCCGCGTTCCGTGA
>JBAXSG010000020.1:0-3944 GCA_037130865.1 Candidatus Tayloriibacteriota bacterium | reverse complement strand
AAGGCGGATGGACAGGTGCTGCATGGCTGTCGTCAGTTCGTGGTTTGAACTGTTCCCTTCAGTGGGGTAACGAACGCAACCCCTGTTGCCTGTTATAAGTGTCAGGCGAGACCGCCCAGCCCGTAGAACGCAATTAAACAATTAGAACTATTGAACAAAGGAAAGATCTGTGCGAATAATCTTTCAATTGTTTCTTTGTTAAATTGTAGAATTGTTTTTTCCGGGCTGGGAGGAAGGTGGGGATGACGCCAAGTCAGCATGGCCCTCTGATACCCTGGGCTACACACGTGTTACAATGGCATCTACAACGGGACGCAATGTCGTAAGACGGAGCAAACCCTTATAAAGGATGCGCCAGTTCGGATTGAGGTCTGCAACTCGACCTCATGAAGCCGGAATCGCTAGTAATCGCAGGTCAGCTATACTGCGGTGAATACGTTCTCAAGTCTTGTACTCACCGCCCGTCAACCCAAGGGAGTCGGAGGTGCCCAAAGTCTAGCCTCGTGCTGGCCTACGGCAAATTCGATGACAGGGGGTAAGTCGTAACAAGGCACGGGTAGCGGAAGCTGCTCGTGGAATATTTCAAGAGAATCACGTCTTTGCACTATGTGCAATTGACTTAAATGTCGATCGTTTCTCCGTTTCATCTCTGATGAAGCGGGCTTAAGAAATGTGGTTATCGTTCTACAACCAAAAATGTGAACGCTTAGTTCCCGAAGATAGGGAACAACACATGGACGATCTCAATTGAATCGTTCATGGGTGAACGGAACAAAATAAAGAGCGCTAATAAGGAAAATGGCCCGCAAGGGCCTTTTTTCGTATCTACATAGATTTCATGGCTTATAATAAGGGTTTTTGCACGTTACTTGACTTTCGGCACATAAGTGTGCTATTGTATAGATTGTAGTGGGGACGTTGAAATAGAAATCAACCGCTCGAAAGAGCATACAGGGAGAAAAAACATGAAAATGTTCCTAGTCTTAATCGTGGTGTTGTTTGTTGCAGTTGAGTCGTCGGTTGCAGTACGACCACCAAATGTTCTGCGAATCGCGATCCGTCAGCAGGAATCGAGTGGCGGAAAGTTCCTGAAAGGGGACAAAAAGCTTAAGAATCCAGCATTTGGCTCCTATCAAGTTCGTGCAAAGGCAATGATCGATTACAATCGGTGGAAGGGTACGAATTATAGTGCAGAAGACTGCACGTACAACGAGGAGTTGTCGTTGGACGTATTCAACACCTACATCGATCATTATGCGACTGAGAAGCGCCTCGGCCATAAGCCTACAATGAAGGAAATGGCTGGCATCTGGAATGGTGGCCCGAATGGTTGGAAGTATGCTGATGATTATTGGGGAAAAGTCTCAAGGTACTTACCCCGAGAATTCCGTAACGTGTAGTTTGTCATAGCGCCGAAGGGAGTCCCAACCTCCCTCGGCGCTAAATTGTTGGGCAAAACTTGGTTTTGCCCATTTTTAGTATTTGGACTATAGTAGAAGCGCGGACTGATCGTGTTAGTTCAGTGAATCAATTGGGCGCGTGGCGAAATTGGCAGACGCATACGCTTCAGGTGCGTACGGAGCAATCCATGGAGGTTCAAGTCCTCTCGCGCCCACAATTTCATGATTGATTCAATTTTCTGTATGTTATAATTGTCTTTATCGTGTCACCAGAAAAAGAACTATTTATATTTGATCTTGGAGGGACGCTTGCCTCGAGTAAATCTCCTATGGATGAGGAAATGGCTGGCCTCATTATCAAGCTCCTAGAAAAGAAGAAAGTGGCTGTCATATCTGGTGGGGGATATCCGCAGCTTGAGGCACAGTTTTTAAATAAATTGCCGGCTGGAGCGAAACAATTTACAAATCTATTCATTTTGCCGACCTCTGGAACACGTCTTTATGTCTGGCGTGGTTCATGGCAAGAGCAGTATGCTGAGAATATTTCCGAAACTGACAGGAAAGATATCAAGGAAAAATTGGCCATGGCTCTTTCACTGGCAAAATACGAGAAGCCAGCCAAGATATACGGCGAACTTGTCGAGGATCGTGGTTCGCAGATAACATTTTCTGCTCTAGGACAAAATGCTCCTCTCGAGATGAAAGAATCATGGGATCCAACCAGAGAGAAGCGACAAGCTATTGTTGATATTCTGAAAGCGAAATTACCACGATTTGATGTGAGGATCGGCGGCCTGACCTCGATTGATATAACCATGAAAGGAGTAAATAAGGCTTACGGAATCCACAAACTCGAGTCGTATCTGCGGATACCTATAGATCATATGACTTTTATAGGTGATACTTTATTCCTTGGTGGCAATGATTATCCAGCGAAAACTACCGGTGTCGATTGTATTCAAGTCAGCGGTCCACAAGAGACTAAAAAAATAATTGAGTCCTTTTTATAGAAAGAGCAAATGCACCAGTGCCGGCATCTGCGCCGATTCTATTCGCCAATGAGCGCATATATGTGCCGCTCGAACATTTCACTAGCAACCTTAAGCAATAAAAAAGTTGGTTTTTCGCTTCTGGCGTAGCCAATAGCTCTTGCCATCTTTTCTTGATCTCATCCTGCCGGAAGTTGCCTTGGACCAAGTCGATCGTGGATGTGATTCGTGATGATAAGTCTTGAGCACTGATTTTCTTGATCGAGCCGCTAGTTGGGTCGTCGGAGATTTTTTCTATCGAGTATATTTCCACTTCTTTCGTCGGCATTTCCTCCGGAAGTTCGCCAGCGCGTGCAAGCGTGTGGAGTTGTTTTCCTCCTACAGTCTTCGAAGAATAAGGCGGATATTCTTGTGAGAATTTTCCGATATATTTTGAGATGTCGAGTCGCGCCAACTTCTTCTCATCTCCAGTCTTCGTCACCAATCCGAGCGCGTCATAAGTATCTGTACTTATTCCGAAGACTATTTCAACTTCGTATTCTTTGTCTAAGCCGAGATATTTTTCTTTATTCTTACATTCTTCGCCGATCAAGATGAGTAATGCGCCTTCTGCCATTGGATCGAGCCGACCGGCGTATGTCATCGGTGTCGCACGCCAAAAAGTAGCCTTCGCCGGCTCCTTTTCTATCATCTCCGCGCGGAATCTCTCCAATGCTTGAAGAGGAGTTTCACCGAGTCTTTTGTTTACGATTATCATATGTTTTCTTATATAAGCTATAATACACTAATATGAAAAAGTGGCACTATGTAATGATAGGTATTCTAGTGGTTATTATGCTAGGCATTCGCGGTGTGATGATTTATCGCGGGCTTCATCAGCAAGGAAAAGCCGCTTTAGATAATCTGATTCATGTTACATATCCAAAGCCGAATGATACTATAAGTTCACCGGTAACTTTGACTGGAGAGGCTAGAGGTAATTGGTATTTCGAAGCAAGTTTTCCGATAATGATAGTGGACTGGGATGGATTGATTATCGGTCAAGGTCACGCCGAAGCTCAGGGTGATTGGATGACTACAGAATATGTGCCATTTAAAGCAACTTTGGAATTTATTAGACCAGCGATTTCTGATTTGAATAAATCTTATGCCAGTCGTGGTGCCGTAATCTTCAAGAATGATAATCCATCTGGGGATCCTTCCAAAGATGTAGCGATAGAAGTGCCTGTTCTGTTCAAATAATAAAAACATCTACCAAACATCGTCAGCTAGTAATTTAGGCGCTTTTTTGATAATATCCTTTTACTGCACTTAAGAGCATGCAAAATGCGCGCATAGCTCAGTTGGTAGAGCACACCACTGATACTGGTGGGGTCCTAGGTTCGAATCCTAGTGCGCGCACATTTTTAGGCTAGTCAACAACTACATATCCTTGCAGCCGAGACTTTGTTATAATGTCTTTATTATGTCGCGTCATTCTCATTCAAAATTCTCCCTCAACCGCGCCTTCACCCTCATCGAACTCCTAGTAGTCATAGCTATCATAGGTATACTC
>JBAXSG010000002.1:0-75809 GCA_037130865.1 Candidatus Tayloriibacteriota bacterium | reverse complement strand
GTAGCTTCATCAACAACGCTGGTGCTACGGGGCTTGTGGTGAGGAATGGGACGGTAGTCTTCTACAATGACTCTTCAGCCACGAACCCAACACCAACTTTACAGTTTGGAAGTATTAGCTTTAACAATATAACATTCAGTTCAAAGGATACCGCCAGTGTGGCGAAGATTACAACCATTGTTGACAGTTTCTCCGTGAGCGGTCTATTTACCGTGTCTTCTTTAAACAGCTCATCAAACACCAGAACATATTCTGCTCAGTCATCAAGTGTTATTACGATCAGTGGTAGTTTTTCTATGTCGAAAGGAAGTTCTGGCGCAGTTCCTATCTTTGATACAAATATTACCTTCAATATGACTGGTAGTAATCAATCTTTTGTAGTCTCTGGTGGAACCTTCAAAGCCGCACTCAACTTCAATGGGTCTGGTACGACACTAGTCAATACTGGTGGTGGCACTTGGTCTACCGGCACCACTACTATAAATCAGTCCTCGGGGTTTGTTGCTCTCTCCAGCGATTCCTCCTTTTATAACACAGTGATTAACTCCAATGCGGTCCTCGATTCTTCACCAGACGGGGGTACCACCTCATACATCCTTACTGTTGGTGGTAGCTTCATCAACAACGCTGGTGCTACGGGGCTTGTGGTGAGGAATGGGACGGTCAATCTTGTTGGAGCAATACCAATAGCTATTTCTACGAGCACAATAAAGACAGGTGGTATCGTATTCAATAATCTAGCAATAGGTGCGAACCACTTTTACGCTTCTTATGTCACAGCCACAATCTTGACAGATAACATAACAGTCAATGGTAATCTTGCTATAGTTATGTCTGCTGCTGGCACCCCTGCAAATACTTTTTTCTATCAACCACACACAATCACCGCAACGACATCTATAACTATATCTGTCGGAGGTAATCTCAGCACCAACTATATAAATGTCAATGCCGGTTCTAGTCCGGGTCTTACTTTTGGTAATTCCAATGTCAATGTGATAATGACCGGCGATAGTCACTCTGTTTCTTTGTTGGATAGTTATGGTACCTTTCAGTTTGTTGCCAATCTCACCTTCAGTGGTACCGGAATAACGACAGTTAATACTGGTGGTATGAGGAGTGTTTATTCCACTACTGGTGTGATCTTAGGCACTACGACCATCGCTCAGCCTTCTGGTTATGTAGCCTTGGCTAGTAATTCTACTTTTAATAATCTGGTCATAAACTCCGGATCTATCCTAGACGTTTCTCCAGATGGTGGAACTACTTCGTATGATATAAATGTCAATAATAACTTCATGAATCATGCTGGTGCCACAGGGTTTGTATCCAGGGCTGGGACTGCGAATATAGTATTATTGGCTTCTGGAGTGCTGACCAATACAGTCAAGACCGGAGGTGCTATTTTCAATAATCTGGCTTTGGGTGCAAACCATAACGGAAATCTTAGTAGCGGTGCGCAAATCTCAAACCTTGCAGACAATATCAGTGTCGCTGGTAATCTTCAAATAGTTATATCTACTCTCGGCTCACCTGGTAATACATTTTTTTATGGTACTCATACCATATCCGCGACTACACCAGTGACTATTTCCGTGGCCGGTAATGTTAATACGAATTATGCCAGTACTACGACTGGTAGTATTTTCACCTTCGGAAACTCCAACGTCACTTTGGCTATGACGGGTTCTTCTAAGAGTATAACTTTGTTGGACACGTATAATATCTTCAGGATTGCTGGAAATATCAGTTTTAATGGCACAGGTACAACACTTGTCTCTGTCGGCACGACTACTGATATTTGGACCTCTGGTACCACCACGATCAATCAATCCTCAGGCTCTGTGGTTCTAGCTGGAAACTCTACTTTCTCTAACCTCATCATAAACTCTGGGAATGTCCTCGATGCTTCTCCAGATGGTGGGTTAACATCATATAACCTGTTTGTTAATGGAAACTTCACAAACAATGCTGGTGTGAACGGTTTTGTGGCGAGAACCGGAACGGTATCTCTTTATCGTGGAGCTGGTGGTACTTATGTGTTTACATCTGGTGGTGCTAATTTATATAACCTTGCATGGTCTAATCTAGCTAGTTGCATGGGTAGTGCTATAACAAATACTTTTGCTGATAGTTTCTCTGTGTCTGGTTTGCTGTCGCTAAATAGTCCATATAATTGTCAAACCAATTCTTGGACAGCCCCAACCGGTATTGTTATTACTGTTTCCGGTAGCGTGAATATCGTCGGAAACTCAACCGCTACTTATACTGTATTTGGAAATAGTAACGTTACTTTGAATATGACAGGAGTAAATAAATCTTTTGTCAGTTCTCAGTTAGTATTAAATGCCAATGTTAATTTCAACGGTTCTGGAACTACAACATTGAATACAGGTAGTGGGATACCAGTCACTGGTACCACCACGATGAACCAATCTAGCGGATCTGTGGTGTTGAACGGAAACTCTACCTTCCTTAACCTGACTATCAATTCCGGAAAGGTTCTCGACGCTTCGCCCGATGCTGGTATAACGTCATACAGTGCAACTGTATATGGTAACCTTTTGAATAGTGCTGGTGGAACTGGTTTTGTAGCTAGGGCTGGGACACTAACGTTGAATCATTATTATGCAGGAGCAATATCATATACGACTGGTGGCGCCACATTTTATAACCTATCTTTTGCAACCCCAGCTTTTTGCTTAGGAGGATCAGCCTCAAACACTTTGAACGATAGTTTCTCTGTGTCTGGTTTGCTGTCGCTAAATAGTCCATATAATTGTCAAACCAATTCTTGGACAGCAAATACGCCTATAACCATAACTGTCTCTGGCGGTGTTAACATGACCGGAAATTCAAGCGCTGGAGCCACTTATACGACATTTGGAAACAGTAACGTCACCTTGAATATGACCGGCATTAGTCAGTCCTTCGTTATATCTTCCACGGTCACCCTTGCGGTTGCCAACCTCAACTTCAATGGATCTGGGGCAACTCTGGTCAGTACCAGTGGCACCTGGTCTACAGGTACAGTCACAATAAATCAGTCGGCGGGCTCTTCCGTGAACCTTATAAGTAGTTCCACTCTCTCCAACCTAGTCATCAACTCTGGTAATGTCCTTACTGCTACCAATACGAATACAATATACGGACCATCGACTGGTTTGCTTGGGTATTGGAAGATGGATGAAATAGGTATCGCGGCCGACTCATCTGGAAATGGAAATACTGGCACTTATGTTGCCTCACCGACTCTTGGTGTAACAGCACCGACAGCTTTAACTTTTCCAAGTACAGCAGTCACGTTTAATGGGAGTAGTCAGTATACAACAACGTCTCTAAGCTCATTGTCTAGTTTAACTCTATTGTCTGTGTCAGCGTGGATAAAAACATCTTCTAGTGGCACAATTAATGTTGTTTCTCAGTATCAGTCCGCTAATCGTGGTTTTGAGCTTTATATGGTTTCGGGTAAAGTGAGAATCGCAATTTATAGAAGTGCCTCTGACACAACTCCTGCTAGAAGAGAAAGCGTCAACACATTAAACGACGGTAACTGGCATCATGTCGCTGGAGTATATGACGGAGCTGCTGGGACATTAAATATGTATGTTGACGGAGCATTAAGTAATGGGACATTAACCGGTTCAGTTCCATCAGCTATATATAATTCTACACAAGCAATTATGATTGGTGCGTATAACTTAGGGGGTTATTTCAACGGCTCCATAGACGATGTCCGTATCTACAATCGTGTCCTGACCGCACCAGAAATTACAGCCCTTGCAACTGGCAGCACCGCATCTTCAACCGCAACGACTACGCCTTATAATCTCACAGTAAATGGTGACCTTACAGTAAATGGTGGCACTCTCAATGCTTCTCCAGCCACGACGACTGTTGGTGGTAACTTCACATTGACTAGTGGAGTGTTCAATCACAACAACGGTATATTTGCTATGACTGGTAGTAATAAGCAGATAGTCACCAATCGAGATATTTCATTCTACAGTTTTACCAAGTCGGTGACTGCTGCTGCTTACGATACATTGACCTTCAACTCTGGCTATACATATACAATGTCTGGTATAGCGACCTTGTTGGGGAATAGTCAGACGAATAAACTTTATTTGAATCCATCTTTGAATGGAACCTCGTGGAATATTAACCCTACTGGTACGCGTAATTTCAACAATGTAGCGCCTTGGTATTCGAACAATATCGCACCGATAGCGATCAGTGCTTTGAACTCAGCATCTTCTACAAGTGTAGTTGCGCCTCACGCTAGCTGTCAGACGGCGGTTGCATTTTGTGATCGCGGTTTCAACATCAACTGGAACTTCGGTAGCGGTCTCAAGGCTTACTGGAAAGGTCCAGCCGGTGGAAATGTGAGTGGTAACTACTGGTCTTCTACTTCTGGTGGCGCAGCTGGATCAGCATCGATCAGTGCGGCGTATCAACTCTTCTTCGATAGTACTGCTACCACTAGTGCTGTCTTCGATGCAAGTGCAGGTGGTACTTACGCTGGTATTTATATCGATCCAGCTTATACAGGAACCATCACTCAAGCGCGTACACTCACGCTAAACTCGCAAGGTTTTGTGCAAAATGGCGGTATATTCAATGGTAATGGTTCGGCCTTCACCACTAACAGCTTCACTCTTGGTGGTGGTGTCTTCAATGCACCAACTACAATGACAGATTCCGGAACATTTACAGTCTCAAATGGTATATTTAGCGCCTCTACAACTTTGAATGTCGCCGGTTCATTTATAGATAATACAACAAGTGGTACCACCACTCTTGCCTCTGGAATGGTAGGGTATTGGCCGCTCGACGAAACCTCATCACCATCTGTTGATGCGTCTGGAAATGGAAATAATGGCACATGGGTTGGTAGTCCATCCGCTATTTCTCCTACACCAGTACCACCGATAACTTTCAGTGATCCGTATGGCATTATATTGAATGGTACTAACAGTATTAGAGTTAGTACTGTCTCGTTACTATCCAATGCATCAGCTAAGACAGTATCTGCTTGGGTCAAGCCAACCCCTGGTGCAAGCTATACTTCGAAATTTGGTAGAATATTTAATCACGACATAGTCGGTAACCAGTGGATGTTTGCAATGTCTACGAATGGTCGAATAGGAGGTTCACCAAATGGCGGAGTAACTTATGGTAATACGACTATTAGTAATGATGTGGCTTCTGGAGCATGGAATCATGTAGTGATGACTTTTGATGGTACGACAATGCTTTTGTATGTGAATGGTATTAGTAGGGGAATAAGCCAGAGTGATGGAACTTGGGGATTTTCTGATTCAGGTAATGTTTATATAGGATTTAGAACAGGACAACAATTTGATGGCTCCATCGACGATGTCCGTGTATACAACCGCGCCATATCAGCAGCGGAAGTTGCTGCGCTGTATCAAGGTCGCAATAGCGGAACATTTGCTGCTGGTGGTGCATTCTTAGCAAATAGTGGCACAGTGAATCTTACTGGCGGCAGTCAGTCGGTTACTAGTCAGGGAACTACGACATTTAATAATCTTACAAAGACGATAAGCTCTACTGCTACACTGACATTCTCTGCTGGAAAAATCTTTCAAGTTCTTGGCACGACGAACTTGTCTGGTGCCTCTGGTCAATATCTTAACTTGCGTTCGAGTCAGACTGGTACACAGTGGAAGTTCTTGCCGAATATTTCAGCTTCACCGGCAAATACTCTCAATATTTTGAATGTCCAAGACTCCAACAATATCGCTACTGGCACTAACAGTCAGTTAACTGCAAGTGGTAGTAGTATCGACAATGGCAACAACTTGAACTGGTTGTTCAGTATTCCTGGCACGACGATTAGCTGGTCTGGTACACAAGTGGCCACAACGACAATACCGACGAGTGGGGTGATGTTGGGTGGCGCATTTACTGCAACACGAACTTCTTCTGGATCGGATCTGCATATAACTGGCATTACATTTAAACAAAATGGTTCATTGTCGAATAGTTATTTGAGTAATGTCATGCTCTACTACAACCAAGCTGCCGCCGGTTCATGCAATAGTGGCCTTGTCTATGATGGTGCTGTCATGTCAGGTGGTTTTGGTCCAGCTACTTATACCGCCACAGGAAAATATAGTTTTGCTACATCTACTGGAGAAATAACCGCTACCAGCATACCAGTCAGTTATGGTACGACGACTTGTCTTTACTTGCGATATGACCTTACCGGTTCACAGTCTATAGCTCTGGTCGGTCAATCTATCGACCTTGTTATCAGTAATCCTCTAACTGATTTGCTCCTGGATTCAGGAAATGCCACACCTTCCAGTATTATCGATATTCAAGGAGCAAACCGCGCTACGACTATCGACGGAAATAGTCTTGGACTAGGAAATGTCTTGTCGATAAATACTACTGACACAGCTACGAATCCAACTATATTCTATGTTCAGAATAGTGCTTTGTGGATGCGTCAAGGTGCCGGAACTGCTGTGCGTCTCACACCTACCACTGTTACCGCCACAGGTTTCTCTTTCGTGAAGTCTGCTCCTTCTAGTAACACTCAAGTTGTGAAGATTACGCTCAATATAAATGAAGTCGATCCTAAGAATGCGCAGAGGACTGCTTATGCTAAGACTTTCTCATTCACTGCGACGATCAGGGTGTCGTCGAATTAGTGATGCCTGTTGGGGGGTGCTCGGGGCCTCTTTTCTTGGCCGTATTTCAGCTACGAGAGGGGACACACACCTCCAAAACAGCCTTTTAGAAATAATTTATAGCCGAGGTACCGCCTATATATTACTGAGTTTTTTGGCACAGAATAGTCACTGTCAGCAGGTTGATTATGTGTAGCTTATGCTGAGGTACCTCGTGGATAAATTATTTCAAAAACCCCTTTTAAAGCGCATGCCCCCCTCGTTGCCAAAGTATCAAAAGATAATGTAAGCTAAGGTACTTCTTAAAATTATATATGCCAACTTTGCCTCCTCTAAAATACCCATTGAAAACAAAAAATAGTGCGAAACTATCCTATTTGAAATTGGTCACATCTGATTCCACACCCACGCTAAACACAAACCTAGTGGACAAGAAAATCGCCGATCTGAGAATGGTACTCTTGGATTATTTCATCATCAAAATGATTATATTTTCCAGCCACTCAATGTATGGCAAAGAAATCCTACAAAAACTGAAAGCTCTAGGACTATCTTCAAAAGAGGGAACTATTTATCCGCTTTTGAGTAAACTCCGTCGCGAAAATCTTATGTCACATTCATATGAAGAGTCAGATGTAGGTCCTCCGCGCAAATACTATTATGTGACAGATCAAGGTCGCCACTACTTCACAGAAATCCAGCGCCTACTTCAAGGCCTATGATTCAGTCCATGCTTAAAATCACTCAAAATGCGCCACCTTCAATCCAGGGAATCCACTCAAGTCTGGATCTTTTGCAATAATCCTGACTGCCTCGGTGCGCGCGGCCTCGACCATTTTCATATTTTTCAATGCTTCCATAGCGACATCAGAAATACCCCATTGGCGCACGCCGGAAAGTTCGCCAGCACCACGCTGGACTAGGTCGAGCTCTGCGAGCTCAAAGCCATTTTTGGCGGTTATGAGGGCACGCAGACGATCACGCGACTTTTGCGAGCCGCTAGAGCCGTTGCCGGAATTGCCACCGATGAATACATAGCAATACGCTTGATGTGAACTGCGCATGACTCTACCACGCAACTGATGTAACTGCGCCAACCCAAATCTCTCTGCACCTTCTATGATGATGATTGTGGCATTTGGAACATTGACACCGACTTCAACAACTGAAGTCGAACAGAGTATGTGAATCTTTCCACGCTTGAAATCGTCCATAACCCTGTCTTTTTCCGCTGACGACATCTTGCTATGCATGATTCCTATCTCATATTCAGGGAATACCGCGCGCTTCAGTCTCTTGGCCTCTTCTTTCACGGATTTGGCATTGAGTGCTGACTCTTTTTCTGGATCTGGCTCATCTATGCGCGGACATATCACGAACGCCTGTCTGCCAGCACGTAGTTCTCCGCGAATCTTCTCGTAAGTCTCCTCGCGACCGGCTGGCTCAACACTTTCTGTGATTATAGGTTTTCGTCCAGCAGGTAATTCATCGAGTAAAGTAAGATCCAAGTCTCCATACATAGTGAGTGTGAGCGTGCGTGGAATAGGTGTGGCGGTCATTGAGAGAAGGTGTGGTGCTGCCGCTGGTGCGCCTTGCGCCTTACCTTTTGCGCCTTCTTCATTCTTCCTTACCAACTCGGCGCGTTGCTTCATACCGAAGCGGTGTTGTTCGTCGATTATGGCGTAAGCGAGATGTTTGAACTTCACTGACTTCTGGATGAGTGAATGTGTTCCAACCACGACTGCGACCGTGCCTTCGGCGATCCATTTCAAAAGCTGTGTACGCGAAATATCGGTCCAACCTTTTGGATTGACCTTAGAAGGGAATATCTTGCAACCAGAACCAGTTATGAGAGCGATACGAATCGGCATATATGAAAAATATTGTATGAAAGATTCGAAATGTTGTGTAGCCAAGATCTCTGTCGGACACATGTAAGCGACTTGGAGGTGTCCGAAATTTTGTTTGACAAGACCGGCCTCGCCGACTATTTGTGGCCTTGAAGTGATGACGGCATAAGCAGTCGTTGCGGCCACGGCGGTTTTCCCAGATCCGACATCACCTTCGAGGAGGCGCGACATTGGATGGTCACCCCTCATATCTTCGAGGATAGCCGAGATAGCACGGGTTTGTGCGTCAGTGGCCTTGAAGGGGAATCGCTTCACAAATTCTTGCACATGTTTCTCATTTGGCTCTATGGTAAATGTAGGATTTTTCTCATACGCCGCACGAGCCCGTTGTCGCCCAAGTTGGATCAGGAATATTTCTTCGAAAGAGAATCTCTTGCGTGCTGAGAGAGCGTCCTCATTTTTCATCGGGGTGTGTATCCAAATAAGCGCCGTCTTCAATACTGGCAGATTGTATTTTTCTATAATATCCGTCGGTAGTGAATCAACGACTTTATCCAGTATGCCACTCTTGAAGATTTTCAAAATAGCGTGATATATCCAAAGAGAAGTAATGCCGCGAGACTCTGAATAAACAGGGTAGAGCGTATGTCCTGTACTGGATTCGCTGTCACTGTTTTTATTGAACAATGAATCACCAACACCTGTCGGCAATCGGTCTACTACTTCTATCTTCGGATTTGAGAGGTATAGTTCGCCAGTTTTTCTGCGTGCTGACACTTTTCCTTCCACACGTACCGAGGCGCCATCGGGAGTCATCTTGGCGAGGTAGGGCTGATTGAACCAGACACAATGAATCGTCCCAGTATCATCTGTAAGCGTACCAGAAGCCATAGGAATCTTCGTACGGAAGCCCTTGCTAGCTTTCAGGTTAGTGATCTTACCAAATATGACTACAGTCTCGCCTTTGGCCAATGTCCCGATATTCTCAGCCTTGGCTGTGTCTCCATATCGCACAGGAAAATGATGGAGCAGGTCACTCACGGTCTCCAAGCCGAGTTTCTTGAGTGCAATTTTCTGGATCGGCATCAGCCGAAAATGTTCTACTAGCTTGTCAGAAGCGGAGATGTTCATGAGTTCATTGTAGCAAATCTTTGAAAATATACGCGAATTGTGCAAGAATGACACAGTCAGTAGTTTTATAACGACATGGAGACGTGGCTGAGTGGTCGAAAGCGCCTCACTGCTAACGAGGTAAGCCCTAACCGGCTTCATGGGTTCGAATCCCATCGTCTCCGCATTGACATTTTATTATTGACAGAATAGTGCTAAACTATCTCCCAGTATGATCTTGTGTCGATTGTGCGATTTAATAATTATCAATTAATAAAAATAACATATTTAAATATATGGCAAAACCAAATTCAGCTTTTATGAAACCTATGAACATCAGTGCCGACTTGGCCGCTGTAGTAGGTAAGGGTCCTATGCCTCGTTCCGAAGTCGTCAAGGCTCTCTGGGTCTATATAAAGAAGGCTAATCTCCAGGATCCAAATAACAAGCGCAATATCGTCGCCGATGAAAACCTCAAGAAAGTTTTTGGTGGTAAGGCTGTAGTAAACATGTTCGAGATGACCAAGTTGGTCTCTGCACACCTCTCATAAGAGTGTTGATGAAAGGGTATGAAGTCATATGGAGTGTCGCCTAGCTGCTGGGGGTTATTTTTGCTACAATATTACAGCTAACCATAACTTTTATAAATCATTAATCAGTAATCGTACAAAATATGGAACCAAACCCAATATCAGGCACAGTCTCAAATATGTCACCTAAAAATAAGAAGATAGCAATCATAGCAGCAGTAGTCATTGTTATCGCTGTTATTATCATACTTGTAAGATCTGGTGGTAAGACAACAAATCCAGCACCAGTAGATACATCATCCACATCAGGGACTTCACGATCTTCTCAAGCCGCTTTTGATACAAACCTGAATCAAGTGGATTTTGCTGCTCCAGTTAACCCTACATCCTCGAAGGATTTGAGCGCCAACGACAAGAAAGCTATATATCAAGCCCTTCTAAATGGTTACAAGACAATGACCTCGAAGAATGCCTCCACTATCAGAACATATATGACTGCTAAGGCCTCTACTCCAGCGGAAAAGAATCTAGTTACAAAGATGACAGATGCTGACCTTGTGTCACTCTCGACTCGTCTAGCTAGTACCATGATTATGCCGACACCAGATCTATTTTTAACATCTAGTTCTGTTTGGACGAAAGATGGAAGCGCGGTCACTATAGAGTATGCCGATCCGGGCACAGGTACAACCACAAAGAGAGTCGTAAATATAAACGGTCAGTGGTATTAATAAAATCATAAATCAATAAAATGATGTTCTCAACTTACTCACGCAATCTCGCTATATCTCCGATGGGGATATTTGGTTTCGGTATACTTGGCCTCATACTTCTAGTAATCGTCATCGCCCTAAAAGGATTGGCTCTATGGCATTCCGCCAAGAGAGGAGAGAAGTGGTGGTTTATCGCTATGTTGGTTATAAACACCGCCGGTATTTTGGAATTGGTATACCTCATATTCTTCGTCAAGATGAGGTTTGATCAGATCTTTCCAAAGAAATCAAACACGCCGAATATCCCAAGCACCCCAAATACTCCAGCTGCACCGACAAATTAATCAAAACATGGAAATAGAAAAACTCTTTGAACGCGGAACAGTGGTAGAAGTATTTCCTTCAAAGGAGATTTTGTTGCAAGCGCTAAAAGATGGTAAGAAATTAAAGATATATTTCGGAGCCGATCCAACTGGAACAGCTCTGCATATCGGCCACGCGAAGAACTTGATCTTTTTGGAAGAATTGCGCCAGCTTGGCCATGAAGTCATAGTATTGTTTGGAGATTTCACTGCGCGTATCGGTGATCCAGACAAATCCGCGACACGCAAACAGTTGACTGCCGAGGAAGTGAAGGTCAATGTTTCCGGTTGGTTGAAGCAGGTCTCTTCAGTTGTCGACTTTACCGATAAGAAGAATCCAGCCAAAGTTATGTACAATTCTGCCTGGCTTTCTAAGCTGACCCTGAGCGATGTTGTCGATCTTGCAGCCAACTTCACCGTACAGCAAATGCTTGAGCGAGATATGTTTGCCAAACGCATGAAGGAAGGCACGCCTATACATCTCCATGAATTTTTGTATCCAATGATGCAGGGTTATGACAGTGTTGTCATGGATGTCGACGCGGAACTCTGTGGTACTGATCAGATATTCAATGCTCTCGCCGGTCGCACCCTTATGAAGCGTCTGAAAAATAAAGAGAAGTTTGTTATTGTTCTGAACTTGGTGGCGAATCCTAAAACTGGAGAGCTGATGTCTAAGAGTAACGGCACAGGAGTTTTCATCGATTCCACTCCAAATGATTTGTTCGGATCCATCATGGCTTTGCCTGATCCGATGATTGATCCGCTTTTCTTAAATTGTACACGCATACCCATGGCTGAAAAAGATGCTTTGATGGCGCAAGGACCACGCGAAGCCAAGGCGCGAATCGCATTTGATATAGTCCGTCGTTTCCACGGGGAAGTCATGGCTCGCTCCGCCGAGGATTCATTCAATAAAACTTTTGCCAAAGGTGGCGTGCCAGAAGATGTTGTAGAGGTGAAGATCGGTAGCGCGGCTGGATCGGTCAATACAAATTCATTGGTTGACTCTCTCATCAAAGCTGGCATAGTTCCTTCGAAGGCAGAATGGCGCAGGTTGATAGATGCTGGCGCAGTCACGGTTGTTGCTGCAGATGCCGCTGTTGCGGGTGGAAAAGATGAGAAGATTTCTGATCCTCTGTGGAAGCCGACAAAAACTACAGTCCTCAAAATAGGTAAGCGTAGATTTGTGAAGGTGGTGGTGTAATATCCGAGATAGTCTAATGCGCCAAAGCCACCCCACGCACATTTGTTAGACCAGCTTTTTTCATTGTCTCAATGGCACCGCGGATTGTAGTGCCGGTAGTTATAACATCATCGACGATTATGAATTGCGTGCCTTCTAGTACGCCCACTATTTTTCCTTTGATTTCATTCAAAATCTTCTCATCTACTTTGAATATACCACCTTCCAATTCTAGGCGAGCTTCTCGATCTTTATGCTTTTGGTGAGATGTATGTTGGATGCGTAGTAACAACTTATTTTCAAATATTATTTGGATATCTTTATTTACGTAGTGTGCCATTTCCTCGGTGATCAATTCGCATTGATTGTAACCACGTTCGCGTCGGCGTCTTTGCGTTATAGGCATTGGTACGATGACGATAGTCTTTAGTGTGTCTATGATACCGTCTGGACATAACAGAGCACTGATCACTTTTCTCAATGCGTATCCAGCTATCTTCGTCGCGGGTTTGGACTTTTTGTACTTGATATTCCAAACCAACCGACTGACACGCTCATCTTTGTAAGCGAAAATCCCTAAAGTTTGATGATATGTTTCAGATCCGGTAGGGTCGATCATCTTCGGAGTGAGACTTGCTTTCGGTAGTACCTCGAAAGCTTTTTCTGGAGAATAAGAAAATAATCCTCTCTCAGCTTCACTAAGAGGGAACAGGGCATCCTGAAATGTGGAATATAGCAAGCGAAAAAATTGCATATGCTATATAATAGTACCATGGCTTCACTTAGCTCATTTTTCGGATCGTTTTTCAATAAACAAACGAGCGTGCTTGGCATTGATATCGGCTCTTCCGCCATAAAGGTGGTGCAGATTAAGAAGAAAAGAGGCCGTGCAGTTTTGGAGACATACGGTGAATTGGCACTCGGTCCTTATGCCAGCACGGAAGTTGGTCGTGCAACGAGTCTCCCTGTGGATAAACTTGTTGAAGCGATCAAGGATGTTTTACGCGAATCGAAAACCACAACAACTCTTTGTGGTGTTGCTTTGCCATTATCTTCCAGTCTTATAACATTTATAACCGTCCCTACTGTCCCAGACAAACAACTTTCTGAAGTTGTATCTTTGGAAGCACGCAAATACATTCCAGTACCACTAGATGAAGTTATGTTGGACTGGTCTCCTATACCAAGGGAAGAGTCTTATGTTTCCGACGATGAAGCCACTAGCACTGAAAGACAAGGATCTGATTTTTTGGTCGTCGCTATTCACAAAGAATATCTCACGAGTTATCAACAGATGACATCCGGCGCCGGATTACAACCTAGTTTCTATGAGATAGAAATTTTCAGTTCTATCCGTGCAGTTATCGATCAGGGCGTTCATACGGACATGATTATCGATATCGGTGCTCGAACCACAAAGATATACATAGTTGAGCGTGGTGTTCTGCGTGCTTCGCATATCATAAATAAAGGCAGTCAAGATATCACTCTAGCTTTGTCGAAGTCTCTATCGATACCTGTGACTGAAGCAGAAAACATGAAACGAGTCTACGGACTCAAAGGTGGTCCAGAATACAGAGAGTTGGCGGAGATTATCACAGTAAACTTGGATTATATTCTTTATGAATCAAATTCTGCACTTCTGAATTATCAGAAGAAGTCATCGAAAAATGTTAACAAGGTAATATTGACTGGTGGGGGAGTCTTGTTGAAAGGTTTTGTAGATCTAGCTAAGGTCAGTTTTCAGACGGATGTAGTTTACGCAGATCCTTTTAGCCGGTTGGAGACACCAGCTTTCTTGTCAGATGAATTCGCCAAGGCTGGACCAGAGTTCGCCGTGGCTATCGGCGCTGCTTTGAGGAAGCTGGCGGAGTCTGATTAGACTTATTCACATAGTTCTCAGTCCCAAAGTCCTCTTATATTTGCTATAATATCAATGAATATATGGACACAAAGTTTCAAACCTCTTTTATACCTAGGAAGTCGTTAACACCGGCAAGCACGGTTGCGCCGGCAAAACAACAAAATACCAGCATTTTATTGTTGATAGGAGTATTTGTATTCGTTATTTCCATATTGGCTGCCGCCGGTTCCTATGGTTGGCAGAAATATCTGGAAACAAAACAAGCTGAATATGGTGTCAGTCTGAAGACTCTGGAGAAGAATTTCAATACAAACAGCATAGTCGCTCTCAAGACTACAGCCACGAAGATAGATCTCGCATCGGCACTTCTCAAGAATCACATCGCTCTATCTCAAGTGTTCAGTGCACTATCATCGATCACTGCAGAGAATATTCGCTTCACTAGCTTGAACATTGATATGACTGTAGGTAAGACCAGAAGTATAAGTCTGAAGGCAAATGGTTATGCACCAAGTTATGACGCATTGGCTTTCCAGTCTGATCAGCTGAATCATCTTGAATCACTCGGTGTGAAAAATATCATATCAAACCCAATGATCTCCAATCCTGTACAGAACCAAGATTCGACGGTATCTTTTGTCTTAACAGCTGATATTTCTCCAGACAGTATGTTGTATAGCAAGACATTGACAAATATATGAATAAAAACATTACAGCACTCATACTCATAGTCCTCGGCATCGGTATATATTTCACATATACCCAGAGCCAGATTTATGATACCGATCTTGTCTTATTATCTACCAATGACCAGTATGTCAAAGCAATAAGTAATGCCCAGTCCCTTGAGACCGTTCGTGGTTCTGTTCAAGCCGCCAACAACAAGATCTCAACAAATGATCTTGCACGACTAGATAAGATGATACCTAGTTCAGTAGACAATATTCATCTCATTGTGGATTTGTCTGCTCTAGCAAACCGTGACGGAGTCACAATAAAGAACATAAAAGCGGATATTGTAGATACAGGCAAGGCTGCCAGTCAACAAAATAACGCCACTGCAAACAGTGCAACAACATCGGCTCTTTTGCCAAATATGTTACTTGGTAATATAAAACTTTCTTTCACGATTACATCTGGATATGGTAGGTTTGTGAGTTTCTTGCAAGATATAGAAAGAGACCTTCGCATAATAGATGTCACGAAGATTGTCGTCAAAGCTTCAGATACTGGAGCATATGACTTCAATGTTGAGGCAAATGCCTATTGGTTACAACAATAAACATGAATAAATCAACCATTACCACAATTGTTATAGTAGTCATCGTCATCATAGCTGGCGGATTTTATTTCTGGACGATGGGGAATAATCCATCCACTAGCTCTAGTCCTCTATCTTCTCAATCTGCTGCTGGCGCAGCGAGTGCTTCTGTTGGTATAAACGAGCTTGCTCTTCTAAATCAAGTCAGTTCCATAAAGATAAACCCTAGTTTTTTCAGTAGCAGCATATTCACATCTCTCATAGACAGAGTTCAGCAAGTCCGAGCAGTCAATGTCGGCGGCGGAGGTTTTGGCGGAAGCGGAGGAGTCGGTAGTAGTCGCGCAGATCCATTTGCACCAGTTTCAGGTGTTCCAAGTCCTTTCCCCCAATCGCAGACCCAGACAGTCACTAGGCCAGTCAGTCCGATAAAGTAAAAGTAGGAGTGCGGTTCTTGGCTAGAGTTTGACAGCCCTTCATTTCTTAATATAAAAACATGAGTGTTATAGATATACTTTTTCAAAAGAAAATCATCAGCAAAGACGATGTCCGAGAAATACGAAAACAAGTCTCTGATGGTGCTACGCTAGATGACGCACTCATCTCTCATGGTGTGAAGCCTGAAGATGTGGTCGCTGCACGCAGTGAATTCCTGAATGTACCAGTTAGAACTGTTGCTGATAACTCAGTACCTTTTGAAGTTTTAGATTATATTCCAGAGGAATCGGCGGTGCATTATCATTTTGCTCCACTTGGTTTAGTAGATGGTGTCCTGGAAGTTGGTCTAGTTGATCCTGATAATATGGAGGCAAGAGACGCTTTGAATTTCTTGGCTGCGAGAAAAAATATACCATATAAGATATTCCTTATAACACAAGAGGATTTCAATAAAATACTGGATACATACAAAGGCATTACCGGAGAAGTGAATAAGGCTCTATCAGAACTAGAAACAGAGCTTACTGTGGATAGCTCCACGGAGACATTTAAGAGACCAGAAACTTCTACTTCGAAGGAGACCATGATTATAGAGGATGCTCCAGTTGTTAAGATCGTCGCTACTATAGTCAGATATGCCGTTGAAGGGGATGCTTCAGATGTACACATAGAACATGTTCGCGATAAGGTCCGTGTTCGTTTTCGTGTCGACGGTATTTTGAATACTAGTCTAGTATTGCCACCTTCTGTGCATTCAGCGGTCGTGGCACGTATAAAAGTTCTCTCAAATATGCGTCTAGATGAGAAGCGCAAACCTCAAGACGGCCGTTTTTCTGCACGCATAGATGACCGCCGTGTTGATTTCCGTGTATCTACATTCCCATCATATTATGGAGAAAAAGTCGAGATGCGTATTCTCGATCAAGCGAAGGGTATGCGTAGTCTGAAGGATCTGAATATGTCTCCGAGAAATCTGAAAATGTTGAAAGACGCTATAAATAAGCCATATGGTCTTATACTCATCACTGGTCCTACTGGTTCCGGTAAGTCGACAACACTTTATTCACTTTTGAGTGAGGTAGATCGTGAGAGTTACAACGTCTTGTCTTTGGAAGATCCAGTCGAGTATACAATTGACGGTGTTAGTCAGTCACAGGTTAGACCAGAAATCGGTTATTCATTTGATACTGGTCTGCGAACTACACTTCGTCAGGACCCAGATATAATCATGGTCGGTGAAATCCGTGACAAGGAAACAGCACAGTTGGCTGTGCAGGCGGCTCTTACTGGTCACTTAGTGCTTTCTACTCTACACACAAACAATGCTGCCGGTGTCATACCACGTCTTATAGATATGGGAGTAGACCCTTATTTGATTGCACCAACATTGATATTGGCAGTGGCACAAAGACTGGTCGGAGTGCTGTCTCCAGGATCTGGTGAGCTCGTACCTGTAGATGGAAGTATCAAATCTTTGGTAGATCAATCATTTGCAGATTTACCAGCACAATACAAGAAAGATGTTCCATTTTCCGATCAAGTATACAAGATCAAACCTACAGCAGAATCTCCAAAAGGTACTCGTGGTCGTATGGCAGTCTTCGAGATGTTTGAGATGGATAAAGATATAGAGAAGGTCATCCTACATAATCCAGTCGAGAATGAAGTCTATAAGACAGTTCGTGCAAAGGGTATGTTGACCCTCAAGGAGGATGCTATGGTTAAGGCTTTCAATAAAGTTATACCATTTGAAGAGGTGATTAGACTCTAATCCAATTTTTACTATATTTAATTATGTTACAATATATAACAGCAAATATATATCAATAATATGACCAATACACCAAATACACCCAAGAAAATACTCCTAGTAGATGACGATAGGTTCCTTTTGGATATGTATGCCATAAAGTTCTCCAAATCTGGTTATGAAGTGAAGACTGCTGATGCTACAAATCTAGCACTGCAACTCATAAAAGACGGCTACAAACCGGATATCATATTGGCGGATGTGGTCATGCCTGGTATGGATGGTCTAGAGATGATTTCTTTTATAAAAGAAAATAAAATAGTACCAGATGCCACCATTATCATGCTTACGAATCAGGGCTCCTCGGATGATATAGGTAGAGCAAGGAAACTCAATGTAGATGGATATATTGTGAAGGCTACCACAGTTCCTTCTGAAGTCTTGAGGGAAGTCGAAAATGTTTTGATTACGAAGAAGCCTATATAAAATAAAGACTAATCCAACATAAAATATGGACTATCGCAAAGAAATAGATGAACTTGTAGATTTGATTCTGAAGGAAGATGCCTCAGATTTACACTTATCTGCTGGACGCACGCCGATAATCCGTGTGTCAGGATCTTTGATACCTCTCATGAAGAGGCCTGTTATAACTGAGGTGGACATGAAGGGTTATGTGGATGTTTTTTTGACGAAAGAGAGTAGGGTATTATTGGAAAAGGAAAAAGATGTGGATTTTTCTTACAATCTTACTCATGCTCGTTTTCGAGGTCATATATATTACAGTCAAGGAAACCCCGCTATTGCTCTTCGACTTATTCCAAGATCGATCCGTACATTGGTAGAGCTTGGCTTGCCAGCAATACTAGAATCTTTCACACGAAAATCACAGGGATTCTTTTTGGTCGTAGGCCCAATAGGTCAAGGTAAGACCACCACCATTGCGTCTATGATAGAGATGATAAATCAGACTCGTACAGAACATATCTTAACTATCGAAGACCCTATCGAATACATTTTTGAATCCAAAAAATCTGTTGTCGATCAGCGAGAAGTCAGAACCGATACTCCAGATTTCGCCAATGCTCTTACTGCTATGTTCCGCGAGGATATAGACGTCTGTATGGTAGGTGAGATGCGAGATATTCTTACTATGTCAGCTGCAGTTACCGCTGCTGAGACAGGTCATTTGGTATTCTCTACATTGCACACCAACAATGCGGCTCAGACTATAGATCGCATCATAGATTCATTTCCAGCCTCACAACAAGATCAGATTCGTATGCAGTTAGCAGGATCTTTATCTGGTATCTTCTCACAAAGACTCGTCCCTCGTATATCCGGTGGTCTCATCCCGGCTTATGAGCTTCTCATAAATAACGCCGCAGTCTCAAATCTTATCCGTGAACGCCGCACCCACGAAATCAATACTGTCATTGAAACCGGTTCACAATCGGGTATGATAGACATGAATCATTCTCTAGCAGAGCTTGTCCGCGCAGGGGAGATTACACCAGAAACCGCATACGCCTATTCAATGAGTCCTAAATCTCTAGAACGACTCTTATAATATACATTTCCTAATCCACTTATATGTTATTCAACTATGAAGCCATAGAATCAGCATCCGGAACCAAGAGAAATGGCTCTATAGATGCTGTAAATGTAGATATAGCAATATCTTCACTTCAGCGCCGTAACTTGGTTCTAGTATCTATCAAGGAGGCGGAAGAATCACAGTCTCTTTTTGGTAAAGAGATAACTTGGTTCGACCGCGTCTCCACTAAAGACATAGTTATACTTTCAAGACAGCTTTCAACACTTTTCGATGCACAAGTTTCTGCACTTAGAATATTTAGACTTTTATCTACTGAGACGGAGAACCGTAAGCTTGCCAGTATATTGCGTACAGTTTCCGATGATATACAAAGCGGAAATTCTATATCTTCAGCACTTTCGAAACACTCCAAAGTATTTTCTCCATTTTATGTCAGCATGGTCAAGGCCGGTGAAGAGTCAGGAAAACTCAACGAAGTCTTCGAATACTTGGCTGATTATTTGGATCGAACATATGAACTCGTCTCCAAAGTCAGGGGAGCGTTGGTATATCCAGCTTTCGTCTTTGTCACTTTCATTGTAGTCATGATACTGATGTTCACAATGGTCATACCGAAGATTAGCGGTATTATCTTGGATTCTGGTGGATCTATACCGATATATACGCAGATTATATTGGGTATTAGTAATTTCCTAGTCAACTACGGTTTCGTATTACTTGGAATATTGCTTGTAGCCGGATTCTTCCTAGTCAGATTTGTTCGCACATCGACCGGTAAAGCGGCTTTCGACAATTTCAAGCTGAACATCCCTTATGTGAGCGGTCTCTACAAGAAACTTTACCTATCACGTTTCTCAGACAATATGAATACGATGCTCGTGGCTGGTATCCCTATAGTACGAGCTTTGGAGTTGACTTCTACGGTTATAGATAACCGTATATATCAAGATATAATCATGCATGCAGCAGAAGGAGTAAGAGGGGGCAAGACGTTGTCAGAATCTATATCCAATGACCCACGAGAAATGCCTGGCATAATCGTACAGATGGTCAAGGTCGGTGAAGAGAGTGGAGAAGTTGGATTTATATTGAAGACAGTTGCCAAATTCTATGTCCGTGAAGTGGAGACGGCAGTGGAAAGCTTGGTATCTGTCATAGAACCAGCGATGATTGTCTTCTTAGGAGGAGGAGTGGCCGTATTGCTGGCCTCAGTACTTATACCTATTTATAGCATTGCTAACTCTCAATAGTTAGTGTTACAATATAGTCACAACCTATGTTTTTAGGTCCAATTTATTAATATTATTATTTAATCTAATTAGATTTTTATGAACAAATTCTCAGGCACCAGAAAAATCCGTGGTTTTAATGGTTCTTTGGCCGGTTTCACCCTCATCGAATTGCTCGTCGTTATTGCTATTATCGGTATTTTGTCTTCTGTCATCCTTGTAAGTTTGAATTCAGCTAGAAGCAAAGCAAAAGATAGTAAGATTATAGGCCAAATAGCACAGATGCGTTCTGCTGCCGAGGTATATTATGGAAGTAATGGCAATTCATATGGTGCTGGTGATTGTAAAGACGGTCTCGCATGTACAGCTTCTTCATTGTTTACCGATACTGTCTCAGGTATGAACAGTCTTGTTTCTGGTACAAAGTTGGATGTTGGAGATTCTACAAGCAATATAGCATTTGATGCCGGCGCATCTGGATCTTCATGGTCTGCTGCCGCAACACTTAGTAATGGATCTGCAGCTTGTTCAGACAGTTCAGGTGCATCTAGGACTACACAGATCGGTGGTAATACAGCATATACTGGCTTAGTTGGTTCTGCTACGGCTGCTCACACAATCGCTGGTGCAGTTGTCTGTAACTAACTCTTAATTTAGTCTTTTCACACAAATCATGAAAATCAGGCCATTCTTCGACAGGGCATTCACTTTGATCGAACTTATGGTCGTGGTTGCTATTATCGCTTTATTGACTGGTATAATCATGACCAATCTGATGCAGTCGAAGTCGAAATCTCGTGATACACAGCGTATTTCCGATATATCACAGATACAGGTGGCACTTGGTCTCTATTTCGATAGATGTAATCAGTTTCCTAGCAGCCTAGCGATCGCGGAAAATAATGGAAATAGTTCTGGTGGGGTTTGTACAGCTGGTATAACTCTCGGTTCTTATATAAGTAAGATTCCATCTCCACCATCCAGTGGTGAGACTTATGGATATGGACTAAATGGCGAAAATACAGACTATGTTTTGCATACCAGTCTTGAAAATGCCAATCCATCTGCAACCGCAAACGGTTTAAGTGGGACTATATATAGCCAGACTTGTTCAAACCTAGCAAACTCTCAAGATTATTGTGTAGGGCCAAAATAATAATGGACTTATTCTCAACCATCGTCGCTTTCTTGTTCGGAGCTATCGTAGGTAGTTTTCTAAATGTAGTATCACTACGCTTCAACACCGGCGTCGGTTTGGGTGGTAGATCGAAATGTATGTCTTGTGGCAAGACGTTGTCTTGGTTGGAATTATTTCCGATATTGAGTTTCTTGGCTTTGCGTGGAAAATGTCGTGGTTGTAAGAGTAAGATTTCTTGGCAGTATCCATTGGTAGAATTTATCGCTGGAGCTATATTTGTGATGATATTTTTTGTGTTTCCACCAATATCATATTTTGCATCTATAGCTACTATCATTCAGATAATCATTGGCTGTCTACTCTTGGTTATTGTTATCTATGATATTAAACACAAGATCATTCCAGATCAGCTCAGTTATACTTTTAGTGCATTTGCCTTGGCGAGTTTGTTTATAGGAGGCGCTTCTCTATGGCATATCCCTACTTACTGGCAGCTCTTAGCTGGTCCTATTATCGCTTTGCCTTTTGTATTGCTTTGGTTGGTCTCTCGTGGAAATTGGATGGGTCTTGGAGATGGTAAATTGATGTTGGGCATTGGTTGGTTGTTGGGAATAAATGGGGGAGTGAATGCTGTTGTTTTGGCATTCTGGATAGGTGCTGTTGTAAGTGTTGTCTGGCTTCTTTATACACATAAGAAGTTCAAACCTCGTACTGAGATTCCATTTGGTCCATATCTCGTTTTGGGTCTTTATCTGGTGTTGTTATTCAAGATTACAGTTATAGATCTGCACATCATAAAAGATATTATTGCTGCATATATAGTATAATATAGCCATGAAGAAGGGCTTTACTATCATAGAACTTTTGATATCGGTGAGTATATTCGTAGCGATGACGGTTCTTATGATTGTGAAGTTTGGTAATTTCGACCAGAGTATACTTATCACAAATCTTATCTATGATGTCGCCTTGGTGATGCGTACAGCTCAGACATATGGTTTAAGCGTGGCCAGCTCTCCTGGAATGCAATCTGATTTTCAATTCGCATACGGTGTTGATTTTTCCACAGCCGCTACTACTGGTATCGATAATACTGTACCGGGTAACACTCGAGTGATCATGTTTGCTGATTCTGGTGTCGATACTGGTATTTATGAAGGATCCGGACCAAGCCGTGATACACAAGTAAATACGTACAATATTACCCGTAATACAAAAGTCACCAGTCTATGTATTGGAGCTAGTGACACCAATTGTTCCGAAGTTACACAGCTGGATGTTTCATTTAAGAGACCTAACCCAGAAGCCATAATATCTGCTAGTGGGTTTTTAAATCAACAATACGCCAGAATAACTATTACTGGTACAGATAAGAGTACTCGTTCCTTGGAAGTACATGGTAATGGTCAGGTTTCAATAATCCAATAAAAAATAAACGCCCAACTTTTATAATCTTATGTATTCAATTATTAAAAAAAGAAATAAAGGTTTTACTCTAGTGGAGATGATGGTCTCGATGGCTATATTTGCTGTCGTAGCTATGGTTGCCTCTGGAGCATTGATAAGGATTATAAGTGCGAACAAGAAAGCTCAAAGCATTCAGACTGCTATGACCAACTTGAACTTTGCTCTGGAATCATTGTCACGCGAGATGCGTGCTGGTACAGAGTATCAGTGCGGATCTGGAGCTGTCTCTGCTGATGGTCTGACCTTGTCTTCCAGTCCATGTTTTGAAGGTAATAACTCTCAAAATGGTAGTTATATAGCATTCTTGTCGTCTGAACCAGCTTTGGATTCTTCTTGTTCTTCTCAATACAATCTTGCTTATGAATACATATTCAAACCATTGAATACAAGCCCAGTTCAGACTTATAGTCTAGAAAAAGCAAAACAGCCGAAATCCACAGCCGGTCTATGTGCACATCCATCTGCAATATCGACGCCAGTCCTGAGTGACGACGGAGATTTTTCACCTATAATCTCACCAACAAATGTGACTATAACCGGATACAATATAAAAGTTTCTGGCAGGCAATATCCATTGGCTTCAATTCGCATATCTGGTTATACAGGAGTATTGGAGAAAGATAGAACTTATTTCACTGTGCAGACAGCCGCTTCTACTCGCACATCTATATATTCGTCATCCGCAATAGGCAATCCATAAGCCATACAAACAATAAGATGAAACATTATTCAGAAAAAATTTCAATAAAAATAAAAGACGGATTTACCCTCATCGAGACTTTGGTGGCTATCGCCGTGCTTATGATTGCTATTGCTGGACCGCTTACGATCGCCAATAAGGCGCTGACATCGGCACTTTATTCCAGAGACCAGTCTATCGCTTCAAATCTCGCACAAGAATCTATGGAGATTATAAAAAATGTGAGAGATAACAATATCGTCGTCGGCAACGATTTCTTGGCTGGACTGACCGGATGTTTGAATTCTGGTAGATGCGACGCTGGTACAAACAAAGACGGACCAGATCCAGAAGTATCTTGTTCAGATCAGGTAAATGGCTGTCTTATATATCTCAGTGATATAAATGGTTACAATCACGATAATGATGGCACGCCGACCCTATTTTCCAGACACTTCGTGTTGACGCCGATTGGAGCAGATTCATCCGACTATCAAGTCACTGTCTTCGTTGATTGGAAAGAGGGAACAACCCCGAATCAGATCAGTCTACATAGTGAATTGGTAAATGCTACGCGTTAATCATCATGAATATAATCACCCAAAAAACAGATAGAAAAGAATCAGGATATACACTGCTTTTTGCTGTACTTATCGCTACATTGGTACTCGGAGTGGCGACATTTATACTTGGTATAGCTCGTAAGCAGTATATACTTTCTTCTACAGCCAGAGATTCTCTCTATTCATTTTATGCAGCTGATTCTGGTATAGAATGCATCGCAAAAGACTCTGGCGAGAACTCTCTTTTCTTCAACAATACTCCTTTTGATATTAACTGTGCTGGTCAGACCAGACATATCGTTTTCTCAGACCTGTCGAGTAGTAATATCTCGTCATCAGCTATCACTTTCGGATTTTCGGAGAATGGCACTCCTTTCAATGGTCCTATTTGGGGCTGTGTTATTGTGAGTATTGATCAACTCTATGATCCAAACACTGGCAACTTGAAGCAGACAACCATAAAATCAAAAGGATATAACCTCTGTGACAAAGTAGATCCAAACAGTCAATCATCCGATTTCAAGCCTCAGTCTAGTTCTAGAACAGTGGAGCGCGCCCTAGAGTGGGTTGTTCGTTCATAATCTTGTATACTGTAAAGTATGAAAAAGAGCACAGGAAGCCAGGTAGAAGACCGATTGGCCAAGCTGAAAAAGACGATAAATCACCATCGTCAGCTTTATCATTCACAAGATAAGCCGGAGATTACAGATGAAGCCTATGACTCGCTTGTAAGGGAATTGGAGGCGATAGAGGCAGAATATCCTGATCTTCGCACTACAGATAGTCCGAGCCAGAGAATCGGCGCTGAACCAGTAAAGGAGTTCAAGAAAGTCAGACATGAAGTCTCGCAGTGGTCATTTGATGATGTCTTTGATTTAGGAGAATTGAAGAAATGGGATGAGAAAGTCCGCAATTTTATCGCGAAAGGAAAGGTACAAGATGGAAGTGACAAACGAGTCGCAAAGCTTGAATATTGTTGTGAGCTCAAGATAGATGGATTGAAAATCATACTTAATTATAAAAACGGAGTCCTATCTCAAGGAGCCACGCGAGGCGATGGGACTATTGGCGAGGATGTGACACAGAATATCAAAACTATTCGTACAGTACCGCTAAAATTAAATGAAAATGTCGATATTATTGTCGTCGGAGAAGCTTGGATGAGTGTGGGAGATTTGTCGAAAATCAACGAAGAGCGTGAGAAGAAAGGTGAGCCGGTGTTTGCCAATACCAGAAATCTTGCTGCTGGATCTATTCGCCAACTGGATTCCAAAGTCACTTCATCTCGTAATTTGGACTCATTTATATATGATATCGATCGTCTACAAAACAGTGTAGGCCAAGAGGCGCTGCCAGATACACAATCTGGAGAGTTGGAGCTTTTGAAGAAACTTGGTTTTCAGGCCAATCCACACTACAAGGTATGTGCCGATCTAAGTGCGGTGCAGAAATATTATGAAGAGTGGACCAAGAGGCGCCATGAGTTACCATATCAGCTCGATGGTATCGTCATAAAGGTAAATTCCAGGAAAATCCAGGAGATGCTCGGTTATACAGGGAAGTCACCGCGCTGGGGTGTTGCTTATAAGTTTCCGGCGGAGCAAGTGACGACGATTTTGGAAGATATAATATTCCAGATCGGCAGGACTGGCGTGGTAACTCCGGTTGCAGTTCTCAAGCCTGTACGAGTGGCTGGCTCCTTGGTTTCGCGTGCTACATTGCATAATGAAGACGAGATAAAGCGCCTGGATGTGCGTATTGGCGATACTGTCATACTACAAAAAGCTGGTGATGTGATACCAGACATAGTCTCGGTGGTAAAAGAGTTGAGACCAGACTCGGCGAAGTCTAAATC
Organism: Candidatus Tayloriibacteriota bacterium; assembly: GCA_037130865.1. Classification (GTDB taxonomy): domain Bacteria; phylum Patescibacteriota; class Minisyncoccia; order Phycocordibacterales; family PALSA-1337; genus C7867-002. The sequence continues at coordinate 49,597 of JBAXSG010000002.1, read as the reverse complement.
TTTTGTTTGGCCTACTCATATACCAGCGTGTGGCGGTGATGGACGTATAGAGCGTATACCTGGTCAAGTCGCTTGGAAATGTGTAGCAGCAGACTCACTCGAACAACACAAACGCAAACTATATTATTTCACTTCGAAGAAATGTTTCGATATCGATGGACTTGGTCCCAAGATAATTGATCTATTGCTCGACCATAGTATTATCGCTGCTTGTGATGATATTTTTACAATTAAACGCGAAGATTTGTTAGCTTTGCCTCGTTTTGCGGAAAAGTCTGCTGACAATCTCTTGGTGTCTATCGAAAAAGCTAGGAGCATATCGTTACCAAAGTTTCTATCTTCATTGTCTATACCTCAAGTTGGTGAAGAAACAGCTTATGATATCGCGAAGCATTTCGGAGAAAAAATCGGTCGATCGTCCGCGATCGAAATGGTCATGTCGGCTAAGCGTGAAGAATTCTTATCTATATATGGAGTTGGGGAAGTGGTAGCTGATTCTCTTGTAGATTGGTTTAAAAATCCAGACAATCGTGAATTACTCAAGAGGCTTTTGAAGCAAGTGAAAATAGTAAATGAAGGTGAAGAGGGTAAGGCGCAAGGTGCGGGTGGAGAGCAAGGCGCAAGTGTGTCGCTTGAAGGAAAGACATTTGTATTTACTGGTACTATGCCAAATATCGATCGCGATGAAGCGCAAGCTATAGTCCGCCGCCTAGGCGGAAATGTCTCCAGTTCAGTCTCGACCAAGACTTCATTTGTAGTAGCTGGCGAAGAAGCTGGTTCCAAACTAGAGAAAGCTCGTGAGCTTGGTGTCACGATTATTGATGAAAAAGAATTCCTGAAAATAGTGGGATTTTATGCTAAAATCACTCCATGATTACCGTAAAAGAGCTCGAACATCTAGCGATATTGGCACGTATAAAACTGACCGAAGATGACAAAAAGTCTCTTGTAAAAGAGTTTGATTCTATCTTGGGTTATATAGATCAGTTGAAAAAAGTCGAGGTGGATATCGATAGTTCATCCCGTGTCGGTTCAGTGAAAAATGTTATGCGTGAAGATTCCATTGAGCCAGTTTCAGATGAAGACCGCGAACATCTTTTGAATGAAGCGCCAGACCGCGAAGGGGATTTTGTGGCTGTAAAAAAGATAATCGCACAAGATATTAAGATATAAGGCGCTTAAAAACATGAAAATCGATATAAAAAATCTGACCATAGACAAAGCCCACAAAGCACTTGTGAATGGTGATTTTTCAGCTGTACAATTGGCGACGGAATATATAGGAGAAATAAAACGTGTTAACAGTGAGATCAATGCTTATCTTGAGGTATTCGATGATGCTCTAGAGTCGGCGCGTTTCGCAGACGAAAGGATTGCTGATCTAAAATCTCGTGGCGAAGAAGTTCCTCTTTTGATTGGTATTCCTTGTGCGATAAAAGATAACATCCTCATAAAAGGCCACATCGCCAGTGCTTCCTCGAAGATGTTGGAGAATTATCATGCTACTTATGATGCTACTGTCATTTCCAAACTCAAAGCCGAAGGAGTAGTTATCCTTGGCCGTACAAATATGGATGAATTTGCCATGGGTGGTTCCACGGAGAATTCCGCTTATGGTGTGACAAAGAATCCTCACGATATTTCGAGAGTAGCTGGCGGTTCATCGGGTGGTTCTGCCGCAGCTGTAGCTATGAATGGCGCACTTTTCGCTCTTGGTTCAGACACTGGTGGATCAATCCGTCAGCCGGCCAGCTTCTGCGGAGTGGTTGGATTGAAGCCAACTTATGGTGCAGTATCTCGCTACGGAGCTATAGCTATGGGTTCTTCTCTAGATCAGATAGGTCCTATCGGAAGGACTGTCACAGATTGTGAGATCGTTTTCAATGCGATACGTGGAAAAGATAAAAAAGATGGTACGACGATAGAAGAAGGTGCAAGCAAAGGGGAAAATGGAGGTGCAAAACCGATTATTGGTGTGCCACGACATTTTCTAGGTGGAGATGGTATAGATTCAGTTACTCTCGATGCATTCAACGCCAGCCTGGAGACACTTAAAAAGAAGGGTTATGAGATTCGAGATGTAGAATTGCCAAACATATCATATTCCTTGATGGTGTATTACATAGTTATGCCGGCTGAAGTTTCTGCAAACATGGCGCGTTTCGATGGTGTCAGATTTGGTTTGCATAAAGATGGCAAAAATGGCATCGAAGATTACTTCGAATCTCGTCGCGATGGGCTCGGCCGTGAAGTTATCCGTCGTATTTTGCTTGGTACATATGTTCTTTCGTCTGGTTATTATGACGCTTATTACAATCGTGCAAATGCAGTGCGTCGTATGATCACTGAAGACTTCGACAAAGCTTTTGAGTCTGTAGATATTATTGCTACTCCAACAGCTCCATCGACAGCTTTCAAAATAGGGGAGAAAACAAATGATCCTATAGCTATGTATTTGGAGGATATATTCACTGTTACCGCGAACTTGACTGGCATGCCAGCTATTTCTGTTCCATGTGGAAAAAAGACAGATCTTCCAGTAGGTTTCCAGATGACAGCACGACATGCAGATGAGGCCACCTTGTTCAGGGTAGGTAAAGATCTCTTGGGAGAGCTATAATATAACTATGGAATTTATTAACACCATATCTGCGGCTGCGACGAATATATATCCTCTGTTAATAGTCTTGGCACAAAAGATTTTCGGATTTATCCTCGGCCTTTCCATTATAATGTCGATACTTCTTTTGTTTGGCATAATATATTGCGTCGAAAGATTGAAAATAATCCGTAACAAGGAGCATGATATGTATGATGTGAAAGCTGATGAAGGTTATGATACAGCTGTTGCTGGAGATGTTACCTTGGCGAAGAGATGGGATAGTGTAAAAAGTCATATAGAATCCACGAATCCAAATGATTGGCGCCAAGCTATTATGGATGCGGATATTATATTGGACGATCTTCTTAACAAAATGGAGTATCACGGAGAAAGTGTCGGTGAGAAACTCAAAAGGGTAGAGAAGTCCGATTTCAATACACTAGATGAGGCTTGGGAAGCTCATAAGATTCGCAACCAGATCGCTCACGAAGGTTCTACCACGTCATTGAATCAGTATGAAGCCAAGAGGGTTATCAACCTCTACAAGAAAGTTTTTGAGGAGTTTTACTATATATAAGATAAAAGGCCGGGGAGAGTTGAACTCCCCGACCTTATAGTTTCACGTCAGCTATTACCGATATTACCGAGACGCTCTTGATCCTTGGTGAACATTGCCGCGTACCGTGCGTTCGAAGACATTAGTTCCGAATGTGTCCCAGTTCCAACAACTTCACCATGATCCAATACCACAATCTTGTCACCGTGAGCGGCCCTAGAAACGTGCTGAGTCACGATGATGACCGTGACTCCTTTCAATGCAAACACGTTGTCTATCAGATTTTTCGCTGCCTCAGGATCGAGCTTCGCATCAGGCTCATCCAGAATCAAAATCGGAGTGTTCCGATATCGAGTTCTGGCAAGTGCCAACCGCTGCTCTTCACCACCCGAGAACTCCCGTCCACCGAATTCTGTACCGATCTGTGAGTTGTATCCTTTCGGATCCTCGCCCACGACCGTATTGAATCCAGCGAATGTGGCCGCCTTTACCACACCATCCATATCGACTGGACGATCCAGTCTAGACGATGCGATCTCCGTCCCGATCTGGCGGTCGAAGATGGCGAAGTTTTGCAGAAGGGCACTGGCGTACTCGCTCCAATTTGCTGGCGCGATACTCCGTAGGTTTAGGTCTCCAACCATAATGTCTCCTTCTGTCGGATCATAATGTCTTAGCATCAGCCCGATAAGCGACGATTTGCCACTACCATTCTTGCCGATAATAACTAACTTGCTACCTGGTTCTACTGTGAACGACACGTTCTTAAGCACTTTCGAGTCGCAGTCTGGATATGAGAAGCTCACATTTTCAAACCTGATCATCGGCGCGCTCTTGAATGTTGGAGCTATCGGATTACTCGTCTCAAGCATTGGTTTCATACCGAAGTATTCTTCTTCGATGATGATCATACCTTTGACACTTTGCCATTGGTTTGCTATTTGCAAGACGATATCACGGATTGACGATTGAAATCGCCGAGCCGATGCAACAATGATCGTCAACACACCAATGTCACCTCCGATTGAGATGGTATTGTAGACAGAGTGCATGAGTACGAGACTGAGGCCTGCCATAGCAATCACGTATGCTCCAAGAGTGATCTTCAAGTTGCTCCATCGCAACTTATCCATGGTCCCGATGACATAGTCATGGTTCTCCTTGATTTGCACGGAGAGTGTCGGCAGCTGATTGAACATGACACCCTGCAAGAACGATGTCGTCCCAGAGAATGCTTGTTGCAATACGCCACGACGCTTATGGTGCGGAATCAATTCCATTGCCCACTTCCAAGACCTACTGACGGCCACGAACTCTGCAAACACCATCGGTATAGATGAGGCCATAAGTATTAACACATATCCTGGATGTTTGGTAAGAAGAGATATTCCGAAGATGGTGAAACCTAGAAAGGCCCCACCAAACTCCATTGTTTCTCCCGCGAAAGCTATTCGGGTATACCAACCATCGGGGAGCTCGTCGACTTTTTTCTCAATGTCGTCATACAACTTGCTTCTCTTGCGAGCAATATCCAAGGATGCTCGCAGTTTGTTCATCTCCTGTGTATTTGCTACACGAAGGACGTGTCGCTGACGACTCGCAATGAATGATTTATATTTCTGTATGATGATCTCCAAAAACAATGCAACAATGAACAGAATGATAGGGAAGCATGCGCCACCTTTCAAAAAGTTACTGACGCTCATTACCCCATGATTTGCTTCCGAGAGGTGGAATTGGACCACACTGATGAGTTTCCCCATGAGTAAGATCATTCCATATCCGAGCAATGTTTGTACGAATAGAAGAGCCCATACAATGATTGTGTCCCTTTTGTTGTTCCTGAGGCAGAACGCGAATGAATATCGCGCCGCCTTCCACACTGCTGACAGCGTTTCTTTCAGTTTATTCATGTCTAACCTTCCTTGTTTTTTGTGAAGTTATTGCTTTGTCAATGAAATACACATCCAGTGTACTCGAAAGCTGATTCTTTAGTATTATATCAGAAACACTTATAAATGTCAAATCGTTGTTGCGGGGGCCGGAATCGAACCGGCGATCTTCAGGTTATGAGCCTGACGAGCTACCGCTGCTCTACCCCGCGGTATGGCTTACTTCGAACTTGCTATACAGCCTATGATAGACCATTTTGCCACAATGCTGCTTATTGTGCAAGGGGCTGTGATTTGCTATTCTCTAAGAGCGCCATATTAGTCTTGGCGCCAGCTAGATGTCGGCGTAGCTCAGTTAGTTAGAGCGTGGGACTCATAAGCCCAAGGTCGAAGGTGCAATTCCTTCCGCCGACACATTTGTCTGAGATAATAATTTATCTATTATGCCTATTATTCGTAATTACGACAGGAGTTTTTTCAAACACTGGTCATCTGATATGGCCTATATTTTGGGGTTTATGTTTGCGGATGGTGGCGTATCGGTGACCAAGCGTGGCACACATTTTATAGTTTTGTATTCAGCTGACCGCGAACTTTTATATAGAATACGTGAATCATTTAAATCCGAACACAAGATTTCCAGAAGATCTCCGAGATCTGGCAAAGTTTATCGCTTACAGATAGGGAGCAGGGAATGGTTCAATGATCTAGCGGCTTTAAAGTTGGAAGAAAATAAAGTAAAACGCATGGAATTGCCACTTATACCAAAAGAGTTTGTAGGAGACTTTGTTAGAGGTTACTTTGATGGTGATGGGTGCGTCTGGCTGGGTCGTACCCACAAAAACCGCACCAAAAATGCTTACGGCATAATGTCTATATTCACAAGTGGTTCATTTGGTTTTCTCAAATCTCTCAAATCGATTCTGAAAGAATTGGATTTAGTCGGTGGCTCATTATTCTCGAATAAAGATAAGACATATGGAAGATTGCAATACAGCACATTGGATTCTTTGAAATTGTATGAAATCATGTATAATATGCCCCATAAGCTTTATCTAGCTAGAAAGAAGCTTATATTTGAGAAGTTCAAGAAAATGCGCCCGTAGTTTAGCTGGCTAAAACAATCCCCTGTCACGGGATAGACCGTGGGTTCGAGTCCCATCGGGCGCGCATTTGAGAGTGTTACAATAGTATTAATAAGTCGATAACATTAAACATATGACTGAATCATTCACGCAAGAGGGTGGAATAAGCAGAGAAGCATTTTTTGTCCAAGAATTCACAGATACCAAAAGCTTCGATAAGTTGTATGAGATTATTGAAACGATCAAGAAAATCGATCCAAATTTTTGTCCGGACAAGATGTTAAACTATATTAAAGATTTGGAAAAAGAAGAAAATCCTAGAATTGCTGATGTTGTGAGCGTATTCACTCCTATAACGGATAAATTCAAATTGAGGACAAATGTCATAAGATTGGTAAGTGAGATGCCGGAGTTGTCTGTGTCCAGACAAGGTGCGATAGATGCTGCATCTGAAAATCCAGACAACGGAGATAAGGACATCATCGATGGTAATACACCAACAAGCAGGACACCTACAACCAAGGCTTAGTGTGCCATAGTTTTTGTGTTAATATATACACCATGGTAATCCACCACGGATACAAAAGGTCACATTATTATTTAGTCCTGCTCGCTTTCACAGTGATTTTGACTGGAATGTATGTCTTCGGCCTCACGGAGATCTTCAAAAGTTCCAGTAATAAAAATACAGAAAATCCACCTCCTGTAGGCGCTTCTTCAACAGTTATTACTAAAATATTTGGTAATGCAGTATCTGGCGACATCGGCGTTGGAACTGGAACAGTTGCAGCTTTTGTAACCCAAGACCACGGTGGTAGTGGAACATTTTTCTATGCTATCGCTTTCGTGAAAGAAGGTGATGTGTATGTAAATACCAACCCTATCTTTCTCGGAGACCGTATTGCTCCACAAACTATTAGTATTTCGAACAATGTCGCATCATTCAATTATTATGATCGCAAGTTGAATGAACCATTTACTGTTCCACCATCGGTTTGTGCAACGAAGAATTTTTCTATTAAAAATGGTCAATTGACGGAAATCATACCAAGGTCTTTATAATTTTTATTGCTATATCAAACATGCACGACCATAATCATTGGAAAGGTTGGCCACATTGGGCTAAGGGTGGCTCGATTGGAGCTGGTATAGCTTTTCTATTTATCATATTTCAGCTGATATTTGTGCCGAGTTTTTTCTTCAAAATATGTGGCGAAGTATCTTGTGTGGCACCATTTGCCAGATTTATAGAGGATATATTCACAAATTCACTGATGCCTCTCTGGTCGTCACCTTTAGCAAATTCAATGCTTAACTATCAGTTTGTATATGTTGTCTCAGTTCTCGCTTATTACTTCGTCATCGGAGCATTCGTCGGGCTTATGGTTGAGAAACTGCGCAAAGCATAGTACTATAGCCGGGAACCGCCGTTGTAGCTCAGATGGTAGAGCAACTCCATGGTAAGGAGTAGGTCGCCAGTTCAATTCTGGCCAACGGCTCCAGATGTTGCCAAAGTAGCTGTCTTGGTATAATGCATTGAAAATCAGCCAAAGTAGCTCAGTTGGTAGAGCATCGCTTTCGTAAAGCGAGGGTCCCCGGTTCGATCCCGGGCTTTGGCTCCAAGATGAATAATCAAAAAGAAAAAATCCAACAGAAAATCACTGAACTGGAAGCGTCGATGAATGCAGATGGTTTTTGGTCTGACAAATCTCGTGCACAGGCGACTATAAAGGAACTACAGACCCTGAAAGACCAATTGGCTGGAGTAGGAAAATACGACAAAGGTGACGCTATTCTCACTATTCTCTCTGGAGCCGGCGGCGATGACGCTGAGGATTTTTCTGGAATATTACTGCGTATGTACAGCAAATATGCCACTGAAAAAGGTTGGGGCTGGTCTGTTGTGCATTCGAACTCAAACGATCATGGTGGATATCGCAATGTAACCGTGGAGATCTCTAGCAAATCTGGCGCAGTCGGTTCTGGTGGAATGGGCGTCTATGGCACATTGAAAAACGAATCTGGTGTGCATAGGCTTGTCCGCATTTCTCCTTTCAATGCCAATGACAAGCGTCATACATCTTTCTCTTTGGTCGAGATTATACCAAAGCTAGAAAAGGCGGCATCTTCAGATGACGTGGTTATCTCCGACAATGATGTGGAGATCACTATAGCCAAATCTGGAGGTCCTGGCGGCCAAAATGTGAATAAGCGCGAGACAGCCGTACGCCTGGTGCATAAGCCTACAGGCATTTCCATACATGTAACCTCTGAACGATCACAGGCGCAGAATCGCGAGAAAGCATTTGAGATATTGCGCGGCAAGATATGGAAACGTATGGAAGAAGAGCGTATTGCAAAAGAGCGCGGCATGCAGCTCTCTTCAACGACCTCGATAGAATGGGGGAATCAGATCCGCTCATATGTCCTTCATCCATACAAAATGGTGAAAGATCATCGTACTGGAGTCGAGACGGCTCAAGTTGATAAGGTTTTGGACGGCGATATAGATGAATTTATTGAGGCGGAAAAGGTGTTATAATTTACACATGATTTATTACGACAAAGTCTCAAAAGTGTATTCAGATAAGTCTGTTGCACTCGATAATATAAACTTTGGCGTTGAGCCAAGAGAGTTTGTGACCATAGTGGGTCATTCCGGTGCAGGTAAGACTACTCTGATGAAGCTTCTTATAGCCGAGGATCGTCCGACCAGTGGAACTATTTCTTTTGAATCTTTAAATGTGAACAAGTTGAATAAGAAGCAGATGAATAAACTACGCCGTCGTGTTGGCATGGTTTTCCAGGATTATCGTTTGATACCAAACAAAACTGTCTATGAAAATATAGCCTTCGCTATGGAAGCGTCCGGTCGCAGTGACAGTCAGATAGCTGCCGATGTTCCACACGTACTCGATCTTGTAGATCTAGGTCATAAGATATGGAATTTTCCACATCAGCTTTCTGGTGGAGAGAGTCAGAGGGTGGCTATAGCGCGTGCTATAGTAAATCAGCCGGATATCATCATTGCAGATGAGCCAACAGGGAATCTCGATCCTACGAATACTTTTGAGGTTATCCGCATCTTGAAGAAGATAAATGAGCTTGGTACGACAATTTTGCTTACTACTCACAATAAGGGCGTCGTAGACGCTGTTGGTGGTAGAGTCATAACGATGGAGAAGGGCAAGATTATCAGAGATGATAAGACAGGTAAATATATTTTATAATAAACACATGATTTTCACAGCTTTTAAACGCATAGCTCGCACAGGTTTCGTAAACTTTTGGCGCAATGGGTTCTTGTCATTCGCGGCTATAGTGGTTATTACGCTGTCCCTTTGTGCTTTTGGAGGATTGATATTGTCTACAGCTTTTGCCAGATCTCTTTTGATTGAAGTAAAAAATAAAGTTGATGTAAATGTCTATTTCACACTAAATACGAGAGAGTCAGATATTTTGGCTTTGCAGAAGGATATAAACATATTGCCACAAGTGGCAAGTACTTCTTATATTTCTAGTGAACAAGCACTAACCTCGTTCAAGACGCGTTGGCAAGACAACACTCTCATAATGCAAGGGTTGGATGAGATTGGCACAAATCCATTTCCAGCTTCTCTAAATATAAGAGCCAAAGATCCTGGACAGTACGGTAGTATTGCCACATTTTTGCAGAATAAGAATCCTACAGATACTAGCGGTACTCCGATCATAGAGAAGATCAACTATCAAGAAAATAAATTGATCATAGATCGTCTAAGTTCCATCATACCGACTGTAGAAAAAGCCGGTTCAGTTGTAGCTATGATATTTGTTATAGTAGCGATAATTGTTGTCTTCAATACTATCCGTTTGATCATATACGCCGCGAGAGATGAAATCTCGGTTATGAAGCTTGTTGGAGCTAGCAACACTTATGTGAGAGGACCATTTGTAGTATCAGGGATTATGTACGGTGTTATATCCGGAGTCATCACACTCATCATATTGGCTGCTGTTTCTTATTGGGGAGACTCTATCATCTTGAGATTGGCTGGAGTAGATGTAGCAGCGAATTTTCAACTGATGGTAAATGTCTTCTCGAACTATTTCATTAGAAACTTTGGTCAGATATTCTGTATCATTATGTCTGCAGGCATCATCCTTGGAGGCTTATCTAGCTATGTGGCGGCCAGGAGGTATTTAAAGGTATAATCATCCCAACATGAAGAATAAAGCTAAGCATAAATACATCTTCGTCATTGGAGGTGTGATGTCTGGAGTAGGTAAGGGTATTGCGGTGTCGTCCATCGGTACACTACTCACGGCGAAAGGATATAAGGTCAATCTAGTAAAGGTTGATCCTTATTTAAATGTCGACGCTGGTACAATGCATCCTACAGAACACGGGGAAGTTTTTGTCCTCAATTCTGGTCTAGAGACAGATCAAGATATGGGTAATTATGAGAGGTTCTTGGGACACGATCTAGCCTCAGATGATTATATGACAAGCGGAATGGTCTATAAGCACGTCATAGAGAAGGAACGCTCGCTTGGTTATGCTGGTAAATGTGTTGACGCCGAACAAATCCGTGACGAGATCGTCCACCGACTGGAGCATGCCGCTAAAGTGAATAAGTCAGATATTTCTATAATAGAGATCGGCGGTACTATTGGTGACTACCAAAATGTGATGTTTATGGAAGCGGCCAGAGTATTCAAGATGTATCATCCAGCAGATGTCGCCTTTATGATGGTGAGCTATCTGCCTACACCAGGAAATCTTGGTGAGATGAAATCAAAACCTACACAAAATGCCGCTCGCCAACTAGCATCTTATGGTATCAACGCCGACTTTATTATCGCTAGAGCGTCTAGTCCTATAGATAAGAAGCGTAAAGAGAAGATTGCTTCGGCTTGTAGTATACCGGTTGAGAGAGTCATATCTGCGCCAGATATAAAGAGTATTTATGATGTGCCCGTAAATTTTGAAAAGGATTATTTGGCAGAACAAGTGCTAGATGTTTTGAATCTTCCTAAGACCAAAACGAACAGTTCATTTAAGGCATGGATAAAGATGGCAAAAGGTATCAAGAACCATGTTCACAAAGAGATTCACATAGGCGTTGTTGGTAAATATTTCAATACTGGTGATTTTATATTGTCAGATGCTTATCTATCAGTTCTGGAAGCTATTAAATTCTCAGCATATGCCGTCGGAGTTAAAGCTGTTATTCACACTGTAAATTCGCGTGATTTCGAGTCCAAGAATCCTGACTATTCATCACTCGATCAATTCGCAGGTATTATTGTTCCTGGCGGATTTGGTGAGACTGGTATAGAAGGTAAGCTCAATGTGATTCGCTACGCTCGTGAGAAGAAGATACCTTATTTCGGTCTCTGCTATGGTATGCAACTTATGACAATAGAATACGCCCGCAATGTCCTCGGCCTTGTTGGAGCACAGACTGCTGAGATAGATCCGAAGGCGCCACATCTTATCATCGACTTTATGCCAGATCAGAAGAAGAAGATCGCTGAAGGTAAATATGGTGGCACTATGAGACTTGGTCTATATACTTCTAAATTGGCAAAAGGTACAGTCGCTTATGAGGCATATGAATTAGCTGGCAAACTGGAGGCTGGTAGTAGTATAAAAGAGCGTCATCGTCACCGTTATGAAGTAAATCCAAAATATATTGAGAGGTTGGAGAAAGGTGGACTAGTATTTTCTGGAAAATCTCCAGATGGTTCACTTATGGAAATAGCAGAATTGCCTCATGGAAATGGTGAAGGTCAGCATCCATTTTTCCTTGGCACGCAGTTTCATCCAGAGTTCTTGGCTAGACCTCTGTCACCACACCCTCTATTTACAGCTTTTATGAAGGCCGCCCGGTCAAAGGGAAAGTCTTGAGTACTTTCCAAGCCTTATCGTCATTATTTTCTTTGTAGAATATAGTTAGGTTATCGAATGTCATATCGAACTTCGGAGCCGGTACGGTTTGCAGATAATTCCAGACATTTTGATATTCTTGAGGTTTCAAGAAACGAGCTATGGACATACGGATCTGTAGTTCTTTTTCTTCTATAGTAGATGGTATGCCGGCAGCGCGTAGTTTCGTCACGATACTATCGGTATAAGCTTTGAGTTCGATGCTCGGCTTATTACCTTCCATGAAGATTGTCCTTGTACCAAAATGATTCCAATTTGATAGAGAAATAGGGAATGGCACTACTTCAGTGTTGAGAGAGAGACATTCATCGATAATTTCGGCATTTGGCTTCTCAAAGGAGGTTTTGACGGTAATATGTGGTGGCACAATGTCAGACACGTTTGCTATACCAAAACGGTTAGATAAGTCGATGCAAGTAGTCTTGTAATATTCAGCCACTTCTCCACGAAGCAGGCTTCCGATGAAATATCTCATAATGGAGTTATCCTAGCATATTTACATCTGATATTGAAACTCTGCACTATTCCAGCTCTTAGGGTATTGTTTTTGGAGGTCTTCGAGGCTTTTATCCAAGAGAGGTTTTGTTTCAGTCAAAGTCATAGTCACGGAACTTTTCTTGAGCATGGAATCCTTGAATATCTTGAATTGGCTTATAGATACTTCACCTTTTATCTTCATAACATCTCTTTCTTCGAGGATGAGGACATCCTGACCAAGGTCTGATATCTCTTTTGTATTTGCATATATGGAGATATTGCCATCTGGAGAAGATGTGTTGAACCATGATCCATTTGTACCAGCACCTTGGGCGACGAACATTTTCTTATAGTTTCCGACAAATGTATTCATACACACCGTTGGAGCAAGCTGTCTTATACCAGCGGCCGAGACAGTGCTGGAAGGGAGGACTGTGCCGGCTTTTGTACCTGTCACAGTTACAATTTTGAAATTGTCGATACCACAAAGTGTAGATATGTATTGGTCCAACAAGGATTCGGTGCTAGATGCTCTTTGTGACTGTAATGACGATAATACGGAATTTTTCAGATTTATCTGATCTTGTTTGGACATACCTTGTGGTAGGTTTTTATCTGGAACAGGGGAGATGGAATAGAGACTCAAGATAAGAGCAATAACCCCAAGGATGATAATTCTTAATATATTAGGGAACAGTTGTGATGTAGTTATTTTCATATACTACATATTATATACCAATAGCGGCCTTTTTACATATTTAGGAAAGTGATTGTGAGTTGGAGAAAAGTTGCAAAGCAGACCCAGAGTAGGTATGGAGTATTGATAAAAGTAACCCATTTTGCATAAGGATAGATGGCAATGAGTGCCCAGATTAGGGTACCAAGTACCAAAAGGATGTCTACTCCAGCTAGAAAATTATTTTTTAAGCCGAATTGTATTGAGGTAAAAATTAGGTTGAAGATTATATTCAGAATGAATGGCAACAAGATAATGAATGAAATTTTTTTCGTGAAATACAGATAGACCACATATCCATAGGATGCTGCAATGAGTATATATAAGACTGACCACACAGGTCCAAAAAGCCAAGATGGTGGCGCCCAGCTCGGTTTCAAAAGAGATTTATACCAGTCATAAGCTTTCATATGTATTATTATATCTTATTCTTTTCTTTTTCCCCACTGCCAACGAGGCTTTTCGCCTTTCTTATAGCAGATAAATAGCAAAAGGCCAGTGATGAAGAATATCCCTATCATACTCAAGACCAAATTATATTTTACAAACAAGGTTAATGGTATAAAAATAATAAGCCACAAAAATAAGACGAGCCATCCTTCCCAGGTAGATGGAGTCCATCCATATCCATAAGTCTTATTAACAAACCAGATTTTATTATTTTTCATTTTTATATTCATCCAGAGCAAGACCATGTAAGCATATTGTATCATTTTCCTTGTGCAATTTCTGACGCACCTAGGTCAGCAAAATACTGTTTAGAATACGAGCATCTGTCACAGTAGCATTGAGTCTACGGCTGCCTGAAGGAAAGCTGTATCCCTTGCAACCATATATTGAGCCTCATATATTCCATTAGTATCACTATTACGAACCATCTCATATGCTTCTTTGAGTGGCATCCAAATAGTTTGAAAGCCTTCTTCCATCTCATCTTCCATTAGATTTGGTGCTCCCTTTTTACCAACAACCTCCGCTATGTAACAATAGGATGTCTGACGTAAATTATATTTCTTCCTATATTCAAGAATCTTACCCAATTCACTTATAACCTTAACTGTGCAGCCAATTTCCTCGACACACTCACGCTTCATGGCAGTTTCTGGATCTTCACCTTTCTCAATACCTCCACCCGGCAGCTTATGATAGCCATAATTTGTAGCATGAAGTAAGGCAACCATCTTGTTATCATCAAAAACTATTGCACGCGATGCCTCTCTAACAGAAAACTTTTCAGCCTCTTCAGGCGAAACATTTTCCTTGTTAATTAATGCAATTTGTTTCATTTGTTTATAACAAAATTATTCGGCAGCTATTTCGTTCGGAACAAACTCAAAATTTCCCGACGACAACGTTCGCTCGCCCAGCCCCGCTTGTGGCGGGGCTGGGCTCGCATTTGCGGCGGCTTCGCCGCCGTTCTGGGGCAAAATGAAGCGGAATTTAATCGTTTCGGGCGAGTAATTTTTTCTTTTTTCAAATCTTTGGTATAATGAAATTGCACCAACCAAATTGAAGCACCGTTTTGATATAATAAATAAAATTGTATCACCAGACGGGCAACTTCTGTTCAATCGTGTGCTTCACGGTTGGTGCGACAGGGTTGCCCTTTTGGTTAAAAAAATATGCAAACAAAAAATTGCGCAGTTTATACTCGTGTTTCAACTGATATGCAAGCGGAAAAAGAATTTTCGTCTTGCGAAGCCCAAGAGCAAAAAATTCGCTCGTTTATCGCCAGCCAAAATAATTGGCAAGTTTTCAAAATTTACAATGACGCTGGATTTTCAGGGGCAACCCTGCAACGACCTAAAATTCAGGAGTTGCTTTCGGATTTGAAAAAAGAAAAAATTGATGTGGTTTTGGTTTATAAAATTGATCGGCTCACTCGTTCGCCGAAAGATTTTTACCAACTGATTGAACTTTTTGAGCAAGCAAAAATTGATTTTATTTCCATTACGGAAAGATTCGACACTTCTACACCAGCAGGTCGGCTTTTGCGAAATATAATGCTTACTTTTTCGCAGTTTGAGCGAGAGCTGACAAGTGAAAGAACCAGAGATAAAATGTTAGAGCGAGCTAAAAAAGGTTTGTGCAATGGCGGTTTTACTCCTTATGGATATTCGCGAGAAAACAAAAAAATTGTCGTCAATCCGAAAGAAGCAAAGGAAATAAAATCAATTTTTGAAACTTATGTTGAAACTGGCTCGTTGGCAGAAACCTACAAAAATTTAAAGAAGCAAGGCATAAAAAGTAAGTATGGCAAAAATTTCTCAAAAACGATTATTGCTTACCTTTTACGAAATCCAGTTTATATCGGAAAAGTTAAACATAATAGCGAAATTTATCAAGGAATACACGAGCCAATAATTTCAGAAGAAATTTTTGCTCTTGCTCAAAAAATCCATAAGGAAAAACTGAAAAATTTTAGAGTTTACAAAAATTTTCTTTTCGGCGGACTGATAAAATGTGAAAGTTGTGGCTCAAGTATGAGCGCGAGTTTTAGCAACAAACACACAAACGGAAAATTTAACCGCCGATATTATTATTATCGTTGCACTTCTACGACTAAATTTGATTGGCAAACTTGTCCCGTAAAACAAGTGTCCGCCGAACGATTGGAAAATTTTTGTTTGGAAAATTTAGAACGAATTTTGGTGGATAAAAACTATATCGAAAATCTTGTTTTCCGATTAAACAACGACACAAATGCTGGACACCGAGAAGGACACGAACTAACAGACGAATGCTCTAAATTTTCCGCCGAAAACCTCACACGCACTCTAAAATTTTTCGTTGACGGAATCAAAAAAACAAAAGGAATTGAAAGAAATCTTTTTGCTAAAAAATTTCTTTCAAACATTTTTTACTCGCCCGAAACGATTAAATTCCGCTTCATTTTGCCCCAGAACGGCGGCGAAGCCGCCGCAAATGCGAGCCCAGCCCCGCCACAAGCGGGGCTGGGCGAGCGAACGTTGTCGTCGGGAAATTTTGAGTTTGTTCCGAACGAAATAGCTGCGGGACTTGGATTCGAACCAAGATGACGACTTTCAGAGAGTCGCATCCTACCATTAGATGATCCCGCAATGTTGTATTTTAAGAGAACCGTACATGATCCCGCAATGTTGTATTTTAAGAGAACCGTACATGATCCCGCAATGTTGTATTTTAAGAGAACCGTACATGATCCCGCAATTTACAGACTACTGACTAACATCATGCAGAATATCGCAAAAAACCCCACAATACAAGGTAGTGGCGCACCAAATTTTCCGATACACTCGTACATATATGGTACAATAAATATATGCAAAAATTCATTTCATTCATTGAACTATACAGTCCGAGTGTGCTTCGTTACGGTATGGTAGCTGTAATCTTGTGGTTTAGTCTTCAGCAACTCATAAATGCTAGTGCATGGACAGCATTTGTTCCAGATTCGATTGTATCTATATCACATATGGACGCTACTGTCCTGGTTTATTTCAATGCATTGTTTGAGTTAGTCTTCGGTCTGATGCTTCTCTTTGGTTGGCAGACAAGACTAGCAGCTCTTTTGTTATCCCTACATCTCTTTGATATCATGTGGGTCGTTGGATATGGAGAGATTGGCGTTCGTGATCTCGGCTTGGCAGTAGCAACTTTTGTGGTATTTATGAATGGACCTGATCTGCTTTGCATACAAAGAAAACAGAATCAGATTAATTATTTAAGATAATGGAACAAGGAATTTCTCAAAAAAATATAGGTATAGCTATTAGCGTTGTAGTCATTGTAGGAGTGATAGGGTCGACGATATTATTTGGAAATCATTCAAAATCTGTTACACCACCAGTCTCAGCACCAACAACCCCTTTACAGGTTTCTTATGGAGATTCTGAAGAGAGTGATGAGGATGGAGGGGTAGTGAACACACCTGCAGTTGTCAATAAACCAGTCGTCTCTACGACACCACCACCTGCTATTACGAAGAAATCTGTTTATGCTTATAAAAACGGCACCTATTCTGCCAATGGATCATACATGTCTCCAGGTGGACAGGACCAATTATTGGTTACATTGACTATTGCTAACGATATCGTCACTTCTGCATCTGTTACTGTACAATCAGCAGATCGTACTTCACAGAAATACATAAGCAGATTCCTCTCTGGTTATCAGTCATATGTTGTCGGTCAAGACATCTCGACTTTAAACCTGACAAGAATTTCTGGTTCCTCATTGACTCCGATTGGTTTCAATAACGCCCTCTCTCAAATAAAAGCACAAGCAAAAGCTTAATACGCACAAGCATTATTTTATATGGTGCAATTTGACTTCAAAGCAGTAGGTACGACATGGCATATAGATATATATAGAGACCTAGATAAAGCCGAAGAAGCAGATCTCTTGTCGAAGATAAAACTACGCATAGAGGATTTCGAAAAAGTATATTCGCGTTTTCGTGATGATTCTCTGGTCACCAAGATTTCAAAAGAAGCTGGAACTTTCTTATTGCCTCGAGATGCGGAGACTATGCTTTCTTTGTACCATGATTTATATATCCGAACTGGTGGATTTTTTACACCACTCGCAGGACGACTTCTATCGGATGCTGGTTATGATGCGAAATATTCTTTGCAACAGACCGGAGAACTGAAAGCACCACCAGCATGGGATGATGTGCTTGATTATAAACATCCTAAACTTTTAGTGAAGGAGCCGGTCATGTTGGATTTCGGAGCGGCAGGGAAGGGATATATCATCGATTTGATTGGCCATGTCCTGCAAGATAATGACATCTTTGGCTACTGCATAGATGCTGGCGGAGATATTCTTCGTAGGGGTAGCGATTCTATCCGCATAGGTCTTGAACATCCAGACAACAAAGATCAGGTAGTTGGGGTCTATTTACTTGGCAATGGTGCTATTTGTGGTTCAGCTGGGAATCGTCGTAAATGGGGAGACTTTACACATATCATAAACCCGAAGACACTGACTTCACCGAAAGACATCAAAGCGGTTTGGGTTTCAGCCAAGACAGCACTTTTGGCTGACGCACTTGCCACTTGTTTGTTTTTTGTGCCAGCAGATCTATTTAAGGGTGTTTATGAATTTGAATATATGATTATCCGTGATGATATGTCGCTTGAGAAATCGGAGTATTTTTCTGATGAGATTTTTGTATCTTGAAGTGTTATAATGTTTGCATGATTATTCCAAATGTAGAGCAAAATCTAGGCCGTAGGACCTGGTTACTGCTTTTGTCCAAGAAGACGACGACAGCCGCAGTTCTGATGCTCCTTGCTGTTATCTTAGGCTCGGCGAAAGATTTTATAGGTCAAGGTCTGTCAGGATATTTTACATTTCTTTCTAATGGCAATATATCTTCGGATCATATTGTCTCATCCGTTGTTTCTCTTCTGGCAGTTATCACTTTGGCGATAGGTGTTCTTTGGTTCATCATTGGCTATATAATCGCTCGCATAGAGCACCGCAACTATACATTTACTATGGAAGAATTCGACCTTAAATTAAGACGAGGAATATTCGATATAAAAGAAGTGTCTATACCTTATCGTCAGATTCAAAATGTCGATATTACCAAGCCACTCATATATCAGTTTTTCGGTGTGAGCCGTCTAGTACTTGCAACTGCTGGTCATAGCAACAGTAGTAGTAAAGATGGCACAGATACAATATTTGATCCTATAGATACAGATTTGGCTGAAGAGGTCAGGGTCATGTTGCAAAAACGAATAGGTGTTCAAGTGGTAGAGGGTGGTGCTAAGAACGCGACGGATATGGCAAAAGATTCTATCATCGCGACGGAATCTAAATAATTTTTATAAAATATGAAACACTTTTTCAAAAATAAATATGTGATAGCTGTGACTTCTGTTTTGGTTATTTTTATAGCTTACTTGTTATTACGAGGTGGTTCGGCCACGACTATTGAATCTTCAGTCGCTACTATTGGTGATGTGATAGAGAAAGTTGGTGTGACCGGAAAAATATCTCCAGTTGACAAGGCCGACCTATCTTTTGGTTCCAGTGGTTCCATAGCACACATTTTTGTAAAAGTCGGAGACAAAGTAAAAAAGGGGGATCTGCTAGCTTCTTTGGATAATGCCGATGCGGTTGCTTCTTTGGCATCTGCTCAAGCGAAACTGGACGATATTACTCGTTCTCTACGCCCAGAAGAACTCCAGTTGGAAAAAGCTAGAGTTGATTCCGCCAGTGCAGCTCTCAATAATGCAAAAGTAAATGCCGTAAATGCTGTAAGTAGTGGTTATGTCTTAGCACAAAGTGCGGTTGTAAATTACGCTGATAATTTTTTTAAGAATCCTCAATCAGCCAACCCAACAATAAACATTCGTACACAATCCGATACAGACAAACAAGCTATAGATTCCAATCGTCTTTTGGTTAGTGATTATTTCAGGACATGGAAGACGGGTCTAGAGATTTCTTCGAGCACAGGTAGTGCATTATCGGCATTAAGTGATGCTGATAAGTCTATGTCTAGTATTAAAATATTTATGGATAATTTGTCTGTTATTGTAAATGATCTGAATCCAGGCAATTCCAGTCTATCTCAGACGACCATCGATTCTTATATAGCTATTATGAATACTGGTCTTAGTACATTGAATCAAGCAGTCTCATCTGTTTCTACTGCCAAGGCAGGATTGGACCAAGCACAGACTGGCTATGATGAGGTTTACAACAGTTTCGTCCTGAAGAATTCTGGCGTGTCTTCTGAATCTATCCGCGCACAACAAGCGACAGTTGATTCTTTGAGTGCAGTTGTTTCAAAAGGCCGTATTTATTCTCCTATAGACGGTATTGTCACTCGCGCAGATCCTCATGAAGGTGAATATACTACTCCTGGAATGGCTGGCTTTGCAGTTCAGAGTGAAGGTTTATATAAGATAGAAGCATATGTTCCAGAAGCAGATATAGCTAAGACCACAGTCGGTGATACTGCCGAGGTGACATTGGATGCTTATGGTTCAGATACAATATTTGGCGCTAAGGTTACATTTATAGATCCAGCTGAAACCATGCTTGAAGGTGTGCCAACCTACAAAGTAACTTTGCAATTTACTAAAGCAGATGACCGTATTCGTTCTGGCATGACGGCCAATACTGATATATTGACTCATAGACATAACGGCGTTCTGTATGTTCCGACCAGAGCTATTATCATAAATAGCGATGGAACTAGGTCTGTACGCGTCATGAACAAAGATGGAAAAACCTATAAGGCAGTAAATGTCGTCTTGGGCTTGAAGGGTTCAAATGGAACAACAGAAATCGTATCTGGTATTGTAGCCGGTGATAAGGTTGTGACTTACATAAAGTAGGTCGAGACAATTTACTGGTTTATTATGAACATTATAGAAGTAAAAAATCTGAAGAAGTCTTATCATGATGGTGAGACTGATACAAAAGCCTTGGATGGGGTGAGTTTTTCTGTGCGTCGTGGCGAGTTCTTGGCAATAATGGGTCCTTCCGGATCTGGAAAATCTACACTTCTACATGTATTGGGTATGCTCGATGATCCAACCAGTGGAAAATTTATTTTCGACGGAAAAGATATTGGTTCTTATTCTCGTGACGAACTTGCTGCTCTACGCAACAGGAAAGTTGGCTTCGTATTTCAAGCTTTCAATCTCTTGCCTCGCACATCTGTTCTGGAGAACGCTAAACTTCCACTCGTATATTCAGATGTTCCAGAAAATGAATGGGATGAACGAGCCAAGAAAGTAGTGGAAGCAGTCGGTCTTGGACACCGTATGAATCATCAACCCTCAGAGCTTTCTGGTGGAGAAAAACAGCGTCTAGCCATAGCGCGGTCACTTATAAATAACCCAGACATTATATTTGCAGATGAGCCGACAGGAAACCTTGATTCTAAGTCTGGTAAAAATGTCATGTCTATCCTCCAAAAACTAAATGAAGAAGAAGGTAGAACCATTGTGCTCATAACTCACGAGACATCCACCGCCGAACATGCTGAGCGTATAATACGACTCATGGACGGTATTATAGAAAGTGATCAGTTGGTGAAGAATCGCATGTCTATAAATGCTGAATATGTTAAATAAAGCAGATAATTATCAAAGAATATGACATTACGCCACAGAATGAAAACAGCATTGACGGGACTTACTACAAATCGTTCACGATCTTTTCTGACTGTTCTAGGTATTGTGATAGGTATCACAGCTATCATGTTGGTGGTGTCGCTTGGTGCTGGTGCGCAAGATCTTATTTTGGGACAGGTTCAAGGTCTCGGCACAAATACAATAGCCATCATACCTGGTCGCGAACCGACTGGACCATCCGACTCTGCACAACTATATGGTGATTCCTTGAAGCCGAAGGATCTTGTGGCATTGCAGAATAAGGCCAATGTCCCAGGCCTAAAGTCCATAATGCCGACAGTCTTGGGTGCTGATATAGCTTCATTTGAAGCCAATACATACCAGGTTAGTATATTTGGAGCTACGGATCTCATGGCCAGTATATTTGACTTGAATCCTAAATATGGATCCTTCTTCACACAAGATGATGTAGTCTCAAGCAATGATGTTGTGGTCATTGGTTCGAAAGTTGTTGAGCATCTCTTCGACAACGCTGACGCGGATCCTGTTGGTCAGAAAATAAAGATCAAAGGACGTAACTTCAAGATTGTTGCAGCATTACCGCCTTCTGGTGGGGGATCTCTCTTCAACTTCGACAGCATGGCTATCGTCCCATATACAACAGCGCAGAATTATCTGCTAGGTATAAAGTATTTTCAACGTATCATTGTCCAGGCAGTTTCCGATGCGGCAGTTACCGTGACGGCAGATGATATACGTATGACATTGCGTGACTCGCACGGAATAACCGATTCGACGAAAGAGGACTTTACGGTACAAACACAACAGGATCTAGCCAATCGTCTATCGACTATAACCGGAGCTTTGACTTGGTTTCTTGTTGCTGTGGCTTCTATTGCGCTATTTGTTGGTGGTGTCGGCATCATGAATATAATGCTCGTCGCGGTAACAGAGAGAACCCGCGAGATCGGACTACGCAAGGCGCTTGGTGCTACAGATGGAGATATATTGTGGCAGTTCTTGATAGAAGCGGTTATGCTGACAATTCTCGGTGGTATCATAGGCATTATTCTAGGTTCATCGCTGGCATTCATAATTGCTTTGATTTTGTCGAAGGGCTTGGGTGTTAACTGGCAGTTCATATTTCCATGGGGAGGTGCTGGACTCGGCTTTGGAGTCTCAGCTTTGATCGGATTGATATTTGGTGGTTATCCGGCTAGTAAGGCTTCGAAGAAGAGTCCGATAGAGGCATTACGATATGAATAGTACAATTATCTTAATCTCAATAGCTACATTTTTTGCCACGCTCCTTGGTGGACTTTTTGCTCTCAAATTGAAAGACAAGCTGCACCTTATTCTAGGTTTTTCAGCTGGTGCGGTAATTGCTGTAGCATTCTTCGATCTGATTCCGGAATCACTAGATCTTGGTAGCAAATATTTCTCAAACAATACAATACTGGAGATAACAGCGCTGGGTTTTATAATATATCTCTTACTCGATCGACTCATCTTTTTGCATTTTCATGATCATTCAAGCGAACATGACAGTGGTCATGTGGAGATTAATCATGTTGAGAATAAACATTCGCGTGGAATACTAGGTGCTGGTAGTTTATGTCTACACAGTTTCTTGGATGGTGTGGCTATTGGTCTAGCTTTTCAAGTCTCGACAGCTATCGGTTCTATTGTCGCAGTGGCCGTCTTGGTACATGACTTCTCTGATGGTATAAACACAGTGAATATGATTTTGAGGAATGGTTCCAAGCACGCTTTTCGTTGGCTTATAGCAGATGCTATCGCGCCAGTTTTGGGTGTTGTGGCGACACTCTTCTTCAGGGTTCCAGAACAAGGACTCAGTATCATCCTTGCTTTGTTTGCTGGATTTTTCCTATACATTGGAGCTAGCGATCTTATACCAGAGAGTCAACATGCTCATCCGAAATTTCTAACCACTCTTATGACATTGGTAGGTGTAGCAGTTTTGTTTGGAGCAATCCGTTTGGCGGGATTATAAGATTCGTGAGTATGTTAAAATGAATACATGCTTAAACCTCATGTAGTTATACTTGGCGCTGGATTTGGTGGTACTTATGTTGCCAAGAAGCTTGCTAAGCATGTCAAAGCAGGACTTATAGATGTCACTATCGTAAATAAGACCAATTATTTTTTGTTTACACCACTTTTGCATGAAGTGGCCACTGGTTCGCTCAGTCCTACAAGTGTTGCTGAACCGCTTCGTGAAGTTTTCGCTGGTACTGGCATAGCTCTTTGTCAGGGGATCGTCAAATCAGTAGACCTTGGAGAGCATAGAGTCCATATGTCTAGTATTGGTTCACAACATACATTACCTTATGATTATCTAGTGATCGCAACTGGGGCCGAGACGAATTATTACGGTATACCAGGAGCAGAGAAATATTGTTTACCACTGAAAAGTCTAAGTGATGCTGTAAATATTCGCACACATATCATAGATTGTTTTGAAGAGTCTGTGATGTGTGATGATCCGATCGAACGTGCCCAGCTCCTATCTTTTGTTGTGGTTGGAGGTGGTCCGACTGGAGTAGAAACTGTCGCTGAACTCACAGAATTTGTGCATGGTATTGTAGATCGTTATTATTTTGACAGTAACCTTTTTGATAGAAATGAAGTCAAGATCACTCTCATACATGCTGGCGCGGAACTTGTACAACAATTTAGTCCAGTCCTGCGTAAGTCTGTACTCGATCATATAAAAGCGAAAGGTGTTGATGTCCGTCTCGATGCCAGAGTAATCAATGTCACCTCACACACACTTTCATTGACCACCGGTTCTGTTGCTGACACTATACCTACCTCTACTGTGATTTGGGCTGCTGGAGTAAAATCCATAACACTGGATTTTATTGGTAGTGATGGTCTGGCCAATGCTGGATCGACTATGTCCACAAACGGCAGACTGGATACAGATAGTTTTCTTCGTGTAAACAATGACGAGCGCGTCTTTGCTCTTGGTGATACGGCTGGTGTTCAACCGATGTTAGCACAAGTGGCTGTTCAACAAGCTGATATTGTATCGGACAATATTATGGCATCTATAAATCAAAAAACACTCAAGACCTTTTCGTATAAGTCGCATGGTAGTTTGGTCTCTGTCGGTAAATGGTTTGCTGTTGGTGAAGTATTCAATCGCATCATAAAAGGTCGTTTTGCATGGTGGATATGGCGCACTACATATCTATCGAAGTTTGCTTCATTGAAAAAACGCTTGCGCATAATGTTCGAGTGGACGCTCCAATTATTTTTTCCAAGGGATATAACAAAGCTAAATTAAATGTCATCGAAACACTTTCCAACCCTAGCTCAATTTGAAGAAAAGTTCTTTATGACTTTTGATATTATTCTGATCGTATCAACAGGATCTCTTCTTATATCAGAAATTTTCTCTACAACACCATGGCTTCATCAGGTTATGGCAGCGCTGGCATTTTTCGGAATAATACCTGTAGCTATAAGTGCTCTGAAGACTCTTGTAAAAAAGAAAATATCTGTAGACATGCTAGCTACTATAGCTCTAGCTTTTTCTCTTATATCTCATGAATGGTCTTCCGCGGCATTTATCACTCTGATGCTGGCCTTTGCTCGTGTATTCGATCAAATCACTCAAGCTAGAGCCAAGAAGACGATCCAGAGTCTTATGAAATATCATGTGGAATCAGTACGAATCCGTATCGGTGACACCGTAAAAGAAGTACATATAAGCCAAGTCAGAACAGGTGACCTTGTCTTGGTAGAATCTGGCGATCGTATCCCGGTGGATGGAATTGTGATGTCTGGTATAGCCGAAGTAGATGAATCAACTCTGACTGGTGAGAGCGAACTTGTGCCGAAGAAGAATGGTGACAAGGTCTTCACTTCGACAATGAATGAATCCGGATCGCTTATTGTAAAGACAGAAAGAGTTGGTGCAGATACTACTCTTGCACGAATGGTTTCTTTGGTCGAAGAGGCAAGTCGAGATAAGAATCAATCTGAACTGGCTGCTGATAGATTTACGCAGTGGTATATAGTCATATCCTTAGTTTTGTCTATAGGCATGTATATATATGGCATACACCCGAAGATAATTCTCTCTATTTTATTGGTCGTCTGTGCCGATGATATTGCGGTGGCAGTACCACTAGCTTATACAGCAGCTATTGCTTATGCGGCTAGGCGTGGAGTTATAGTGAAAGGGTCCAGCGCTTTCGAACAGCTTTCTAAGGTTAAGTATATACTCACGGACAAGACGGGGACACTTACTCGCGGTAAGCCAAAGGTGGTGGATGTGAAGATGTACGGTCTCTGGACTCGCGAAGAGATAGCCAAGAGGTTTGTCGGTGGTGCCGCCGAGTCTAGACATGCCGTCTCGCGCGCAATCATGGAATATGCCGTTGCTTATAGTATCAAGCCGCATCTGCCGGATGAGTTAGAAGAGATACCAGGACAAGGAATATCTTTTAGTCATGACGGTGAAGCTATGTTGATGGGTCGCGCATCTTTCATGGAGGCGCGTGGTTCGCGTATTTCTGCAGTAGTCAAGAAAGATATTCAGACAGAGAAAGATTCTGGCCGTGGTATAGTTTGCCTCTCAATAAATGGGGAAGTTGTCGGACTGCTTTCATATGTTGATGAACTTCGTCCACAGGCTACAACTATAATTACCGACACTAAAAAAGTTGGTGTACTAGAATGGCATATGCTGACCGGAGACAATAGCCAGGCAGCCTCACTTATAGCCCGTGAATTGAATCTTAGACATTATCATTCAGATCTAACACCAGAAGGTAAGGTTGACTTTATTCGCAAATTTGAGAAAGAACACAGTTCTACCAAGAGTACAGTCGCGTATATTGGAGACGGTGTAAATGATGCTGCTAGTTTAGCTCTAGCCGATGTCTCCATCGCCATGGGTGGTATAGGTGCTGATGCGGCGATAGAAGCATCCGATGTCACAATCATGAAGGATCATATAGATCGGGTCCCGGAGATAATATCTATGGCACAGAAAGTCCGCCGTGTTATGGTTGCCAGTTTCTGGATATGGGGTATTACAAATGCTTTCGGGTTGGTCTGGGTGACTGTCGGCATACCAGGACTAGGACTGCTTGGTCCAGCCGGTGCTGCTACTTACAATTTCTTGACAGACTTCATACCTATAATCAATGCATTGCGCGCTGGTCGTAAGTAAGTCTATAATACAAACGTGATCAATGCTAAAGAGATAAGAGAGCTCACTGGATGTGAGATTGATATATTTCCACAGACACTTTTCAATGTATCGCATGATGCGAGCATATTTGAAGTGAAACCAGAAGCATTGGCTCAGCCTAAAGATGTTAATATTCTCAGTAAACTTGTGCAGTATGTCAGTGATCATTCTCTGGCAGGTTCGATGAATATTACTGCTCGCTCAGCTGGTACAGATATGAGTGGTGGACCACTTGGCCAATCGGTCATAGTAGATTTTAATAAATATTTCAATCATATAAAAGAAGTTGGAGATGGTTATGCTATCGTCGAACCCGGAGTGTACTATCGAGATTTCGATAAAGCGACCGTTGCTCACGGTGGTCAAATACTTCCAAGTTATCCAGCTTCGCGTGAGATTTGCACGGTTGGTGGTATGGTTGCCAATAATTCCGGTGGAGAAAAGACGCTCACTTACGGTAAGACTGAGAAGTATATTCGTCGACTGAAAGTAGTTTTGGCAGATGGTAAAGAATATGAATTCAGACCACTAACACTTCAAGAATTGGAACAACAGAAGAAATTTCCGAATATACAGAGCGAGATATATCGCAAGATGCATGAACTTATAGATACGAATTACGATATTATACAAAAAGCTCGTCCGACTGTTTCGAAGAATTCGTGCGGGTATTATCTCTGGAATGTCATGTATGATCGACCAGCACTAGGAGGAAGCGGTACTGAAAAGATTTTTGATCTAACAAAGATGATTGTCGGCTCACAGGGGACATTGGGTTTAGTGACAGAGATAGAGTTTGCTCTTATAAAGCCGAAGCCACATTCTAGACTTCTAGTTGTTTTCTTGAAGGATATGAAGAGTCTAGGCCACGTAGCTGCAGAGATAATGAAGTTCAGACCAGAGAGTTTCGAGTCCTATGACGACCACACATTTCGAGTGGCGGTGAAATTTCTACCTTCTCTAATTGGACAACTAAAGGGCAATATATTTCGTCTGGCTATCAGTTTTCTACCTGAGCTGTGGGCAGTTATACGCGGCGGTGTGCCGAAAATGGTCCTTATGGCGGAGTTCACCTCTGATACACCGCAAGGAGCCGTATATGCTGCTGAGCAGGCCGAGAAAGCTATCAGGGCTATGGGTATGAGCACTGAAGTGACTAGATCTGCCGCTGCTACCAATAAATACTGGGTGATTCGTCGTGAGAGCTTCAATATGTTACGCAAACATGCAAGTAAACTACGCACAGCGCCTTTCATAGATGATTTTGTAGTCAAACCAGAACATCTTACGGAATTTTTGCCACAACTTTATGATATTTTGGATCAATACAGATTGACTTATACTATAGCTGGACATGTTGGCGATGGTAATTTCCACATCATTCCACTTATGGATCTACATAATCCAAAATCTCATAAGATAATCGAAGAGCTATCCGTTCGCGTCTATAAGCTAGTTCATAAGTTCGGCGGCTCCATAACAGGTGAGCACAATGACGGTATCATCCGTACACCTTTCGTCAAAATGCAATACGGCGAAGAAGTCTACAGTTTGTTTGAACAAGTAAAAAAGATATGGGATCCGAAGGGTATATTTAACCCTGGCAAAAAAGTCGGAGGGACGCTAAGATATGCTTTTGATCACATCACGAATAGATAATATATATTTATATGGACCACAAAACTATAGATACTTACAATAAGCTCGCTAAGGAATATGATCTGGAAACCACTGATTTCTGGAAGAGATTTCCAGCGACTATAATTTCGAAATTCACAGAAAATGTTGGCCACGGCAAAGTCCTCGATGTCGGTAGTGGACCAGGACGAGATGGTGTTATCTTGAAAGATGCCGGCTGTTCCGTCGTATGTCTGGACGCATCTCTGTCTATGATTGAAATGTGTAAACAGAGAGGTTTGGAAGCTGTAGTCGGAGATTTCATGATAATCCCTTTTACTGATAAAAGTTTCGATGGTGCCTGGGCTTATACATCGCTTCTTCATATTCCGAAAGCTTCAATGTCCGCAGCTCTTGCTGAAATTCACAGAATATTAAAGACGGATGGAGTATTTGGTCTTGGACTTATAGAAGGTAATGAGGAAAAATATAATATAAGCTCTGGAGTTGATAAACCGAGACTTTTCGCTTATTATCAGAAAAATGAGATAGAAAAGATCTTACACGATGCCGGATTTGCCAAAGTTTATTTCGAAGAATTCAAGCCAGGATCACGAAATTATCTCAATTTTATTCTCAAGAAATTATAGACCACAATGGCCTCAAACATCCAAAATCAAATACTGACGCGTCTTCTAAGCTCACAAAAGCTTCGATATAGCGATATGAAGCCGGGCGATATTACCAGCGATCTTTTCAATTATCATCTGCAGTTTTTGGTCAAGAAAGGTCTGGTTTTGAAGGAGGATGACGGGTACTCGCTATCTACGGCTGGTATAAAGCATGTTGCAGACGAATATCCTCTAAATCCCAAAGGTGAGGTGGCAAACCTATTCAAGATGAACGTGATCACAATAGTCAGCCAAAACTCTAAAAATAGCATACAGATATTGAATCAGGTGCGCGAGAGACATCCGTCATTTGGTAAGAAGGGAGTCATGGGCGGCAGTGTCCGCAAAGGCGAAGAAGTACTCGATGGCGCCAAACGAAAACTTCAAGAAGAAACTGGACTGAGCGCGGATTTTAGAGTCCTTGGTTTTGAGAGAAGGATTTTGAATGTTGGTGAGGAACTTTTTTCGGATATTATTTATTGTCTTTGCTATGCAGATGAAGTCATTGGAGATTTGAAGACCCATACCGAATTTGGTACCAATGAGTGGGTTACTTTGGATGAGGCATTGAAAAATGATGAACCGAGGGTCGATTCCATAGAGTCCGTGTCTAAAATCTTGAAATCTATAAAAGACGGCACGATCGATAAAATGCCTCTATTCTTCCACGAGTCTAAACAAGTAGAAAAATAAGCTAGCTTTGTCTGTTTGGTATCTAGGACGTCCTCACTAGATTATTTTTGGCTGTGGGATATTCTTGGAATAGAAATAGTTTGAACTTTAATAAAACAAGAAAGGGTAATATGAACCAGCAAAAAATATGGGAATTGCTTCAAATGCTAGCCGACGACGCTTATTCCACACAAGTTGAAAATCTCCTTGATGAAATGTTCCCTAAAAGAAAGGAAAGTACCCAGGTAGTATCTGAAATAGAGGCGCAACACTTCGCGAGCACTCTCTTGCGTGCGTTGCATTGTGAGAGAAGATCTGGTCGTTGTAGTAAGAGTGATATCCTCGGATTGTTCCCACTTGTCGTCGCTGTTTCTGGAGACAAAGACAGTATGAGTTGGTTTGGTCACGTCAACTGGGATATTCATAAAAGGCTCAATCGACGAGTTCGCGATCTGAAGAAGAACAAATACGGTCCGTTTCCAGTGCGACCCAAGGGTTTTCATGGGCCAATCAAGCGGCGTGACGGATTGATAACCGAGGTTAGTCAGTTACATTTTTCTGTTTTTTGGAACAACAGGAAAAGAGATGATAGAAGCCGTCAGGAGTTTTCGCGCCGTCTTCTACCGAGAAGAGTGGCCCATGTCGGTGATCTTGTTAGTGTCTTTTTTGTGAAGACATGGATTCATGCTGTGAACATTAATGGCAAGCAAGTGTTCTATCGTGACCCAGATGAACTCTGGCCAAAATGAAAGGTCGAAACCGGTCGCTCGACGACCGGTTTTTCTTTACCACGGATACTTCTCTCCATTGAACCAAAATTGTCCTGTTTCTGGAACCGAAATTGCGAGCTTATAGATGTTTTCCGCGGCTTGTTCTGGTGTCAGGTCGGCCTCGTCGCCACCTATAGCTGTCTTGACCCAGCCTGGATTGACCGCAGAGACTATTATGCCAGTATCCTCATGTGTGAGGCGTAGAGCCAATGAACGCGTATACATATTCAATGCACATTTGGATATCTTGTAAGCCGGATAATGATAGGGGAATCGTGATCTCTTTATAGACTCTGTGTCATACAATGATCCGGCTGAAGAAGAGACATTGACTATATGTCCGAGCTTGTTCATCACAGGAAGAATGTGTTCGGTAAAGTCTATGGCGCCTATCAAGTTCACTTCCAATGTCTTGCGAAGCTTGTCGATGACCACCTCTGTTTCGTCTTCGTCGAACATAACTCCGGAATTATTTATAAGAATGTCGATGCCACGACCAGACGCTTGGCAAGCTCTGGTTATATCTGAACAACAACGATCGATTGTCTCTGGTAATGTCAGATCGAGTTGGTGTACAGTCAGATTCTTATGTTTGAAATCTACCTTTCCAGTCATGGATGTGCCGATCACAGCGAAACCATCGGCAAGGAACTTTTCCGCGAGTGCACAGCCGATGCCGCGCCCAACTCCAGTGATGAGAACTGTTTTCATAGCATTATTTTAACATAAAAAGAGAACCCCGTAAGAGGTCCTTTCGGGATTCTCTTACGGGGTTGGGTTTAGTCTTCGAGCATAGCGCGAACCACTTCTTCGGTATTTTTGATGGTCGCCTTATCAGGATAATACTCACCCTTACTTTGCGGTATTTCCGGCAGTGCTCTCGTCAGAATGGAGAAGTGTAAGTTGAACTCTTTACGTCTGCGTATGACCGTTCTTGCCACTTCCGGGGTCTCCCAGGGTTTTAATCCCCGCTTATCTTTCTCGAGTGCCTCATAACTGTCGACAGCAGAAGCCAGATTTGCCAGATAGGCACGAGCCTTCTCCTCCAAGTGGTCGGCCTCACCTAATTGATTCGATGGTTTTCCCACCACCTTCTCAAGGATTGATATAGCATCGATGAATAGTCTGCCGTCTCGGAAGTTTGGTGACTTGAGGATATCAATGATCAGCCCGCAAAGAGTTACTGATAGAGTTATCCCAACAAAGCCCCACAAACTCACATCGGTTTTGCTTATAACCCATGGCATGTTTAACGCATAGGTGACGATACAATGACCAATCAGTAGCGCGATAATGACCGCGGTGAATTTGTATATCCGCCAGAGCGTCAAAGTCCCTCTGACAGGATTAAAGTAACCTCCCCAGTCCACAGACATTTTTGTAAGCCGCGGATTTGGGTTTTCCTCCCGACTCATTCTAACTAGTTTTACAATGTTCATCTTTCTTCCTACTTTCTTCCATCCCCGGTTCAGAACCAACGGCTTCAGGCATTCGCAGAAGTTTCAGCCTCTACAAACTTTCGTCGATCCAGATAGGTGAAGGGGAAGCTCGCTATCTGGGATTTACCATACTACTCTTGGAGGTTGTAGTCAATTGCCGCATGTTTTTACTCATACCTCAGCGCTTCTATCGGATTCAATCTGGATGCACGACGAGCAGGATAATAACCGAAGACTATACCTATGGCTGCCGAAACTCCGAAGGCGAGCAATACCGAGGAGAGGGAAATAGACGCTTGCAATATGCCGAGCGCGGTGACAGCGTAAGCGGCACTCCAACCGAGTAGAACTCCTATGGCACCGCCAATGACGGTAAGTATCACAGCTTCTGTTAGGAATTGTATATTTATATCATGACGCTTGGCACCGATAGCTTTGCGTAAGCCGATCTCACGAGTGCGTTCGGTGACTGTGGTGAGCATCATATTCATGATGCCGATACCGCCGACGACTAGCGATATTCCGGCGACGGCCGCGAGCAACATGGTAAATGTACTAGTGACGCTGGATGCTGCGGAGACTATGGAGGCTTGGTTCATAACATTGAAGTCAGCGGCTGTAGGATCACTGATTCCATGTCTTTCCAAGAGTAGGGTAGTTATGTCATTTTGTAATTGAGTCATAACATCCGGTGAAGTCGCTGATATGCTCAATGTGTTCAGATAAGTTGTTTTTCCGAGCAAGAATAACTGCGCATCTTGTAGGGGTATATAAATGGCATCGTCTTGATTACTAAATCCACTTGAACCTTTTGAAACAGTCACACCGATAACTGTGAAGGGCATTCCCTTTATCGCTATTGTCTGACCGACAGGCTCTGTACCAGTAGCGAAGAGATCGTTGGCAGTGGTTGGACCGATGACAGCGACTCTGGAGAGATTTTTGCCATCTGCATCGGTGATGAAATTACCATCATTGACTTGTATATTGTGAACACCAGCATAAGCAGCTGTGACCCCATTTACAGTAGTATTTGTGTTAGTACCTTTTGCGGTGACTTGATATCGTCCAGAAACTTCCGGAGATACTTCTGCGATATTGGCTATTTGGCTGGATATTGCTGTAGCATCCGCTGGAGTGAGAGTCTGAGAATTTCCGCGTCCTCCAGATGCTCCATATCCGAGAGATCTTTGTGCTCCAGGCATTATGACTATCAGATTTGAGCCCAGGGATTGAATATTGGCCTGAATAGATCCTTGTGCGCCTTGACCAATAGCCACCATTATTATGACAGAACTGATACCTATGATTATTCCAAGCATAGTAAGAGAGGTGCGCACTTTGTTGGCAGTTAGTGCTGAAAATGTTTCATGTAATATATCTTTTGTAGTCATTATTTTCTTTTTCCTTGATTTATTATTCTCTTATCATGACCACTACCGTCTTCAACAATAAGTCCATCTTTTATGTAAATAATTCTATCGGCATGTTCAGCAACTTCCCGCTCATGAGTTATAAGCACTATAGTTCTCTTGAGCTCTTTGTTTAGATGTTGAAATGTCCCAAGCACAATATCTCCTGTATGCGAGTCTAAGTTTCCAGTAGGTTCGTCTGCCAGGATAAGTGACGGATTATTTACGAGAGCGCGTGCAATAGCCACACGTTGTATCTGTCCACCAGAGAGTTGATTTGACTTATGGTTGTATCGATCTTCATCTAATCCAGCACTAGAAAGGGAAGCTCGAGCCTGTTTTAGTCTTTCTTTCTCTGGTATTTCGGAATATATAAGAGGAAGCATGACATTACGTAGAGCCGTGGCTCGCGGGAGCAAGTTAAATGACTGGAATACAAAACCGATACGATTGCGGCGTATGTCTGCCAGTTCGTCATCTGAGAGTTTTGAAACATCGTGCTTATCCAAGTGATATGTACCAGATGTTGGTGTATCTAGAGCCCCAAGAATATGCATGAGTGTAGATTTTCCAGATCCTGAAGGACCCATGATGGCCACAAACTCTCCATCGTCGATCGTGAACGAGACGCCGCAAAGAGCATGGGTCTCATTATCACCATTTTTATATGTCTTTGTGATATTTTTTACTTCAATCATTTAGTTTTTTCAATTTCCGCCAGGCCTTGCACCACCTCCACCGCGATTACCAGTGAGACTAGATAGAATACTTGGAGCTGCTGTATTTGAGACGGCACTTCCAGAAGTTATGGTCTTGGTCACTACAAATTGTCCTCTGGTTAGACCACTGACAATCTCAATATTTGTATCGTCGGAATCGCCAGTTACTACAGTGACCTGCAGTGGTTGAGTATTTGTGGATATAGTCACGGTTCTACCTTGAGTGTTGGAATTGTTGTATTGTTTTACGGTTGCTTGATCGAACGCTTGTACATAGTTATTACCACTCTGTGTCTTCACAGCACCTGATGGAACTACTATTACACCATCTTTCTCGTATGTAGTTATATTTGTATTCAGACTCATACCTGGCTTTATGCGACTATCTTTGGTATTTATTATTATCTTGACTCCATAAGACACCACTCCAGATGTTACAGTGCCGATTTGGTCAACTACACTTACTGTACCAGTCGCAGTTATGTCACTTATAGCATTGAAGGTAATAGTAGCTGGTTGGCCGACTTTGACTTTTGCAGCATTGACCTCATCGAGTGATATTGTGGCCATCATATCTGTTCCGACTATGGTAGCCATGGTAGTTCCTCCACCAGCTTGACCATAGACATTTACAGGTATGCGACCAATGATTCCATCATAAGGAGCCCGTATGAAATAGTTCGCATATGTCCTCTGTTGTTGTTCCAGCCCTATCTTTGCAGTCTGGATGTCATATTGATCAGCACCATTTATAAGAGTTGAGTAAGTATTTTGTGAGCTCTGTATAGAATTTATAGCGGACATAAGTCCTGATAGATCTGAATTCACTTGGCTCGTCCACGAGTTAGCATTGGCCGCAGCTGCAGTCGCATTCTTGGATTGATAATCCGGTTGGGTATTTACCACAAATGTAATAGTGTTTTGTGCAGCTGTTACTACTTTTGCTACCATTTGAATTGTCTTGAAGGTATTTGTGAGAGCAAAATCTATGGAAGATGTCGCACTTTCTCTTGTCAGACCATGGAATTCACTCAGACTATTCTGATATTGTGTTGCCGCTGCATCATACGCTGTACCGGCTTCATTGCGCATGGAGAGACTTGTAGGTGAAAGACTGTTGGCGTTCTGGTCTGATAGGAATCCAGTCTGGCTATACAAGAGACTTTTCATTCCAGTCATGATAGCTGGTAAGTCTAAGTATATGGATGACATAGAATTAAAACCATCATTGTAAGATTTTGCGACGCTATTTTGCGCATTTGATATATCTGCCGCTTTTGCTGGTTCGGTTAGTTTGGCGAAGGAAATAAGTGAATTGTCTAGATTCATCTTGGCGTTGGTAGAGTCTATAGTAGCTATCAAATCTCCAGCTGATACTGTTTGTCCGACGGATACGTTTATGGATTCTATTGTGCCAGATACCTGGCTTTGTATATCTGTCTGATTTGAGGCAGATACTTGGCCAGTACCAGAAACTGTTTGGATAATCGATCCTATGCGTACAGGACTCAGAACATATTGTGGTGTAGTACTGGAGGTCGACATAGATCTGTACCAGTAATATCCACCACCAATCACTGCGAGTACAATGATCGTCGTTATCAGTTTGTGTGCACGAGCATATTCTCTTATCTTGGAAAGAAGTTTTGTACTCATATTTATTTTTGTGGTGATGGCATGATCCTTATAAAAGAAGCTACCAATCGACCAGTCTCATCTGGTGATCCTATAGCGGTTATCCATGA
This sequence comes from Candidatus Tayloriibacteriota bacterium, assembly GCA_037130865.1. Lineage (GTDB taxonomy): Bacteria > Patescibacteriota > Minisyncoccia > Phycocordibacterales > PALSA-1337 > C7867-002. The sequence goes on along the minus strand of JBAXSG010000002.1, from coordinate 13,955 downwards.
TCCGACCACAACATCCGTAGTTGTACCTTGCTGACGCAATTGACGGATTATTGTTTGTGGACTAACGATGACTATATATTCCATTTCACCAGGTCCTCGAACAACTATCTGTCCATTGCCCGAGGATATCACTTGACCAGCTGTACCATGTGGAGAAGGTGCTCGGTTGTCTATATCAGAAAATGTTTGAAAAGGCGATCGTGGACCACCCATCATTCCCATATAGTTCTTATCCCATCTCTCAGAGAATTCACCCTTGATGAATCCGATAGTTACTCCAGCGGAAAATATGACTAGAGCGACCAGGATGACACCGAAAATATTTATGACTTTTTTTGTATGTGGATGTTTTAGTATTTCTTTCATGTTTTTATTTTTATTAAATTATTATTAAAATTATATTTGGATACTATATCTGCAATGTACGAAGATCTTTCATGTATGAGAAGCTTTTATTGAATGAATAGATCGAACCAACGAGCAATGCCACCACCGCAGTTAGACTTAACATAGGCAATGACTCTACTAATACCATTCCGATCTCTTTCCATGATCCTATGAGGTTACCTCCATCTGTTAGCAATACAGATGCGTAGGAAGTAAAACCTGATCCTATCATCGCGTCTAATAGAGACTTGAATGCTGGGACAAATGCCGCAACAGCTAAACATGTCGCGATAGCATAGCTAATACCTCTTATGATGTCTCTCTGGACTTGGGCTTTGTGTATACTTTTCTCTATACCAACCGAGATATAACCAGGCGCTTTTGTTGATGTTGCGCTTGTCAGGAGTCTCTTATAGTTGGTGTCTATATGTGTATTTGGTTGCATTTGCTTAGTGTTTATACGATACAATCAGTCATTATGGTGCGTAGTAAGAATTTCTCTTATCTTCTGTATAGCTCGATGGTGCCAACTCTTCACAGTATTCATCGGCCTTGATATGACAGTAGCGATCTCCTCGAAGGTCATATCGTCCGTATAATGCATAACAAGGACAGCTCGCCAGTCCGGAGGCAGCGTATCCATGGCTTTTGTCAGTTCCAGCGCCAGCTCTTTTCTTTCAAATATTTCTGGTGATAATGGTTCGGGATCTTTCAATGTCTCAGCAAATCTACCATCACCGCCACCTTCACTTTCGTCATCGTTTCCACCGAAGGAGTCCATATCTGAGAAAGAGAATGCTCTGCGCTTTTTTATATGATCGAGGGCAGAGTTTCTGGCTATAGTAAAAAGCCAGGTTGTGAATTTTTTACCCTTTTTGAATCCTCCTATATGTTTCCATGCCTTGAGGAAAGTCTCCTGAGTAATGTCGTCAGTGTCTTCCTTTTGTGAGGAAGATGAAGTTGTGTATTGGCGGATGAAGTTATATATATGATCGACATGTCTTCTTGTCAAAATTCCAAAGGCCTCATGATCGCCATCTTTTACAAGATCGACTAATTCCTCATCTGTATTTGATTGCATACAGTACATCATAGCATTTATGTATATCTGATATGGAAAATCAGTGCATATTGTGCCATAGTATAGCCATGAAAATATCAGATATTATATTGTCAGAGATAAAAAAAGCTAATTCTATTTTGTTGTGTTGCCACCCATCACCTGATCCAGATAGCGTCGGCTCAAATCTAGCTATGAAATTCGCTCTGGAAAGTCTTGGTAAAAGAGTCACCGTCATAAAAGGGGATTCGGAAATTCCTCAAGGATTTATGCATTTTCCTGGTGCAAAAGATATTGTCGCTAAGAATTTCTGTGAAGTCGATCTGAAAGATTTTGATCTGTTTATACTCCTGGATGTCTCTTCAACAAACCAGATCTCCAAACTCAAGCAGGTTGTCTTTCCATTACCAATCAAGTCTATAGCCATAGATCATCATCCATCGAATTCCGGCTTCACGGATTTGAGCTTGATAGTGCCAGATGCATCGGCTACAGGTCAGGTTCTATTTGATTTTTTCAATGAGATTGGCGTAGAAATAACAGCCAACATGGCGGCTAACTTGTTTATTGCTATATATGCAGACACAGGTGGATTTAAGTTTAGCAATGCAAGTCTCAAAACATATGAAACTGTAGCTTCTTTAGTGAAAATATATCCGGAATTCTCTTCATTGATACTCGGTATGCAAAATTCTGAGACTCCGGAAGGATTGGCCTTTTGTGGAGTAGCTTTGGATTCAGTAGAAGTTTTCCTTGGTGGCAAATTGGCCATATCAGGAGTTTCAAATGCTAAGCTTGCCGAAAAGAAGATCACAGTAGCTGGTATAGGTGGAAGTCCAATATCTATTTCTAGTATGATGAATACTGTCGCCGAATGGAAAATTGTTGCGTCTCTAGTAGAACAGACACCTGGAAAGGTCAAATGCAGTTTTCGTACAAAAGATATAGTCAATTTTTCAGTAGGGGATTTGGCCACAGCTCTGGGTGGTGGCGGTCATAAAGCCGCAGCTGGCGCCACGATTTCCGCTTCGCTCGAAGATGCCAAGAAACTTATTGTAAGCAAAGCTAAGGAGTTGTATAATCTCTGAATACAAATGCTACAAATAAAAAACAAATGAGTACATACAAACAAATTAGCTTGATAATCGTCGTGATAATCATTATCGGTGCAGCGTGGTATTTCACAGACAGGAAATCCAATGTGACGCCAGTAGACGTAAATAGCACCGATTCTATTAATAACTTGTCGACTTCGACCGCTTCATTAACATCAAAACCAAAATCTATGCATACAGTCACTATCAAAACAAATAAGGGAACTATAGTCTTCGAGACTTACGATCAGGATGCACCACAAGCTTCGACAAATTTCATAACACTTGCAAACAAAGGTTTCTATAATGGTCTTATATTTCATCGTGTCATCGAGGGATTCATGATCCAAGGTGGAGATCCTACTGGTACAGGTATGGGCGGTCCTGGATATAAATTCGCAGATGAACTCGATCCAAATACTCCTTCAGCAAAAGCTGGCTATGTCCGTGGTGTTGTTGCTATGGCAAATTCTGGACCAAATACGAACGGTAGCCAATTCTTCATAATGCACAAAGATGTTGCGCTTCCTCACAACTACACAATATTTGGCAAAGTGATTTCAGGTCTTGATGTTGTCGATGCTATCGCTACAACTCCACGAGACGATGGAGATAAGCCACTCACAAAGATGGTTATGGAAAGCGTGACTGTGGCAACAAGCAGCACAAATTAGTGTTATCATTTAGACATGTCAGACTTCTATAATCCGCGCAGAACTAGTAGGTTATTTGATCCGAAATCGAAAGAACCTTTTCGTGCTAGTCGCACAAAGATAGATTTGTTCATGAATTGTCCGCTTTGTTTCTATTTAGATTGTCGACTTGGTACAGCTAGACCGCCAGGATTTCCTTTTGCGCTGAACTCCGCAGTCGATGCTTTGCTGAAAAAAGAGTTCGATATTCATCGTGCAAAGAAGCGACCACATCCATTGATGCAAGCTTATGGTCTCAATGGTGTTATACCTTATGCTCATGAAAATATGGATATCTGGAGGAGTAATTTCAAAGGCATCACATATATACATCCAGATACGAATCTGCTGGTGACTGGTGCGATCGATGATATCTGGATCAATGAAAAAGGCGAAGTCATAATCGTTGACTATAAGTCGACTAGCAAAGAGGAGAAAGTAACTTTGGATAAGGAATGGCAGATTGGTTATAAGCGCCAGATGGAAGTATATCAGTGGCTCTTCCGACAAAATGGTTTTAATGTCTCCAAGACTGGGTATTTTGTATACTGCAACGGCAAAACCGACCGCGCCGCCTTCGACGCAAAATTGGAATTTGATATAGACTTAATACCGTATACTGGCGATGATTCTTGGGTAGAGAAGGCGCTCGTGAATATGAAAGAATGTCTCATGTCGAATACGACTCCCAAGCCGGCGAAGGCTTGTGATTATTGTGCGTATCGCAAAGCAGCCCGCGATGTGCAGGACGATCATAAGAAGACAAAATAGCACGCACTTGCCTGTGACGCGCTATTTTGTTCTTAAGTAATGCTTATACTTCATAAGCCCGCCTATGTGATTTTATTGGCTGTTTTTATGTCCAGATCTATGTCGGTTTATCTGGTTGATTTTATTGGGAAGATGATGCCACGCATCAAAACTATTTTATAAGGGCTACATCGACATGTAACCTCTATAAGTCTATGTCGCCGAGGTAAAATTTCACTCAAAAAGTTATGAAGAAACGCTCAAAAAGTTCTCAAAAAGCCATGAAGACCAGCAGAAAGCTATAGGCTATAGGCGGGATTATGCCTCGATGATATAACCTCTACCTGGGAGATTTCTTATCATGTCCGGTTTTTTGCTGCCAATATTGATTTTTCTTCTTATATTGCGGATATGTGCCTCAACTGTATTTGAGAAGGGATCACTGTCGGCAGTCCATACATGTTCCATGATTGAACTACGAGATACTATAGTTCCAGCATTTCTTACTATGTATTCCAAGACATTAAATTCTTTTTTCGTCAGTGCCACTACTTTGTCAGACCGTGTCACAATCTGCTTATCAACATTCAGCGCCAAGTCACCGATATTTAACAGGTTATACGTGGACACCATCTTTGGTCTGCGAGCCACAGCTTTTATCCTGGCGCGCAATTCAGACATAGAAAATGGTTTCGTCATATAATCATCTGCACCACTCTCAAGTGCTGCGACCTTAGTCTCCGTATCACTATTTACTGAGAGGAATATTATTGGTACAGATTTTCCACTAGTGCGGATTTCCTTGCAAAGTATCAAGCCACTTTTCTTCGGCAGGGAATTGTCGAGGATAATGAGATCATATTCATAGCTTCTAGCCAAGAAAGCGCCATCATTTCCATCTTCAGCAATTTCGATAATGTGCGAGTCAGACGACAAACCGTCTCGCACTACGCGAACGATTTCCTTGTCATCTTCTACGATGAGGATTTTCATTGCGACCATTATATCAAGCCGACCATTTTTCACAATAGTCATGCGATTTACACCCCATATTCGTCGTGGTAGACTTTGGGCATAGTTATTACTAATCTTATAAATAGCAATAAATACCATGGCAATCGAAGTATATAAGCAAGAACAGGAAAAAATAAAAGCTGAAGAGGAAAAGAAGAGGCGTCAAGAAGCTGGTGAACCAGAGGAAGATCGTGAACCGCTTACCACAGCGGAGATCATAGCGGATAAAGAGAAGAGCGATTTGCTTGGTAAGATGTTAGATTATGAAGTAGGTCCAGATAGTGAAAAGATTATGGCTCGTCTGAAGAAAGGAGAACCCAACGAAGCTGATATTGATGTCTTATCCAAATACAGAGAGATTTTCGATAAGAAGATGCAAAAGGTAGAGAATATAAAAGAAGAGATTACACCGGATATGGTAGCCGAGCTTGGTGAGCATGATCCTAGTTTCAAGAAATTATTGGAACATATCGATCCTGACAAACTAACGGATGTTGTTCAAGATCGATTAGGAGAATTGGCTATGACTGATCCGGATCGTTTCAATAAACTAGCGAAGAAGATAGAGAAGATGCAAGAATTCAAAAAGGGTGATTTCAAGAAATTGGATGATTCTGTTAAGGAGATGTGCAAAGAAAGGAATATAAATGAGGATGAATACATGAAAGTCCTCACTATTAAGGATGAGAAAGAGAGAATGAAGGCACTCGAGACATTTGAGAGGAATTCGTGGGGTGAAGGTGGGTGGGGAAAGACGAAGAGGTTTATAGATTCCATTTTATCGAACTCATTATCAGAGCCAGGTGCACAAAAATTAAATTGGAAGAAATCTGAGATTGACAACGCATTCGCCGAGCTTGATAAACACAAGAAAAATATAGGCAAGATGTTAGCTGTAACAGTCAAAGGTAATGATGATATGCGAAATGCTTTGGCCAATGCTATCTTAGGAAAACCGACCAAGAATGAACGAAGAGGATTCAAGGATGCAGAATCTACTCCACAGATCACAGAATCTGAAATATTAAAGAGATGGGAAGAAGAAAAAGCTGTGGGATTCTTTGATAGAAATGGTAAGAATAAGAAGATGTGGGACAAAATGTCTGCTCTAGAGCAAGACAAAGCTCGTGACTATTTCTTGGATGACATGAAAGCTGAGCAGGCCTCAAAGAGACAAGGAGGATTCTGGGATACTATTTTCCAAGCAATATTCGAATCTTTCCTACTAGAAAAGAAAGCTTCTCTCAACTAGCCTTCATTATTATTCATCAAATATCCACCAAAATAAATGAGTACCACAAACATCACAGACTTATACAATAAGCTCACAGAGATCTTCAATACTGGCAATGAAGATGCAGCCAAGGATTTTCTAATAGAGCACATAAAGGAATTTCCTGAAGATGTGCAAAAAAAGATAATGTTTGAATTCTTCGATGCTGCTCTAGATAAAAAGATAGATAGCGAAACACAAAAAGCTCAAATCCAGAAAGAGGGGATGGATTATCTAGAAAAGATAGACAAAGCAGAGAAGAGTATCAAGGACAAACAGAAAGTATCCAAACTTCGTTCGTTTCTCGGAATTTAGGGTGCCCTCGGCAGGAATCGGTCACAGGTCCTCGCTTTGCTCGGCCTGCGACCCCGCCTCCTTCGCTTCGCTCAGTCCGGCCTTCGATTCCACCCGATGCTTCCAGCAACACAAAAACACCGAGATAAACTCGGATGTTTTTGGTCGGGTGCCCTCGGCAGGAATCGAACCTACAATTACCCCTTAGGACGGGGCAGTTATATCCATTTAACTACGAGGGCGCGCGTTTTTCTTGATACTCACATGGAAAGATTAACACACTTCCTCCTTTATTATAAATCTGTTATAGTGTTCCAATGACTCCAGAAGAAAGGTCATTGCTCACGCAAACGCATAAGCTGGCTGAAGAAAACAATAGTATTCTTCGAAGCCTTCGTCGTTCGAGGAGAATATCTACACTCCTTAGCATCTTCTACTGGGTCGTGATCATTGCGATCAGCGTTGGCTCGTATTATTTCATCGAACCATACATGAAGATGTTGCCAAATGTAATTGGTGCGATTCAAGGTGATGTAAATTCCGCTAACGCCGCCTTGCAGCAGATGAAGTCATTGCAATCAGTATTGCCGAGGTAGCTGTTTTGGTAGAAGTTGAAAATTTGTCCCGCCGAGGTAGCTCAGTTGGTAGAGCATTCCCCTGAAGAGGGAAGGGTCACCAGTTCGATCCTGGTCCTCGGCACCAATCAGCAGAATTTATAATTTCGTTGGAAACAATAGCTATTTCGCTATTTTCACTTTTTTGATACACCTGTTCAAGTTTCAAAAGCTGGTCAAAAAGCATAGATGGAACAGATTTTATTATAATTCCATCGGCAACCTCGAAGCGTTCCCAAAAGAAGCCGAGATATTGTCGTTTGAGATTTGGAGAAGCCTTTTGATAAGAATCGTAGATATTACTTGTGAGACTAATTATTTCTTGAGCGACGTTTACGTTTACGTTTTTCTGTTTTTCTAGTTCTATCAATCTGTCATCAATATTTTGAAGCTCTTGGACGATTTGAGATTTTACCTTTGTAAAGTCATCATCTGAAATCACTTTTGAGAATAACTTTTCCAATGCAATCTTTTCTTTCTGCTCAAATGCAGTCCGCTGATTGATATATTCCTTTCGCTTGTCTTCATATGTTTTACGTCTCTCATAGAATATGGCTTTGGCCTTAGATATGACTTTCTCAATAAACAGTGGATTAAACTCAAGCATTTTGAATTTCTGTGCAACAATTTCTTCCAACTTTTCCACCCTAATATACTTACCACAACCAGATTTGTTGGTGCAATGATAATATGCAAACTTATTTTTTCCTAAGTGCCATTCTGCGGTATAGCGACACCCGTGTGTGTAACAACGTACAGTTCCATTTAAGAGCCAAGTAAACTTTCTTCGACGACAAGCGTGTCTATTCTTGGAAGCCAATACTTTTTGGACTTGATTAAAAAGCTCTTCCGAAATAAGTGGCTCGTGTTGTCCTTTTTTCACATGTACTTCTCCCCAATTTACCTCACCTAAATAAAACTTGTTTTTTAACATTTCGTACATATGACTATCAGACCGCTTGTTTCCAAGTCTAGTCCGCAAACCCTTTTCATAAAGGATATCATTCAGCTCATATATATTGTAATTACCACTTGAATAAAGTTCAAAAGCCTTTTTAATCAACGGGCCTGATTGGGGGTCAATGACAATTATCTTCTGTCCCATACGGCTAACAGATGCATTGGGATTTTTTATATTACGATATCCTATTGGTGCGTACGTTGGGTAAAAGCCAGCTTTAGCTTTCTCATTCATTGTCATGGTGACTTTTTCTGATGTGATGTTGCGGTGGAATTCATTAACCGAAGCTAATAGGGTACTCACCATCTTAGAAGTGGCGGAATCATCCATGTCAGGCTGTTGGAGACACTTAACTACAACATTATTCTTTCGACACAAGTCCATAATATTGAGGTGGTCGATGACGTTGCGGGCGAATCTGTCACTGTGCACGGCATAGACGGCGGAGATTTGCTTTGCCAGGACTAGCTTAATTACCTGTTGGATACCAGGCCTCTTTAAAGTGCCACCGCTACGGCTTTCATCTTTAATTACTTCGAGTATCGAATAGCCATCTTTCGTCGCGGCTTCGCCACAGATGTTGGCTTGGGATTCGATGGAAAGTCCTGTATGGCTTGGGTCATCACTCACACGGCAATATATTATTGCCTGTTTTGTATTTTCTTTTGGTTCCATGTTTGAAGTTATATTAATAATAATTGAGAATTTGGTTAGTGGAAGCCAATAGGAAATATTTCACGAATAGTCTTTGTCTCAATGTTAGGGTCATCATCCATGACGGCTAAACCGTGATGATATTTTCGTACTGCTATTTCAGTAGCCTTCTTTGGGTCATCGGCGTCAACGATGATATATCCATAATTGACTTCCTTTATTTTGACTTCATATTTTTTCACAGTTTGTAACTTAATAATAAGTACTAACCGGAAGTTAAATCAACCAATGTTATACACACTTTGTTTTTTGTAGGAAAACATCTCTTCAATTAATTCCAATGAAGCATCGATGGCATTCTTATCTTCCTTTTTCATTAGTATATCTAGTTCCTCAAACAGAGGAGTTCCGAGACGACTAGCGGCCGCGGACGATATTATTCCAAGTGCCTGCATTCTCATAATAACGACGATCTGTAATATGATACGATTCATAATTCTTTTGATTAATTTAAGAGATTGAGATAATAAATATTTATTAATTCGTTATACATTAGTTATCGGGTAAAGAATCTTTATACTGATAACTATAGTATCTTTATACTGGCCACATATCTTTTTTATTTGTATGCCTCTCAGTCTTGGACCTGTTTATCATAGTATCTACATACTTCCAGCGGTCCACGGCTTCAAGACCTAAGGTGAGGCACACTTTTCCTTTTTGGGTACTTTGTACGATAAGTCCTCTTTCTTTGAGCTTCTTTAGGGCTTTGAATACTGTTGGTGGTGTTGCCACTGCGATTTTAGCTATTAAGTCTTTACTCGCATAGCAAAGCTTATTTTTTCGGTGGAACGAACACACAAAGGACAGTACTACGGTTTCGATAGGGTCGAGCTTGAAATAGGATGAGACACCACAGTAGACGATGTAGTACATAACCTCGACATTCGGTTGGTACCCAGATGGTTCTGCTACCATAGTGTTAGTTGCTCGTTCAACAGTCTCATGACACGCTTTTTACAGAGCTTGAACTGGTAGGGTTGACTCTGCTCAGGCACCTTTTCAAGCCATGAAGCGAGGTCTATCAGCTGGTTCTGTATTTCGATTCGGCGTAGCAAATCTGATTCAGTTTCCATGTAGTTGGTCATTTTGTTGCTCCTTGGCAGGAGCGGTTATAGGGTTAATAATTTGACTTTCGTCTATGGCAAGAAAAAGAAGTTCAGACAGCTGTTGGGCTGCCATTTCGACCACTTCTTCGATTTTATTGTTTTCGTTGCACATAAAAAATCTTGGTGATTTTGTCCCCAAGATATACCTTTCCTAATGTGTGGTATAGAAAATTAAGTGCGCTCAGTTACTGTCCTCATTGCCCAAGTTTTCTCCTTTTATCCCTAATAATTTTGTGTATATAAGTGTAATCCATGACCTCGCCGAATTTGTTACCAACAAGTTCAATTAGCTCTTTAATTGGGACATGGCGATTTTTCCAAATGAACTTTTCTCTCGCCTTGAACTTATGTTGTTGCCTCCTGATTTTGCCGAGCATTATCCAAGGACTGTTGTAGCTTTCCAACATCGGCTTTATTTGGGATTTGTAAATCTTTTTTATGTAGTCTATAAGGTCACGCTCACTAGAATATGGGGATAAGAGAATTGCTATGGGGTGAATTATGGTCTCATCTTTCAAAAATTCTATCAGCTCCTTTTTGAACATTCGTGGTTTTGAATTGGTAAGGATATGACATAAGTCGTAAACGTAAAACATCGACCCCGAGGTTGAATCCATCTTTATGTTGTTATAGACGATATAATTTTCGACAACTAAAGACCATTCTAAGGTCAGCCCGAGTTTTTTTGAATAGTTTTCGACATCGCGACTGAAACTAGTTTTATTAAGACGTTCAGGAAAACTAACGAATTTCTCTCTTTTATGTGTATATCCGTAAACAGTTTTTCTAATTCCATTGATCGGTAGGTTATATTTTAGTCGCATACGGCGTACCCATTTCTGAAACTTCTCGGTATCAGTGAGCCGTTCCATGTAATTCCAAATCTTCTCGTATCCTTTTGTTGCTCTGATACTATTAAACTCGAATGTTTGTGGTTTTTTTGTTTTATGTCCCATATAAAAATGCTACCAGACTTATCTAGATATAGCCAATATGGTGGTTGAGATTATCTTCGTTGGGAGGTATCATTAGCTTACAACTGAATATGTAAGACCTAACCCTTGTAGAGATTGGCTCAAGATATGGTCGAAAACGCGGTTCAACGTATTAAGCTCCTAGTCAGAGCACGTTGAACCGTCATACCCCGAAAGGAGTATGGGCCTCGTAAGAGGTTACTGGCTAGGAGCTTTATGCATTTTCGTTTTAATAAATCGGTTCAACATTATGAAATGGATTATTGAAGAGATAAAAGATATATTTGGTTTTATGTTTTTGGGTGCAGGTTTGTTTGGAATAATTGAACTATATAATAATAGCGACACCAAAGATTATGGCAATTGGCCGTCATTCGTATCCTTTGTTTTATTGGCGGTGGGTTTGAATTTAATAATTAGTAGTCGGGTTAGTAAGGCAAAAACCGAAATGATGAAAGAGATGGAAGAGGTAAGAATGTCTATTACAATGGTTGCTGGTGAGGTGCAACACATGAAGCCTGAAATACCCAAAATAAAGGATATCCGATCTATTGAGGATATGTATAAAGAAGCATATGAAATCGTAATGTCTGAAGGCGGAACAACAATGGGCAACATTCATCGTAAAATCGGCGTCGATATGCCGTGTGCATTAAGGTTGGTAACTATGCTTGAAGAGAGAAGTGTTATTGGCCCAATGGATAGCTCGAAAAATCATAAATTATTAATAAAATAATCTAACTATAATGTTCTGTCACCAATGTGGAAATAAGCTTTCTGGAGTCAGCAAAGGCTGCTCTAACTGCGACAAGGTAAGTGTTAAAGAAAGTGGTGATGGCGAGTTAAACAAGAGGGGGACAGCTAGGACTGTGCTAGCGATGACTTTATTCATTGTATTACTTCTGTCATTATTGGCGGCTTTTGGCAAAGCGGGAGACCTTGGGGAATATACATATATTTTGTTTACTAGATCATTTGGTATTGGCTATTTTCTAATACCAATTATCGCGGCACTAGCTGGTGTTTCAATTTGGCGCGGCACAAGTTCTGAAGAGTTTCAGTTACAAAAAACTCTCGGCCTGATGGGGGTATTTATATTTAGTCTTGGTCTCATACATATCCTAAGTATTAATAGTGGTGGTATATTAGGACGTTGGATAGCCGTGCCACTTACAAAAATATTAGATGTTTGGCCAAGTACGATTATACTCGTGATTTTAGTTGCTATGTCAGTGTGGTATTCAAAATATGGAAAGAAAATTTGGACCAATAATGCTCGAAAAAAACGACCCAGCCTAGCTTCATCGAATCAAAATAGTGTATTTAACAAGAGCGTCGGTATTGCTATTTTAATTTGTATTATAGCGATAGCGGTTGCCGGTTATTTTGTATATCGTAGTGACCAGTCAGCTAAAGATAGAAATGATTCTCAACAGGCAGAGCTTGATAGTTTAAAATTACAGATTGCTAAAATTCAAAAAGATAATATAAAGGTGCCAATATCAAATGATACAGGTTATTCTAATCTCGTAAAGGAGTGGTCAAAGAGGGTCGGTCTTGTTACATGCTCTTGGTTTTACCAAGGCCAATATGATACTCCCTATGCTCAAGATGTAGGTTCAATGACCATTGTTAATCTCGCTAGTATGTCAGGAGTAACTGCTATCACAAACAAACACGTCGTCAATGATATGAACGGATACATTCCTAATCTTTGCGTCTTTTATATTCCTGGAGTCGGTACGGCCATAAGTCGATATAAGAGCGCTTCCGTTCAAGATGTTAATCCTTTTCACATAGCTACTGATGGAACCGACCTAGCATATGTAACTGTAGGTGCAAATGCTGATAATGTTACTGATGCTGAAACAAAGTCACTAATGGTTGGCGGATTGTCGGCAATGCAAGATGTTGTAGATAGTAACCTCAAAGTATGTAGTGATTCCAAAGTTCAGATAGGGGATAAAATACTTATATTAGGTTATCCCGTGAATGGTTCGCAATCTTCAATCACGGCAACACAGGGCATAGTCTCAGGTTATGATGGTCAGTACTATGTAACCGATGCAAAGATAGACCATGGAAATTCTGGTGGTGCCGCGGTTTTGATTAAAGACGACTGTTATCTGGGTATACCATCGGCAGCAAGTGTCGGTACCATAGAATCATATGGCAGAATACTATCTGCTAAGTATGTTGTTGGAAATTAAACAGTCGGCACATCATCTCTCGTAATCCCCGCCAACTTAATAATCATATACTTGTCATCCGGCGACAGGATCGGTTTTCTAAAAATCTTAGAAAGTTTCTGTGATTTTTCGGTATATGGTTTGTAGCCAAGTTTGCAACACACACGGCAAAGAGGTGAATCAAACGGGTCGTGTTCGTACAGATACTTAACTCTTCGTCTGCAACCACTACAGATAAAGTAAAATATATAGCCCTTGTCTAGGTTTGACGACACATAGTCAACTTTCTGTTGGGACTTGTTCAATAGTTCCTTTATATTCATAATCTCGCCTTCATGGTTAGTATTAAATATGCGCCCCCTTTTCTGTCGTTCCGTTTGTTTAAACCCAATAATGTAGTCTCCAATGTTTAGTCTTGGGTAAGGCGTGTCGTTTACAGTATTTATGTGTTTGTTGTGATACATAATAGCTAAGACATCGCTAATGTATATATATTAAAGGGATTTAATAGCTTATTCAACCTCACATTTAGTATTCGAATAAAATTATTGTTGTAAAATCTATATATAGTGTTAATCTACAATCACTATGACAGAATCTAGAATAGAGGCATTAAGAAGATTGAAAGTGAGTGCACTAACTGTGCTTCCTAAGACTAATGATTCAAATTCTGTATTACTACTAATTGACAAGACTATTCGTATATTTGAAATTAATGAAAGAATGAACGGATATTTGAGTGGGGGATACTACATCGGATATCTATTATTGTATTCGCAAGTATTTGAGCACCATATTAGGGATATAATAATTTCATCAGAAAAATATTT
>JBAXSG010000019.1:0-4522 GCA_037130865.1 Candidatus Tayloriibacteriota bacterium | reverse complement strand
TAATTGTAATGATAAACAGTCCAACAATCAGCATAAATATCCAATCGATAAATGGGTCTCTACTTATTTTTTTCCATGAAAAGTCTTTCATATAGTTTATATAGTTTATATAGTCAATGCATGCAATTTAAAATCGAGATTCCAATTTTCCTTTTCCAGAATATTCATCCTGATACTATCTATAGACGTGATGTATGGTAGACCTTCCACCAAAGAAAGTACATTCATAATAGATGACCAAGGACCAATAGCATTGATATTCATGTTTATAACACCTGTTGTAGACGATGCTTGAGAAGATTTCGGAGAATCTATACTGACTATAGTTACTCTGCTGCCTGATTTCTGACCAAAAGACTCAATCGCGACTATAAGATCGACGGCTTTATCTCTGAGGAGTACATGAGAACGAACTTTCGCACGATTTGTAGCAGTGTCAGCGGCCAAGGTATTAAGAAACCTCCCTTCAGTCACTATCATATCAGCGGATCTTATCTGTGAACGCATGTTTGCCACATTGTCTATAGAAATATCCAATGTTTTTTTCATAAATCCATAAGCCAAGGCGGTAACGACAAAAATGGATAAAGAAATTATAAGCAACGTCTGATGCGGTTGGTGGAATATCTGTTTTTGTTTTTGTATCTCGGATTTCATGATATTTTGTCGCGCTATTATTGTATCTTTTGTGTCACCTTCAAAGAAAAATCCAAAGCCGTACTCTTGGTCAACTCTGATATCGGTAAATCGACGACATTACCCTTCTGGACTGACTCTAAGCGACCCCCAAGTGCCAATAACGCCGTGCGAGTCGGCGCCACACCTTGTATTTTCACTACAACAGATGATGAAGCAGTATCTATAGCCAAAGAAGTGAGCTTAACAGGCCCCATTGCGCCTACAATACCAGCAACAATATCAGACAATCTAGGTCTATCGACATATTGCTTAGTAGCCGTCAATATTGCTGAATCCTGGAACAATTCATTTTTTGTGGTGACCAATGTATTGTCTTTCTTTGTGTCTATAGTCACCAATACTTGTTTTTGATCTCTCTCTGAAAAAGTCGAGAATATATATGCTGGAAAAAGTACCGCCATACCAATGATACAGACGGCTGCCATTACAAAACAGAATATTATGGCCGCACGCGTACGGTATTCATGATGAATGAGTGTTCTCTCTTTGTCTGTTAATAGTGTGTAGTGCATAAATAAATTTGTTGTTGTGGTTGTGGTGACTCAGATCATTATGTCAAAGCTAGGCCTACCACTGTGGCATATGCCAAAGAATCTTTTTGAGATATTGGAGGCAAATCATCAGTGTGCTTAAAAATATTCTTCCAAACATCCGGGACGATAACATTGAGTGCCAAACTGGTTATAGCATTTCTCACTCCAGCTTCGTAGGATTGCGCACCATTACCAACAAGAAGGATGTCGTGAATCGTGGTCGTATCTGGTCGTGATACCCAATATCCGTATATACGAGTAATCTCCTTCGCAATAGTATCCTCCACCGTTGCTCGTGGAATATCAGATGAATCTATAGCGTCTTTGCTAACTGTGGAAGCGAAGTCAACTATGCCGGATGAGACTATATAGACTCCGATCTTCTGATCCATTATATGGACAATCATAGCTGTTTTGTTTTCATTGGCTGGAACCAGGACACGAGCGAGTGAGCGCGGAACAATCTCGAAAGCTAGTGGCTTCAGACCAACAGAGTGAAGTAGGTCAAGCATCTTCTCTATGTAAGTCTTCGGAACTACCGAGACACTGGCGCGGAGGATGTTGCTAGGAAAAAGATCGAAGTTGAATACTGCATCTTTTGCCAATAGCGGTACATTTTCTTCTAGTTTTGATTCTATATTTTGATATATAGAATCAGCGGCAAGTGCTGGTACTTCGGTCTGGAACAAATACGCTTTCTCCTCAGGAATAGAAACTTTCACATAAGAAATACCTGATTTTTCTTTGAATTTTAGGAGTTCTTCGCGGAGCATGTCCATATGCACAGTATCCCCACCAATAAGCAGTCCTTTCGGCAGGTCGACAGACATGAAATGTTTTATCCTTCTTTTTCCGGACCGACCCAGCAATGACTCTTTGTATGATAAACAGCGAATAGCATCGTCGGAAATCTCCAAACCGGCATGATCCATTAGTAGAAACTCTGGTGGAGGAAAAAGTTTTAGAAAAAACGAAGCACTCATGCTTATATTGTACTACAAAATAGGTAAAATATGTTTACTTACGTTCGTCTTATGTGTTTGATAGCCTCACGCAGAACCGGCAACACAGAAATAACTATGATAGCGACAACGATGGGGATTATGAACTTGTCTGGATTTGGTACTACTGTACCAAGTGAGTGTCCCAAGAGAAGTAGTCCCCATGTCCAGATGAATCCACCAATTATATTGAAAGAAATAAATGTCCTATAATTCATACCACCTATACCAGCCACTATCGGTGCAAATGTCCTCACAACGGGGACAAATCTAGCCAAAATAATGGTCTTTTTACCATGTTTTTCGTAGAACTCCTGTGCACGGATGATGTGTTTGGGATTGAACAACAATGAGTTTGGCCGGCTAAATATGGACGGTCCGACTTTCTTGCCAAAAGCATAACCAACACTGTCGCCGATAACTGCTGCTAGAAAAGTGCCGACAAGCAGCCAAGCAATAGAGATATACCCTTGCGATGCTAAGAAACCAGCCGTGAAAAGAAGTGAATCACCAGGGAGAAAAAAACCAAAGAAAAGTCCGGTCTCTGCGAAGATGATAGCGATGACGCCGATGATACCGACCGCTCCGATCAACAATTTTGGTTCAAGAAATAAAAGTAGTGATGTCATATTTATTTTATTATTTGGATTTTATTTAGCCAATGTACCGACAGGTATAGAATCGTTCGGCTCAAGTAAAGAGAATCCTCCTGGACTTATCACGGCGCCACTTACAGGATCTGTGGTTGGTGGAATAGAGACTGCTAGAATCATACCCTGACTCTCAAGACCGCGAATAACTCTTGGCTCAAGATTCGTCACAAACATACAAGTCTTCCCTACCAGAACAGCTGGATCAGAAAAATAAAGTGCGATACCGGATATAATCTGGCGTGGTGCAGCTTCTGCAAAATCAACCGATAGCTTCAAAAGCTTATCCGTGTCTGGAACTTTCTCTACTGACAAAATCTTGCCAGCTCGCATCTCTATTTTCTTGAAATCGTCGTATGAAATCATATTTTTTGCTTGTCTAAATAACTTTGTAATATAAGTGCTGCTGCTGAAGCGTCTGTCATGCTATTTTTGCCTTGAAAGCGCTCGGCTTGTTGGCTTGTCATAAACTCTAATTCCAGATAGACCTTGAAACCTTCTCGCTCTAGCTTTTTTTTCAATGAATCCGCATCCAAAAATATAGCATTTGGTTCTCCTTTGTAGTTGCGCGACTCCCCTATCACAATCTCTTTGACTTCATGCTCTTTTGCATTTTTCACAATCTCATCGCAAAGCTCCGTCGTGTTCGATATAACAACCAATGGCAATGCGAACTGTCTATTCTCATCAGAAATAGCCAAACCAACGCGTTTGGTACCATAGTCGATCCCGAGTAGCCTCTTATTCTTTGTGTCTACATGAAGCTGATTCATAATGTCGTTAAGCATATCATAAAAAAGTTATCGCTGGGATTATGGTATACTGCCTTAGTGGCTAAAATCAATATAAGAAAACCTAATACCAAATGTTTCATTTGTGGTACCTCTATTTATAGAAGACCTAGTCAATTAAAAAAATCTGCAGGGGCTTTTTGTAGTATGGATTGCTATGGAATCTATTGTAGAAAAGAGTCTCCTTGTGTTGTGTGTGGAAAACAAATTTTAGCAAGCAAAAACAAGAAGAGTTGTAGTAGAAGCTGTGCAAACATAAATAGGGCCGGCACCAAATATATAGGTCGTCCCCTCAAAGATAAGGTCAGAAATCATCAATCCCTCAAGATTAGACTGATGAATGCGAGAGGTAAGGTGTGCGAACGATGTGGTTATGATAAGTATAAGATATTACAGATTCATCATAAGAATAAGGACCGAAATGATAACACTATGGGCAATCTAGAACTCATCTGTCCAAATTGTCATTACGAAAGACATCTGTCTAGAACTAATTGATTTGTTTGCTAAATTAGCGATTCTCTTTTATGATAGCTGGGCACGTTTGATATTGACCGTAGAGGGACAGGTGGCTGAGAGGCCTAAGGCGTCGGTCTTGAAAACCGAAGTCCTCGCAAGGGGACCGTGAGTTCGAATCTCACCCTGTCCGCAATTTTTCGAAAAGGGTTTCCGAACCAAAAATATGATCGGCACGAAGTGCCGTCTGTTCTGAATTCCCCCCAAAAAATCCTGAATCTGAGAGGGTTCGCCACGCAGAGCGTGGCTCAAAAAAGACGGTTCGATCCTTGATTTGAAAGTTCGAACCGACTTTTTTAAACAAATGAAGATTTTCTTCATTTGTTTTCTCG
>JBAXSG010000018.1:0-5901 GCA_037130865.1 Candidatus Tayloriibacteriota bacterium | reverse complement strand
TATTCATGTATGGGAACAAAAACCTCATTGTTCGGTGTGTCTTTCGCCAGAGCATTTGTGCTGATAGAATTTGACACCTTAAATTGCTCAGTTTTCAAACTTTCGACACCAGACGATTCAGAGGGTGTTTTTGGCGCAATTGCCATCAAATCGTCTAAGTTGGGTAAATTATCCGATGAAATACTAGCTTCGGAACTAATTTTTCCTCGTTGGGTATTTTTGTCTTTCATGGATTGGGTATTAATTCTGGATTTCCAAACTCTAAGTCGCGTGCGTACACATTAAATATCCGAAGAGAAACATCATGCTTCACTTGATGCGAGCCGACATCATGAAAGTATCCCTGAGTAATAGGGTTTATTCTCCCCATTGACTCGTAAGCGCTATGGGTAGCTAAAATATGAAACTGTCCTCCTAGCGCCATCACTCGCTGAGCCGTATTAATTCCATCACCTGCAAAGTTAAGATTATCATTTATGTCAGAGTAGGTAAAAACCTGTCCTGTATGTAATCCACATCGAAAAGCCGCAGCTCCGACTGTTCTTTTAGTTCGCTGTTGCAAAAAAACAAGAAACGGGATTATTTTTTCTGGATGACGCTCAAAAACGATTAACATTCCATCTCCGGTTGGTATGTATACCAGAGAGGATGTCGCATCCCCAAAAGCTTCAACTAATGCCTGTTTGGTATGATGATTCAACTGCTGGATAGTGCGCTTCTGGTCGGGAATAGAAAGTTTAGAATAGCTAATTATATCGAATATTACAGTGTGAACGGTCTTGGTCGTTATGGGATCATTTACCCACTGAATGCCAGCATCAAGCTTTGAGTCGTGGATAGGCATACAATCTAACACTTCTCCTAAAAGTGTCCGCAATGTGAGCAGAGCGTTGTCTTGCTGGAAGGAGGCGTACCCACTTCCAGATTCTATCTCAATCAAAAACATCGTGTCACTGAAAGTTCCATCGCGTGAATAGTAAAATCGATCACAACTTAGGGTTGCTTGCGATGACGACGAGACCAAAGGAAGATTCGTTCTATTATTTTGAATTGTTAAAATCTGCTTTAACGGACCTGGATTCAGATTTTGTTGAAATGTTGTCTGGATTATTGCAAGTATCTCAGTATGAGATGGGAGAGCGAGCTTTGTTATGACTTGTTCAAATTCGTTGCGTAACAGAATTGATCCTGCATGCTTATTTTGAGAGTCTGATTTAAAGCTTAGAAGAAATTGTTCGCCTTTTCGTCTCAATCGCAGTGATAAGCCAGCTTTCCGAAAAGTGCGGGCCTCGTCGTCGTAATAATGATCTTCAACAAGTTCTTCACTTCGGTCTCCTACGGATATGTTTAGTGCGGAACATAGTGCACGAATTTTTCGCTCAAGAATGCATTGAGTAGTTCGAGAACTAAACTTCAGTTGTGCATTTGCGTGAAGTTGGAGTTTTGTTTCGACTTCGAGGCCCATAAAATAAATATTCCCAGATTAGATTGAAGTATTTTTAACAGACCGTTCGAGCGCCACGAATGCTGGCCCAACAGTTTTTGCAAAAGCAAAATGGGTTTGCCCTATTTCATTGTGGACTTCTGCCACATGCACGCTCTGTCTTTTTTGGTCTGTCCGGGTGCGGTGTGACCATGACCAACCGGCCTCGGCCAGTCGTTCAGCGATACGCTGCCAGTGCATCCCCATTTTCATGGCTGGAGTATATCACGGGTTCTGGAGGAAAAAAGAGCATTTTTGATCCCCCAGGCCCTTTCCTCTTCCCTCTCCATGATTTTTCGGCTACGTGTCGCGCCCATCACAACATGAAGAATCCATTTTCTTCAAAAAAGGCTGACGTGATCAGCCATTGGTATGCGCTGGTTCCGGATTTCAGCGCATCGACTCAGGACTTCTATTCCCAGGTCGAGCAGGAATTGAAATCCCGGCAGGTGCCGGATCTCGAAATCTCCCGCGTGGAATTTTCCGAGGGTGGATTGCTTTCGGCCAATCGTGAATACTTGAGAATGACACGGGAGCGGCTTGTTTTTGATGTCTGTGCCGCCCCGTTTGGAACCTCGTTTTTCTATTCCATGCGCTTTGCAGAATTGCCCTCTGCGGTGCAGCTCTGGCAGATCCTCTTGGTTCTGTTCATCCTTTTTGGATCTTTTTTGACGACCCTGCGAATCTTGGGATTTTTCTTCGGATTGCTGTTTTTCATTTTGGCAATCGGATCAGCTATTTATGTGGCCCGAAATGCCGTTGCTCTGAATCTGCAATATCTCGATGCCGAGTTGATCAAACTGCCGCTCGTCGGGCCGATCTATGAGCGGTTCTTTCGACGGGAGACGTATTACCGCATCGACACCCGGCTGATGTATCTCGAAACCGTTGATGCCATCGTGAAAAAAATAGTGGAGACAACGACATCGGCAAAGGGAGTGAAATTGCTCTCGATCCGGCAGCACTCCCCCATTCTAGATGAACTCTACAAGCCATCGCTACTGAGGTCGGCACCTCCAGAAAAGATTTCAGATGGGGTTGCTGGATGAGCAACTGACAGAACAGTTCTACGCCTGGGAACTGCGTGGACGTGGCTGGCAGGTTTTTGAATCGCCGGTTGATATTGAACCGGCATTTCGCCCGTTTTATGGGCATTTTGTGTATCCGACCCCGGCCATCGACGATGGTCGAAAGCCAACTGCCATCACTTCGTTTCTTGAACGGCTTCGGGAAAAAGAAGCTCCAACGCCACAACTGGAGATTGAAGAATACCAGGAGGAGGAGCCAGAACCGCTTGGCTTTGTCCGGGATTCGTTGCAGGAAATCGCTATTTCCCTGCCCTCAAAACTCCAAACGCCACGAGAAACTTTTGAGCAGTTCCTTTTCAATCTCTCGAATTGCCGGGAGCCGGTTGCGTTCGAGCTTCTTGGAACAAGCGAGGCCATCACGCCGCTTTTCACCGCCCGTCCGTCCGATGCGGTTCTGATCCGGCGTCAGCTTGGAGCGCATTTTCCAGAGGCGGTGCTGACACCCTGCGAAACCAAACTTCTCGATGCTTGGGATGACACGGCAGAGACGGCTATTGTCGAATTCGGTTTGGCACACGAATTCATGCTCCCGTTTGCTGTCGGGAAGAATGACGGCTTCATCGGGATCACAAGCACCCTTTCAGAATTGGAAGAGGGAGAGACCGGGTTGTTTCAGATTCTTTTCCAGCCGGTTCGAGCACCCTGGGGCGAGAGCATGTTGCGTGCAGTGACCGACAACGAGGGGGATTCATTTTTTTCCAACCGACCGGAGATTCTACCGGCCACAAAACAAAAACTCTCCCGTCCGCTTTTTTCAGCGGTGATCCGTCTTGCTGCCAAGAGCGACGATTTTGAACGGGCCTGGCAGATTGTTCGCGACATGGCCGGTGCCCTGAATGCGATCATTCAGCAAGGCTGCAATGAATTGATTCCTCTCAAGAATGACGGCTACTCGCTCGCCAATCACGAGGAAGATGTCTTGTTTCGGCAATCACGCCGACCGGGAATGATTCTGAACAGCGAGGAATTGTTGGCGTTCGTGCATCTGCCTTCCCCGGCTGTTTCGACACCGAAACTCACCCGACAAATCCGGCATACCATGGCCACGCCAAAAATTGCGGCTGGCGAACACGGAGCATTGCTGGGAACAAACGTTCACGGCGGAAAAGTGGCGGAGGTGCGGTTGTCGCCAGAGCAACGCACGAAGCACATGCACATTATCGGTGCATCCGGCACCGGCAAATCGACCCTTCTTTTCAATCTCATCAAACAGGATATTGGAGACGGCCACGGTGTTGCTGTCCTCGATCCTCACGGTGATTTGATTGAAAAACTTCTCGGGGTGATTCCGCCCGAACGCACAGAGGATGTTGTTTTGCTCGATCCATCGGATGAGGAATATTCCATCGGTTTCAATATTCTTTCCGCCCATTCCGATCTCGAAAAAACGCTTCTCGCGTCTGACTTGGTTTCCGTTTTTGAACGGCTTTCAACTTCTTGGGGCGATCAAATGAGTTCCGTTCTGCGAAATGGCATTCTCGCATTTCTCGAAAGCGATCAAGGAGGAACGCTGGCCGATCTTCGTCGGTTTCTTCTCGATACCGCATATCGGAATGAATTCTTGAAAACCGTCCGTGACGCGGAGGTTGTGTATTACTGGCAGAAGGCTTTCGTTCAGCTTACCGGCAACAAATCAATCGGGCCGATAATGACACGGCTCGATACTTTTTTGAGTCCCAAGCCCATCCGCTTCATGGTCTCCCAAAAAGTGAACCGTCTGGATTTTGCGGAGATCATGGACAGCGGGAAAATCCTGCTCGCCAAACTTCCCCAAGGGCAAATCGGACGGGAGAACGCATATTTGCTCGGTTCCCTCATCGTCGCGAAATTTCAGCAAGCGGCGATGTCTCGGCAGAGGATGAACGAAAGCGACCGTCGTTTCTTTTCTTTGTATCTGGACGAGTTCCATCATTTCATCACGCCCTCAATGGCCGAGATTCTTTCGGGTGCCAGAAAATATCGCGTCGGCCTTGTCTTGGCCCATCAGGAATTGCGGCAGTTGGAACGCGACCCGGAAGTGGCAAGCGCCGTGCTTTCCAATCCCTGCACCCGGATTGTGTTTCGTGTTGGCGATGCAGACGCCAAAAAACTTTCCGAGGGATTTTCATCTTTCGGGACTGAGGACATTCAAGGCTTGGGAGTTGGCGAGGCAATCTGCCGGGTTGAGCGAAGCGATTTCGATTTCAATTTTTCGGTGCCACTGCCCGACGAACCGGATGCAGCCGAAGACTCCAGGACAAGGGAACGAGTGATTGATTCTTCCCGCAAGGCGTTCGCCACACCCCGCGCTGAGGTTGAAGCAGTATTGAGATCCGCACTCGAATCCCAAGCAACCGCGCGGGAGCCGAAGCGAGAGGAACGGCAGGAATTCCCACTCGCACAGGCACCGAAGGACGACAAGCCGGTGGAGATCGACCCCCCGCCACCACTGCCCGATCAAAAGAAAGAGAGCAAACCCCCCGCAGCAATCGCGGACATGGGGCGCGGAGGGGCGCAGCACCAAACAATTCAGCAGCGGTTGAAAGCCGTGGCCGAGGGGCTTGGTTTTCGTGCCACCGTCGAAAAGCCGGTTCTAGACGGCCAGGGCAGCATTGATTTGACACTCGAAAAACCCGGCCTCGCCATTGCTTGCGAAATCAATGTGACATCCACCATTGATTATGAAGTCGGCAATGCTTCCAAATGCTTGAAGGCCGGGTTCAGCAAGATTGCGGTAATCTGTCCGAGCGCCGACAGGCTCTCACGTCTGGCCGAAGCAATGAAGGGATGCTTTTCACCGGAGCAAGTATCCAAAATCGGCTTTTACTCCCCCGACGATTTCATTTCCTACCTGCAAACCGCCACACTTGAAGCAGCACCGAGCGACAAACCCGCCCCGACCGAGGAGCGACGACGGGGGTATAAAGTGAAGCGCAGTTTTGTTCAACTCTCCCCGGAAGAAGCGAAAGCACGAGAAGACAGCGCCCTCAAAATGCTGGCGGAGAAGATGCGACGGCCAAGCCACTGAATTATATCGGAAGGGGTAATTTCGCTTGATCATTTTTCCTTGATTGCCACTCTGTAAAATATGCTCAAACTCGAAAGTTGGTTAGAAATTTGGTTGCCCACTCAGCCGGAATATCGGATGGGCTATCAAAAGGTTATTGCAACTCTCAATACCGGAGGCATTGAGGCGGGCATTATAATAAACTCTCAAGTTTTCTTAAAAGGGACTGAATATCCATGGGAGATGCGCATGGATTGGAATTATGTCTTAAATGAAACAACCAAATCAGCGCTGAGAGTCACCGATGTTAAACTTATTCCGCGTGAACCGGAGACGCTAAAAGG
>JBAXSG010000017.1:0-6087 GCA_037130865.1 Candidatus Tayloriibacteriota bacterium | reverse complement strand
ATTAATGCTATTAATTATACAAGGCTAGTGTATGAAATTTGGGGTCCGGGCCAAGGAAAGTATGGCTTCTACTGACCCTTGAGTCATCACAAATTTCTTTAACGAATAGACCTTATCGCTTGCGTCCATAGCTCCGGCTTCTTTTGCTACTTTTTTATCCGTTTCATTGGTATATGACTCTTGAATATCAGCCATAACCTTACATAGATTTGGAAGGGTTGTATTCAAATCGTGGAATGACATATCAAGCGACCCATCTCTGTTCAAAAGACGTGACAACATGATGTCATACGCCTCACCTTGTGGAGTATATTTGACTTTTAGATTATTCTGTTCAAATTCACGAGCAATTTCAGGTGGTAAATCTTGTCTTTCAGGGTTCTTTTCTGATTTCAAGTTAGCCGTAAAAATCATCTGAAAGCCTGGTTTAATTTCAACAATACCATTACCGACAATATTTATCTTGTCACCAACTTTTGCATTAAATATTCCCTTTAAGAAAACCATTTGCTCTTTTGGAAGGGCTGTAAATTCGTCAAAAATAACTGCCTTACCTTCGGTCATCGCCTTCGAGAGTGGTCCATATATTTCAACAGTTTCTATTGCTCCACCTTTTGCTGGCCTTATTCCCGTTTTTCCCCAAACATTTGATTCTTTGGTCTGTGGATTACAGAAAACCATCTCTGGTGTTTCGCCAGTAAAATGAGTTGCGGCAAATCTAGCTAGAGATGTCTTACCTGTACCAGTTGGACCATGAAGAAACATTGGCTTACCAGTAAGCATTCTGTCACCTATAGCTTCAAGGTCTTTTTCAACACTTGGTGTAATACATATATGTCCACCATGTGACAAATCTTCTTTGTATTTTACTAATTCAGCTTGTCTCAAAACTATTGGGTCTGTCCCCTCAAGAACTTTTTCATTTTCTTTTATCTCTTCATTTACTGACTCGAGCACAGGTTCGATACCTTTCTTTACTGCCAAAGAAACTTTAGGATTAAGGGCGTCAAACATCCTTCTCATTCTGAAATCTTTCAATTCAGCAATCTCCCCCATAGCTTTCTGTGGCACCTCTATTTCTGGTGTTTCTTTTTCTATCGCTTCATAGTCTATTTGGGCATGATCTTTAGAAATCTCCTTGTCATATTCACCTCTCTGTTTTCTAAGGGATTCTTTTGCGCCAGTTAAACCACCTTTTTCTGCTGTCTTAAAATCTGTGATCTTGAAAGCCGAGGCTTTTGTATCTAAAATTTCTTTCTCTTTTTTATAGTGTTTATCGAAGATTTTCTGTCCCGAGGAACCCTTACCGAGCTCATCTATAGCTCGTCTTAGGTCTTTTCTCTTCTCAGAAACCTCATGAAAATTTTCTGGGCCTGTGATTTTTTCCATGCTTGAATGATAAATCAAATCTTGTGAATTGTCCATCTCCTTCTGCCTACCACACATTATCTTTCGGCTTTGCGCCTTGCGCCTTTCCCATTGCGCCTGACAAAACTTCCACAATATTCTGCGCAGAAATACGCGCCATGTCGTCACGAGCGTCGAGAGAAGCAGAAGCGATATGTGGGGTCAGCACGACATCTGGCAGATTGGCGAGGCCGGCGGCCATGGCTGGTTCATTTTCATAAACATCGAGACCAGCCCCGGCTATGGTGCCTGCCTTCAGAGCGGCGACGAGAGAAGCTTCATCGACGACAGGACCACGTGATGTATTGATAAGATAGGCACTCGGCTTCATGATCTTGAAATGTTCCTCACACATGAAATGTTGCGTCTCAGGCGTGAGCGGCACATGCAGAGAGACAACATCGGCTTGTTTCAGAACATCCTCCATGGTCGGCCAATAAGTGGCGTTATGGAGACTCTCGATTTTCTGATTGCGAACAATATCATGATAAGCGATACGCATACCAAATCCTTTTGAAGCAATACGCGCCACCTCGGTTCCAATGCGACCAGCTCCGATAAGGCCGAGAGTTTTTCCGGCTATTTTAATACCGGGTAAAAGCATCGGATCCCAGCCAACATATTTTCCGGAGCGCATGAACTTATCGCCTTCAACCACGCGACATGAAAGCGCGAGCAAGAGCGCAAAGGCGTGTTCGGCTACACGATCGGCACCGCCACCAGGAGCATTGGTCATATAGACGCCGCGCTTCTTCCCTTCTTCAATATCAAAATTATCAAAACCTATCGTATAATTCGCAAAGATTTTCACGGTCGGAGCGGCATCCATAACTTCGGCATCTATGCGATCTGTGAGCAGAGAAAGCACAGCATCATATGGTTTGGCCTTGAGCGCGGCGATAAGTTCCACCTTAGTGAGTGGTCGATCAAGTGGATTGACATCAACTTCACAACCATTGGCTTTGAGGATTGTGACGCCAAGTTCGGGAATCTTGCGAGTTATGAAAACATTCTTTGACATTAAAATAATTTACTGGCCGTTAATTTTACAACCCATTGAAAATGCGCAACTTCTCTTCTACCACTTTTTGCATAGCCAACTTGGCCGGCCTTAGAAACTTGTAAGGAGCAACTTCGTCTGAATTTTCCATAAGAGATTTCATCAAACCACTACGATATGCCACACGAAGTTCGGTATTTACATGGACTATAGCGACACCAGCTTTTATGGACGCTTCGATATCATTGGCAGAATTTCCGGATGCGCCATGGAGAACAAGTGGAACATCGCCAACAGCCGCCGAAAAGGCTTTCGAAATAGCTTTAGAGATGGCCGCGACTCTATCGATATTCAGCGCTGGATCACCTCCGCCACCACGAAGCATGCCGTGAATATTACCAACAGCTGGAGCCAGTAAGTCGATTTCGGTTTCTTTTATAAACCTGACAGCATCTTCAGGCTTCGTGAGATTGGCCTCGCCAACAGCCGCACCTTCAGGAATAGAGTCGAGAATCTTCGAAGAAGTGCCGATAAATCCAAGCTCACCTTCAACCAAGATATCGCGACTAGAAGCCGTCGAAACTTGATGCGCATAATCAACGCACTGCTTCGTGATGCGAATATTCTCGTCTAGCGTCAACTGCGCACCATCGAATATAACCATATCAAAACCAGCATCTATAGCTTCCTTCACACGCTCAAAAGAATAAGTATGATCCGCATTTAGGAAAATGTCCTGGCCACGCTCATCACGGATAGCTTTGATTATAGCTGCAGCTTCGCGTACACCAACATAATCTCTCTCACCTTCAGAAACCCCAACAATGACCGGCAACTTCAGTTCACGCGCAGCATCGGCGATAGCCCATATGCCGTCAAGAGTGGACACATTGAAATGACCAATAGCCGTCTTCTTGGCTTTGGCCGACTCGATGTGTTCTCGTAATGTCATGTTATAATTATATCATGTTTGGAAAAAAGATTGACATACTTGCTATCGGCGACACTACGACGGATGCTTTCATTCATCTCAAAGATCCGCATATCCACTGTACAGTCGATGTTCATGGTGAAGAGATCTGCATGCCCTTTGGCGCCAAGATACCTTTCGAATCTGTGACTGTAATAAAAGCCGTTGGTAATGCCGCCAATGCTGCCGTGTCTGCTGCCAGACTCGGTCTTCACAGTGCTTTATTATCAAATCTTGGTGATGATCAAAATGGCAGGGATTGTTTGGTTGAATTGAATCGAAATAAAGTCGATATATCAAATGTAAAAGTGCACAAAAATAAACCCAGCAATTATCATTTTGTGCTCTGGTACAACATAGATCGTACGATTCTCGTAAATCATGTCGAATATGATTATAAACTACCAAAATTCCAAGATCCGAAGTGGATATATCTCACTTCGCTAGCTCCAAATGCCAGGATGTATCATGGCGAAATAGCCGACTATTTGGAAGCACACCCAGATGTTAAACTAGCTTTTCAACCAGGAACTTTTCAGATCGGACTTGGAGTCGATGAACTCAAACGAATATATGCACGCACTGAAGTATTTATAGTAAATCTAGAAGAAGCTCAAACTATACTTCAGACCGACAATCGAGACATAAAAGTCCTCATGAAAAAGTTAGCGTCTTATGGTCCAAAACTAGTAGCCATAACCGATGGTGCAAATGGATCATATCTCTACGATGGAGATCATTATTATTTCATGCCAATGTATCCAGACCCAAAGACGCCTCTAGAAAGAACCGGTTGTGGTGATGCTTGGACATCCACTTTTGTATCCGCTCTGGCAATGGGAAAATCTCCGCTTGAAGCTCTAGTCTGGGCACCAGTCAACTCAATGTCCGTCGTCCAATTCATAGGTGCGCAAGAAGGATTGCTTACGCTAGAACAACTCACTTGGTGGTTAGAAAGAGCACCAGCTGATTATAAACCAAAGGAGATATAAGAGTTCTAATAAAAAATTCTCCTCTTCAATTTATTACCGTTACCATGACTGATAAGTCCTATATAGGAATTTCTAATTGCCTCATAATTTTCGTCATACTTTTTCACCGCGAGATTCCTAAACATCCTTTTCTTAGTCACAGTGCGTAGGACTCGATG
Organism: Candidatus Tayloriibacteriota bacterium; assembly: GCA_037130865.1. Lineage (GTDB taxonomy): Bacteria > Patescibacteriota > Minisyncoccia > Phycocordibacterales > PALSA-1337 > C7867-002. The sequence goes on along the minus strand of JBAXSG010000017.1, from coordinate 1,560 downwards.
ATCTGTAAAATTAACCCAGCCAAGATAGTCTATACCGGCAGCAATGGTACCAATAGATACTTTACTTGGATGAAGTTGAAGTTTTAGTCTATGCCAGAGGAAATCTCTAATCGGATGGATAACCTCAAGAAGCCATTTTCTGTCATGTGAAAGGATGACAAAATCATCTGCATAACGGATATAGTATTTAGCTTTGAATCTATGCTTCATAAACTGATCAAACTCATTCATGTAAATGTTCACAAATAACTGTGATGTCAGGTTTCCAAGTGGCAAGCCGACGCTAACCCTAGTCGAATGAAAGCTGCCAACAATATTCGCGATCAAAGTGAGAATGTCTTTATCTGGAATATATTCGTCCAAGACTGCGAGAAGTGTGTCCTGGTTAATAGAAGCAAAAAACTTTCGAATATCACACTTCAGCACCCAAGCGGTTCGGGTATGATTTTGCGATACTTTGTAAGCGAAACTGCGAAACCTGTTCACTGCCTTATGTGTTCCTTTTCCAAATCTACATGACATAGAATCTGATATGAATGTTCGATCAAAAAAAGGATAAAGTTTTCTATAAAGTGCGCGATGTAATAGTCGATCTCTTACTTTTGCTTTGTGAATATCACGAGGTTTGGGATCATTTATCTTGAAAAACTCATAAGAGGAATGCTTGTAGGTTTTAGTTATGAGTTCCCTGTGGAGCAAAAGAATATTCGACATCAAACCGCGTTCAAACTCCTCTACATCTTTGCGTTTTTTCTTGCCACGCACAAACTCCTTCCACGCTTCGAGCAGATTTTCGACCGAGATGATATCATGGTACGCATGATTGAATTGAATCCGTCGCATATCAAAGATGTCCCCCCCCCCGCACGGATTTTGCCAGTTCTGGGCAAGGTGAAAGAGACTTATTTATTGTGGCATAGCTATAACAAAGACCTGCCCAAGTCGCAAAAGCACTCGTTCGGTCTTCGTATTGATTCATTGTTTGTAGAAATTATCGAAGCAATCGCAGCGGCCAGTTTCCTAACAAAAGAAGAGAAGCGACCTTATGTACGCTTCGCTATGAAAAAAGTGGATGCTCTCAAGATACTGGTGATGATCCTGTGGGAATCAAAGTCTCTCGACGACAAGAAGTATATCGCATTATCAGTCAAACTCGATGAGATCGGACGAAATCTCGGTGGCTGGAATGGTCAGCTTACAAAACAGACCGCACCTCAAACGGTGCCAACTTGAAAGCAAAACTCCCCCGAACTTACAAAGAAGACAGGAGAGAAATGAAATGATTTGCGAGACGACGAACGCGAATCCGTTCTCACGATTGAACCTGTTGTCAGGATTGTCGTAGTACGCATTGAGCCACCGACCATCATCATCGCGGTTAGCGTTGAGGAGGTTGAGATCGCCGTCAGAAATGTGCAAAATGTCATCCATGCCACCACCCTTCGAAGGTTTCCCGATCTCAGGGTTGAATCGGATTTGGCATCTAAAATGCCCTAACACTCTGCACCAAGTATCTTCATTTTTTGAAGTGTCTACATAAGCCCTCCGTCTGAAGCCGTA
>JBAXSG010000016.1:0-11008 GCA_037130865.1 Candidatus Tayloriibacteriota bacterium | reverse complement strand
CCAACCCAAATGCTTCGACCACAGCCTTCAACAACGGTGGTGGTAACGGAGGAGGGAATAATGGAGGCAATGGTGGAGGGGGAGATCCTTGTCTCGGGACGCCAAACATAGGAACAGTTTGTTTAAATGGAACAGTTTTTGTTGGTTTGGGATATAGAACCACACCTGAAGATTTGGAAGGCCTGATAAATGTAAATACCGCTTCAGATACTTGCATAGCGAAAGGATCTGGATGGCGTTTGCCGACCAAAGATGAACTTAATGATATGTTTTATGCCAATAAAAATGCGATAGGAGGCTTCAATGTCTCTGGAAATTATCCGGAATCTCATTATTGGTCATCTACAGGGGATGGTCCTAGTACTGCATTTTATCAACGTTTCAGTGATGGATCTTCTATATTTAGTATTAACAGTTCGGGTGAATTTCTGGGTGTTCGCTGCATCTGGGCTAATTGAGCATGTTATAATCTCACCATGTTCATCTTTATAATAAAGGCATTGATTTTGGGTGTCGTCGAAGGTGTTACGGAGTTTTTGCCGATTTCCTCGACAGGTCACCTTATTTTGATCAATCAATGGATCAATTTTGGCGATTCCTTCACAAAGATGTTCGATATCGTCATTCAGTTGGGTGCGATTTTGGCGGTCATCGTTTATTTTTGGCCAAAGTTGTGGCCATTTGGCAGGGAAGCACATATCAGAACAGAGATATTTAATGTTTGGAAAAAAACCATTGTCGGAGTTATTCCCGCCATCATCATCGGTGGGCTACTTGGAAGTTTTATAGAGAAAAAATTATTCAATCCTTGGGTCGTGGCTTGTGCGCTTATCGTTGGTGGTGTTGTTTTGATCTTCATTGAAAAGAAACAAACAAATCATCGTTTCGAATCTGTTGCAAATATTCCTTGGCTGACAGCACTCTTCATTGGACTGATTCAATGTCTTTCAATGATTCCCGGAACTTCTCGTGCTGCCGCCACCATTATAGGTGCAATACTTTTGGGTGCATCCAGATCTGTGGCAGTAGAATTTTCTTTTTTCTTGGCTATTCCTACCATGATTGCGGCATCAGCTTATAGTCTTCTCAAACACGGTGCCGTCATAAACGGATCAGAGTATGTACTGCTAGCCGTTGGTTTTGTAGCAGCCTTCTTCGTCGCTCTGACCGTCATTAAGTTCTTCATTAACTATATAAAGACAAAAAACTTTCAACCATTTGGGTATTATCGAATCATTCTAGGGGTATTGATTGTTGTGTATTTTATTCTCAATTAGAGGAGGGGATAACCCTGTTGAATACCTGTGGATAAGAGCTATACTTGATACAGTTTGAACAAAAAGGGGGTCTTATGTCAACACATCTACACTCAACTAGATGTGGGCGTAAGAAGGGGATATTTCGGAGACATAAATCCGCAGGAACTAAGATGATCGAGAGATTGGCGTCAATTCCAACACTATGCCGAGGGGCACTAGGTTGGGTTTTGACAATCAGGAATCATTGCCACACTTGCGAATGAAAATCTCCAAGTATCACGATGCTCACAGCTAGTTTGTCAGTCGTTTGCCGACCGGCGTCTCTACATGAGAGGCGCCGGTTTGACTGTTTGTTTGTTGGCCGTGTTTGTTTGTTTTATGCCTATTTTTCTGTATAATCAACACCTATGGCAGATACACAGCCAAACCCACAAAAGAAGCAGAAAAATCCAAAAGGACTGATTCCTCCAAGAATGAGCTTCTGGCAAGTTGCAGTCCTCATATTTTTGGCATTTTTATTGATCTCTGGAATATATAGCGAGTTTTCCACGCAATCAGCAACGACAGCTACCGCCGGAACGACTTCACTTTCTGGATTGGCAAATGACATAAATAGCGGCTCTGTTATTTCACTCAATGTTCAAACTGATTCTATAGTTGCTGAATACAAAGACAAGAGCACAAAGGCCGTGCAAAAAGAAACAGATTCTTCTGTTACAGAAAGTTTGACTCGTCTCGGAGTTTCTCCGGCACGCATGGCATCGACGACGATAACAGTGGAAGGTCCGAGCGGATTTTGGTATTGGATGGGGCAACTCGCACCTTTTCTCGCACCACTTATTTTCTTAGCATTCTTCATCTGGCTTCTGTCACGACAAATGAAAGGCGCTGGTATGCAAGCCATGTCATTTGGTCAGTCAAAAGCTCGCATCACTCTTCCAGATGATAAGAAACAAAAAGTTACTTTCAAGGATGTTGCTGGTGCAAAAGAAGCAAAGCAAGAACTCCTCGAGATCGTCGACTTCCTAAAAAATCCAAAAAAGTTTATCGAGATTGGTGCGGAAATACCGAAGGGTGTTCTGCTTATGGGCGCACCTGGAACAGGAAAATGTGTGGCTGGAAATACCATGATCATGACTTCGAAAGGACTTATTGCTATACAAGATGTGCCGAAATATTTTTCTGTTAGTAAAGATAATACAGTGAGTGGATTGGATATTGTAACTTTGGATGCAGGAAAGGGGATACTGAAGTCCGGATCAGCATCGCATTGGTATTGTCTTGGTGACCAAGAGACACGATTATTGAGTACGGATGCCGGTATTTTCATAGAAGGAACTCCTGAACATCCTCTGGTTGTTATAGATCGAGATACTGGAAATTTCAAATTCAAAAAGATTGATGATATACAAGAAGGTGAATGGTTGACAGTGGGATGTGATACGCAGTCATTTGGTAGTTTTACGAAAATACCATCGCCAGATGTAGCATATATGCTAGGTGTATTGACTGGAGATGGTTGTCTAACTATAAAAGACAGGATTATCCTATCCTCTGCAGATGAAGAGATACTCGATAAGGTTCAAAATACTCTACAAAAAACATTTGGTGTGAAGTTGGCAAAAATCTCTTCAAAAAAATATGATTACGAATTGCAAGACTTTAAGACCAAAGGAGCCCTTCTATCTTTTGGTCTCAATGAGACATATGCTAGACATAAAAAGGTACCAGAATGGGTTAGTTTCGCTCCCAAAGAATATGTATGCAATTATATTCAAGGTCTTTTTGATACCGATGGTACTGTAGAAAAAAGAGGAAGTGTAAGTTTGTCCAGTTCAAGTGGTGAACTTATAGATAGTGTGCAGTTTATGCTCTTGAACCTTGGAATAGTGGCAAAGAAATATGAAAGGAAAAAGAAGTACAATGGACAATTGCAGTATTATATCCAGATATATGGTGATTTTGTGAATAGCTTCAGATCCCAAGTCGGTTTTTCGGTTAGGAGAAAGCAAGATCGCCTAGAAGCCGTGTGCAAGAAGCAAAGAAATACAAATATCAATCTGGTTCCTCTACAAAGTAATCTGATAGATCGTGTATGGCACGAAGCTGTGGCGACGACTAGTATATATCTTGACCGTGAATTTTATAGCCAGTCGTTGTATAAAAATGTCAAAAGGTATATATCGGGCGAAAGAACTCCATCCCAACACGGTCTTAACACCTTCCTTGAGAGTACTGTAGCTTTGGCACCAGCTACAGCTCTAATGCCAGAAGTCGCACATTTACGCAGTCTGTCATCGGGAAAGTTTTTCTTCACTCAAGTCAAAAAAATAAGTAAATCCAGAAATGTTGTATATGACCTGACTGTGCCAGATACGCACAATTTTATCGCAAACGGACTCATCAATCACAATACTCTCTTGGCACGCGCAGTTGCAGGTGAAGCCAATGTTGCATTCTTCTCGATCTCCGGTTCCGAATTCGTGGAGATGTTCGTCGGCGTTGGAGCATCGCGTGTGCGCGATCTTTTCAAGCTTGCGAAAGAAGCTGCACCAGCGATAGTCTTCGTGGATGAGATTGACGCAGTTGGAAGAGCTCGCGGTTCCGGTATGGGTGGGGGAAACGATGAACGCGAACAGACATTGAATCAGATTCTCGTGGAGATGGATGGTTTCGAACCAAATGAAAAAGTTATTGTCATGGCGGCTACGAATAGACCAGATGTGCTTGATCCCGCTTTGCTCAGGCCAGGCCGTTTCGACCGACGTGTGGTTATAGACTTGCCAGATCGCGCCGATCGCGAAGCGATACTGAAAATCCACTGCGCGAAGAAGCAACTAGCAGAGGATGTAAATATCACCGTGGTCGCCGAACGCACACCAGGATTCTCCGGAGCTGACTTGGCATCACTTATGAATGAAGCCGCCATCCTCGCGGCGCGCGAAGACCGCAACAAGATCGGTCAGTTCGACTTGATCCGTTCGATCGAAAAAGTCATGCTCGGTCCAGAACGTCGCAGCCACATTCTTTCATTGAAAGAAAAAGAGATTACTGCATATCATGAAGCCGGTCACGCTATCGTCTCATCGGTTTTGCCGTACGCCGATCCAGTTCACAAGATCTCTATCATTTCACGCGGACGCGCTGCCGGTTACACACTGAAGTTGCCGACTGAAGAGCGCCGTTTGCAGTCGCGCAAAGAATTCCTCGATGATATTGCTGTTTCACTCGGCGGTTATGTTGCTGAACGCATGATGTTTGGAGATATGACAACTGGCGCCTCAAATGACCTCCAAGTCGCCACAGCTCTCGCGCGCAGCATGGTCACACAGTACGGAATGTCCGAGAAGATTGGTCCAGTCGCACTTGAGTCACCAGCCGGAAAAGTCATGTTTGGAATGGGTGTCGCCGACAAAGAATATTCCGAGAAAGTTTCTGCTGAGATCGACGGAGAAGTCACGCGCATTATGACCGAAGCACGCAAAGAAGCCGAAGGTGTTTTGGCTTCACACAAAAAAGCTTTTGAAGCCATCGCTAAGAGACTCATAGAAACGGAGACTATCGAACGCGAAGAGTACGAAGCCATCGTCGTCGCGCAGGGAATACCTATGAAGAAGAGGGATGTCATCACACCGATTTTGGAGGGGTAGAAAGGTGTGTTAGAATCTTTTGCGATGTCGAAATCACTTGAAAAAAGTTATGCTATTTCTCTTAGGAAATCTGGTTTGAGTTTTAGTCAGATAAAAGAGAAAGTCGATGTTAGTAAATCTACCTTAAGCTTATGGCTTAAGGATTTACCGTTAACTAGAAAACAGATAAATGATCTGCGATCGTTGAGTCCGCGGCGCATTGAAAGGTTTCGCAATACTATGAAAAAGAAGCGTGACCTTGAAGAGGGTAAAGTATTTTTAAAAACTAAGGCCGAATTAGGCGCATTTTCTAGGAGAGACGTTTTGATAGCTGGTATATTTCTGTATTGGGGAGAAGGAATGAAAACAGCGCCTTGTACAGTATCTCTTTCAAACTCTGACCCCGATGCGGTTAAATTCTTTGTGAGATGGTTGAATCAACTTGGTGTTAGTAATGATAGATTGAAAGTCGTTTTGCACCTTTATAAAGATATGGATATAAATAGAGAGGTGCAATTTTGGTCAGATTATCTTAATATACCTATAGACAGATTTCGCAAGCCCTATATCAAAGATACCATGTTATGTGATATAACTTATAAGTCCGGGTTCGGGCATGGTACTTGTAATGTTATGTATCTTAATAAGGAATTGTATTTGTATGTAAAATCTTGTCTGAAGTTTGTTCACATGCGCGCGTAGCTCAGTTGGTAGAGCAGTCGACTTATACTCGATCGGTCGGGGGTTCAAGTCCCTCCGCGCGCACTGAAATGGACCCTATAAAGTGAGTTTTGTGGCAGAAGTAATTTGAAATACATCTTTGCTTTCTATTATGTGTGTGATGTATCATGTCTGGATGGAAATTATTTATTGGAATAAAAGAGTTGATGACTTTATTAATAATCTCGACGATTTAACCTCTTCTCGTGTCAGAAATTGTCTTCGTCTCCTTGAAGAGCACGGCCATTTACTTGGCATGCCGGATTCTAAAAGCCTAGGTAAAGGTTTGTTTGAATTGAGAACTCAAGGAAGAATAAAAGTCAGAATGCTATATGTTTTTCATAAAAATAAAGCATATCTAATTCATGGTTTTGTAAAAAAGGCTTGGAAGATAAGTTTAAGGGATATTAGTTATGCTCACCAAACCCATAAGGAGGTTATTGAACTTGCATAATATATCATATATGATATAGTAAAGACACATATGAAAACATTTAAACAATCGATGGAGGAGTTTCTAAAAGATCCAACCAAAAAGAAGGCATATGATAGTCTTGAAGTTGAGTTCAAGATCTATAGTGCGCTCGTCAGGGCTCGTATTGAAAAGAAACTTACACAAAAAGAGCTAGCAAAGAAATTAGGCATTACCCAATCAAACTTAGCGCGTTTTGAATCTGGCAGAACAAATCCCACTCTTTCTTTTCTCCAGAAAGTTACGTCTGGTCTTGGTTTGAAACTCACCATAATCTAGTTGCAAAGATACCTGCTTTATCTGATAAAATCTGATAAAAACTGCTAAATCATTTCTCACTTCTTCCTATTTCTTCTTTATCCTTCTTGCTCCACTCAGCACTTTCAACGCCATTTCATCATCGTATCGTCATCAAATCGCACATCTATCTTGATGTGGCCGTTTTACCATAATCGATATAGCTATCACATATAAAAAACTGCTATAATATAGCCATGCGCGGCTTCACTCTCATAGAGATTATTATATATGTGGCCATACTCGCCATTATTCTATATTTCATAAGTGGTTTCATCTTCAATGGCGTAAATAGCAGCAGCAAGATCCAAGCTTGGCAGGAGGTCAACGACAATGGCCGCTTTATTTCCAATAAAATCCTAGAAGCAGTACAGAGTTCGAAGGGTGTGAATTAAAATATGATTTCTTCACATAAAATTTTGCAAAAAATATTCGTAGCGTCAGTATTTGTATCATTATCTTTCTTTGTATTTTCTACTAAAGCTTTTGCGGCGAATAGATTTTGGGTTGGGGCGGCAAATGCCAGCACAAACTTAACCTCGAGTTGGTCTACTGTCTCTGGTGGTGCTAGCGGAGCCAGCGTGCCTGGAACGTCCGATGTTGCTGTATTCGATGGTGGCGTTGCCAACAACGGCAATACCAATGCCAAGATAGATGTTGCGTTCAGTGTGCTTGGTATAAGTATCACCTCCGGTTATACCCAGACTATTACGCAAAATGCTGGCATTGCCGTGACTATCGCCGCAAGCGGTTATACCCAAAATGGTGGAACATTTGCAGGATCGTCGGGGAATATTTCTGTTGGCGGAAGTTTTAACTGGACTGGTGGGACATTTACGAATAGTGGGGTGACGATATTTACTTACTCTGTCACAAACTCATTGACTTGTAATGGAACTCTTGGTGGTCTGATCAGGGTTACTTCCGGTAATTCTGGAAACACCACCTTCACCATAAACGCCGGTTGTTCTGTCGTCGTCGATACATCTGTAGCCTGGGTCTTGCCATACACATCCACATTTACAAACAACGGTACCATGACAGTCAATTCTGGTACGTGGACTTACAACAATTATCTTTATTCGGCTGGTTCGTCGACCCTCATCAACAATGGCACTATCACCAATAGTGGTTCAGGGTGGTCTATTGGAATGGGAATCAATTTTACAAACAATGGCACGACTACTTATACTGGATCCATCCTAAGCATGGGTGGCAGCTTTACTCAAAATGGCAGCTTCAATCTAGCCGGCATCACAGTTCTTTTTGGTGGTACATCAGGCGCTAGCTCTTCTCTTACCTGTTCGGGAAACCTTGGTGGTCTGATCAGAGCCGCCTATGGTAATCAATCCAGCAACTTCACCATAAACGCCGGTTGTTCTGTCGTCGTCGATACATCTGTAGCCTGGGTCTTGCCATACACATCCACATTTACAAACAACGGTACCATGACAGTCAATTCTGGTACGTGGACGATGAATATTTCGCTGAGTACGGGTGCGATCTTTGCCAACGGTGGCACGATCAATCATAATGGTTCTAGTTGGGTGTTAGGGTCAAATGTCTCCCTCACCAACAATGCTTCAGGTACCATCAACGGAGCTTCTCTGACGTCGATAACAGTTACTTCCGGAAACTTAACCAACGCCACCAGTTCCTCGATGACGCTTGGCGCCACAACACTCACGATTGGTGGCAACTTCACACAAAACGGGACAGCCGATTTAAGTAATACGACAGTCATTTTTTATGCTGCATCAGGAAGCAATGTATCAACTCTGACTTGTTCTGGTTCACTTGGTGCTGTTGGTATACGTCTGACTTCTGGTACTGGTTATACAGGCTTTATAATATCATCTGGCTGTTCTGTGATCGTTGACACTTCTGTCGCATGGACGGTCTATGGTTATGGTTCGTCACCGTACTACATCACAAACAATGGAACGATGACAGTCAATTCTGGTACATGGACTATCAATAATACAGCTAATAACTATGTTCTTTTCACCAACAACGGTACTATCAATGTAAATACTACGGCTTGGAATCTTGGTGGTAATGGAAATAATATATCTCTAACCAACTCCGCTTCTGGAACAATCACTTATGCCGGTTCAGTGCTCAATATCACTGGTGACTTTACTCAAAGCGGAACCTTCAATCTTAGTGGTATTACCGTTGTATTCAATTCTGGGCAGTCTATGCAAACTCTAACTTGTAGTGGGTCTCTAGGTGCGGTTGGTATAAGAATGTCGGCAGTGTCGACATATAACGGCTTTACTGTTTCTAGTGGTTGTTCGGCAATCGTTGATACATCGGTACCATGGGTCAGTGGCGGTTATGCTAATGCGGCGCCATACACCATGATAAACAACGGAACGCTTATTGTGAATTCTGGTACATGGACTATAAATAATAAAAATAGCTCCATTTTTCCGATTACTAACAACGGTACTATTACACACAACGGTTCAGGCTGGATATTAGGTAGTAGTGTCTCTTTGATAAACTCCGCTTCCGGAACGATTACTTATGCTGGTACCAGTCTTTCTATTGGTAGTAACTTCACACAAAGTGGGACATTTAATACTGCCGGTAAGAACATAATCTTCAATGGAGTCAACGTGAACCCAACATTCACTTGCACGGGGACTTTTCCTGGAAATGTACAAGTAGGTCTTTCTTCAAACTCTTATACTTTTACTCTCGCCGCCGGTTGTAACACATTTGGCGGAGACTTCACTACCTTGGCAGGTGCCAGCGGTATCTTGGCACTTCCGGTTTCTACAACATTGAGCGTGGCTGGCAATATCAGTCTCGGATCGACTGGCGCTTTTGGAAATTCTACTACAGTACTTGCACTTACTGGAGCAGGGAAGTCGCTCACTCTTAACGGCTCAACTGTCAGCAATATATCAAGTATCACATATGGTGCCGCCAATCAAATATTCAATTATGTAGGCGGTACATATTTCGCTACTGCGACCTTCGGTGCAAATATAGCCAGTGTAAACTTGCTTGGTGGAACATTTTCAACTATATCGACATTTACCGGAGCCAATCAGATCTTTACAGGAGTCTCTACTTCTACGCTTACCGGAAACACCACCTTCAGTGGTACTGGTACAGCTTGGATATCTTTAGGTGGTAATGCTACAGCGGGTACCGTGACTATAAACCAAAACGTATCTCTTTCAGGAAATACCACGGTCTATAACCTGACAGTGAATTCCGGTAAGACACTCGATACATCTCCAGATGGTGGAACAACTATATACAACCTCGTCATCAACGGAGTACTGACAAACAGTGGCACGATATTACTACGTTCGAGTACGGTGACATTCAACGACACGAACCTGTCTGTAACCAGATCTTACGGAAGTCTGGTATTTGGTAATGTCATCTTAACATCTGCCGACACTACTGGTAGTTACACATCTACTTTTACTGGTGGCCTAAATCTCACAGGCAATCTTACAATTCAGACAAACGGAGGTGCTAGTGCGTATACCCACACATGGCAGATTGCTTCAACAACATCTTTTACTTTGCCAGGAAGTCTTACAATAAGAATGACTGCTGGTAGTAGCGCGACGCCAATATTGAGCACAGCCACAGCTACGACATGGAATATGGTCGGAGCGAATTCATCATTGATCACATCTTTAGGAGTAACATTTAGCCCAGCCAACTTCAATTTCAATGGTTCTGGAACTACCTCAGTCAGCCTTGCGGGTACTTGGGCTTCGGGTACTACTACCGTAAATCAATCCTCTGGCGCAGTTGTTCTTGTAGGTGATTCTAAGTTCAACAATCTGGTCATAAACTCCGGAAAAGTATTGGATGTTGGTACAGTATCAGTTAATTCAAATGGTGGGGATGTTGTAAGTGGTCTCGTTGGTTACTGGAAGCTAGATGAATCATCTGGATCATCGGCTGCGGATTCTTCCGGCAATAGTCAGACAGGTACTATATTAAATGCTCCGACTAGAACTTCTTCAGTAGGATCGGGTTCATCTTTTACAAATCCATACGCTTTCACTTTGAATGGTACAAACCAAGCAGTCTCTATACCAGACTCTACATATCTAAAGCCTCAATATATGACACTTTCAGTCTGGATAAAGCCGGTTGATAGGATTACAAACAGAGCTATAGTTTCCAAGACTGAGTCCGGAAGTTATAATATTTATATTGCCAACAACATCATCACTGCGCAGGTATATATAAACGCAGCATATCGAAATATATCTGCTGATATATCCAATATTCCAACTAGTTCATGGATAAATACTGCTTTTTCATATGATGGTAATGTTCTAAATCTATATATAAATGGAGTGCTGGTAAATTCGCTCATATATACATATGGTGCCGGCATAACCCACGCAGCACAGCCTCTATGTATAGGTGCGGAACCTAGTGGGGGAGTCTGTAGTGCACCATACTTCTCTGGTGATATAGATGATGTTCGTATATATAACAGAGCTCTTTCTGCGCAAGAGGTCGCAAATGTCTACTTGAATTTCAAGTCAGTCTCAACCGAGATGGCTACACCTACTCTTACAGTGAATGGTAGCTTCATCAACAACGCTGGTGCTACGGGGCTTGTGGTGAGGAATGGGACG
>JBAXSG010000015.1:0-15701 GCA_037130865.1 Candidatus Tayloriibacteriota bacterium | reverse complement strand
GAGTGTATAACATACATACAATGAAATCTGCCACCCGCATATATCTCGATTATGCCTCTCTCACACCTATAGATCCTCGTGTTTTACGTACGATGAAAGAATATTCTTCGACGAAATATGCCAATCCTTCTTCTTGGTATCGTGAAGGAGTTGCGGCCAAAAAAGCATTGGATGAAGCGCGTAAAACCGTTGCGGATTTTATTGGTGCACATGCAGATGAAATATTCTTCACTTCTGGTGGTACAGAATCAAATAATATTGCATTGCAAGGTGTTGTCAGTGCGGCAATAGCGAAAGGGATCAAAGCACATATAATAATATCTGCCATTGAACATTCTTCTATCATGGAAACTGCGCGCATGCTCGAAAGTCGTGGTTGTGAAGTGACAAAGATTCCAGTGAATGAAAGAGGTGTCTTGGATTTGGATGAATTGAAAAAAGCTATAAAGCCACACACGGTTTTAGTCTCTATTATGACAGTCAACAACGAACTCGGAACTATTCAACCTATTCGTGATATTGCAAAAGTTATTCGTCAGGTTCGCGCCAAGTTTTCTTCGACAAAATCTGGTAGAAGTGATTTTCCTATTTTTCACACAGATGCCGCACAAGCTGGACTTTTTCAGAATCTAAATGTAGAGCAACTTGGTGTAGATCTAATAACATTGGACGCCGGCAAACTTTATGGACCTCGCGGTATCGGCGCGCTTTATGTGAGAAGGAATCTACTTCGTGGTGATAAGCCGCTCATAAATCCGATCGTGTTCGGTGGTGGTCAAGAAAACGGCTTACGATCTGGTACAGAGAACCTACCAGCAATAATGGGCTTTGCGAAAGCTTTGGAAATAGCGCAGAAAGAACGAAGCAAGGAGAGTCTGCAAATAGAGAAGTTGCGACAGTCATTTATTGTTGGATTAAAAAAGATTCGATCAGACATTACGGTAAATAGCGGGATAGGCGATACTTCGCCGTACATACTGAATGTTTCGATTCCTGGCATAGACAATGAATTCTTCGTCATGCAACTAGACGCTGCTGGAATATCCTGTTCGACCAAGAGCTCATGTCTTCGTGATGAGGATGAATCCTACGTCTTGAAAGCTATCGGTGCAGACAGTAAGACTTCGGTCAGATTTTCGTTTGGCAGATGGACGAAGATGGGGGATATTGTGAAGGCCTTGCGTGTTATCTCAGCTTCTGTTATTATCTCACCCACATGTTAATGATCAGATTACAGCGTACAGGCCGCAAGCACGAACCAACTTTTCGTGTGGTTTTGACGGATTCTAAGAACGGCCCAAAGAGCGGAAAATATCTCGCTAACCTTGGTTGGTATGATACTCGTATCAAGAACAAAGTAGAACAGATGGATACAGAGAAGATGAAGTATTGGATTTCAAAGGGTGCCAAGCTTTCTGTTACATTGCATAACTATCTCGTTACACAGAAGGTCATCACCGCCAAAAAGATCAACGCTTTGCCGAAGAAATCTCCGATAAAAAAGACAGAAGGCGCAGAAGCATCTAAGGCCGCTGCACCTACGGCAGAGTCCAAGCCAGCCGAAACTCCCGCGGCATAGGGCATCACTATTTCGAGAGAGTATAACGCCCCAAGAGGGGCTTTTTAGTGTATATTGACAAATTACGTACATATGTTATAATTGCATAGAAAGCACAAAACAGAATTAAACCAATAGTCGACCTTAAGGAGGGTCATCGTGAAAAAGTTCGTTATAATGTCCGTTGTAGCACTTACAGGTGTATTCACCTGTGTCGCAGACACAAATATGTCCGTATCCGCGCCACCAAGTCTTCAGTCCGGGATTTCGGAGACCTTTGCTTCAGGCTGGGTTCCTGGAACATCCTGGAAAATGGTCTACACCAAGCCGGTAATGCAGAGCGAGGTGTACGGTCAGTGGAACACACCAGAATGTCCGTTGATCAAGGCAACCAGGCTCACGATTTGGGCGCAAAACCCGATCGAAGAGAAGGGCGCCTTCACACAACCTGCTGGCGAGATGGACTACTTCATTGGTCTTACAGGACCAACACTAGTAGGAGTTAAGACATTATTTGAAGTCCGTTTCATTGATGTTGGCGGAGCTAACGGAGAAAGAGTCGGTACGTTCGGAGATAAAGATTGTTTACGGCTCCGGACACGACTCGAGTATCCGATCAGTTTGGCTAAGGACAACCTCTTGACGCCATCATTTACTTGGTTTCATGTCGAACCAGTAACGTATCGCCCAAATGTCGTCGGGGATACAGTTTGCCTACAGTTGTTGGACGAATGGAAGCCGTTACAGTGGTTGAAGCTGGCGGCTAACATAGGATTCCTTCACGACGAAGGGGTAAATGGAGGCATTCCGGCAGATGTAACATCGTGTGGAATGTCGGTCGGTGTGAGGTTATTCAAGAAAGCTCCTGAGTGCTGGTTGGTCGGTAGCATCCAAGGTTATAGCACTATCGGATCACCAAGCAATCGGCCTTACCGTGATTTCGGTGTTGCTTCTGTCGGTGTGAACGCAAAGTTCTAACAGGAAAACATCAAATCATTGAACACCGCGGCTCTTCGGAGGAACCGCGGTGTTTTCAGTTTAAGATATCTCTTTTACATTTAATATTTTGCGCAAAATATAAGTCTTTGCTAAACTACTTCTAGTACAGCGAACTGTACGATTATTAAGTAAGTAATTGAATCAATATGCCGAACGCAGATCAACAGTTTCTTGAGTATGTTATCAAGGCTCTCGTAGACAATCCTAACGATGTGAAGGTTAACCGCACAGTAGATGAGATGGGTGTGCTTCTTACACTCGAGGTTTCAGCCGCAGATATGGGTAAGATTATTGGTCGTCAGGGAAATACCGCTAAGTCTATCCGTACACTTTTGCGTGTCGTTGGTATGAAGAATAATTCTCGTGTAAATCTTAAGATAAATGAACCAGTCGGTGGACTCCGTTCAGCTGAGATGCAAGGTCAGCCGGGTGCATTGAGCAATCAACCTGTTTCTTCAGCTCCAGTACAGTCATCAGCAGCTCGTGCTTCGAAGAGTGTTGACGATGCTATGGCGGATTTGAATTTAGGATAATTGGAGTTAAAAATGATGGTGTGATAGATTGATGACATGGTTACATACCATGTCATCAGCCTTTTCCCAGAGAGCTTGGATTCCTATGTGAATTCATCTATTTTGAAACGCGCCCAAGAACGCGGGATTATTTCTATAAAATATTACAATCCTCGTGATTTCGCTATGTCCGCAAAGTTCGATCCGAAAGCTGTGGTAAAGATGTCATATGCAGAACGCCGAGTCGACGACCGACCTTATGGTGGTGGACCAGGGATGGTTATGGAAGCATTGCCAGTTATAAGAGCGATCGCAAAGGCTGTCGGTAAAGCGCAAGGTGAAAAGCGCAAGGCGCAAGCGAAGCGCACGAAAATCATTTTCTTCAGTCCTTCTGGAAAGCAATTCACGAACACTGTCGCCGATTCATTTAAAAAATATACGGACATTGTTTTGGTTTGTGGCCGTTACGAAGGTATAGATGCTCGTGTGAAGAAGGCATTTCCAATGACAGATCTTTCTATAGGCGAATATGTTCTGACTGGTGGCGAACTTCCAGCGATGGTGGTTATAGATACTATAACCCGTAGGATTCCAGGTGTGCTTGGTAATGATAATTCTGTCGAAGAGCGTCGTGTTGCTGGTTCGGACGTCTATACACGCCCACCGATTATTGAATACAAAGGAAAGAAATTGCGTGTGCCTAAGATTTTACTTACAGGGCACCATGAGAAGATAGATGAATGGAAGATAAAAGGGAAAAGCGCAAGGTGAAATGCGCAGAGCGCAAGACGTAAAAGATTACATCACAATTTTTCGCACATCGGAACTTGTGTGGACGATTTTCTTTTTGATAAAATAGTGATAATAAAACTCATCGAACATTTGTTTGCTTCCACATTTTTAAATTCTATCGTGGTTGCATAGGATCGTTAGTCAACAGTAATGGTAACTGGTAGTGAAGACGGAGAGTATTATTAAAAGGCTCGATTAAGAACATATTTTAAATATGACTATTATGACTATTTCACCTATGCAACTAGATCACGTGACAAGAGAGGAGTTTGGGGAGTTTAAGATTGATGCTGAGATCCATTTTGATAATGTCGAGGCTGGTATCAGAGACCTCAAAACATTAACAATGGAAGGGTTCGATGGTATGGATAGATTGATCAAGAACAGCTTTATTGAATTTGGCGACAAGCTAGACAAGACGCTGGATGAGAAGTTCATGAACAATAACAGGTTGATTATTTCTCAGCTAGACAAAAAGATGGATGAAAGGTTCAAAGAGGCAGATAAAAAACTGGATATTAGACTCGAGAGAAACAAGCAAGATATTATCGCTGTTATTAATTCAAGTAAATAATCAATACTATGAGACACTCTTCATTTGAAATAGATTACAAAATAAGACAAAGAAAAAATGCAATAAAAAGAGCACTGATGACTCCAGAAGCAAGGCTTAGGATAGAAAGGAAGGCGCATAAAGAGTATCTCTGGACTCAAAGTCTTCATTCTACTGATCCAGAGGTTATTAAAAAGTTATTTAGGAAAGAATGGCCCCAATTTGAGAAATGTGTAGATAACAAAGAAGACAAGCAAAAACTCAAGAAAATGTTTGATATTAAATAAACAAAAATGGGGCCGCGGGCGCCCCATTCGTTGATTTTAGCAACTACCATCTGTGGGTGTTGCGGACAATCTCGCAGACCAATCGGACTTCTTCGGTTACCACTTCCATCGAGATCTCTTTAAGGATATTAGGATTTGGCATGTATAACTCTGATCCGAATGGAGTGTATTTACCACACCCAGGAATCAATAACGGACCTTCCGTCATACAGCCAACCGGGTAAGGATCTATAATAGACTCATCCTGAGTCTTCAACCATGAATGACGGGTGATTACGACATCGAATCTTGGTTGACAACCGTCAAGTCGGCGCAGTCCGAGAAAATTACCGTCGATAACTACCAAGTCTTTAATGTAAGCCACAATCACTCTGCATATGGAGTGGCAATTGAAAGACGGCAACTTATCATCCGGTATATTCACTGACTCGGTTGTGAAATCAAGCAAGAGCTTTGTTACTGACATAAGCATTTGCCGGTCTCTTTCAGATGTTGTCTCTACTATTGAATTGTTAAAAAGCATCGTTAGTTAACCTTCCTTTCTTTGTACTGGTTTATTCATCACGCTACAGCAACATTATCCCCACGTCAACCCCTTGACGCCGCACAATGGGTCTGCTAGGCTCTCTTTAACTTCGCAGATTGTGTTCTGCCTTAGCGGAGGATTACAAAGGCTCCATAAGAGGTCCGAGTCAGATCCTACCCGTGCAAATATCATCACATTAATTTTGTGAATTAACCGTTCCTGTCCTTGGGGCGGCTTTTGTGCGTTTTAATAATTATTATAAAAGGGCATTGCCCACAAAAACATGTCTACATCCACGACTACCTCAGCTGCTACGATTCGTCCGAAGAAATATTTTGCTAAGTATCATGAACCATTGGTCGGGATGCCAAACCTAGTTGAAGCACAGTTGAATTCATTTTCCTGGCTCATAGAGCACGGAGTTACGAATCTTCTGAAAGAGTTTTCTCCGATCAAGGACTATGCTGAGAAGAAGTTCGAGCTTTCATTTAGCAAGATGGAGCTTATGTATCCTAAATACAACGAACACTATGCTAAGGACAATAAACTGAACTTTGAAGGTCAGATCAAGATCACTGTCAAATTGAAGAACAAGACTCTCAATGTCGAGAAGGAACAGGAGATGTTCTTGGCTGATTTTCCACTCATGACAGATCATGGGACCTTCATCATAAACGGAGTTGAGCGTGTCATCGTACCACAACTAGCTCGTTCATTTGGTATATTCTTCGTGTCAAACGAGATTCGTGGCAAGAGCTACTTCGGAGCCAAGGTGGTTCCAGCTCGTGGTGCTTGGATGGAGATAGAGATGGATGCAGATAACACTATATATTGCCGTATTGATCGCAAGAGAAAATTCCCAATCACTTCACTTATCCGTGTGCTTGGTGCTGATACGAACGCTGCTATGCTCGACCTGTTCAAAGGCGATCCAGAAGCTAGAAAAGTCGTTGAGCACACTCTTTCCAAAGATCATGCTAAGACCGTAGATGAATCTTTCATGGAGATCCACAAGCGTCTTCGTGATGGAGACCTAGCCACAGCCGACAATGCACGTACCTTTATTAAGGCTGTTTTGAGTGCCGATCGTTATGATATTTCTAAGGTTGGCCGTTTCCGCTTCAACAAGCGTTTCGGAAAATCTATGGATGAGAAAGATTTGGAGAAGCGCACTATCACTTTGGACGACATAGTCACAACAGTCGCTCATATTGTGAAGATGAATAATACTCCAGACACATTGCCAGATGATATCGATCACCTTGGTTCACGCCGTGTTCGCTATATCGGTGAGCTTTTGGAACAGCGCATCCGCCTTGGATTGACCCAGATGAAGAGAAATATCCAAGATAAGATGTCGACTATTGAGCCAGACATAACATTGCCAGTACAATTCATATATCCTAGACCTTTGCAGGCTCGTATCAAAGAGTTCTATACAACGAACCAGCTCTCACAGTTCATGTCACAAGAAAATGTTCTTGGTGAAGTCGAGCATCTACGTCTTTTGACAGCTCTTGGTCCTGGTGGTCTATCACGCGAGCGCGCCGGTTTCGAGGTTCGTGACGTTCACCCATCTCACTATGGTCGTCTTTGTCCTATCCATACTCCAGAAGGTCCGAACATTGGTCTAGTTTTGCACTTGACCACATATGCTCGTATAAATGATTTCGGAATGATCGAGACTCCTTATGCAAAAGTCAAAAACGGTATCATCACAAAGGAAGTCGTATATCTAAATGCTCTTGAAGAAGAAAATTTCCGCATCGCTCATGGTGCTACAGCCTTCAATGCTGCCGGCAACATCACTGAAGACGAGGTGGAAGTTCGTATAAATGGAAAACCTGATCTAGTGAAGAAAGAATCTGTGGATTATATCGACGTCTCTCCAAACCAACCTTTCTCTATCGCTACTTCACTTATTCCTTTCTTGAACCACGATGATGCAAACCGTGCACTTATGGGATCGAACATGCAGAAGCAAGCTACACCTTGTCTAGTTCCAGAAGCTCCAATTGTCGCTACTGGTATGGAAAGACAAGCCGTCCTGGATACAGGCCGCGTTATTGTCGCTCCAGAAAATGGTGAGATCACACATGTTGATGCTAGAAAGATTGTCTTCAAGTCTACGAAGACAGGTAAGTCACACCAATACGACCTCGTCTTGTTCTCTAGAACAAACGGTTTTACAGCATTCCACCAGCGTCCAATAGTAAACCTCGGTGATAAGGTGAAAAAGGGTGATATTCTCGCTGATACTTCTACTTCAGACAAGGGTGAAATCGCTCTTGGTCACAATGCTCTCGTTGCCTTCATGTCGTGGTCTGGTTCAAACTACGAGGATGCTATTATCTTGTCCGAGCGTGTTGTTAAGAATGCAAAATGGAGTTCAATCCACATTGAGGAATTTGTTGTAAATGTTCGCGACACTAAGCTTGGTCCAGAAGTTACTACTTGTGATATTCCAAATGTCGGCGAAGCTAAACTCAAGAATCTTACAGAAGAAGGTATTATCCGTATTGGTGCAGAAGTTCGCGAAGGCGATATCTTGGTTGGTAAGATTTCTCCAAAAGGCGAGACACAACTTACTCCAGAAGAGCGCTTGCTCCGTTCGATCTTCGGTGAGAAGGCTCGCGATGTTAAAGATACTTCAAAGCGCATGGAAAATGGCAAGCGCGGCCGTATAATCTCCGTCAAGATATTCTCACGCGAGAAAGGAGATAAGTTGGAAAGCGGTATCATCAAGAAAATCTACATAGAGATCGCTCAGGTTCGTAATATCTCCGTCGGTGATAAGATGGCTGGCCGTCACGGTAACAAGGGTGTTATCTCCAAGATTCTTCCAGAAGAGGATATGCCATATATGGAAGATGGAACTCCTATCGATGTTATCCTTACACCACTTGGTGTGCCATCTCGTATGAACCTCGGTCAAATACTGGAATTGCACTTGGGTCTAGCTGCAAACTCACTTGGTTATCAAGCTATCGTTCCTCCTTTCATGGGAGCTACCGATGCTGAGATCAAAGAAGAGCTTGTTAAGGCTGGTCATGATGCTTCTGGAAAGATGAAGCTCCGCGATGGTCGTACTGGTGAACATTTCAACCAGCCTATCGCTGTCGGTTATATGTATATCTTGAAACTTCACCACATGGTGGAAGACAAGATCCACATGCGTTCTATCGGTCCTTACTCTCTCATCACTCAACAGCCGCTTGGAGGTAAAGCTCAAGGTGGAGGTCAGAGATTTGGAGAAATGGAAGTCTGGGCATTGCTCGGTCACGGTGCCGCTCATACTTTGCGCGAAATACTTACAGTTAAGTCTGACGATATAGTCGGTCGTTCTCAGACATTCGACGCTATCGTGAAGGGTGAGCGTCCGAAGGCTCCGAACTTGCCTGCATCATTCAATGTGCTTCTGAAGACATTGCGTGGTTTGGCTCTCAACGTCGAGTTGGTGAAGAAAACAGTCGGTGCAGCTAAAGTCGATGAAGAATAAATCGAGATCAAATATTCAATAAATTAAAATAAAAACCATGGAAAAAACAATCACAACAAAAAAGAATACTGATCCAGTCGACTTCGATGCAGTTCGTCTGATATTGGCTTCACCTGACAAGATACTTGAATGGTCATACGGTGAAATCACCAAGCCTGAAACGATCAACTATCGTACTCAGCGCTCAGAAAAAAGCGGTCTTTTCGATGAACGCATATTTGGTCCAGATCATGATTATGAATGTTACTGCGGAAAATATCGCGGCATTCGTTATAAGGGTATAGTCTGTGAAAAATGTGGAGTGGAAATCACTCGTTCAATAGTTCGTCGTGACCGCATGGGCCACATCGAGCTTGCTACACCAGTTTCTCATATCTGGTTCCTTCGTAGCGTTCCTTCTCGCATAGGTCTTATACTTGGAATGTCCACTTCTGACCTCGAGAAGGTTGTCTATTTCGCTGGATATATTGTCAGCAAAGTTCACGATCAAGAAAAAGAGAAGTTTTTGAAAGATCTCGATGCTGAATACAAGAGCAAGGTCAAGACCTCTCAAGATGACAAAACAAAAGATGCATTGAAGGAACTTTTCCTCAATGCTCGCACTGAGATAGAACTTATCGTCCCAGGATTTGTTATGGATGAGGCAACTTACCATAAGTATGCTATGAAGTACGGTGCTATCTTCGAAGCTACTATAGGTGCCGAAGCTATATTTGAACTCTTGAAGAAGATCGACATGGCCAAGCTCAAGGTTGAACTAGAAAAGGCTTTGATTGATGCTGGTTCTGCAGATCATGACAAGTTGGTCAAGAGACTTTCTCTTGTAAAGCAGATGTTGAAGTCAAAGGTTCGTCCAGAATGGATGTTCCTTACTCGTATCCCAGTTATTCCACCAGGTCTTCGTCCGATGGTCGCTCTCGAAGGAGGTCGCTATGCAACTTCCGATGTGAACGATCTCTATCGCCGCGTTATCAACCGTAACAATCGTCTCTTGAAATTGAAGGAGATAAACGCGCCTGAAGTTATTTTGAGAAATGAAAAGCGTATTCTCCAGGAAGCTGTTGATGCACTTATAGACAATTCTATTCGTCACTCTTCATCAGCTGGTGCAGCCGCTATCGCTGCACAAAAGCGCGCTCTTAAGTCTCTATCAGATGGTCTGAAATCAAAGCGCGGTCTTTTCCGCCAGAACTTGCTCGGTAAGCGCGTCGACTACTCTGGTCGTTCAGTTATCGTCGTTGGTCCAGATCTTAAGCTCAATGAATGTGGTCTACCAAAGCATATGGCCCGCGAACTTTTCCGTCCTTTCGTCATCTCCGGTCTATTGAAGAGAGAGCTTGCTTACAATATCCGCGGTGCTAACCGTCTTATCGACGATGGTGCCAAGGAAGTTTGGGAAATTCTCGAAGAGGTTATCAAGGGTAAATATGTGCTCCTAAACCGTGCGCCTACATTGCACCGTCTTGGTATTCAGGCTTTCCGTCCGATCCTTATTGAAGGTAATGCTATCCAAGTTCACCCACTCGTTTGTACAGCTTTCAATGCTGACTTCGACGGTGACCAGATGGCCGTCCACGTTCCTTTGTCAGATGAAGCACAGATGGAAGCCAAGGAAATCATGGCATCAGATAAGAATATCTTGAAGCCTGGTTCTGGTAATACTGTTGTGTCAGTGGATAAACTCGATATTGTGCTCGGATGTTTCTGGGTTACCAAGCTTATTGAGGAAGGAAAGGGTAAAGGAAAAATATTCGAATCTCCAGAAGCCGCTATACTTGCTAGCAACTTTGGTGAACTAGATCTTCGTGTGAAGATCAAGATCCTAGCTCCAAATACTCCTAAGTACAAAGGCATAGCTGGAACTATATTCGAAACTACTACTGGACGCGTATTATTCAATTCAATATTGCCTGATGATTATCCTTATATAAACAAGGAAGTCGATCGTAAGGTTCTCGGTTTTGCTATCGATGAACTTATGTCTATCTATGGTGTCGAGGCTATTCCTGCATATCTAGATGCTATCAAGTCATTTGGATTCAAATATGCAACCCTTTCAGGAACAACTTGGGGTATCGATGATATAAAGATTTCCACAGCCAAGACTGCAATTATCAAGAAAGCAAAGGCGCAAGCTGAGATCGTCACAGGTCAGTTCGGAGAAGGTCTTCTTACAGAAGAAGAGCGTATCCGTAAGCACGTGGAAATATGGCAGCATGCCAAGAGTGAAGTTGAGAAATCTATTCCAGCTTCTCTAGATAAAATGGGCTCAGTTTACGACATGGTTACTTCTGGAGCTCGCGGATCTCTATCACAGATCACTATGATGGCAGGTATGAAGGGTCTTATTTCTTCAGTCTCTGGTGAGACAATCGAATTCCCAATCCTTTCTTGTTCGAAGGAAGGTTTGACTCCTATCGAATACTTCATCACTACTCACGGATCTCGTAAGGGTCTTACAGACACAGCTCTTAACACAGCTAAAGCCGGTTATTTGACTCGTAAGCTCTTCGTGGTCGCACAAGATGTTGTCGTCTGTGACAAAGATTGTGGTACCAAGGAAGGTGTTATCATAAACAAACAAACTGCTTCTGGTATGGCTATTCCTCTATCCAAGAACATTCGTGGTCGTATTTTGGCAGAAGAAATCAAGGATCCATCTTCAAGCAAAGTCCTATTTGAAAAGGGTCATTTGCTTTCAAAGACTGACGCTATGGTTGTAGAAAATGCTGGCCTAAATGAGGTCAAAGTCCGTTCTCCTTTGTCTTGTAAGACTCCACGCGGTGTCTGTGCACAATGTTACGGTCAAGACCTAGGAAAGAGCTCACTTATAGCTCTAGGCGAGGCTGTAGGTACTATTGCCGCTCAAGCTATTGGTGAACCTGGTACACAGCTGACGATGCGTACATTCCACGCCGGTGGTGCCGCTTCACAAGGTGGAGACATCACTATGGGTCTGCCTCGTGTCGAAGAAATCTTTGAAAAGCGTCGTCCAAAGAATCCAGCCGTGGTTGCTACAGTAAACGGTGTCGTCATGGAAGTGAAGGATCTTGGAAAAGAGAAGTCAATAAAAATCTTGCCAGAAATAGAAGACAAGGCCAAGAAAACACCTAAGGATGGATCTGGAGTCGAATATACATTTGCATATCGCCGTACTACTCTAGTTCGAGTCGGTGATCGTGTGAAAAAGGGTGATCTTCTAACAGATGGTTCTGCTGATATTGACGAAGTCTTCGAATTTGGAGGTGAAGAGCGTGCTAAGGAATATGTTATTTCTGAAGTTGGTAAGATTTACGAGCTTCAAGGTGAGACAGTTTCTCGTAAACACATCGAGCTTATAGTTAAGCAGATGTTCTCACGCCGCCGTATTGTCGAAGCAGGTGATACGAACTTGACCGAAGGTATGGTTGTAGATGAGGTCCAGCTCCACGATGAAAATCTAGCTGCTAAGAGAGCAGGAGGTACATCCGCAAAGGTAGATAAGATTGTTATGGGTATCACTGACACATCTCTATCACGCAAGAGCTTCTTGTCAGCCGCTTCATTCCAACACACCACTCGTGTCCTTATCGCTAACTCTGTACGAGGTGCTGAAGATGATCTATCAGGTCTCATGGAAAATGTCATCATCGGTCGTCTAGTACCAGCCGGCTCCGGATATGAAGGATCTCCGAAGAAGGCAATGGTTGATGCAGTTGCTCCTAAGGATCATTATGTAGGGGAGTAGAAAGAGTTGATATGTGAGATAGGAAAGAAAAGAGAATAACCCCGCCAATAGCCGCGGGGTTTCTCTTTTTACTTTCTGACCATAGTCTAATATACTTCAGGCTACTCATCCTGAAATACATAAATTTGGTGTTGATGTGGATTTTAGTGTGTCTTAAATATACGTACGAAGGCGATATATAGAACACATGTTTTTTTGAGTGTTTTTCAAAGTGACAGAAAAGTTGTCACTTTTAGAAAATGCCTCGGAGGGATGTGTGGGGGACATATGAGGGGCGCGTCCTAGTGATAGGGGCGGAGGTTTCGACATGAAATACGTCCGTCTTTTTAAAGATATTCTTATATATTTGGACGTCAAACCGTGGCTAAAAATCGTACACTCAATTAAACTTCATTATTTCTTGATTATTTCTTGATTATTTCTTTATTGAGATTTGAGCACTTCTTCATAACTTCTTGAACAAAATTTTATCTCACTGGCGCATAATAACGTGCATTATCAGTCAATTTATTAAAAAATAATGCATAAAAAAGCTTTCACTCTTATTGAGGTCCTTGTAGTTATCGGTATCATCGCTATTCTCGCATCTGTCGTCTTGGTCGCTATCAACCCATCTCGACAATTTAAACTAGCTAGAGACCTTCAGCGCTCTACCAACCTAGATGCGATCCTAAACGCCATACATCAGAACATGTCTGAACACAAAGGTACTTTCGTCTGTTTTGGAGCTACTAGAGCTATCCCGACAACCTATACTAGACTCAAGAGCTCAACTGTTATCGGGGATTTAGGAGATATAGCTGGTTGTTTGGTGCCGAACTACATAGCATCGATGCCATATGATCCTTCTATGATCGGTGCTCATTTTGCCAGCACTACGGATTATGATACAGGTTATGATTTCGCGGAAGATTCTGACGGTCGCCTCTTAGCTAGTTCAATAGGGGAGTTGACGACACCTATCACATCTATCCATTAAATGCATATATTCTGTAAATGCGCTAAAGTTATGTAGTAATGAAGCAGTGGAAAATATTTATCATACTGATTCTATCTATAATAATTATAGCTATTTTTGTCAGCCTAAAATACACAACCTCGCGGATTGACGATGTGCAGACAATTAGTGTGAATACACCAGCGACTCTACCGATTATAGATACAGTTATATCACCGGCTATATTTCCGATAGCATCAACTACACCAGTCGATGTTATAACCGCCAAGTCATTTCTTGTTGGCGATCTAGAAAGTGGTGAAATTCTGCAAGAATATAACAGCTCTACTTCTCTACCAATCGCATCTATATCGAAACTGATGAATGCTCTAGTAACTGTAAATTTTTCCTCGACAACTGCATATGTGACTATAACCAAAGATGAGATGAATGTGCCAGGTGATAGCAGTGGTATAACAGCTGGTGAGACTTATACGATTTACGAACTATTGAGCCCACTGCTTTTGAATTCCTCAAACATAGCAGCTGAAGTTCTGGCTTCTTCTAGCGCCAGAGGAAATTTCATATATACAATGTCTAGTTACGCACAGGAGATTGGTATGACAGACTCATACTTCGATGATCCATCAGGATTGAGCTCTCTCAACAGAGCTAATGCAAAAGATTTATTTACTCTGGCCTCCTACTTATACAAATACAGGCCAGATATATTGGCTATGACTCGTGCACAAAAAGTTTCCATAGCCACTACAACTGAACATGGTTCTCATGTATTTATGAGTACTCATCCGTTTATAAATGATCCACGCTTTGTCGGAGGAAAAACTGGGCGTACTAGCGCAGCTGGTGAGACAATGCTGACGATATTGAATATAGAGGGCAGACCAGTAGTGTTTATAATTCTAGGGTCAGATATTGGTGTTCGTGAACACGACACTAAGCTTCTTATAGAGGCTTATGCAGCACATCTTGACTGACAAACTCTTTTTCTTCGAACATTGCTACATCGTGTGGAATGAGTTTTTTTATGATTACGTATATAGTGTAAGTTATAAAGAAAGCAGACGCCACATCGATGGTGTAATGTAGATGTCCTAGTAGTGCCAATATTCCAAAGAAGAATGAGCTGAAAAGACATATATAGCGCATGAGCTTATTGTCCCAATATATGAGAGCTGCTAGGAATGGCATACCAGTATGACCAGAGAAGAAAAGGTCTGCACCACCACTAAAAATAAAGAAGTTTGCACTCGTTGAAAATGTCTTCAAGAAGTCAAAATCCATTGAGTCTAGAATATTATGATCTGGATATGGTCCGATATGAGTGAAAGTTATAAAAATGGCACGGATAGTGACGAATATAGCAGCACTCTTGAGTAATAGGGGAATCTTACATGGATTGCGAATACAAGATATGAATAAAATCAGTCCTAGAACTAGAGGACCATACATAAACCAGACATCTACATTGAAGACTGGAATATTACTCAAGACGATATCTGCGACCGGGCTACTCTCTCTGTTTACGGCGTATCCTTGAGCATAGTAGTTTATGATCAGACTTGAGCACAGGAGTATTACCCCCACGATAAGAGAAAAGATGAAAGTCTTATCAGAGATTAAGTTTTTCCAGCGATTGCGCATATTCGTTATATTGATAGAGATTATAACATACAAGCAGAATTGAGTTCGAGTGTATCTGCTGGCATGAGATCTTTGTTAGTGCCAGAGTTCAAGAAATACATAATAGCTTTTGGATCATCTACATGCATAAGTCCAAGGGCGTGGCCTAGCTCGTGCTCCAGTAATCGAATCAATTGGTTCTTGTCATTGAACTGATATAGGTTTATATATTTTCCAGCAGAATTCTCGACATATTCTCCTTCATTGAATCGTTCACCAACTGATGAACCTATGGTGTTGTAGGTCTTCACATTTAGGTTCAAGGATTGAGCCATTTTATTCAGATTATTTACTGCTGAGTTTATTTCTGTAATCAAAGAGTTGAGGCTTATCTGTTTTGTATTTAATTGCTCCGCTTCAGAATTCAGTGTTAGACGCTGTTTGTTCAGGTCTTGATATTGCGCCTGTGGAGCACCACCGCGATTGTTCCAGTAACTTACTTGTTGTTGATAAGAAGCCTTCTCTTGATTGTATGTGGCTATATTAGTATCAATAATCTTTTTCTGTGCGGAATATTCAGACAACATGGAATTGTATTTTGCTTCTAGGGTGTTGTACTGGACCCCTTTTGTCATACACCAACCTTGTTAGCTGAATTGTATCCCGC
>JBAXSG010000014.1:0-16221 GCA_037130865.1 Candidatus Tayloriibacteriota bacterium | reverse complement strand
CAATAGCGAGGGCGAACGGAGTCCTTCCCCCACACCCCCAGTCCTCCGTTCGCCCGCACCTCATTGTTCCGGATTTTCAGAGAACCAAGTTCGAACTTTAAGTAAAAACTGCCGCAAATTACCGAAATCGGTTTCCGTGAGCGAAATCGCATCGTCGCAAACCACAGGTTGAGGGCAGGGCGACATTCCTCCCCAGACCCCTCCTGTCGCCCTGCCCGCCTTTTCCTTGGTGTTTCGGGGGATTTCTAGGACAAAGGTGAAAGGTGGGCGAGGTGCGTATGTGATGGTGCGGTCGCGGACGAGTGGGTTCTCACCTCTACTGATATTGATCTTCATCACAAACACAATCGCAGGGTTCGAAGCGACCCACTTTCGCTTCAGAGTGAGTTCGTGGCGCGCCACAACGTCTGTCCGCACGGCTCTCGCACCTTACCACCGTCGCTTAACGCGACCGTGGGGTGCTCCGCCGTGCCAACATCCGCTGGGCGCGAACAGATGTTAGCAGAGAGAAGCAAAAGTCGGTCGCTTCTCAAGAAAGTTTAGTGCGATACAAAAGAAAATCATTGTAAATATTCTTGACTTAACGGAAATTTGGTAAAATATATTTATGAGTGAGAAAAAATATTTTATTTACACCCGAAAGTCTACCGACACTGAAGATCGACAGGTCAGAAGCCTTGCCGATCAGCTTTCTGAACTACGTGAGCTTGCCAGAAAAGAGCAACTAGATGTCGTAGATGTCTTTATTGAGAAACAAACTGCTAAAGTCCCTGGCAGACCTGTATTCGCAGAAATGTTGGAGCGTATAGAGAAAGGTGAAGCTTCCGGTATTTTAGCTTGGCATCCAGATAGGCTCGCTCGTAACTCTGTTGACGGAGGAAAGGTGATATATCTTGTTGATACTGGTGTTATCACAGACCTCAAGTTTCCGACATTTTGGTTTGACTCAACACCACAAGGCAAATTCATGCTGTCTATAGCCTTTTCACAGTCAAAATACTATGTAGACAACCTTTCTGAAAACATCAAGCGCGGACACAGACAGAAATTGAAGAATGGCATCTGGCCACAGAAAGCTCCGCTTGGATATTTGAACGACAAGGCTACAAAAAATATTTACATCGATCCGAGGAAAGCTCCACTCGTGAAAAAAGCTTTTGAGGCATACGCCACAAATGACTTTACATTTGCTCAGGTCAGACGAAAAATCAACGATTTGGGTCTTACTGGATATCGTGACGGTCTTCTTTCTATTTCTAACTACCAGTATTTACTCAAAAATCCTTTTTATCATGGTCTCATTCGTTACGGTGGAGAGTTTTACGAAGGCAAGCATGACCCGATCATATCAAAAAAACTTTTTGACGATGTACAGGAAGTCATGACTAGAAAAAGCAAACCGAAGACGAATGAACTGAAGTCGTACGCGTATCGCGGACTTCTCCATTGTGGTGAGTGTGGCTGTTTCATCACGACCGAGACACAAAAAGGTCATAACTATTTGCGCTGCACAAAACGCAAAGGTTCTTGCTTGCAGAAATATGTTCGTGAGGAAGTCATCACTTCGCAGATTCAGACTGAATTGAAAAAGTATTCGTTATCTGACGCAGTAGCTGATTGGCTCATTACCGAGACTCGAAAAAACAAAATAGAAAATGACAAACTTTTGAAAAATCAGACAGACAAAGTGAGCATCGAGATTTTGGAGATCGACGCAAAGCTCGACAAACTCATGACCGCATACCTCGAGAACGCTCTGACACTTCCAGAATATCAGGAAACCAAAAACAAACTCGTGACAGAAAAGCTCACCCTGAAAAACAAACTAGCATCTTTGACGCGTGTCTCGACGACCCGGTTCGAACCTGTGATAAATTTCCTAAATGACTGTAAACAAGCCGCTATTGTGGCAAAAAGCAGTGATCCTGCGAAAATCCGTTCATTTTTCCAAAAAGTCGGTTCGAACCCACTCGTCCGCGACCGCACCATCACATACGCACCTCGCCCACCTTTCACCTTTGTCCTAGAAATCCCCCGAAACACCAAGGAAAAGGCGGGCAGGGCGACAGGAGGGGTCTGGGGAGGAATGTCGCCCTGCCCTCAACCTGTGGTTTGCGACGATGCGATTTCGCTCACGGAAACCGATTTCGGTAATTTGCGGAGAGAGGGAGATTCGCCCGCGACTCTCGGCTGACCAGTCAGCCTCGGTCTGGGCACCGGCTCGCGGTCTCGCCTGCTGGCTCGACATCGCTCCGCCGTTCTCATCACCCTATCACTCGACGCTCGGTTCGGAAGCCCTTCAGGCTTCCTTACCGATCGTGGCGGAGAGAGGGAGATTCGAACTCCCGAAACCCTTTCGGATTTACCACCTTTCCAGGGTGGCCCATTCGACCGCTCTGGCATCTCTCCATGGAGATTTAGATTAGCAGAAAAAAGACTTCTACGCACCAACATCCATCCCCCTCAAGATCGCTATCCTCTCTTCTACTGGAGGGTGTGTCATGAAGAGCTTGGCGATACCTTTGGTCGATGCGGCACCAAAAGGATTGGAAATGTAGAGATGTGCGGTGGCATTGTTGGCGGTGGTCATTGGTCGACCATAAGAAGAAATCTTATCTAGAGCCGAAGCTAGACCTTCAGGATAGCGCGTCAGAAGCGCACCGTCGGTGTCAGCCAGAAACTCACGTTTACGTGAGATTGCGAGCTGGATGAGCTGTGCAATGATCGGAGACAATATAACAAAGATAATCCCAACGACGGCGATGATAGCACCAGCTTCGCCTTCCCCATTACCACTTCGACGACTGCGATTGCCTCCACCAAACAAAGATGTCCTCATAAAGATATTCGCCATTATGGCAATGAAACCAACCAAGACAACGACCACGGTCTGCAAGAGTGTGTCACGATTTCCAATATGAGAAAGCTCGTGAGCCAGAACGCCGGAGAGCTCATTTTTATCCATCATACCAAGAAGTCCACTAGTAACAGCAACTGCGGCATGTTCCTTATTTCGACCAGTAGCAAAAGCGTTTGGGGCTGGATCATTTATGACAAAAAGTCTCGGCAGAGGTAAACCAGCAGTGATAGCTAGATTTTCGGCGGCACGAAAAAGTTCTGGTTGCGCATTGCGATCAGCTGGTACAGCATGAGCCATCGATAAAGAAATTTTATCTGAATACCAGTAGCTAGCTATATTCATCACCATCGAGAAAATCACTGCGATCACCAGAATCGCCGGATTATTGTAGTAATAGCTGATGAAATATCCAACAGCTACGACTATCACGAAAAATAGGGCCATAAGAATCCAGGTGCGTCGCACATTCTTCCCTTGTTGAGTATATAGAGTCGCCATTTAGAACTTCACCTCGACTGGATTTTTGACTGCAGCAGCTTCGGAAGCATCGAGTTGGAAGAATTCCATAGCTGAAAACTTGAACATCTTGGAAATGACATTTCCAGGGAAAACTTCGATGGATATGTTGAGATCACGGACATTGCCGTTGTAGAATCTTCGAGCAGCTTGGATCTTGTCTTCAGTGTCGGAGAGCTCGGTCTGCAATGCCAAGAAATTCTGATTGGCCTTAAGTTCAGGATAAGCTTCAGCAATAGCAAATACAGACTTCAGAGAACCAGCTAGAGTAGTTTCGGCTTGGCCTTTTTCCGCCAAGGTACCGGCACCCATGGCCGCAGCACGCGCTTTTGTTACATTTTCAAATGCAGAATTCTCGTGTGTAGCATAACCCTTCACAGTATTAACCAAGTTCGGAATCAGATCATAGCGGCGTTTGAGCTGAACATCGATATCAGCCCAAGCTTCTTTGGCTCTATTTGTATAGGTGACAAATCGATTGTATGAGCTGACGAACCAGACGACTAGTATTACAATGATTACAAGTATTGATATAGTCATGGTGTTTATATTGTTTTATCTTACCTATTTCACCGGTGTAACTGTAGATTCATCTTGACCTTGAGGTCCAGCGACGAATGTAAAAGATTTAACTACATCAGTGAAGGCGCTATCAGCAGTGTTCACTATAGCTTTGTTATTGTTTTGGGCTTGTGTCACATTTGTACCAGTCAATCCTTTGGAGATTGGATCCAATGCTATAGAAGCAAATGAGAACATATAACAAACATCGTTTTGTTGTAGAGAATACATGCGGTTGAAGTAAGTACGACCTTGAACAGTGTTAGACATAGATATCATGTTAAATGTATTGGCTCCAACTTTGACTGTACTTCTGTCTTTTATAGTAGTGACTGGTGGAAATGCACATATACCTGAAGTTACTTGAATAGAAGTCTGTAAAGTGGCAACAGTCGATACCTGATTCATGTCTATAGGGATAATAAGCGTCACTCCGGCATTACCCTCTTCTTTTTCCCATTCACTAGGATACTTGAGTGCAAAACCAAGTTCGGCGTTGTGATATTCAGATAGGTTACCTGACAACTTTGTTGTCTCAGAGACTAATGGAGTATTGTCACTATTGTCTGTATTTGATCCTGAAACAGCATCATCGACTGGATTCCTCGATCTAGATATGATGATAACTACCACAATAGCTATGACTATTAGGATTGCTGATATAATCTTCGAATTTTTGTTCATGAGATTTAGATTTATATTTAATAAATAATGTTGATAACAGGACTATTGTAACACGCCTACGGTCTGAAGTCGAAAACTGTTAGTCATGGAATTCATGATAGAAATGACGGCATTTATATCTATATCATGCTGGTCATCATATTTCTGAATAAGGGCTTGGCCATCTACATAGAATCCGGCGCCATTTACACCGTGATTATACAGACTTATGCGATAACAGAGATTGTTTACATAAGTGTCATAAGCTATTTCTTGATAGCGATTGCCGGCGGCGGCATCATCACCTGAAATAACATCAAATGCATAGCCATTTAGAGAAAAAGTTGTAGTAGCTGTAAATGGTCCGGTAGGCACAATCATATCCGGACACGAAGAAGATGCTGTGATACTCAAGACGACATCGTCTTGAAGAGGCCAGTGAAAATATCTATCACTAGGAAATGTAAACACTGCTTTGTTCGACAACACCGGCGATGACAATATCAGATTTTGTGGATACGAGATACTGTAGCCATATTTGGTATTTGTATAATTCTTCCAACTCGATGGAGTGGTAGTTGTGGCATTTGGCAGATCGAGTTTATAACCGTAATCAGATCCAGCCTGATCAATAGATCCCGATTCAGATATTGTCTGAGATAACTGCTCATTGCTCTTCTTGGTGGCTATCATTGTACGCACCACAAAATAGCCGGCGATAATAGCTAAGATAAGCAAGGTCGGTATCAAAAACCTAAAAAACCTATTCATTAGTCCTTAATACTAACAATAAAAGGAAAAGGTTGCACTATACTCGTCAGGTTGCACCGAAAAACCTCATATGCTAGTATTATTTCCAATGAAGTCACTCCTGCCTTACATTCAGATCATTCTGTCGGCTATTATGGTCGTGCTTATATTGCTCCAGCAAACTGGTGCTCAGGTTGGCGGTGCTTTCGGTGGTAGCGATAACCTAAGTTCTGCCTATCACACTCGCCGCGGCCTAGAGAAAGGATTGTTCATATCGACCATCATCATAGCTATTCTTTTTGCTTTGTCAGCACTTATTAACCTTATCTAATACAAGCACGGTCATCGTGCGTCTATCGTGTCAGCAAAATATCGAGAGTTCCGCGTCAAAGGCGGCAATATAATAATGGAATATATAAAGAGGTTTTCTTCTACAGAGAAGTTCATCTTCGGCGTACTTACACTCGCGGCTATCATCACTATGATAATGATGGCTTCATCTATAAATAATCATTTTCTTACAGAAATACCATCTCATGGAGGAGAGCTCCGAGAAGGTATAGTCGGCTTACCGAGAACAATAAACACCATAATAGCCGTCACCGATGCAGACAAAGATATTGGTTCTCTAGTCTATGCTGGCCTGACTAGATACGATGGCGACACGCTTGTGGCGGACATGGCCAAATCATATACAGTGTCAAATGACGGACTGACTTATGATTTCATTTTGAGAGATGATATCTATTTCCAAGATGGCATCAAACTGACTGCTGACGATGTGCAGTTCACTATACAAAAAATCCAGGATCCAGCACTGAAAAGTCCTCGCCGATCTGACTGGGTTGATATCACAGCAAAAATCATATCTCCAAACGAGATTCAATTCCTTTTGAAACAACCTTATGGACCATTTTTGGCAAATACCACCGTAGGTATCATGCCAAAGCATATCTGGGGAAATGTCAGTAACGATCAATTTATTTTCAGTGAATACAATGTAAGCCCTGTCGGTTCTGGACCATACAAATATTCTTCCCTTTCACGCGATTCTGGAGGTATACCGACAACCTATACATTGGAGACATGGAGTAAATATTTCGGTACTGCGCCATTCATTTCAAAAATAACTTTCAACTTCTTTACTGATGAGATAAAGGCTTTGGCTGCACTGGATAATGGCTCTATAGATAGTATGCCATCTGTATCTGCTGGACCAGCTGCAAGTTTGGCTACAGACTCTGCACAATCTTACAAGATATTGTCGACACCGATGCCTCGCATATTTGGAGTATTTTTGAATCAAAATCACAATGCAATTTTGGCAGACAAGATTGTCCGTCAAGCGTTGGATATGTCAGTAGATCGTCAGGCTATCATAAAAACAGTACTAAATGGTTATGGTCTCCCTATGCATAGTCCATTGCCAACAGGGCTAGACAATGGCTCATATTTCGCCGCAAGTAGCACAAATACAAATATCGCTGGCGCACAAGCTCTTCTGGAAAAAGCTGGTTGGAAAAAAGACGCTGACGGAATATATGGTAAGAAGGTAGCCAAAGCCGCCACAACTACTCTGGCTTTCGATATATATACCGCCGATTCTTCAGACCTCAAACAAGCTGCCAATTTAGTCCAGCAATCCTGGGCAACCCTAGGCGTGAAGGTAACTATAAAGGTCTTCGAAGCTGGAGATTTATATCAAAATGTGATCAGAACTCGTTCTTATGACGCTCTCCTGTTTGGCGAACAGGTTGGAAAAGATAGAGATATGTATGCATTTTGGCACTCTTCACAGAGAAATGCTCCAGGTTTAAATATATCAATGTATACGAACAGTAAAGCAGACAAACTGCTAGAAAATATTCGTTCTACCAGCGACGATAGTATAAGGACAAAGTATTATGCACAGTTGGATCAAATCATTCAGATGGATCTACCAGCTATATTCTTATATTCACCGGATTTTATATATGCCACACCAAAATCTTTACAAGGAATCACATTATCATCTATAACCGTACCAACAGATCGTTTTAGTTCTATCAAGTCTTGGTACATACAGACAGAAAAAGTCTGGAAAATATTCGCTAAATAATAAATAAAAATGGAAAACAAAAATCAAAATCATAGTCAAAATCAAAACAATAATCGCAGATTCCCTCCGCGACAAGTGGAGACGCGTATATTGCGTAATGATAGCCCAATAAAACCAGCAGATGCGACGAAACCGGCCGTACAAAACAGTGTCCTCCCTTCTTCGACGAACGCACAAGGACATCGTATAGTCCTTGGCAAAGCTGCACGCAGAGCCATGACAAATGCCCATCGTCCACATCAAGCATATGTTGCTCACACGGCTTCTAGTGTTCCAAAACAAGCACATAGTGCCACACAGAGTCATACACATAATAATCGCAGTGCTCACAGCAACAGTCATAGTGCCACGCCTCGCATGTCCACAAAACCACATATAGCCGGTGCACGCATGGATATCATGAGGAAAGTCGGCAAACTCATGCCTAGACGCCAAAATAAGGCCGCTGATGCACAGAAACGAGATGGTGATGTCATACCACCACTTGCGCCTAGAACTATTCGTATCATCCCACTTGGTGGAGTTGAGGAAGTTGGCAAGAACATGACAGCTATCGAATATGGCAACGACATCATCGTTGTAGATATGGGATTCCAATTCCGCGAAGAAGGAACTCCTGGTATCGACTATATATTGCCAAATACAAAATATCTAGAAGAGCGTGCCAATAAAGTTCGTGGTGTATTTATCACACACGGTCACTTGGACCATATCGGCGGTATACCTTACATCATGCCACGTATTGGAAATCCTCCTATGTATTCGAGACAGTTCGGCGCCATTATGATAATGAAACGCCAAGAAGAATTTCCTCAAGTACCACCATTAAATATCAAGATCGTAGATAAAAATGAGACAGTAGTCATAAGTCCAGAATTCAAAGTCGAGACTTTCGCTATTTCACATACAATTCCTGACTCTATGGGTCTTATTATTCACACACCAGTTGGCGATATAGTCTTCATCGAAGATGTGCGTGTCGATAATATAAATGGTGTACCAACAGACGAAGAGGTCGCTCAATACGCTAGATTTGCTAACAAAGACACATTACTCCTCACTATGGACTCAACCAGTATTGAGAAACGTGGCTTTTCCCTTTCTGAAAATACAGTCATCGCCAATATCGAAAAGATAATGCGTTCTATTTCTGGTCGTATGATTATCGGAACATTCGCTTCACAGGTCGAGCGTATCATCGCCATAATCCAGATGGCCGAGCGTTTCGGTAAGAAAGTTGCTATCGAGGGTCGCAGTATGAAGACAAACGTGGAGATTATAAAGAAATTAAAACTGGTTGATACAAAAAATATAATTCCAGTCGAAGAGATCGAGAACTATGCTCCAGATAAGATCGTTCTCCTTGCAACAGGCTCACAAGGTGAGGAATTCGCCGCTCTCATGCGTATTGCCAACAAGACTCACAAGTATTTCAAGATTAGACCAATAGATACTATCATCTTATCTTCTTCAGTGATCCCAGTGAACTTCTCTTCAGTGATGAAGCTCAAGGATAACCTATATCGTACTGAGGCCAAGATCATCACTTACTTGGATTCAGATATTCACGCTTCTGGACACGGAAACCGTGATGAGCTCGCTTGGATACATAAACAGATCAAATATAGATTCTTCATGCCAGTGCACGGACAACACTTCATGTTGCGCCAGCACGCTGAACTGGCTATGTCGCTTGGTGCTCCAAAAGAAAATGTCGTCGTACCAGACAATGGCTCTATAATAGAGATTCGCGACGAAGGAAAGACACTCATAAAACTCAAAGAAAAAGCCCCTTCTGGACTCGTACTTGTCGATGGCTTCTCTGTTGGTGATGTCCAAGATGTCGTCATCCGTGACCGCCAAATGTTGGCTCAAGACGGTATATTCATCGTCTTCGGAATCATCAATGCTTCCAATGGCAAACTCAAGAAATCACCAGATATCATATCTCGCGGCTTCGTCTATCTCCGTGAATCACAAGAACTTCTTCATGAAGTGCGTCATCTTATAAAAGAGACAATCGAGCGCTCCACAAAAGGCATGAACCCGATAAATGTAGACTTCGTCAAAGAAAACATAACCGATACAGTCACTAAATTCCTCGTACAGAAAACAGCAAAGAGACCGATGGTTATACCGGTTATATTGACGATTTAGATACCAAAAAACACTACAAAAGGTCAATATTATTTTGGATGACAGTAGCCTGTCTTATGGCGTTGTCTCCATAGCTGGCTATTTTATTCGACTCAGAACAATACCTGCCTGAATAATATCTACAGGCAGCGTTTCTTTCTGCGGTATAACCACCCCGACCAGCCCCTAAATCACTTAGATATAGAGCTGAGGCCATAAACGCATGTTCCGCATTCCACGGACTTGGTGTGCCCGAAACACTTAGCATCATTTTTATCCTATCCACAAATGAAACCCATGTCGATGCAATAAATTGAGCGGGCCCCATAGCTCCACCCCAACCGCCAACAGATGGCTGCTGGCATGATACAACCGTTCTCAAAGGGTCAAGCCCGAGAGATTTTGTAATATCTAAAAATGGTCCGACATCGCGGGTAGGTTTCATAACGTTTGGACTCAACTTACCAGTACTAACCTTTATCCCTTCACCTGTTTGAACGTTAGACAGATAGCATTGACCCACATCAGCACCCAAAGCAGACTCGTTTGTAAGTATGGCCAGCAAAAAAGCGGGCCTAACTCCAGTCTTTGTAGATGCTTCCTCAGCATATTGTAAAGCAGTTCCAAATGGAATTTTCTGCGACCCTGCCAACGGAAATAGAGCAGCACGAATCTTGGCGGCTTGTGCTGCCTTTTCCGCAACAACTGATGCATATGTTTTCTCTTTTTGTTTGCTTAGGGCCAAAAGTGACCTTTGCTCTACCTGATCATATTGAATTTTTTTTTCTTGCTGTTGAATAGCATATCTGGCGTCCAATTCTTTATTTTGACGTTCAGTCAATGCATCTTTCTCTGCTGTAGTACTCGCCTGATCATCTCTTAGCTCAT
Source organism: Candidatus Tayloriibacteriota bacterium (assembly GCA_037130865.1). Taxonomy (GTDB): domain Bacteria; phylum Patescibacteriota; class Minisyncoccia; order Phycocordibacterales; family PALSA-1337; genus C7867-002. Next base: position 5,749 of record JBAXSG010000014.1, on the reverse strand, counting down.
CAAATACCGTCTGTAAACTTTCACGGATAGAGCTGAAAGAATCCATATCTTGAAAAAAACCTGACAAAGTTGATTGGGAAAGCAATACCTCTGATAAGTTATAAGAATCTATCTCATCTGTCTTCCTTAGAATGTCCGCTAGTGTTTGTTTTCCCTTTTCAATGCGAATTTTAAGATCATCAATATGTTTACTTTTGACCTGAATATCATTACCCAATGTCTGTATCAATAGGTTTTTTGACTTAATATCCAATTGTGCGACCTTAATCTTGGCTGCCAAAACTGCTATTGCTTGTGTAAAGGAAACGCTTTGACCTTGAGCGACTTCAAGCTGTCTTTGTGCTGCCGCCTGATCAGCAAGAGCCTGATTGTATGCAGCCTTACAAGCAGCGTTTTCTGTGGCGGTATCACATTTAATGGTCTGTGCTTGAGCAATATCTGCTTGTGATATTATTACTAGGGACAAAAATATTGCCCCAAAAAAAGATATCGCCAATTTTGATACTGATAATCTTTCTATATTCATCGTGCTAATTATACACCAAAAAAGCGCCTTTCGGCGCCTTTTTTAAGGATTTAAAATAGATTATTTCTTATCTCCGCCTTTACCACCTTTGTCGCCTTTTGCGTCGGATGCGCCTTGCGCCTTGCCATTTGCGCCTTCACCTGCAGCTTCACCCTCCTTCACTTCCTTACCCTTGGTTTCAACTTCAATAGAAGTCATATCGATAGCTTCTGGAGCTTCAACAACCTCTTCCTTGGCTTCAGCGATAGAAGCGATAACATCTTCAGGATTGATCTTGAGGCTGACACCATTTGCCAAAATAATATCCTTAGCCTTGATAACATCTGTAAGAATAGCCAACTTCGTGATGTCAGCAGTAACTTCGTGTGGAAGGTCGCGAGGAGCGGCTTCGATCTTGAGTTCGCGATGAACCTTGACGAGAATACCTCCAAGATCCTTCACGGCTGGAGAAACACCAGTAAATATAATAGGTACTGAAACTTCGATTTTCTTTCCCTTTTCAATGATATAAAAATCCACATGGCGAGGCTCGTCCGTCAAAGGATGAACATCCACTTCGTGAATGAGAGCTTCATGCTCTGTGCCTTTCTCGTCTTTCAAGATGATAACTGAGGATTCACCGGCCTTCTTCCAGACTTTCTTGAATTCGATGGTATTTACAGCCGCGTTTGTGCTGGCCTCTTTCGGACCGTAATAAACAGCAGGAATCTTACCGGAAGCGCGTACGCCGTCCAGCTTGCCCGTCTTTTCTCTCTTCTCTATGGCTAATGTAAGCATGCGGACTATTATACACAAGATTTGAGATAGTGCAATAGTCGTTTTCCAGACAGATACATAATAAAAAGAAAAAGAATTTAAAAATGTTCAAATTACAAGTTACTTGTTTTTAAAAGAAACTGCGGGAGGGGCGAGCACCAAGAGTCCCATTCTGATAGCCGAGACCATCGGCATGCACATAGAGCTTGCCGTCGCCGAAATTCCAATGCGAATGGACGAGACGAGCGCCCGATTTTGTAGACAACCATGTCCAACCATCTTCATCTAGATGTTTACCTGTTTCGTCAAAATATTTCTTTTGAAAAACTAAATAATCCTCTAGTGTTAAGGTTTGATCTAATTTAACATCTTGACCTTTAACATTGAGAGTTTGAGCTAGTTCTGGTCTATCTTTAAGGTTTTGAGCTCTGTCTTTATGGACTAAGATTATACGTGGTTTATCAACATTCGAATTTGTGAAAGGTATACCGTCCAGCGACTTAACATTTCCGCTAGATTTAATCCAATCATAATACCCATTTTTCATAGTCATCTTTTTGGAAAGGTCACCTATATCTAAGCTGGCTGGTACAATGAGTACTTCATCAAAACCATTCTGTTCAATAGCTTCCTGAATTTCTTTTCCATCTCTTTCCCAAATATCCTGAATTGCTTCCTTAAAGTCAGATGGCACGTCTACATTGGTTTTCTTGTAGAAATCTAGGAATTCCTGTGTTTTCTTTTCGATGTCGAGGATGATTGTTTCTGGACTTCCTCGTTTACCGGTTTTAGCGTCTATGGGTGCATACTGAGCCTCTATCTGTGGTGCTGATTGTGGTAATTCTTCTTTACTATCCAAGGTTTTCTTCATCTTTTCTGCCCTATTCATCGTATCTTCTATTTTGGCTTCAGCTATTTCCCTTCTCTTGTCACCTGAACCAGCTTCTTCGCCATCTTTGTCTTCGAATGTACCGTCCTCAAGCATTTGCTTATAGTTATTTATGTTGACCTGTGCATCAGCAGTCAGGGTGCCAAAACGCTTCTCTAGAGCTTCACGAAGCTCTGTTTGGGTCTTTTCTGCACGTGCTTTCTCTGGGTTTTTACCGGATTTGGCTCCAAAAGCCATTTCTATGATTGGTGGCTGTGATGATTCTGGGGATGGCATGGGGGTATTATACTATAAATCTTTTAAGTGTTCCTTTAGTAGATCTCCAAGAATAAATGGTAACTTCGCAACATCAGGCACAACTAAGGCTTTAGGGGCATATGTTGACTCAACAGGTCTTCCTTCTTCTGTGATACCGACACCAACCACTACCACTCCATCTTCTCTCAAACTTTTCAGTACTGCCTGAACTCTGGCTGGACTGTCACTGCCACCATCAGTAAAGACGACGACAATCTTCTTTAGTTCACCTTGTCTTATCTTATTTTTTACCTCGTCATTAAGATGACTATCTATGGCTTCTAGACAATTAAAGTCAGTAGTCCTTCCAGGCAAATCGTTTAGTTTTTTCAATACATTTATCCTCTCTGCTTCTCCTAATTCCTTCGACATTTTCTTGAGCGGAGTACCGTCTTCTGAACTACTAGCAAAGGTGTAAATTTCTGATTTCACTTCTAACGGCTTATCAACATTTCTTTTTTCTTCTTCACACATATCGGCAAAATCTTTCAAAACTTCCATAACTAATACAGCCGATTTTCTCTGTTCTGATGCTTTTTGACCTTCTCCCATCGAACTAGACCTGTCACAGACTAGAGTAATCTCGACTTCGCCAAACCTATCACCTTTTTTCTCCTTGATTTCCGTATCTTCCCAAACTTTTGGCTGAAGATTACCCGATTTTACATCTGCTACAAGCTGTGCAGGATCAGCAAGTTCATCTCCTTCCTCGACTGGATATTTCGGAGATAGCTTTTGTTTAAGTCTCTTAGAGATAATCCTAGAAAACAGATTTTTAAGCTCCTCAATCAAACTAACATCTGTTTCTGGACTGACTATCGTCTGTAGTGATTCAACAATACGTCTATATTCTTGGAGATCTTCCTTCTCTACACCAATCTTTTTTGCGTACTCTTCGTCTGCTCTATCAGCACCACCTTTACCTTTTTGACTCTCCTTCCATTCTTTAAAAGCTTTATCGATTTCTTCAAGTGGCACTGCCTCTGGGAATTTATCTAACGCCTTCTTATAATCTTTTTCAAAAATCTTATCTGGATCTGTTTCTTCGTTTTCTTGGCCCTCTCCCTGACCATCTTGTGGTTTTGACTCAGCAGATTCTCCCTCTTGTCCTTTTTTATCACCTTTTTGGCCAGGTTTTTCATCATCTTTCCCATCACCTTTGCCGTCTTTTGGCTGTCCATCTTTTTTGGGCTTTTTCTTGTCTTCCTTATCCTTCTCCAAAAGAGCCTCGACTTTCGGCCAGATATATTTATCCTGCAATTTCAAACGCAAAGACATAGGCGTTTCTGGATTGGTCATGATATCCATAAGACCTTTAGTCTTAGAGACTTCGTCTAGAGCCTTTCTCACCTCTGGTGCAACCTGACACTTTTCACCAGGCAATCTCGCTTCTCGTAAAACAGCATTACAAAATTGTATATGACGAGGCTCAGAAGTAAAATCGGTATCTGTAAACAAATCGTCTTTGTATATTTTTTTCTCAAGATCACCCATACCTTTGTTAGTCTTACTGGTGACTGTTCTATTTTCCCTTATATCAGCCACACAGTTATCCATAAGAGAAAAGGCTCTTGAACCTTTAATACGCTTAAGGTAGTTTTCAAATTTCTTTTCTCCAGATTCTTCAACTGTTCTACCACCCTTACCTTTTTTCTGTTGTTCTCCAAGCAATTGGAGTTTTTCCATGAAATGTTCTATTTCGTGTAAAGTCGCAAACACCGTCTTTTCTTCTGAAAGACCTAGTTTCTTATAGAACATTGAGTTTACATATATTGTATTTTTCTCAAGATCAAAAGCAAAAGTTTTTAGCTCAGCCGGTGCTGGTTCAACCTTTATTTTTCCTTTTGCATAATGCTCAAAAAAATCCCTATGTTTTTCCACAAGAGCGACGGCTTCTGCGTGTTCTACTTTTTCAAATGACGGAGCGGTTTCCACACCAGATTCGACCGGTTTGTCTGATATCGGGGCTTTTTTCGCTTCTACAACATTCAGGTTTTCCATACATTCATATTACTCTTTTTACCTAACTTGACAACTGTCAACTATTTGCTACAATACCCATATAACCACGAAGAAGACCCTTACGGAGTTCCGTCTCTGTCGGGGGCTTTTTCTTTCTGGACTTCCAGGATATTCTTTTGGTCATTTATATAGGTAATAGACGCGCCGGTCCGCTTAAGGAGAATTGAGCATTTTTTCTCAACCGATGGAGACAGTATACCTGCCATCTTTTTCTTTTCCAATAAAAACTTGACTATACCGGCATAATCTCCATCACTGGATACTATCAATGCTTTATTGAATAAGTCCTCATAAGTATCTTGAGCTAACTTCAACACCAAATCGGCATCACAATTACCTTTAGCTCTACCATTACCATCATAAACAACCTCTTTAAAGATTAAGGTGAAGCCGGCTTCTTGTAAGCTTGTATACAAATCCTTATTTCTCGGCACTAAACCAAGGAAAATATAAGCCCTATCCACTCCATACTTTTCTCTCAACCAGACCCTTAGCCTTTTATAGTCCAATTCCCAACCCAAACTCTTTACACCTCTGTGTAAATTTGCACCGTCTATAAAAGCCGAGTTATTTTTATCTATTATCATAGGATATGACCGTATTGTATCAGATTTTATTTATCTCATCCACAAAATTTTGTGAGAGTATCTTCCTCCTCAAGTTATATGACTCGCAGTGTTTCAAAATACTTATATATGAGTGTATATTTTTCTCACTAATATTTAAATATATCTTCTGCTTTGTCTTGTCACGCAACAATGCAACTTTAGGTAAGATATTATATCCAAGAAAGTCTACGCCCCATTCAATCTTCCTGATACCAGTCTTCTCAATTGGTATTTCTAATAACAATTTATTCTTGGCAAAATCGATTATCTTAACTCTAATCTTTTCTAACTCATCTTTGTTGTTCATTACAATCACCAAATCATCATTGTATCGAACATAAAATCTGCATCTCAATTCTTTTTTAACATATTGATCCAATGCATTGAGATAAATATTCGCAAAAATCTGGCTCGTAACATTACCGAGTGGTATACCCTTGCCAGGCATACCACCACTAGGACCGATAGAGCTATAGCTCGCGATAATCTCTTTTGTTGCTTTCAACAATTCCTCATGAAAATAAACTTTCTCTTTTATCAGACTAAAAAGAATATTCTGATCTATATTATCAAAATACTTTTTTACATCACACTTATGTACTGGACCCCTTTTGTCATACACCAACCTTGTTAGCTGAATTGTATCCCGCC
>JBAXSG010000013.1:0-16782 GCA_037130865.1 Candidatus Tayloriibacteriota bacterium | reverse complement strand
GATATAAAGAGAGAACAATTACTATCTATAATTAACAATAAGAAAAACAAATTGCAGTCCAATCAAATAGTAATGACCTATGAACAACTTAAGGATTTCTGTCAGGACAAACCACACATGTGACATCTATCAGTATATTTTACAGGCTTATCTAGCCATATGTCGTACAAGGTATATGATAAAAAGATATATTGTGCGACACGATACCTCTAGAGCCCCTACTACCTACAAATAAGAAGGTTCTTAGTTTGCCATCGCCAATACTTCGGACTGTGCCCAGCATTTTGAGGATGACTTCCAAGGCTCTGCACCATACTTTGTATAAAGATATTTAGCGAAAGCTACATTTCCTTCTACTGTGTATATATCAAGACCAAGCTCAATTGCCTTATCGGCATGATACTTTTCATTGATTTGCATGACACCAACGTCTGCACTGTTGACCTTGCCACGCATAAGGCCACCATTTGAACCGTATTGTCTGAAGGTTGACTCACATCGTGCAATATCGACGAGTATAGGATCGTCTATATACTGAGCACGGACATACTTCTCAACATCCTTAGAGCTGGATATACGAGTAGGTATTACCTTGTCAGTAGTCGTCGAATAAGCTGCTTCAACTGAAGTTGTAGTCGAAATCTTATTTATGTTCGCTGTATGTTGCTTTGCGCTTCCAGCCATATACATGGATGAGACAATCAAAGCCATTCCTGTTGTGAATTCAATCATAATTTAAAAGAACAGGTTTCGTGAGCATGACGCTTACTTTACCCGTTCGCGATATAGTTTAGCAAATACAAGCACTCTTGTCAAGAGGCTACTAGGCAAAATATGGCCTTGTTGAGCCATATTTTAGGTCTAAAATACCCTTATTTCTAGCCATATTACAGCCCTTGCTATTAAAATGGCTTATGTTATACTCCTTATCACATTACTTTTAATATTTAACCGCAGTTATCCCCATATAACCTTAATAAAATGGCCCATAAAAAAGCAGCAGGATCAACAAAGAACGGAAGAGATTCAAACCCAAAGTACCTGGGTGTTAAGGTTAATCATGGTCAAAGTATCACTGTAGGTCAGATTATCCTCCGCCAGCGCGGTACAACAGTCCTCCCAGGCCAAAATGTCGGCTGTGGTAAGGACTATACCCTCTTCGCCCTCAAGAACGGCCGTGTTGAGTTCTCCTCAAAGCGCAAAGTTAGTTTCAATAACGACATAGATCGCAAGAAGATTGTGCATGTGAAATAAGGGGAAAGGTGAAGGGCGCAAGGCGCACTACGAAGATGGCGGTTTTCCTGTTTTCTACTTCTATAGATTAGGGGCAATACACGCTTTCCAAACCATTACTTTATCCACATTGAAAAATTGGACTGGCTTAACAGAGCGATTCCAGTTTATCAATGTTGATAACTTCGCCTTTTTATACGATATGTTCACCCCTCTCACTCATCGTAATCAAGGCACCAAACGCCTCATCGGCGCTTTCATAGACTGGAAAGCTATACTTTTCTGCTTCAGATTTATACATCGGTCGTTCAACTTCAAAGAAGGAATGAGCCTCAAGTTCTTGTAATTCAACCGTACTTCCCCATCGAGGGTCTTTTTTGTTGCGCTCAAATATCTCTTCTACTGATTTTCCGATTAAAATTATTCCCGGAAAATTTAAATCTCTTTTAGCTAGGTGTGGAAGTATATTCACGCATTCAAAAATGACTGGTCGTGGTTCATTATCATACTTTCGTATCTCCGCTAGAAATACTGGCCACAAAGCTTCAGACTGCGCCACCAGGTTTTTCCATTGATCAGCTAAACTGGTTTTAGTCAGATATTCATACTCATTTAGATTTAAATAAAAGTCTACCCATTTCTTATACCTTTCATCTTTTGAAAGGCTCTCTCTCAAATCATCCATACAAACAGCAATGCCACCAGTAGAAGCGGCAAGCTTTTTTGCTAAGTATGATTTTCCAGATGCTGGTATACCAGTGATAAATAGTCTTTTGGGCATAATCTAAGTAACCAAACCGGCTTTCTACCCCTTCTTCACCACCAACTTAAACTTGGCGGATTTGCCGCCAGCGCGGACTTCCACAGAATATTCACCAACCTCCTTGATCGGGTGTTCGAGCTGTATGAACGAAGGATCTACTTGGACATGAGCCTGGCTAGCGAGTTCGGCGGCGATGGCTTCATTGTGTAGACCGGCGAACAAGTGGCCTTTTTCATTGGCCTTGCTGACTATAGTGAGGACGACGGATTCTAGAGACTTGATATTCTTCGCCATAAGCTCCTCTTGAACCTTATCCTCGGCGGACATGCGGCTCTTCAAGAGACCTATACGCTTTACGGCTTCTGGTGTAGCTGATATAGCCAATCCCTGAGGAATAAGCAGATTCAGAGCGTAACCATCGCTAACATCCTTTATATCGTATCTCTTCCCTATTTTCTTTACATCTTTCAGTAGTATGACTTTCATGTTTTTATTTTGCTTAATTGCTTTTTGCTTTTAATTGTTAAATTGTTGAATTCAATATACTAACCGCCTTATCCATAACTGGATCCGTACCAGCTGCAACAGCGGCGGCTACTTGTTTGTCTGTAAGCGTCACTGGATAGTCTGGTTCTAGACCATCGTGCGAGAGGTTGTGGCCATTTGGCGTGAGCCAGTGAGCGATAGTGACCTTGAGAGATGATTCTGGAGTGACAGGGATAAGCTCTTGAACAGAACCTTTGCCGAAAGTTTTGGAACCAACAAGTTTGGCTACGCTATTCTCCTGTAATGCTCCTGCTAATATCTCTGATGCGGATGCCGAACCAGAATCAACTAAGATGAGCATATTTAGTTTGTCACCGAAGACATCGTAACCCTTACTTCTAAAAATATTTGGCTGACCGTGCGCACCGAAATCTTCGGATACCACAACCTTCCCTATCGGCAAGAAATATGAGGACATATCCCAAGCAGCATCGAGATAACCTCCGGGATTGCCACGAAGATCGAGAATAAGCTTATGATCACCAGAAGCAATAAGCTGGCGCAGAGCTTCACGGAAGAGATTTGGTGACTGAGAGGTGAAGCTATATAGCTTAATCACGAATATACCACCATCTTTTGTCTCTGTATCCAAAGTTGGAATCTTGATGATGTCGCGGGTTATAGTACGCTCTACGGCTTTATTGGCACCCTTCGGCAAGAAGGACATCTTGACCTTTGTCCCTTGTGGACCGCGAATAAGTGCGACCGCCTGATCTACACTCATATCAACAGTTGAAGTACTATTTATAGATAAAATAAAATCTCCACTTTTCACTCCAGCAACTGCAGCCGGACTATCTTTTATCGGAGCAACGACGAGTAATTGGCCATCTTTCTTGCCAATCTCCATCCCGACACCACCAAAATTTCCGGAAATATTGTCTTGGAATATCTTCGACTCTTCTGGAGGAAAGAAAACAGTATAAGGATCATTAAAAGAAGAAGCCAGACCTTTTATGGAACCCCAGACCTTCTCTTGGTCTGTGGTACTACCGGTACTTATGTATTTATTATTCAAAATATTCCAAGCATTCCAAAATGGAGCAAATTGAGCATTTGTGAGAGGACTTTCTGCAGAATTGATAGAGATAACGGCAACAGTTTTTCCGGATCGGAAATACCAGCCAGCACCAAAACCGACAGCCAGAGCTAAAGCCATGGCAAGTATGACATTGGCTGTTTTATTGCTAAATCTGTTTATATCCATATTGTGTAACTGTGCCATTTTAGCATATACTATATGTCATGACCACCACACACACTCATCGAGGACTTGTTTGGATAGATCTCCAATCTCCAAACGAAAAAGAGATCGCTGACATAGTAAGAAGATACGGATTGAATCCACTTGTTGGAGAAGAACTAAAAGATTCACCATCATCGGCGAAAGTGAATTTTTATAAAGATTATATTTTAGTAGTCCTCACTTTGCCTGTACGCGTCCATTCTGGTGATGCATATGAGATAGTTGATCGTGAAGTAGACTTCGTTATCGGTAAAAATTTCCTGATAACTTCCAGGACAGAGACTATTGAGCAGCTAGAATATTTCGCCAAAATCTTCGATGCCAATGCTGCTCTCGACAAAGATAGCGCCATCGAACATGCCGGACATCTCTTCTACTACATAGTTCAGAGAATATACAATGGTATGTTCCAAGATCTGGAAAATATCAAGGATTCTTTGCGTATGGCCGAATCTCATATCTTCAACGGCGATGAGAAGAAGATGGTTGAGATACTTTCCTTCTTGAGTCGCGAGCTTATAGATTTCAAACAGACGGCACATAGCCACCACGATGTCTGGTCGGAGTTGACTACATTTACAGAAAAAAGCGCTTTGTTTGGCAATGAATTCTCTTCATATGTACACACCATAAAAGATGAATCAAATCATATAAATGAGACCATAGTTAATTCACGTGAACTTCTGGCTGACTTGCGCGAAACAAACGACGCTCTCCTGAATACCAAACAAAATGAGATAATAAAAGTCTTGACCTTGGTTTCATTTATCTTCTATCCGCTAACTTTCATAGCCTCTGTGTTTACAACGCCAGGCATAGATGTCCCTCTAACTCAATCTAAATATGGTTGGTGGATAATCGATGGCATAATGCTGGTTGTAGCTATAGGTATTGTTGTTTACTTCAAAAAGAAAGATTGGATAAAGTAAGATGCAAATAACACTCTTCAATACACTCTCAAAAAACAAAGAGATCTTCAAGCCATTGAAGATCGGCAAGGTTGGTATGTATAACTGTGGACCAACTGTATATGATCATGCACATATAGGAAATATGCGTGCCTATATATTTGCTGACACATTGCGCAGAATGTTCGAATATAACGGCTATCATGTCAACCAAATCATGAACATCACCGATGTCGGCCATCTCTCCGGCGAAAATGCTGGCAATGCTGATGAAGGCGAAGATAAGATGACCAAGGCTTTGAAGCGTGAAGGTATGCCACTGACGCTCGATGCTATGTATAAAGTTGCAACTATTTATTTTGATAAATTCGTCGAGGATATTCGTGATTTGAATATAGAATTACCAAGTAAGTTTCCACGCGCTGCAGATCATATAAAAGAAGACTTAGAACTCATCGCGGATTTGTCGGCCAAAGGATTCACTTATAATACTTCGGATGGTGTTTATTTCGACACCTCGAAATTTGCTGGATATGGAAAACTTGGCAATATAGACATCGCCTCTTTGCGTGCCGGCGCTCGTGTCACCGAAAATACCGAGAAGCGCAATCCAACTGATTTTGCTTTGTGGAAGTTTAGCAAACAAGCCGATGTTAGTGGATCGCCACTTGGTTGGGATAGTCCTTGGGGCAACGGCTTCCCAGGTTGGCATATAGAATGTTCCGCCATGTCTACAAAATATCTCGGACAACCTTTCGATGTTCACACCGGTGGCATAGATCATATCCCAGTTCACCATAACAATGAGATCGCCCAATCTGAAGCTGCTCACGGAAAACCTCTGGCAAATTATTGGATGCACAATGGCTTCATAAATGTCGATAGTAAGAAAATGTCCAAATCCGCCGGCGGATTTGCAACCATGGATCTATTGAAAAAGGAGGGTGTATCCCCTATCGCTTATCGATATTGGCTTTTGACCGCGCATTACCGTTCTCCAGCCAACTTCACCTATGAAGCTGTTCGTGGTGCAGAAAGTGCACTCTCAAGACTCGTGGCTACTTTGCGCGATTATCCTTCTGGAGGAAAAATTATCGCCGAATATAAAGAAAAATTTACAGCTTTCATAAATGATGATTTGGATACACCGAAGGCAATCGCTTTGATTTGGGATTTGTTGAAAGATTCCACATCAAAAATATCTCCGGCTGATAAGCTCGCTACTATTTTGGATTTTGATAAGGTGCTGGGGTTAAGATTGGCTGATGAGAAGAAGCCCACAGTAGTTCCAACAGAGATTGTGGCTCTAGCCGAAGCGCGCGAAAAAGCTCGCCTAGCGAAGGATTGGAAAAAAGCAGATACTTTGCGTGGTCAAATCGAAGCGGCCGGGTTTGATATTTTAGATAATAAAGCTGGCGGATATGAGTTGAGGAAGAGCTCGTAAGACTTAGGTGGTACACATGTTTTTTGAGTGTTTTTCAAAGTGACAGAAAAGTTGTCACTTTTGAAAAGTGCCTCGGAGGGATGTGTGGGAGACATGTCCTGGTGACAAGGGTGGATGATTCCCGCACTGTCCCCTAGTCTTCATCATCCATCCGCGTAAGCTCGCGTACTTCATCGCGCAGTGTCCCTATATCATCAGATATATCCTGACGACACGCTTCGACTCGATCTTCCAAATCAGAAAAACGTGAATAAAGCCGCGACTCAGCTGCATCTATGCGTTCCTCCAGACGTTCGAAGCTGCGTGCGATAGAAACAGCTACGTCGTCATTGTTCTTATAAATAAGTCTCTCGATCAACTCAATATCTTTTTGTTCTAAAGTCATTTTTATGCATTATTTTTTAATAAATTAACTGATAATGCACGTTATTATGCGGCAGCGAGTTAAAATAACGATGAAAAAGTTATGAAGAAATGCTCAAGAAGTTCTCAAATCTCAATAAAGACTCAATCTTCTCCACAGTATATCCCCCATTCGTGGCCATAAAGTACCATTGCTTCGACCCTATCTAGGCGTGTTAGAATGCCTTCATGAATCCGGGAGCAAATCAAAATTCAAATCAGGCGGCGCCATATTCGTCGCCTTATTTCAAAACAAAGGATTTGAAAATTCCTCCACAAAATCTCGAAGCAGAAAAAGCTTTACTCGGCTCTATACTCATCCGCAGTGATGTTATGCACGATGTGGTTGATATCATCAGAGAAGAATCTTTCTATACGACACCAAACAAAATAATCTGGGGGACACTCTTCGAACTCCACAGCAAAAATACGCCGATAGATTTACTTTCAGTTTCAGCTCGTCTGAAAGAAAAAGACCAGCTAGATCAAGCTGGTGGTATGACATATTTATCCGAGCTCATTAACATAGTGCCGTCTTCGACAAATGCAAATCATTACGCAGAAATAGTTGAGAAGAAACATGTTATGCGCGATCTTCTGCGTGCAGCCGAGCGTATTACCGGACTAGGTTACGACGAAGAGGCGGACCTTCATGAGATGTTGGAAAAAGCCGAGAAAGAACTTTATGCCGTCACGAACAAGAGCGGCTCTCACAAATTTATTGCATTGAAAGATACTCTTCACGACGCTTGGGATCGTTTCGAACATTTATCAAAAACTACCGGAGAACTTCGCGGAGTACCGACTGGATTTGCCGACTTGGACAATAAGCTCGCCGGCTTTCAGAAATCCGACCTCATCATATTGGCCGCTAGACCTTCGATGGGTAAAACCACTTTGGCCCTAGATATAGCTCGCAAAGCTGCAGTTAACCACAAGGTTCCAGTGGCTATATTCTCATTGGAAATGAGCTCAAACCAGCTTGTAGACCGCATGCTGGCAGCTGAATCCCATGTGGATGCGTGGAAGCTTCGCACAGGCCACAATCTATCCGTAGAACACGATTTTAAGGCTATTGGAGAGGCTATTGGACGCTTATCAGAAGCTCCTATATATATTGACGACCAGGCTGGAAACAATATCTTGAAAATGCGTGCTGTGGCTCGTCGTTTGAAAAATGAGAAGGGTCTTGGACTTATTATTATTGACTACCTGCAGCTCATGATTCCTACCAATGCCCGTGCCAATGACAACCTCGTTCAGCAAGTCACCGAGATCTCGCGCTCACTCAAAACTCTTGCACGTGAACTGGAAGTACCGGTCTTAGCTCTCTCACAGCTGAGTCGTGCCGTCGAGCAACGTGGAGGTAAGCCTCGTCTTTCCGACTTGCGTGATTCCGGTTCCATCGAACAAGATGCCGATGTGGTTATGTTCATACATCGCGAATCCGATCAAGATGCTGGTGGCCGCAAAGAAGAAGCTGAGATCCTCATCGAAAAGCACCGCAATGGTCCAACTGGTTCTATCAAACTCTACTTCGATCAGAAGAAGACTACGTTCTTGTCAGTGGATAAGGCTGACTTTGGAGATTTTGATAAGGCATAGAAACACTACAAATAAACACATACGAATAATCGCATGGATTCACTCCGCCGACTAGAAGAAATATTCGCACACTTCCCTGGTATCGGTCCGCGTCAGGCGCGAAGATTCGTGCATTATTTGCAAGGTCGTCCAGCGACGCAGGTAGCCGAGTTGGTGCGCCTAATTGGCGAAGTCAAATCCGACACGACGGAGTGTTCGAAGTGTCATCGATATTTTATTGGAAATGAAAAAGTTTGTGCTATCTGTGCCAATCCAGAACGCGACACTTCGACGCTCATGATCGTCGCTCGCGACTCTGATCTTGAATCCGTGGAAAAAAGTGGTGCTTATAAGGGGCTTTATTTTGTGCTTGGCGGAACTGTGCCAATACTCGACAAAGAGCCAGAAAAGAAAATTCGTCTAAGAGCGATGCTTGAGAGAGTCAGTAAGGACGATGTCGGCGGCGGCTCATTCAATGAAATTATTCTCTCACTCAACACTACGCCAGATGGTGAACATACGGCAGATATTGTAAGAGATGCTCTCAAGAAAATTTCCAGCACAAATAACGCGACCAAAATTACAATTCTTGGTCGCGGACTTTCGACTGGTGCTGAACTCGAATATGCGGATAGTGAGACTATTAAGAATGCGCTTGGAAATAGAAAATAGGAGTGGTGCCACCAGGACATGTCCCCCACACATCCTCCTGAGCACTTTTAAAAAGTGACGGATTTTCCGTCACTTTGAAAAACACTCAAAAAGTGTGTGTCCTGTCACACACCTTCAAACGATATTAGCGATATTATGAGCGAGCACTTATTGGAGCGCACTTACTTCAACGCATCTATCTTCACTTTGAAGAATGGCTGGCGGTGACCATTGCGAGTCCAACCGGAACGGCTTTTCTGTTTGTATTTGACGACGAGAACTTTCTTGGCACGGCCGATCTCGATGATAGTTGCCTTGACTGAAGCATTTGGAATATAAGGTGTACCGATAGTCGTATCTGAGCCATTGTCTACGAGTAAGACCTTGTCGAAAACAACCTTATCGCCTTCTTTCGCGGTATCAGAAAGCTTCTCAATAGTGATAACATCGCCTTTTGAGACGCTGTATTGCTTGCCTCCTGTTGTTATAATGGCGAATTCCTTGGTTTCCATAGTGCGGGTATTATTGCATAAGGCTAGATTGAATGCAAGGGTTTTGCTAAATAAACGGCCAATTCATTGACCTATTGAAAATGGATATGGTATGGTTGTTACGGGTCAGAGAACATTTTCAATACTAACCGCCTGTTTATACAGGCAAAGGAGAAGCCATGCCACTAGCATTGGTAACTGGAGGAAATCGTGGGATTGGACTCGCATGTGCCGAAGAACTGATTCGAGAGTACGGTTATGATGTGATCATCCTTGCACGCGACCAGAAGCGTCTGGCACGAGCAGCGACGACACTTGGTGGAAACACCGAAATCATCACTGTAGATATCACCGATCGCTGTAAATTATGCGAGAAGGTCAGGAATACAATGTCTCGTCGGAGGCAAGCAGGTGCAAAAACTGACTTGGATGTCATCATCCATGCAGCCGGGATACTACGACTGAATAACTCGCTAGATTCTGTACAGGAGTGTATGCGTGTCAATTTCATCGGGACTTATAACATCCTGCATGAAGTCGCAAACTTCTACATGAGACCGAGTGGCCTCAATGAGAGAAATCACAAAAAGGGACACATCGGAATCATCGGTTCTGCAGCTTGTCTCTCAACATTCCCTGGGAATTACGGAGCATATGCAGCATCGAAGGCAGCCGTAGCGGCGTATTGTAATTACGCGCGCAAAGATAGTTTGATCAATAAAGGATCGACGCTGACTGTCGCTTTTCCATCCATTGTGGACACGGATATGACAGACACCTGTGAAGCTAGGGAGCAGAGGTCTTATATAGCCTTCCCGCACCACACAGCCAAATCGGCCGCACAAGTGATAGTAAGAGATGTCTTATCCGGTAAGAGGACATCATTTATCACAAGAAACGATCGGTTCATGTCCTTCCTAGCACGGATTGCACCAGAGTTGTTCGAAAAACTGGTAGAAAGAAAAGTTGAGAGGGCTTGTCGCTAGAAAAAATAACCACACAAAGTCGAGGTAAATCACCCGCTAAACAATCAAGAGCCCGTGCTCTAAGTTGTATGGCGGGTTTCTTGTTATCTCATATAAGGCGCATTTATTCTGTATCCGGTTTCTCTAGCGCAGGAACTTCTAGTCCTGGACTATCCCCTGTTATACGCATAACATCTTTGTCTATTTTCTTGAATTCCTTACCAGCTAAATTGTACTGGTTAACAACTGTACCAAGGTGCGTTCCCATTTTCATATAATAATCTTCGAAAGACTTTAGATGATTGCCGAGCTCATTTACACGCTTGACGATATCTTTCGCAGTCTCTTCGATCTTGAGCGCCTTCAGACCTTGTAAAACTGTCTGCAAAAATGCCAAGAAAGATGTCGGTGAGACTATGAGGACATGGCGCTCTTGAAAAGCATAATCTATAAGGTCGCGAGTATTTATCTTAGCACCACCGATCTCGGCCACCAGAAGGTCGTAGTAGATCGCCTCATGAGGAATGAACATGAAAGCGAAATCCATCGTGCCATTTTCTGGTTGAATATACTTCGAAGTTTCGTCGATGCGATTTTTCAAGTCAGCCTTGAAGAGTTTTTCCAAACGATCACGCTCTGCTGGATTTTTCTCTTCAACCAATTTGTTATAGTTTTCCAATGAGAACTTCGAATCTATCGGAATAATCTTGTCTTTCACGAAAACAACCGCATCAGCGATAACTTTCGCGCCACTGCCATCTTTCGCTGACATTTCATATTGCATAGCATAACTTCCTGGTGGCAAGACATTGCGCAACAGAGTCTCCAGATAATATTCGCCGAGTATTCCGCGCTGTTTTGGATTTTTCAAAATGTCCTGCAAGTTCTGGAGCTGATCGGCAAAAGAAATGACTTGTTTACCAGTCTCTTTTACTTGTTCAAGTTCGCTAGTTATGTCTTTTATCAGCTTCTGCGACTCACTAAACTGGCGATGCAAAGCCGTGCTCATCTCCTTCGAACTTTCGCCAAGCTTGGTATCGACGGTGCGACGTAGATCATTTACTTGGTCAAGGATCAGTTTCAGACCGTCACCGGAATTGGCACTGGTAGGCTCGCCATTTTTACGCTTCAAAAAGCTCCATGCCAAAATAATATTGGCTACTACTGCGACAATGATAAGGATAATAAGGGTTGTTTCCATTTCGGTGCGATATGCTAATATTAGCATATGATTCACAAAATAATAAAAGACCAAATAAAAGATGCTCTTCGTGCGAAAGATACAATAAGACTAGATACATTGCGTGGACTCAATGCCCTTTTCATGAATGATTTACTGATGAGCAGTCCTGGTGCTAAGACACAAGGTGCAGACGGTGAATTTATCTCCGACGATAAAGCGCTGGCTCTCATTAAACGAAGTGCCAAACAACGCAAAGACTCTATTGATCAATTCACAAAAGGTGGTCGTGAAGACTTAGTGGCAAAGGAGCAAGCTGAACTCGCAATACTTGAATCATTTATGCCAACACTTATGACTCGCGACCAGATAATGCTTGTCGCCAAAGTCCGTATAGATTCTATAAAAGCTAGTGGAACCATAGATCCAAAAGCTAGCGGTAAGATTGTCGGGATGATTATGAAAGAACTAGCAGGCAAAGCCGATGGAATGGACGTAAAAGCTGTGGTAGAAGAGCTGTTGGCTAGCGATTGACACATAGCATCAAATAGTGCATAATATTCAAGGAGGTGTTACATGAGAAAGTCCTTGGAAAAGAAACTCCGAATGATTCGGATGTTCAATGAGTCGCGGCGTGTTCTCGGTATGCCCCTATTACCAGAACCAGAAATCCCCGCCGACGAAAAGGAAAAGAAGAAGAAATTCATCCCAGAATCATTCGCGGAGAGGTCTCTACCACCCGGTGATAGAGACTAAAATAGCATCCACCACAAATGGCTGCTATTTTTGTTTGAATCAAATACTCTTGAACTTAGCAATAGCGTCGATCGGATTGTCACTCTCGAATATAGCTGACCCGATAATAAGTCTATTTGCACCTGCAGCAATAAGTAATGGAGCAGTTTCTAGAGAGACGGCACCATCTACAGAGATGGCCATGTCTGGGAATTTTGCGCGTACACTCTTGATCTTATCTATCACTTTGTCATCGAAACTTTGACCTTGATAACCAACATGATCGATACCCATGAGCTGAATGGAATTTATACTGTCTATTGCCACAGAGGCTGGAATCTCTACTGGAGTATCTATATTGAAAGCCAAGCCAATCTCGGCACGACCAGATAATTTATTTATAGCTGCTACGACATCACCCTTCGATTCGGCGTGGATTATGATGCGTAAAGCTCCGACTGTGACCCATTCATCTACGACTTTTTCTGGATAGTCCACCATCAGATCAAATTCATAATCAAGTTCTTTCCAGGCAGGCATCCCCTCTTGTTCATGGAGCATCTTCTCAAAAGAATCATCATGCTTTTTGTATGGCCAAGTAAATGATTTAACAAAATGACCATCGCAGATGTCTATCTGTACAGTCTTAACAAATCCCTTTATGAGATCAATCTTTTCTGTAATCTCGGCGAAATCTCGCGGCAAGATTGCTGGTATGATTTCTGTTCTGGTCTGGCGTGGCATGCGTTTAAATAGAATGCTTAATTATTCGATATTATCGATCTCCGATATTCTCCTTTTGTGTCTTTCTTCACCAGAAAACTGAGTGGTCAACCAAAGTTCTATGACATGACATGCAGTCTTGTCGTCGACGAATCTGGCGCCGAGAGAGAGTACGTTCGAGTCATTATCTTTTCGAGAAAATTCCAAAATCTCTTCGTTTCCTCCGTACCAGACGGCAGCTCTGACACCAGGAAATCTGTTGGCTACTATTGCCTCGCCTTGTCCTGAACCACCAAAGATAATAGCTTTCGTTGCGCCACTTAGGTCTTCAGCCACTTTCATAGCTGCAGCGGTCATATAGACTGGATAATCGTCGCCATCTATAAGTTCGTGTGCGCCGACATCTAGGATGTTATAGCCTTCGGCAATGAGGAAGGTTTTGACTGATTCTTTGAGTGCGAAGCCGGCATGATCAGCGGCGAGGATGATGATTGGGGTGGTTTTCATATATGGTAAATCATAGCATTTTAATGGCAAAAGAAAAAACTACTAGTGTGGAGGCGTGCACTATCCTTTATTCCCTTTCATAATAATCCTACCATCGAATCCACCTCGTTCCTCATGCTTTTTCTGGCGGACTACTTCAACATTTTTGTATTCAGGAAGTTTCTTCAAGGATTCAACTACTTCTAAAACATCTGCCAATTCTTCGATATTGCCAGCTTCTTGAAATTCTATGACCTCTTCCTCGAGTTTTTTAATAAGCTCGATTTTATATTCTTCCGGCGAAGCTATCCTCTTCTCATAATTGAGACCTTTCTTATCGAGAATCTCTGGGATTTTATCTCTGACGAGTTTGTTATATGGTTCCATGTTTTTGCGCTTTTCACCTTTAACCTTGCGCCTCTCCTAAACCAACATCCCAGCTTTCACCACATGATCAACAAGCGTGTATGTGTACCCCATTTCATTGTCATACCAAGCGAGGACCTTCACAAGATTTCCGCCGACAACACGAGTGAATGCGAGATCAGCTATCGAGGCGTGGCGATTGCCCACGATATCATGCGAGACAAGTGGCTCTTCGGTCGTAGTGAAAATACCATTCCAACGAGCTTCTTTTGCAGCTTTCTTGAGCAAACCGTTAACCTCTTCGGCTGTAGTGGCACGCTTAGCAATGAAAGTAACATCGACGATAGAACCAGTGACGACCGGAACACGAATAGATATACCATCGAAAAGTCCGGCGAGTTGTGGCATAACTTGAGTGACAGCGATCGCAGCACCAGTCGAAGATGGAACAATGTTCTGCGCAGCGGCGCGACCTTCACGAAGATCTTTCTTCGATGGGCCATCGACTAGAGATTGGCTGGCGGTGTAGCCGTGAACCGTATTGAGCAAAGCTTTTTCTATACCGAGAGCTTCATCGAGAATAGCGATAAGTGGCGAGCCGGCATTTGTCGTGCAAGATGCATTCGAAGAAATTTGGCATCCTTCGAGCTTGGACTCATTCATTGACATAAGAACCGTGGCGCCTTGAATCTTACTGTCAGCTGCGTCTTTGATAGGAGCCGAAACAACCACGCGCTTGGCACCAGCCACAATATGCGCTTGAGCCTTTTCTGAAGATGTGAATAAACCAGTAGACTCAACAACCACATCGATATCAAGCTTTTTCCACGGCAGTTGTGATGGATCTTTCTGACTAATAAAAAGTATTTCTTGACCATCGACAACTAGAGCGCCACCGCTCGCGCCTTGTGCCTTTTCACTTGCGCCTTCTTTGATAGAAACATCAAATGGACTGACACCATAAGCAGTATCATATTTCAGGAGATAGGCAAAATTCTTGATATCGCCGAGATCGTTCACTGCAACAAGCTCAATCTCTGGTCGAGTTCTAGCCACTTTCACAAAGGCACGACCAATGCGTCCAAAACCGTTGATAGCTACGCGTATTTTTTTCATTGAATTGATTCTTATAATATTAAAAGTCCATGCATGGATTATACCATAAAAGAAAAACCGGGTGTTCTTTGGGCACCCGGTTTTCACAATTTAACCGTAATTAACTACAGGATCTTAGCCGCCAACTCGGCAATCCAAGACCGCTCGCCTTTCAACAAGCGTAAATGTGCGCATCCTTGCTGACCATGAAACCGAGAGATGGCGTGGGCAAACCCATTCGAAGTTGGCCCCAACTCCTCGACATCTACCTGATTCAGGTCTCCATTGATGATCACTTTAGTGCCCTGACCAACCCGAGTAATAATCGCCTTCATCTCTTTCGGGCTGAAGTTCTGAGCATCATCAATGATCATGAATGCATTATTGACTGTATCGCCACGCATATGATTGATACAGCTGATTTCGATCTTATCTTCCTGCATCAGCCGAGCAATCTCTGCCTTATGATTCTTTCCAGCCAAGAGTTTCAAGCTGGTGAATGTTGGCCGCTGCCATGGCGCGAATTTTTCCTCCAGAGTACCTGGCAAGAAACCAATCTCATTACCCAACTCATGCGTCGGGCGGAGAACAAGTATTCGACTACAATCATTCTCTGGGTGTGAATTCACGTCCGCGCCACGATAATTACTACCCGGTTTGATGACGTGATTCCAACCAGCAAGTAGCGCCATTAGACTTTTTCCTGTTCCAGCATCTCCTGAAAATGTCAGGATACCAATCGACGGGTCCATAGCAAGAGCAAGGGCAAATGACTGCTCTTCATTTCTCGGAACTACTCCAACTTCAGGCCTCTTGATTGATGGCTTATCGACTAGACGGAATGTCTTGTCGTGACTATTGTATATGGCTAATGCGCTTTTGCCATTATTGCATCCCCTTAACCGACAACACTCATTGGAATACAAGGAATGAATAATAGCTGCTTCTAGCCCCATCTTTTCAAGCAGAAGTGAACCACTGTGCTGGTGCTGATGACATTGATGAATGTCGGCTATTACCTGGTCATCGACAACTATATCGACAATACCAATCGACATTTTCTCTAGGTCAGAGATATTGTCGTTCAGGTAATCCTCAGCGAGTAGTTCAAGACTATTAGCTTTAATGCGTAGACTGCTATCCTTAGTCACCAAAATAACTTGGCGGTCAGTGTGAACATTAGCCAGCCGCTTGACTGTCATCAATATGATATTGTCCTTCTTTTCGGGACTCCATCCATGAGGCAGGTTAGTAAGACTGTCGCCATCCACATCGACCTTTAGAGTTCCTCCACCAGGCAACTGTATGCCTTTATGAATGGAATTATTCTTTATGATCAGACTTAGTGCACGGATAGCATCACGAGCACTACCACCTTTACGTGAATCGGACTTCAAATCATCCAATTCCTCGAGTACGACGATTGGGAGCAAGACGTCATGCTCCTGAAATGCACGCAACGAGTCCGGATCATGCATAACAACATTCGTATCGATGACGAAGATCTTCTTGGGTACTTGACTCATTTAAGAATCCTCCATTGGTTATACTACTTGTTTTAGTTAGAACATCTGAAACCACTCTATACTTTATAGAGAAATAAGCAAGTACATATCCTGTTGACTAATTTAAATCTATATCCCCTTACATATCTCTTTTATTAGTCCTGGCCCTTCATATATCATCCCTGTTATGAGTTGGACTAAGTCGGCACCAGCGGCGAATTTTTCGTGAGCATCTACAGCGGACATGATGCCGCCAACACCAATGATGGTAAATCTCTTACCATAAGCCTTGCGCGTGCGCGCAATCAAGTCTGTGGAAAGTTGTTTGCAAGGTGTTCCAGAAAGACCACCGGCGTATTCGTCTGGTGCTTCAGCGCGAACACCGAGAGAGCTGTAGTCCTTATTTAGATTTCCGATTATTACTCCTTGGAGTTTATAGAAATCAATAATCTTCAGAAG
>JBAXSG010000012.1:0-17194 GCA_037130865.1 Candidatus Tayloriibacteriota bacterium | reverse complement strand
GAAGCACTCGTATTACCGCTGCTGCTGGCACGAGTTTAGCAACTTCTTATTCTCCAGGTACAATCAATAACTTTTTCCCTGGCAAAAGGAGTTTACATTCCGAAGAACTTCATCCTCCACGCGGCGTCGCTCCGTCAGACTTTCGTCCATTGCGGAAGATTCTCGACTGCAGCCACCCGTAGGTGTATGGGCCGTGTCTCAGTCCCATCGGTGGGGGTCACCCTCTCAGGTCCCCTAGGCGTCATAGCCTTGGTGAGCTTTTACCTCACCAACTAGCTGATACCGATCAGGCCGTTCCAGAAGCGAAAAACTTTACTCTTGCGAGACTATCGGGAATTACCTATCCTTTCGAATAGCTATGCCCGACTTCTGGGTACGTACCTGATTATTACTACCTCGTCTGCCGGTTGCTCCTTGCGGAGCCCCCTTGACTTGCATGCCTTATCCACGCCGCCAGCGTTCATCCTGAGCTAGGATCAAACTCTTAACTATAAGCGAACGGAACAAAATAGAAAGCGCTAACACCCTTGCGGGCATTTTTTCTCTCTAAGATGAAATTCACTGTTTTGTCCTAGCTCTCATCACAACATTGAATCTATGTGTGACTTGAATCATTTTCAAATATACGTAACTTGCACTATGCCACCAAGACTCCGCTAAGAGTCAGAGGTGGCCGTAATATAATCAATACATTCTCAATAACATACTTCCTGACGAAATATGTTATTTCAATTGAATTTTCAACGAACTCCTTTTACTAGCGCCTCTCAACAAGGCGTTTATGCGTTGTTATGAGACGTAAGGGACAGTTTACAGGATTACAAATAGAAGTCAAGGGCTTTAATAGGGCTTTAGAATGGCTAAAAATGGGGATATGCTGGGGAGAAATAAGGGTGTTTTTGCTTCCATATTTATACTGAAAAATAGTAATATAATCCTCATGACAAATGTATACGTCGATGAATCAGGAGATCTTGGACAAGGCGGTGAACGCTTTTTTGTCATTGCCTCAATACTCACCGAGAAATCAAGCCGCATCAAAAATATCGTCAAACACTTCTGTGCTAAGAAAAATATCAAAGAAATAAAAGCTTCCAAACTAACATTCAGTGAAAAGCAAAAACTACTGAACCAATTGAGCTCTGTAGAAGACCACAAGGTTTTTTATATAGCAGTCGACAAGAAACATATATACAATACTAAATTATTTGAGGATAAAAACCTGATCTACAATTACATCTTTCAACACCTCATTAAACCAATCATTAAGAATAGCTCCACTGATTTGGATATTATCCTAGACAATCATTCAACGAAAGTTAAATCTATAAACTCATTGCGAGAATACATAAGAATTAAAGCTTATGCGGAATGGAATATAAAATACAATATAAACATAAGATACATGGACTCCAGAGAATGTAAACTGATACAAATGACGGACGTTGCAGCAAATTGTATATATGGTCATTATTTGCACAACAAAGATCACTTCTATAGGATGTTAAGAATAGACAAATCAATCCGATTCCCTCACAATACATTTGGAACATAGATATGCAGAATAGCCTTGTGGATAATATGATATTGACTTTATATTACAAAAAACTATAATGAAAATGATGTAAGTCTTATACGGAGCTTAAAACAAGTAAGTGGCGTGTGCCGTCACCGAAGTATAAGCAGTCTTGAAACGCCCTGAGGGGCGTTTCGCCATTTATAAGCAAAGGCGTGGCTTCCCTCTCCATAAAATGCTATGGTTACTCCCATGAGAAAACCGCCCACAAACCAAGCGAAATCGCTCGACGACAGCGCACCCCTATTTCCTATGCGCATAAACAAGTACCTGGCATTGAAAGGCTACGCCACACGACGCGGTGCCGATGAGCTTATCGCGCGCAAGATTGTCACTATAAATGGCCGCCTCGCCGTTCTCGGCGACAAAGTTTCGGAGACTGACAATGTCGAAGTGCGCAAGAATAAAGGCGTCGCAGGCGCTGGCGCGCATGGTGGCTTATATGCGCCGGAGTATGTTTATTATGCTTGTAATAAACCGCGCGGTGTTCCAGTGCTCGACACCAGAAAAGGCACCAAGGGTTTTATAAATGCACTCCTGCAAACTATGCCACCAACCAAACGTGGTGAGACTCCATTATTCCCTGTCGGCAGTCTCGATCCAGAGGCCGAAGGATTGATTATTTTTACAAATGACCGACGCATTATCGACCGTTTAGAAAACCCTAAGCATGCTCACGTCAAACAGTATCACGTGGAGACGCTTCAGCCATTGCGTGCCAATTTCAAAGAGAAACTTGAGGCTGGTGTTTCTATAGATGGTAGCGAGCTCATAAGTTGCCGCGTCATGATCCAGAGTCCGACTTCGTGTTATATCAGTATCGCCGATCCGAAAAATCGCATCCGCCAAATCTGCGCACTCTTCGGCGCCGAGATCGCCAACTTGAAGCGTACCGCTATCCTAAATATCCAGCTCGGAAAAACAGAGTCCGGAAGTTTCCGAAAAATCGAGGGCGACGAACTCGCACTCTTCTTGAAGAATTTGGGGCTGTAACAGGTGTCGCGGCCTGAACCTCGCGTAGCCGCTTATTCAATGCGCGATGCTCTGGCACCTGCTGTGCCACCAAGTTCCAGAAGTCGTGGCCGTGATTGAATTCTTTTATATGACAGATCTCGTGCACGATCACATAGTCGCGCAACTCCTCCGATAAAAATGCCAGCTTGTAATTGAAATTCAAATTCCCCTTTTTCGAGCAAGAACCCCAGCGGCTTCGTTGGTTGCGGATAGCGATCTTGCCGACAGCTACGCCGTAATGTGTATTGAAATGCCGAACACGCTCCGTTATGAGCGCGCGTGCTGATTCTTTGTGTGCGAGGTAGTGATGGTGGTTGCGGCGCATGATGAGACTATTCTAACATCAATTCACCAGATTCTTGGTTAATTTCACGATAATCTCCTTCTCCTTCGGATCGCTTTCGGCCACAAGAAGAGCCAGGGCCGCCATGGCCGTGTCATTTATTTTACGCTCGCCATTCTGCCTTATTAGATATTTATTGCGATGCAAGAAGTGTAGGAAGACGATAGAGCCCAAGCGCTTATTACCATCAGAAAATGGGTGATCCTTGATAATGAAGTAGAGTAGATTCGCGGCTTTGTCTTCGATAGTCGGATACAATTCCTCGCTATCCCATGTTTGATATATTGACTTTATGGCACCCTCGAAACCGCCTCCAGTGCGCTCAATGCCGAACAAGTCGCTGGCTTCGCCTTTGTCCGTCAGTTCCCTTTTCACCTCTATGACAAGTCCTAGACAGTTCTCATAAGAGATTCTGTATGAGGCTTTCTTGCCTTTCACATCGGCCAACGAGCCTTTGTCATATCTCTCCAAGATAGACAACGTCCTCGAATACGCCGAGAGCAGTTCCAGTATGTCCTGTGTCTTATCCTTCAATGATTCCTTGTGGGATTTCGACTCAATGAACGCCACCGCTTTCTGCAGCTCTTCAAATCTCTGTTGGGTCTCCAATAATCTCTGCTGATTTACGACATACCCTTTCGTCAAATAATTCCTAAGCACTCCCGTGGCCCAAATACGGAATTGCGTAGCTTTCTTTGAATTTACGCGATATCCGACAGCGATAATTGCATCGAGGTTGTAGAATTTAACCATATATTGCTTGCCATCTTCGGCAGTATGTGCAAAATTTGCACATACTGAATCTTCAAACAATTCCCCGTCTTTGAAGATATTCCCGAAGTGCTTAGTGATAACTGACCTATCAGCATTGAAAAGTTGCGCTACTTGAGCTTGCGTAGCCCAAATGGTGTCCTTCTCAATATCGGCTCTCAATTCGACTTTACCCTGCTTGTCCTCATATATAACTAATCCACTACTATTACTCTCCGAACCTTTTGTTGTTCGCATATATTTGTGACTATTAGATTGCTAATAAAAAAAAGACGCTACCCCCGTTGAGTAGAGATAGAATTATTCAGTTGTACTATCCCGAACAAAGCTTGCCCGCTGAAGAATAAAAGCCTTGTTAATATTGTCGATATTATAGCAGATCTTTTAGCATATCCAACTTCTCCTTCCTCGTAAGCCTCTTCAATTCCGCCTCACGCTCCCGTGCTTTCGCCAATGTCCTGTGCGCCTCGCTGTACACGAGCACCACCGGAGTACATTTTAATCAAACATTACCATCTCATTTAACTCTGCCGGTGTGCGCCAGTCAATATTATGTTTTTTCTTTAATATTTGCTTCTTAGATCCCCAAAATATATGACAGGAACCCATTTGCCCTTCTCGGCCTAGATCTCGGACTTCCTTCTTAGCTTCTTCGTCTACCTCTTTTACAACCTTTAAATAGGCGTCTGATTTTTCCACTAGATCAGCGTTCATTCCGTCTTCTTTACAAACATACGTGTTAATAAGATTGTCCATAAGTTTACATCAGCAGCATTTAGATTATTTTACCAACACACCTCCACCTTTTGATTTATCTTTTCTTCTAGATAACTTTCAGCCTCAGTCATCCCACCTATCTCGTCAATCATTCCCAATTCCTTGGCCTTCTCTCCCATAACAGATGAACCGTCAGCAAAACTTTTAACAGCCGCGATTGTAAGTCCGCGGTTAGTAGCAACCGCTCTAACAAAATTATTATAAACAATGTTTACATCCCTTAGGAGTAGGTTCTTATCCTCGGCCGTGAGCGGCTTATCTGGTGTACCAAGATCCTTATATTTACCAGAGGTAATTTGCTCATAATTTAATCCCTCTTTCTTATTCTTTTCTACATTACTGAGATACGACATGGTTACGCCAATACTACCTACATCGGAGTTCGCGGAGGCGAATATCTTATCAGCACTACTTATGGCCCAGTATGCAGAAGAAGCGCCCACACCTCTTATAACAGCCACCACAGGTTTCTCACTAGACTTTATGGCGTTTGCTATCTCTTCACCAGCTACTGGCACACCACCACCTGAATCGACTTCGACAAGAATAGCTTTGATGTCTGAATTATTATTGGCCTCATTGATCTGCCAAACAACTCCTTCACTTGAGGAGACATCATAATCAAAGAAAGAATCACCCTCGGCGTGCTCTGGGACGTAGGTTAGGAGTGACCCGTGTAGATTTATACCAGAGACGGAGCAAGACTTTGTCGAATCAGTGGCAGAATTATAATCTGAAGTATCGGCAGTAACACTCTCTGCGGGTTTCTGAAAAATCTCACCATACCGATTAAATAAAATTGCACCGACAAAAAAACCGATACATACTCCAACGGATATAATTAACACTCGCTTTATGGTTGGTGAAATTCTTCTTAAAAAGGCGTACACTTTTTCCACCTGACCTTTTTCTTTAGGTGTTACATTGATCTCGCCACTAAATATATTTTTGATTAGTTCTAACATGTCTCTTTATGCATAATCTAAAGTAATATTATTGTAATCACTATACTCGTAATTATACACATTGTACAGACAGACGCAGACCCCTCGAGAGTGAATCTGCAATCTGAAAAATTGGAAAAATTTTATATAGGGTATTAATTTCGAAATCAATACATCAAATCATGGGTGTATGCCCCATTTTAAAAATATGAGATATCTCTGGATGGAGTATCTAATGTATCATGGAGGAACGTAGGGGGACCACTCTGTGCTGGGTATTGCGGGGGTGGAATCATTATACTGCCCCCCTCTCTCACCTCCCCAAATCCGCCCCCTATTTGCCTAGATCTAAGACTTCGTCAATTCTCACCTTCTCCACGAATTCTGGCACGTGCGAAACGAGAATCATCGCTCCTTCATATTTATCGAGCGCGCGGGCGATCACTGGAATATGGCGGAAATTTATGTGGTTGGTGGGCTCATCGAGTATGAGAAGCCCCGGCTTCAAGAGCACCAGGCGTGCAAATGCGACCAGCCCCTTCTGCCCTTCTGAGAGCGAACCGATGCGAGTGTGTATGGCGTCAGCACCGATAAGAAAAGACGCCGCCACAGCACGCACTTCAGTTTCTATAAGACGACCTTCGACAGAGCGCACGATTTTCTCCAGACTTTCGTAGACCGTATCATTGAAATCCATCATTGAAAAATCCTGACGATAATACCCCACTCGCACACCTTCGGTGATGATCGATTCTCCAGCGATCTTCATACCATGATCATCGAAGCCACCATTTACTATGGCCTCCAGAAGCGTGGACTTGCCGATACCATTTGGTCCAGCCAGCAACAAGTGCTGCTTACGGCGCAACTTGATATTGCAAGTACGCTTCACTGGCTTATGAGTCTTGAGATCGAGAATGCTGTAGGACTTTATATGGATAATATCCCCCACAATATCACTGCCAGCGGTTCTATTGGCTTGGCCTGCGTGGCTAGTGGCAAACTGCGAAGGTATGGTGAAATCGCGAATGGTCTTGTCCTCCTTGCGCACATCGACAATCTCTTCCTCGAGTTCATCGGCTTTCTCGCGCATGCGCTTAGCGACGAGACGCATTTGGCCACCTTTGTTGGCGAAGACTCCAGCTTGATATTTCTTGGCTTCGATCTCCTTCACGAGGCGTGCATTTTCCATATTTTCTTTTTCAATACGCGCACTAATCTGTTCGACAACGTCCTTGTAGTCACCGACATATTGTTCGACTTTGCGCGTGTGGAGGTCGAGATACAAAACTCCGTGTGTGAAGGCATTTAGAAAGTCGGCATCATGGGAAATGACGAGGCAAGTCTTCTTGTAGTCGACGAGAAATTGCGTGAGGTGCTCGATACCGGCTTTGTCGAGGTTATTGGTCGGCTCATCGAGTAGGAGGATATCAGGATCTTGGATGAGTGCCGACGCGAGTAGTAGACGCGCCTGTTGACCACCGGAAAAAGTTTTTACATGACGATCTTTTAGGTCGATGTGTCCCGCCGCAGATTTCGATGATGATTTTGATGCGGCTTTCGGCGTAGGTTTCGGTGCGTGCAAATTTACAACTTCGAGGATGGCATCAATGCGCGGATCAATATCATAAACTTTCGCGCGACCGCCACTCTCAAGTGCCTTGGCGAAAAATTCGCGAACGGTTAGCTCGAGATCCGGCCTAGGTATAACCTGGCGAGCCGTGGCGATAGTGGCATTGTTTGCGAGGTGGATTTCACCTGCTTCTGGCTTGTGGATACCGGCGGCGACATCTTTGCTTGTGGCGTCGTTTGCACCTAGTATAAGGCCGAAAATAGTGGTCTTTCCAGCCCCATTTTGCCCCATCAGCGTGATTTTCGTGCCTCGGCGCACCGTGAAGCTAGCTTCCTCCAAAATAGGCTTATTATGGCCGTATTCGAAAGACACATCCTCGAAACGGATTATCGTATCGCCGGAGAATTCATTGCTTACGGATTTTTGGCCTTTTGACATAAGATAGCCATGTTAACGGATTTTCGTGATATATACAACTACAGATATTGACTTTTTCTTTTATGGAGTTAGAATAGCTATATTAGTGGCTTCGGCCTCCGAGATTCCCCCGCTCATTGCGGGGGTTTCGATTTTTATATACTCAGACAAACTAGTTAAGACAGCTTGAAAATCTGTCTGTATTGTCATGCCTATTTTCCTCAATAACCTTTTAGTACTCACAACTCTCAACTGAGTAAGACACTCCCACGACGGACCAAATTCATGATCGACTTTCCTATAATATTCGTTGTTATGCTTCCTTGAAGTGAGCGGTACTATCCAGATCATGTCTGCATTGAACTTTTTCACAATAAGAACAGGTCTTTCGAAATTATCATTCTTTCCATCAGATTCCACTCCAATATTGATCCCCAATGAGCACCACCACACTTTTCCGTGTGATCTTTTAAATTATTAATTTATTCAGCCTTACTTACAGATGTCACAATTTTAACAAAAGAATCGCCGCGCACAACTAGGCATAGTGAAATTTTTGTGACGTAACTACTTCCCCGCCTTTTTCGTATTGGCACCAGCGATAGTTACGAGCAAAGTCGAGCCGATAAAGATAGAAGAATATGTTCCTACAGCGATACCAATTATAAGAGCTAGAGAAAAATGTTCTGTAGTAGGACCACCGACAAAATACAATACTGTTAGAGCGATAAGGGTCGTCAAAGATGTATTTATGGAACGAGTAAATGTCTGCGAAACGCTCTCACCAACGATTTCTCCGAAAGGTTTCTTGGATCCAGCGTGACGGAGGTTCTCACGAACTCGGTCGAAGACAACAATCGTATCATGCACAGAAAAGCCGAGGATAACTAGCAAGGCCGTGACGAAGAGCGTGTCGACTTCATAACCTTTGAAATGACCAAGAACAGAGAAAACACCTATAGGGATGATGACATCATGCATCAAGGCAACAACAGCCACAAAACCATATTTCCAAGAAGCGACCGGCTCAGAAATTTTTCTAAAAGCAAAAGTGATATAGAGGACGATTCCGAGTATAACCAAGATAATAGAAACTATAGATTTACGAAGAGCTTCAGCGCCAAGGACTGGACCAATAGAGTCAAAAGTCTTAATAGTCGTAGTGGCAGCATTATCCAATGAAAGAGCCGACATAACAGACGCCTTCTCTTCTTGATTCACTTCTTTCATACGAACAATAAATTCCTGATCGCCAGTCTGCGAAGTACCGACGCGAACAGAAACAGCTGGATCGATCACTGCAAGAGCAGCACTGACTAGCGATTGTTCTGGACGCTGTCCACTATAAGATACCTCGATCAAAGTTCCTCCAGTAAAATCAACACCAGGCTTCATTCCCCAAAAGAAGAAGGATGCCAAGGAAGCCAAGACCAGAAGTCCTGATATCGTGTAGAAAAGTTTTCTGTATTTTACAACCCACATATTATTTGAAATGTAACCCATTACTGATAAGGAAAGTCGACAGTCTTGTTGTTTTCTTTGGTGCTACTGCATATAGAAAGAGACGGGATGCGGTGATGGCGGTGAACATTGAGACAAGCACACCGACGACAAACACTAGAGCAAATCCTGTCACGACTGAAGTACTGCCGAAGTAGTACAAAATAACACCTGTGATGATACTGGAAACATTTGAATCACGAATAGAAAGCCAAGCACGCGCGAAGCCTTCATGCATAGCATCCCAGACGCCACGACCAGCCTTAAGCTCCTCCTTCATGCGTTCGAAGATGAGGATGTTAGCATCGACAGCCATACCGATAGAGAGAATAAAACCGGCGATACCAGCAGCAGTCAGAGTAACTGGAATAAGCTTGAATAGAGCCAACATTATGACCGTATAACAAGCCAAAGCAATAGTAGCAATCAGTCCAGGTAATCGATATCCGATTATAAGGAATAATCCGATAATAATAAAAGCAATAATACCTGTCTTGATACCTCCGTTTATAGCCGCTTGACCCAATGTAGGACCAATAGTCTGTGTGGAAATAAGACGAACAGGAACAGGCAAAGCTCCGAAGTTCAGATCACGGACGAGTTTCTGTGCTTGATCAAGAGTGAATGATCCTGATATTTGTGCCTGACCATTTGGGATTTCTTCACGCACAACTGGAGCTTCTATGAGCGCTCCATCTAGGAATATACCAACATAGTCTCCAATATGTTCTCTTGTAAGCTTCGCAAATAAATCGCGGCCATCGTTAGTGAAATTGAGGCCGACCATTGGCTGATTGGTCGTGCTATTGAACTGGACAGAAGCACGGCTGACCATACGACCTGTAAGACCTACTGGTGAAAACAATGCAGCGTAAGCGATAGCTGTGGTGGTTGCATCCGCTGTCTTCAGAGTTGTAGATGCCTGAAAATCTTTTATGTCAGCTGCTGTGGCGACTTTGAATTCTAGACTAGGGGTTGCACCGATAGCACGCACGGCTTCATTTACATCTGTGACACCTGGAAGTTCTACGATAAGTTTGTATGCACTCTCTTTTGAGCTAAGAGCGGCGGCCTGTTGAGTCTGGACTATTGGTTCACTAACACCGAGAGTGTTTATGCGTCTTTCGACAACATCACGAAGAGATGTCATAGAAGCGGAAATGTCGGCGGCATCGATTTTGGAAACATCGGCTTGATAGACGAGGTGTGTACCACCAGACAAGTCTAGACCTAGACGAAATGGTCTTGAGCCTTGAGAACTATAAACAAAATAGCCGACCAAAGCGGCAAATATGAGTACAAATACAGCGCGGGCTCTATGTTTTAACATAAGGGCTATTTTACAGGTTTTTTCAGTTTACGCAACTAGTTATTGATGGAACGGTTTTGATTTGGATTTGTTGGAGCTCATGGGTACAAGCATAGACTTTCAAGGGCACTATAGTCAACTATAGTGCCTTGTAAAACACGTACAGCACCAGCCACCACCATAAAATCATAAACAATAAAGAGCACCCGCCGCCTGCACAACCGGTTAAAGTCGTGCAAACGGGCAAGTGCTCTTCGAATTTTTCCTTTCAATCAAACCCTCAAGATGCGGCCGGTAAAGCCTCATCTTTGATTTTTGCAAGCTCACTCAACTCTGACCGAGCCCGATCATACTTGGCTTTCAGACTGCCATTGTCAGGATCGGCTCCAAGCGACTTTAGGACACTCACCAGCGCTCGGATGTCTGTCTGCATGAGCCGAAGTGGATAGAAACTCCTTTGCGAATTTTTTCCACCGATGAACAATACTTCACCTGGCTCACCATTAGCCGAAAAAGGATTTGATTCAATGATAATGATCCTCTTACACAGCTCGGCCGCATGATGCAAAGCATCATCCATACTGTTCCACGAGCCAGCATTTGTCAGATTCAACATCTTCTCCGTCAGCTCAAGGAATATTGTCACTCGAGCCCCGATGTCCTCATATTCCTCGATCTGAGTGCCAAGATCCTTGATCTTGATATTGAACATCCCGACACAAATAACTGCTGATGCCGAGAGAGCAATACCGAACCAAGTATTAAACCAGCCCACAACAAGGATCGCAGGTATCCAAAGAAACCTTAATACCTGGAGATACCGCCTGGTCTTCTTCCAACTATCCATCTTCTTCTTTTTCGCCACAATATACCGACAGCTGACCAAGATCGATCTCAATCTAGGATCCGCCTCATCAAAGGCATCGGCTGCAGATCTTACTAACGACGAGCCTGTAATCAGTTCAATTACCGCCTCCGCATGATCTACTTCATTTAATTGAGTTACATTATTCACAGTCCCCCCCCCATTTCAATGTGTCTTTTTTAATCCAAAACATGGCTTCTGGCCACTGTCATACAAACACTTCTGGCGCCCATATAACACGAATTGGATAGACAGTTGACACGAACTAATCTTGCAAGATTCTGGCACAAGTGAGACTATATGTCAAACTCCCCTTTTCGACATAAGCGCTCTGAAAGTCTGCAAAGCTATACGTAGATCGAGTAAGAAAGAACGATGCTTCACATAATAAAGATCATAAGAAAGTTTATCGCGTGTATCGTTGACGGAAACCTCATGATGCGGGTGTGTGGCGTGGTATATTTGCGCCCAACCGGAAAGACCTGGCTTTATAAGGTGGCGGACATTGTAATAAGGCACCTCCTTCTCATATATCGCGACAAATGAAGGCTTCTCTGGACGAGGCCCAATGAGAGAAATATCACCACGCAAAACATTCCATAACTGTGGAAGTTCATCTATACGAGTGAAGCGAATATATCGGCCAACGCGCGTTACGTGCGTCTCGCCGACGTCACTGACTGCCATGCTACGGAATTTTATTATCTTGATGAGCTTTCCATTTTTTCCTATACGATCTTGCAAGAAGAAAAGTGATCCCTTATCATCGAGGCGAATCGCCCAATAAACAAAAGGATATACGACGAGAGAGATTACACCGAGAATACCTGCAAAGAAAATATCAACAGCTCTTTTTATCACATCATATACGAGACGACCAACGGCTGAAGTACCCGTATTTTCTACTAACCAACGCTCACCTACCATAGAAAGTGGTACACGATCGAATATTCCTTCGTAGAGCTTGCTAGCATCTATGACCTGTACACCGGAAAATATAAGTGAGTATAGAAATGGTATAGCCGACTCGACCATTTTATTATGTAAATCAACAACTATCATGGAGGCACCAGAGCGACGAACGGCCTCCCCGATCTTTGCCACAGTTGTTTCAGTATCAGAAATTGGCTCCAATTTCTCTATAAAAGTAATACCGTAACGCGAACGAGTATTTATCTCTTCGAAAAGATCTTGGATCTCTCCATTTACTCCAACTAGAACAGCTCGCTGACTTCTAGCCGAACTGACGACTGGAAATACTACTATGCGCCAGAGTGCTAGCAGCATCGTTGAAACTATTGCATATATGAAAAGATTGGCCTTCGGCGTGATCGATACCGGCAGAAAATAGAAGAAGGCCACACTCACCAAGACAGCGATAGCTTGTGCACGAACCAGAAGACCAGGAATACGATTTGGAGTGAGCAAAGAACGCTTATTGTATAGTCCTGCGCTGAAATTTATGATAATGAAAACGATAAACAATACCGCAAAAGACGATAAGTGCACATATATAAGTGAACGCCCAGGCATATCGCCGTAACGAATCGCTAAGGCGATAATGAGAGAAAACAGATAGGCCACCAGGTCGCCAACCAGCAATATGGCCGTATAAACCGAGTTCTTCGTATGAATCATGAGTGGCACAATACCACGATTTACGGATATATGCTAGGCTTACAATAATGAAAATCTTATACATTATCACCAAATCAAATTGGGGCGGCGCACAGAGACATGTCTATGATTTAGCTGTGGCCGCGAAGACTCAAGGCGAAACGGTCATTGTGGCACTTGGTGGTAATGGCATTCTCCGCCAAAAACTCGAGGATATAGGCATAAAGACCTATGTCATAAATAAACTTGGACGCGATATCGCAATAACAAAAGATGCTGGTTCATTTAGAGAAATATTCTCTGTCATAAGACATGAGAAACCAGATGTTATGCATTTACACAGCCCAAAGGCGGCTGGACTTGGAGCTATCGCTGGTAGGTTGCTGCGCGTAAAAAAAATAATATACACCGTCCATGGTTGGACATGGAATGAAGATCGCCCTATATATCAGAAATTACTCATAGCTCTAGTGTCTTGGTTCACGATGATCCTTGTGCACAAAGTAATACTCCTCTCTGAATATGAGCGCAAACAAGCTGAACATTTTCCTTGGGTAAAAAATAAGTTATCAGTCATCCCTGTCGGAATAAAGACACCGATATTTATGTCGGTAGAAGGTACGAAGCAGACATTGGCGAAGCATATAGGTATGGACCTAACTGAATTCAAGAAAAAAATAGTAGTCGGTACTATCGCTGAGCTCCATCCGAACAAGGGTCTGGAATATCTGATCGAGGCCATGAAAGATGTGGTCAGTTCTAACAGTGGAGTTATCTCCATAATAATCGGTGATGGTGATATCTCCGCCGACCTTCATATGCAAATTAAGAGTGCTGGACTCGAAGGTCGAATTTTCCTCGCTGGTTATATGGCCGATGCCAGTCAATACCTGAAAGCATTTAGTGTTTTCGTATTACCTTCACTAAAAGAAGGCTTACCTTATG
This sequence comes from Candidatus Tayloriibacteriota bacterium, assembly GCA_037130865.1. GTDB lineage: Bacteria > Patescibacteriota > Minisyncoccia > Phycocordibacterales > PALSA-1337 > C7867-002. The sequence continues at coordinate 3,543 of JBAXSG010000012.1, read as the reverse complement.
CAATATTGGAGGCTGGTTCTGCTTCTTTGCCGGTGATATCTACCACAGTTGGAGGTATTCCAGAAATGATCGATGATATGAAGTCCGGTGTACTCGTACAACCGAAAGATTCCGGAGAATTGGCTCACGCTATCTCTTACATGATCGAGCATCCCCTTCTGGCTCGCCAATATGGTTCAACTCTACGCGAAAATGTAATACAAAAGTTTTCATTGGAGAAAACACTTGGTAAAGTCATCTCGTTGTACTCATAGAAATCTTTGGTCGACAACTACTGCGGCCCGATAAATTCATTCTTGGCCATATCTTTGTGAACTGGCCTTGAATAACGGCGCATGGACATAAGTATTCCAAGAGCCAAAAACTCTGTGACGAGGTGTGTACCACCATAACTCATAAGCGGCAACGGCGTACCAGTGACCGGTAAAAGGTGTATATTCATGCCAACATTGACTGTGATATGCACGATGAAAAATATGGCCACGCCGGCTCCATAAAGAATTTCAAAGTTGGTAGCACCCCGCGAGGCGTGTAAGATAATTCGCCAGATTATAACTCCAAACAGAGAAAACATAATCAAGACACCGACAAATCCCCATTCTTCAGCGAAGGCCGCAAAGATGAAGTCTGTCTGATATTCTGGTAAAAATTTGAGGCGAGACTGGGTTCCATAACCAAGCCCTTTTCCAAGGATGCCACCAGAACCGACTGCGATTGTAGACTGGTAAGCATTATAGCCAGCACCATGGATATCCGCCAAAGGATTCATAAAATTGCGAATACGATCTTTCTGGTATTCCTTGAAACCGAAGTTCCACAGTAGAGTCAAGACAATTCCGACCAGCGCGGCCATCACTAGAAGATGCTTCTTCGATATACCAGAGACCATCACCATACCAAGCCAGACGAAGAATATAATCATGGCTGAACCGAGATCTGGATGTACTATAACCAAAGAAAATAATATGAGAGCATAAACACCAGAAACGATGAGGTGACGAAAGTTCGCTATCTCGATATGCCTTCTCGAAAAATATTTCGCCAACACTACTATCAGTATTAACTTGGCGAAATCTGAAGGTTGAAATGAAAACAAACCGAAAGAGAACCAAGAAGATGCTCCGTGAGATATTTTGCCGACAAGGAATAGTCCCGTCAGAAGTATACAAATCACCACAAAAAGTGTTGTCAGAACGCGCGTTGATCTCAAAAATCGTACGTCGACTCGACTGACTACAAAGAAACAGATCAAAGCTATTACTATCCATATGATTTGTCGCAGAGCAAATGCATTGTCTCCAGTGAAGGAATACATCGTCGTGACTCCGGCTGCCAATATTGGCAGACATGCACCGATGAGCCACCAATCCATGCTGGAACGCGAACCACTATCGGCTATTTTATAGTCGTTGATCTTATTGGCCCTTTTGAAAAATCTCTCCATCTGACTATTCTGCCACAGGAAGCACTTCTATGGAAATGACCTTCCCGCGACGATTCTCCTGCCAAGTAAATGGGGCTTGAACAGAGCCCAATCCAGCGATACCATCTACAATAGTTTTCGAGAAACCGATAATGTTGGCATTTATATCTGAGAGAATGACATATACAGACATTTTACCGAGTGGTGCGACAGCAGTATTTTTCAGAGTCACCATAAGCGATGATCCAGAAACATCTTCGGTGTATTTTTTATTACCAATAGCAAGTGAGGTCAAAGTATCAGATCTTTTCTTCCAATCTGGTGTGCCAGTAAATTCAAAGAATGCTCTATATGGAACCTTCTGACCGACAGGTATGGAGCTGATAAAAGCCAGTGTATTTCTATGTGGTGGTATGTGAACAGTTCCAGGAACATCCACTATCTCCTGACCAGATGAATCATATAGAACAATATGAAATGGCACGCCAATAGCTTCAACGGTATCGTTATGGTTCACTATATAAGCAGAAGCATTGTATAAGCCTGGAGCAAGTTCTTCGAAGCTGGTCCATGAGACCGATGGTGACACGAAAGCACTCGGACATAATCTCTGACAGGAACCGCCACAGTCTACTCCAGTCTCATTGCCGTTTCGTAGGCCATCGAAACAAGTCGGAGCCTTATAGACGAATGAAAAAACTATATAACCGACCACAGCCAAGGTTATAACAACCAATGTGCCTCCGTATGCAAGTCTCCTTCTATTGGACCATGATGACATGATTATTTATTTATATTTATGATCTGCTGTGCCTCCTGTTGATACGATGACTGATTCTCCGCCTGCTGAACCAATAAAGATTTTTCTCGAGCATACTTCAGTGACGAAAGTACTATGGATGAAATCAATCCTACTATCGGAGTCATAATACCTATACACAGAAATACTACTAACCATTTCTTGAATGATTGGGTTGAGACCTCGATACGAGGATTACTCTTCAAAGAAATATATAGGTTGTACATAGTCGCGAGCGCAACAGGTGTAATGATAGAGCTTGTGATCAGACTTAAAAATGAAGAAATTACGAGACCAACTTTTGAAACTTCAGACCAAGGCACACCACAAATGAAGCTGATGAGCTGAGCAGCTCCAAGTAAAATAAAGTAGCTGGCACAAAAGATAATGCCTATACAGAGAAGACGGAGGAATACTTGAAGCCAACGGCCCTTAATCAAAGCATAGCTCTCAGTCAAAGCAGAAAAACCTTTTTTACCGTCTATGACTAGTGTATATATGTACATGGACGCATATCCACCAACTATTATTACAGGTATGATAAGTAACACTGTCGATCCAAGATAAACCAATACAACTATAATATTCACAAAGAGGACAGACCAAAACATCTTGAACCCAAAAGCGTATTGATCCTTAACGGAGATGACGACACCTGGTTCAGTATTGAGACGGTGTATAGTATTGATAATGGCTGGCATCATAGCGATCGATAATATAGCTCCGCATATAGATATCAGTCCACCAATAAAACTAAGTGACATATTCCCTGGCGTGTTAAAGAAACTTCCAATAACATTGACGATTGTTGGTAAAATAGCTATCAATACCATGACTTTCCAATTGCTTTTAAATAAAGTCCATCCTTTTCTAAGGAGAACTATCGGACCTTCTATATTGTTCATGGCGGTATTATCCCACAAAACACAAAAACCGGCCAATGCGTAAGCAATGCCGATCTTACTGCCTAGAGGCAGATTTTTCTTGAACCCTATGTTCTGGCGACAAGCTACTTTCGCCCTTTCGGACTATCATCGCCGCAACTACGTTTCACTTCCGTGTTCGGAATGAGAACGGGTGGTGCCATAGCGCCAAATCACCAGAACGCAGGGTTCAAACCGCGTATTCATACTTCAAGTTTTGTGCGCCGAAGCGCGTTTCGTAAATAATGTAGCGTTTTCGCAAGCGACTCGCAGAGTTCCTAACAGGATCGACGGATTAGTACTTCTCGGCTCAACATCTTACGATGCGTACACCTAAAGCCTATCAACGTGATCATCTCTCACGGGTCTCAACGATACCTAATCTTGGGGCCGGCTTC
>JBAXSG010000011.1:0-24333 GCA_037130865.1 Candidatus Tayloriibacteriota bacterium | reverse complement strand
CTTTATATCATCGTTCATCATTAAAAATATGACTGGATATTTTAGCAGCTGGGTAGTCTTATATGTCCTGAGTTTACTATTAAGACACCCTAAAAAGTTCTTTTTATCTTTTGGGTAGAATACATCAACCGCGAAGTTCCCTTTTTGCCAATACACGAAAAAATCTGTTCGTGCCCGCCTATCATCAGTAAAGAAATATTCTCTGTGAACAAACGGCTTGCCAAATCTTTCTATCAAATACTCATATACCATCTGTTCCAGCATATTTGCCCTTTTATTTATCTCGAGAGCACGTTTCGAACCATATTCTCCAGTTGTGAAATCTGTCGGGCCAGATAATCCTATGAGTTTTCTTAGGGTTGGAAGGCCACCGAATCTTCTTTGAAGTTGTCTAGAAGAAGGTAAAAATGGATAAATATCAATTTCAGGAGTTGTTGGATAGCGATTGTGTTCGTGATAAAATTTTTCAAAACCACCACGGATCTTCTCTAAGTTCCATTTCTCAATTTTGCGCTTATCCGGCATATTTCGTTTTACCCAGGCGTCGAAGAAGCAGTTCCTGGCAGCATTGGTTGTAGCTGCTGTATATTCGTTGGTTGATTGTTCTTAATAGCCGTCAGGTTTGTGATAGCTGGATCCCAGATCAGGTCTACAAATGTATTCCACGCAAAATTGAAAGGTACCTTCAGGTAACCGTTCCAGAGATCTACAATACCACCACCAACATAAGAGAAGTTATCCTGTGTATTTGGAGCACTGACTATGCTTCGAAGATTGTAACCGAAATAACTCAAGACTAATAAGACGACGACAATGAGGATGATCATATTGATGAATCCCCTGTTGGTAGGTGTTTTTGGTAAAATCATGTCTTCATTTTATAACAATCTGATACCTATGGCAAATAAGAAAGTGGATTAAGATAAGCCGAGAATGGAGCGATAGGCATGACGGCATTGCGACAATTTTTACTTGAAGTAAGTGTTTGTATGGTCACACCTTGGCTGGCATAGACCCCAAAATGCAAATGCGGACCAGTTGTATAACCGGTGTTGCCACTATAGCCGAGGATTTGTCCTGTTATGACAGCTGTACCTGCGGTGACTATCGGCACAGACAGATGAGTATAGAGCGTCGACAGACCATTGTTGTGTTTTACCATAATCCATTTTCCGTAGGAATAACATCCTCTGACTAAGTCTGTATTCCCTGTTGCAAAAACAATTCCGGAAAGGGCAGCTTTGATCGGTGTGCCTATCGACGCGCGGAAGTCCACGCCAGTATGTCCGTGGCCATTGTATATCTGTGGATTGGCTGTAGAAAAAGAAGTATTACCGAAATATTGAGTAATACGCACAGCATCTACAGGCCAAGCTAGAATACCTGAACCAGATTCTGGTATTTTCGAAGCATCAACTTCTGTGGTAAGACTGGATTGATAGGTCAACATTTCCTGTTCAAAGGCATTTTTGAGTCGGAGTTTCTCGGCTAGAATTTTCTGGTATTCAGACTCAGACTGTTTGGTCTCTTTCAATATAGAGTTCTGCTGTTGTGTTGTGACGGCGATGATGGATTGCTGATCTTTTTTCTGCTTATTCAAAACTTGTAAGTCGGCACGCGCCTTTTCTGTACGAACTTTAGTATTTTCTAAGGTGGTTTTGTTCTTTTCAGTTGAATCGATACGCTCTATCAGCTGACCTTGGACTATTCCTATCTTGCTCAATGAATCCAGTATATCGGATATTGAATAACTACCAAGGAGGGTTTCGACGAGTGTGTCATTATCATTTTCATGAATAGTTGCCAATGCTTTCGATATGACATAACGATCATTGTCTATATTTTGTTGATGTAGGTTTATTTTTGATGATAGTTGTTGTATTTCAAGATTGCGCGAAGTTATCTTATTTTCAGTGACCTTTATGTCGTCAGCTAGTTTTTTCTGAGTAAGTTGTAGAGATCTTATCGTCGAAGATAGCGACGATTCCTGACTAGCCAATGCATCTATCTGGCTCTGATAACTAGCGATTTCTTTGTCTAGGTCACTGATCGATGCTTTCGTCGCGTCGATTTTGTCTTGCACAGTCAGATCCACAGCTGATACCGAGTCGACTTGGATCATTGTCAGAAAAGACACAGCAACCACCAAGACAATAGTCGAGGTTGATAGTCGACCCCATATGTGTTTATGAGAGCTTGGCGATGGCATTTTTCATACGCTTTAAGGTCTCTTCCCTACCAAGTAAGAAAGCGCAGACAAATGGATCCGGAGATTTTTCTTGACCAGTCAGCGCTACTCGTAGTGGCCAAAGAACATCACCTTTTCCAGCAGTTTCGGCATATGACCACAAAGCTACTTTGATCGAGGCGGTAGTAAATTCTTTTTCTTCACTGATGATTTCTAGAGCCTTTTTCAAATGAGCTGCAGCAGTTTTTGGATTTGGATCTTTTTTCCAAAGCAGTAGTTCGGCTGGATAGTCAGAAATATCTTTTATGAATCCAAGTTCTCCTGTGACACTGAGTAGACCGCCAATATCTCCAAAAGATGTTATTTTTTCTTTTAGGATTGGTACCAATCGTTTACTTTTGTCGCTACCACTGGATAACCATTCTGGCATAAACGGAGAAGCTAAGTCTGCAAATTCTTGATCGCTAAGCTTAAGCATGTATTGTTTATTGAACCATGCTAGTTTTTCTTCATCGAATATAGCGCCGCCTTTCTGAACGCGGTGGAGGTCAAACTTCTGTACCAGTTCTTCAAATGTAAAAAGCTCCTTGTCATCTGTTGGATGCCAACCGAGTAGTGCCAGATAATTCACCAAAGCTTGTGGTAGATATCCTTTACGACGATATTCTGTTATAGGTACAGCACCCTTTCTCTTCGAGAGTTTGGAACGGTCTTTTCCAAGTAGAAGCGGTATATGAGCATATATAGGCGGCGTCACTCCCAAGGCCTCATATATAAGCATTTGGCGCGGTGTATTGGATATATGATCTTCACCACGGATGATGTGTGTGACAGACATTTCTATATCATCTACTACAACTACTAGATGAAAGACAGGTTCTTCCATGCTTTTTGCGATGACGAAATCTCCGAGTTCTGTGGTATCGAACTCGACTCTTCCACGAATCATGTCATCGAACGCTACTTTCTTGTTCGGATTCTTGAAGCGTATAACTTCGGTGCGCATTGGAGCTATCGTATCTGCTCCGTCTTTTGCATGTGATTCTTTCGGTGTTTCTTTTGATATGTAAGCGTGACCAGAGTCTATAAGTCTTTGGATATATTTTCTATATATTTCAGTACGATCGGATTGTTTGTAGAGAGAATCAAATTTCAATCCAAGCCATTCCAGACTTTCCATGATATTTTCTTCATATTCTTTCTTTGATCGGAGCTTATCAGTGTCTTCTATACGCAGTATGAATTTACCTTCATTTTGTCTGGCAAATATACAAGAAAAGAGTGCCGTACGATAACTGCCGGAGTGAAAATATCCTGTTGGTGATGGTGCGAAACGGGTGATAATTTGCATTGGCTCATTCTATAACAAAAAGGCCAGTTCGTCACTGGCCAATCTGTTAATCTTCTATTAACCTTTTGTTTCTGAGTTAGCGGAAGCTGTTGCCTTAAATACTTTCATGATGATACTACCGTTTGAGTCTGTGAGAGGCTTGTCTAGACTTGCCTCAAACTTACCATCACCGTTGTCTGAATAAAGCACTGCATAATATGTTCCACCATCTATCATTGGTTGAGTGAGAGTCACTTTTGATGGATTTATACCTGAAGGAGCAAAAGTTGAGCCAATAATCTTACCAGGCTTACCGGAATCATTTGTCTGTATGACTATCCAACCAGGATTGGCTAACTGAACAGATGATATATAAACAACATTTCCAGGATATTGATCTGATACTATAATACGGTTTATAGCTCCTGCCTCTGTAGTTGTTGAAGGTGTTTCTGAAGTGACTGCTGGTGCCTCGACGCCTTTTCTGCTGAAGACCATTATTCCGACGATGATTAACACTATGATAACTACAGCTGTCACAACCCACTGCCAAGGTCTTATGCCATTTGAAGTCGATGTTTCGTTGTCCATATTTTTTAGATGATTATTATTTGTAAGCTTCAATTATACCGCTCTACACCTCGTGCGTCAACGCTAGTTCCAAGATAGCATCGGCTATAACTTGTGCGCTGTCTAGACGAGAGAAATCCTTGGCTTTCTGAGCCATGGTTTGCTTTATTGATAGATTGTTATAAATACGGTCTATTTCTTCTATCAGAATATGTGCCGTCATATTGTTCTCTTCGATCACTGCTGCTGCGCCAGTTTCTGCATAAGCGAAAGCGTTGGCGGTTTGGTCGTGGCTTATGGAATTTGGTAATGGAATGATAATAGAAGGCTTACCCCAAGCAGCAATCTCAAAAATAGTAGAACCAGCGCGTGAGACTATGATATCTGCAACACCAGCTGCCATTCGTAGAGCCAAAGCGTTTAGATAATCAAAAGGATGGTATCTAGCTAAATATGGATGATCTTTCAACAAGACAGTTGAAGTGGCCTTGAGTTCTTCGAGATTTTTCTTTCCAGCTTGGTGAATTATCTGGTATCGATTTAGTAATTCTGGTAAAGCTTGTATCATCACATCATTTATAGTCTGTGACCCTTGAGATCCTCCGAGGACCAAGATTGTTGGAGTGTTTTGTTCGAGTTGTAGGAATTCATGAGCGCCATTTGTCATAGGCTGTGCTATCTCTTTGCGAATAGGATTACCAGTAAAAGCAATCTTGTTTTTGTCGGTTTTGAAATATTTACTAGCACTTTCATAAGACAAAGCTATTTTCTTGGCAAATTTGCCGGCCCAGGCGTTTACTTTACCAGGAAGACTATCGGATTCGTGGATGATGACTGGTATACCGAGCAATCTGGCTGCAAAGAGTGCTGGGAAGCTTCCGAAACCACCTTTACCGAAGACGACATCTGGATATATAGAGAAAAGTTTTATGACAGCTGTTACACAGCCGATAATAGTTTTGAACATATCGGTTATATTCAAAAGAGAGAAATATCTACGAATCTTCCCTGCTGGAACGTATACGTATTCGATTTCATTATCAAAAAGAGCTCGCGGATTGTATTTCGTCGGAGCCATATAAAAAAGAGATGGCATAAGTATTTTGCGCACCTTGGCTTGTTCACGAATACTTTCTGCGATGGCGATGATAGGATAGAAATGCCCACCAGTTTCCCCTCCTGTGAATAATATTTTCATGATTTTGTGTGGTTATTTTAACATCATTTCGTGCTCTTGGAAACATTGGCTACGATACCAGTAGCTGCTAAGGCGATGATCAAAGCAGTACCGCCGTGACTGATAAAGAGTAATGGCACACCGGACAACGGCATCATACCAAGCATGGCCGCCATATTTAGGAATGACTCGGTTATTATAAGTATACCAACACCGATAGCCACGAAGGCGCCAAAAGAGTCGGAAGCACGGATGCTGATACGAAATATGCTGGAAGCCAATAAGAGATATGCGAGAATTAGTCCGATACTTCCTATGAAACCGAATTCTTCAGCAGCTACTGCAAATATCGAGTCGTCTGTCGGCTGTGGCAAATAGCCGAATTTCTGTATACTTTGGCCGAAACCACGACCAGAGATTTGACCAGAACCGATTGCGATGAGAGATTGATTTATCTGATAACCGGCACCTTGAGTGTCGCTGGATCTATTGAAAAATGTTTGCACACGTTTGAGTGCGTAAGGTCTCATGTATATAACTCCGCCAATCATTATAGCCATCAATAAGAGTGCAGTGATGATATGCCGAAATGGCACACCAGCTATAAATAGCATAACTATTCCTGTTCCACCGATGATGACAAGTGTATCAGTGTCAGATTGTGCGAGTAAGAGAATACTTAGGACGATCATTATCAAAATATATGGCAGCAGGCCAAATTTGAAAGTTTTTATTTTGTCTTTCACAAAATATATCCACGCCGCTAGATATATAATAAAAGCAATCTTCAATAATTCCGATGGTTGAAAGGATATTGGTCCCAAGTCAAGCCAGCGTGCAGCTCCACCGTGGTATATGGAAAATTGTGGTATGAACAAAAGTAAGTTCACAGCTATGGAGCCGATGAATACAAATAGTGCAGATCTTCTGATCCAGACTTGATCTATTTTTGAAAATATATAGAAGGCAATGATACCAAGCACGAGACTTATTGCTTGTTTCAATGCAATAGAGCCGAAGCTGGCGCTATTTTGTGCCAGAAGTCCCAGCGATGCTGATAAGAAAATCACGAAACCGGAAGCTGTGAGCAATCCGACCATACCTAGAAAAAAACCGTCTATTTTATTGCTGTTACCACGCGATGCCATTATGCACTTATTGTAGCATCTTCTGGTGCTTGCGCCGAATTTTTGAAGCTTTCGATGTCGGCACGGACTTGTTCGTAGTCTGGTAAATCTGCAATTTTCGAGACTCCCATGTGTGCAAGTAGTTGCAATGTTGGTTTGTATAGGAAACTGCGTGCGTCTTTCGGATTGTCTATTCTCTCGACTAGGCCGCGGATCATAAGTGCGCGAAGGATGAATTGGGAATTTACTCCACGGATATAGTCGATATCGGCGCGCGAAATCGGTCCTTGATAAAGCACTATAGAGAGAGTCTCCAAGCCGGCTTTTCCTAGGTCGCGTGAGAGTTCGTCTTTTGTTAGTTTTTCAATGAGTGGTGAGAGTTCTTTGGCGGTGCCGAGAGTGACTTCTTCGTCTGTTTGGACGAGGGTGAGGCCACTTCCGCGAGTTTGCAGAGCGGTTTCCAATTCAGTTAGACCTGAACGCACCGCCTGTATATCAGCATTAAGTAATGCAGCCAGCTTTTTTATAGTTATTGGCTCAGCTTTCCAGAAAAGGATAGCTTCTAGTTGTTTGGAAAGGTTTTGGCTCATGGCGATTCTTTTGTGTCGCTTGATTATATCATAAATAAAAATCGTGACGGCAAGATGGTCGTGGCACACATGCTTTTTGAGAGTTTTTCAAAGTGACAGAAAAGTTGTCACTTTTTAAAAGTGCTCTGGAGGACATGTCCCCACCGCCGCCAAACAACGGCTAAAAATCGCGCGTCAAAAAAGCCATGAATATCATTAATACCTCGGCAACGACACATCCTTCGTCTCCATATTGATATCGCCATAAGTCGACTCTTGTGTGACATGCATTATTCCCTGCTTCACAAGTTCGAGCATGGCGAGGAAGCTCACGATAACATTCACTCGATTTTCTTTGTGATCTTTTGTGAACTCCTTGAAGCTCATACGAAGATGACTGGTTATACGCGTGGTCAATGAGACAATAGTCTCCTCCAAACTTATGACCTTTTGCACTATAACTTGCGGTAATTTTTCTTTCTTCGGTAAACGATTTATCAAGTCGGCCAATGTCATACGCGCCTTCTCCAGCGTAAATTCCGGATTTGGCACGAAGACCGGCGTAGCAAATCGCGACCTAGAATGCGCCGACTGCGATTGTTCGAAGATCATCTGGTCGCCACCGAAAAGTTCGTTCACGCGCTTGCTAGCTTCTTTCATTCGCTGATATATTTTCAGGCGAGTCTCAAGGTCATTCATGTCGCCTTTTTCTTCTTCAGTGATATTCAGATCCGGCAAAAGCGATTTTGATTTTATGAGGAGGAGCGTCGAGGCCACCAAGATGAAATGAGCCGATTCTCCCATCGGCATATTATCGAATTGCTTCACGTGCGCGATGAAGTCGTCAGTCACTTTCGCCAATGAGACGTCATTTATAAAAAGTTTACGTTTTTCAATGAGGTCCAGAAGCAGATCTAGCGGGCCTTCGAATGATGTGGTTTTTACGGTGAATGGCATTGTCGTGTAATTGGCGCGCTAATTTGAACAGTCCTAATAATAGCAGGAATATGTGTAGAAATGGAGGTGTTGTGCCTCGGGCAACTTCTATTGACAAAAATGTAATTTAGTGTATGCTGCTAGCAGAGTTCTCTGCCACGACTACCACTATGGTTGTTGTGGGTAGAACAAACCAAAAGAAAGGTAAAATGAAATGGAAATAAAAACTCCAAATCGAATTGTTGATTGGAAGAGTCTGCCGGATGATAACATCAATTATCCTCTGGGCGCATTCTTTAGCAAAGCAATGTTTGTTGTTGCGGCGGCTTTAATAACGGCCGGACTTTTCTTCGGATCATATGTACTAACAATAGGTGGTGTGGTTTTTGCACTTATTGCATTAGTGTCGTATCCCGATAAGTGTGAGTGCGGTAGCCGGCATTTGGTCTCGAAGATAATTAATCCCAAAACCTCGCAAGAAAAGGAATACGATAGTTATTACGGCGTCGAATTCACACATACTTACAGAGAGGGAATCTCCTGTCTAGTATGTACTGGTTGCGGTAATGTGAAGAGAACTGAACATGTAAAACAGCGTATTGAAACTACTCCACAGATCGATGCCACACCACTTTAGGAAGCATCGGGTTACCACCCTGTACAACAAACCGCTTGTACGGGGTTTGTTGTTTTATATATTTTATAATTCGCCAACGATGATTTATAAAACCCCAACCGCCTTCTTAACCTCCTCCAACTTTTCCACCGCTACCTTATTTGCTCTCTTTGCGCCATATTCCAAAGCTTTTGCTACAACCTTTTCAGATTTCTTGGCCAGCTCGGCGCGCTTCTCACGCAATGGTTTTATAAGAGCATCAACATCTTCAACGAGCGCGTCCTTGAGAGCTTTGTACTTCCCTTTATTTGCTTCATAGAGCGGTTTGAGTTCGGCTTCACTCTTGAAAAGTTTGTGAATAGCGTAGACATTTTGTGGGATGCCGTCGGAAGGTTTTCCGTCTGGTCCAATCGCGCCAAGTCCGGCGTCTGTCACAATACTCATAACCGCCTTTGTTATCTCCTCGCGTGTGGCGAAAAGATGAATTGTATTGTTGTAACTCTTCGACATCTTGCGACCATCGATACCTGGAACTGTTGCGACATTTGGAAGGATGAGCGGTTCTGGAAGCTTGAAGGTTTCATTTCCAAAAGTATGGTTGAACTTCTCGGAAATATCGCGAGCGTATTCGACATGCTGTTTCTGATCTGCGCCGACTGGAACAACGTCTGTATTGTAGAGCAAAATATCAGCCGCCATGAGAACCGGATAGTTGAATGTACCGACATTTAGTTCCTTGTTTTTCGCCTCGGCGTCTTTGTAAGCGTGCGCGCGCATGAGGTAAGGCATGGTCACGATCGTGTCAAATATCCACGCCAGCTCCGTGTGCGCCGGAACATCCGACTGTTTGAATATGATCGACTTCTTCGGATCGAGCCCGATGGCAAGGAAATCCAGCACTAACTCTTGTGTCAGTTTTCGCATCTCTGTGGCATTTTGTATCAAGTTCAATGCATGATAATCCGCGATAAATAAGTAGCATTCATAGTTGCCAGAATTCTGCAGATCGACGAATTGCTTCATCGCACCGAAATAATTCCCGATGTGAGCCTGACCGGTCGGCTTAACGCCTGATAATAGGATTTTCTTCATGGTCATAATAATAGCAGAAATATGCCACCTTTTCTACACTCCCTCCCCTTTTAGTTTTTCTATAGCTTCGCGAGCGGTGCGAGAAAGTTTGCGAGGCATTTCGACGGAGATCTTCACGAGGAAGTCGCCTCTGTGGCCGCGATCATTTGGAACACCTTTGCCGCGAATGCGGAGGGTGTCGCCATTGTTGGAACCTTCTGGAATCTTGAGGACAAGATCGCCATCGAGAGTCTTCACGGTTTGTTCGCCACCGATTATAGCAGTCGTGAGTTTGATACGGAGTTCTGTCGCGAGGTTGTAACCGTCGCGTTGTATGAACTGATGCGTCTTCACATGAACCTTCACATACATATCTCCAGCGATACCGCCGGCTACAGCTTCACCCATTCCACTTAAGCGAACCATTTCGCCATCTTCTATACCAGCTGGAATCTTGGCAATGATTTCCTGTTGACGATCTAGCACGCCTTCACCCTGACAAGTCTGACACTTCTCTTTCGGGACTTGGCCTTTGCCATGACAGATATCGCAGATGCGCGTCGTGTTAAATGTACCGAGGAATGAGCGTCGCATTTCATTTACCTGACCTTTTCCAGCACAAGTGTCACAAGTTTTCATACCTGAACCTGGTTTAGCGCCAGTTCCGCTGCATGTTACACAGTTCGAGGTCTTGGTTACATGAATCTCGCGTTCTACACCGAAGATCGATTCCTCGAAAGTCATTTGAATGTCCACGGAAACATCATGACCTCTTTTCTGGCGGCCGCGTTGAGGACTGCCTCCACTTGCGCCGCTTCGTCCGCGACCACCACCGAAGAAGTCACCAAATATATCACCAATATCGAATTCAATTCCCCCGAAATCTTGCGCATTGAATCCTCCAAATCCACCTTGACCACCAAAGCCTCCAGAGCCATATTGGCCTGCACCGCCCATGCCTGGTCCAGCTGAACCGAAACGATCGTATTGCGAGCGCTTCGAATCATCCGACAACACCGAATACGCTTCGCTGGCTTCTTTGAATTTCTGCGAAGAAGCTGCGTCGCCTTTTGTCTTGTCTGGATGATGTTCGTGCGCGAGTTTACGAAATGCCTTCTTGATGTCATCTTTCGAGGCATTTTTCTCGACGCCGAGGGTTTTGTAGTAGTCTTTCATTTGTGTTTTATTTGTAGTGTGTCTCTACTTCTTCTCCTTAAACTCCGCATCTTTCACATTGTCGCCATTTGCACCACCTTCACCCTGCGCCTTTTCTCCTGCGCCTGGCTGCTGCTGACTCATATACTGTCCAATCTTCTGGATTTCGGTGCTCAATGCCTCCGTAGCGGTCTTAACCGCTGCGAAATCTACAGGCGTAGCATCCTTAGCACGCTTCAAATCCGCCACCTTATCCTCGATTGCTTTTCGCAGATCCGCAGGCACTTTGTCGCCGGCATCTTTCAAGGCCTTCTCCGAAGTGAAGACGAGTTGCTCGGCAATATTCTTCGCCTCAACGCCCTCGCGTTTGGTCTTATCTTCAGCTTCATGAGCTGCAGCATCTTGTTTCATTTTCTCGACTTCTTCTTTCGAAAGCCCAGATGAAGCCGTAATCTTGATCGAGTTAACTTTACCAGACGCTTTGTCTTTCGCGGTAACATTTAAGATACCGTTTGCATCGATGTCGAATGACACTTCAACCTGCGGCATACCGCGCTGTGCTGGTGGAATACCATCGAGGATGAATCGGCCGAGCGACTTATTATCTGCCGCCATAGCGCGCTCGCCTTGAGTGATATGGATTTCTACAGAAGTTTGATTATCGGCCGCGGTCGAGAATACTTGAGTTCGCTGGGTAGGAACGGTTGTATTTTTCTCGATCAACTTCGTCGCGACGCCGCCCAAAGTTTCTATACCAAGTGACAATGGAATAACATCAAGCAACAGAACATCGCGGACTTCGCCACCAAGGATACCTCCTTGAATAGCTGCTCCCACCGCAACCACCTCGTCTGGATTTACGCCCATGTGAGGATCTCTACCGAACATCTTTTTCACCGCCTCTTGCATAGCTGGCATGCGTGTTTGACCACCGACTAGCACGACTTCATTTATTTCAGCCATTTTAAATGGCGAAGCATCCATAGCACGCTTCGTGATCATCATGGCGCGATCTATGAATTCCGCACAGAGGTCTTCGAGTTGTGCGCGAGTCATTGTGACCAGCAAGTGCTTCGGTCCATCTGCACCTGAAGTGATAAACGGAATGTTTATCTCCGTTTGCATAGCTGTTGAGAGCTCGATCTTGGCTTTTTCTGCAGCTTCGTCTAAGCGCTGTAGAGCTAGAGAATCTTTCTTGAGGTCGATGGCATTTTCCTTCATGAACTTATCAGCCAACCAATTCACAATCTTAGCGTCGATATCACGACCACCAAGGTGTGAGTCGCCGTCTGTGGACTTCACTTCGACCACATCGTCACCGACTTCGAGCACGGAGATATCAAATGTACCTCCACCGAAATCGAACACCGCTATCTTTTCATCTTTCTTTTTGTTGAAGCCATAAGCGAGAGCTGCGGCTGTCGGCTCATTGATGATACGCATAACCTCGAGACCAGCGATCTGACCGGCGTCTTTTGTAGCTTGACGCTGCGAGTCATTGAAATAAGCTGGCACGGTTATAACCGCTTGCGTGATCTTCTCACCAAGGCGAGTCTCTGCGTCGTTTTTTAGTTTCGTGAGAATCATGGCCGAGACTTCCTCTGGACGGATCCATTTGTCGCCGAATTTCACTTCGATACCTCCAGTCGATGACTTGCGCACTTCAAATGAGACATTCTTAATGTCTTTCTGTACACTTGGCTCATCGAAGCTGTGACCCATGAAGCGTTTGATCTGGAAGATCGTGTTCTTCGGGTTTGTGACGGCCTGGCGCTTCGCAAGAAGGCCAACCAGACGATCGCCAGTCTTCGACTGCGCCACGATTGACGGAGTCGTTCTCTGACCTTCGCTATTTTCTAAGACCTTCGGTGTTCCGGCTTCCATGACGGCTACTGCCGAGAAAGTCGTACCGAGGTCTATTCCTATGATTTTTGACATGATTTTAAGTTTGTTAAGGGGTTAATTTTAATGCTTCAAATTCTGACGCCACTCAATAAATATAGGTGTGCAGGAGCACACTCACTTTTAGAGGCACTTCAATAGACTGAAGCGCACGAATATTTAATACGCTGGAGCCCTTATCTTGATACTAGTTAAAAAGTCGCGAATAGAAAATGGTGAAGTAATCTTCTTTTCAACGGTCCAATGATACGGAGAAACAATCTTCGTCGGTGCACACAAAGCAAATATGTGGGCACACTCAGACTTTGAAGATTCTCCGGCAAGTGCCAATATTGGCTCTGCTCGCAAGATGCGACCCTTGAATTCACCGCCAATCTCATAGACTTCGAAGAAGACGCGCACAAGTTGGCCGTCTCTTGATCGGACGATTCTCTCGAATATGCCTTGCTGGTTGTAATGGCTCTGAATAAGCATATATTTAGTGATTCCTATTATACCAGATGTCGCAATGTCTGGGTATTGACAAATAGTATATGGTATGCTATACTTGTAGCAGATGAACGTATTCAGGGATTAACTTCCTACCAAGCGGTCTATTCTCCAAAGACCATCCATCCTGAATTCTTATCGTTCTTCTAGCCATGTCTTATGTTGTGGGGACTTAAGATATTGTCGAGGCTTTCCCAGAAGGCACGCTTTATCCGGGCGGGCCTTTTCTTTTATACAGATATCCGAGAGAACTCTAGTCATCATCCACCACTAACAACTTCGACGGTGAGTGATGACCATTAACAATTTGCACATTCTTTCCTGGAAACTGCGCACGTACAATCTCAAGCACGCGCGCATTTGCGAGATTGCGCTCGGCTGGTTCTTTAACAGATATTTTGAAATGATCAGCCGATTCTTCGGTGACAACTTCCCTTTTTGCGCCGGCGATGACACGGATTTTTATATACATATTGTTGAGGCACGCGGCCTATATGCACATCTTTACATAAAGCCGAAAAAATGTCATCATTGTCCACGGACCAAATAACCAAGAAAGGAGGTCTAAGTGAAAATCGTCATCATCAGTTTTCCATTCTGGATCGGGGTGGTCTGTGGTATTGTTGGATTGATCATAAAGATTGTATATCTACGCTGGACTTGGTTCTCGACGAAAAAAGTCTGGCTGAGGAATCTCCGAGTTTTTGGTAGTCTGGCATTGCTTATCTCGGAAATCGTGTTCTTCACAGGACCGTTTCAGCGGATATGTGAGAGGAATGGATTCCTGATAAAGATTGTGAACGGTCCATTTGATATCGATATCAATATCAAATCACCCCCCCGCTCGTGCGCTCATACAGGCACGGCGGGGTGGTTTTTATTTGTGATGCTCTCCAACAACAACTTTCGCTGGACGCATGAGCTTCCCATTTAAATAATAGCCGTTTTGGATGACACGGAGGACGATATGATCGAGCTTTTCGTCAGTGACCGGCTCATACGAAGCAGCTTCGTGAAGTGCGTGGTCGAACTTTTGGTTGAGTGGTCTAAGTTCGGTCAAACCGCTTTCTTCGAGGGCTTTCTTGAGCTGCGAATATATATATTCTACGCCAGTACGCCAGTTCTTATCGGCCTTTTCCCAAGCTTCTTTGTTCCCCATCGCCAGCTCAAAGCTCTCTAGGACGGGTACAATGCCCTCTATAAGGCGTTCATTGGCAAACTTGATGAATTCCTTGCGATCCTCCTCATCGCGCTTACGGGCGTTTATAAGGTCGGCTTTGGCGCGTTGCCAGCCGGTTAGGTATTCCATGCGCTCTTTTTCAGTGCTTTTGAGCTTCTCACGGAGTTTTTTAATGGTTTCTGCGGCGGATTCCTCGGCTACGACGGATTCGTCTGTATCGTCTGAGTGGTCTTTTTTGAACATGGTGGGGTTAGTTTAGCGGAAAAAAAGCTCCAGCGCAATCTTCTCATCTTTCGACGAGTCGACTGCGCGGGTGCCTGAATGCATCAGATCCGGGGCATCATTTCTGGCACAGACACTGGCCAATGATTTGTGCTTGGCCATAACGGAAAATCACTCTCACTGGGATCTGAAATCCTTGTGTCTGATTGATAATCCATTTAAAGACTACTAACGCCTTCAGCTTAAGTTCAAGGACTGCACTAGTGGACGCAACCCATTGTTGTTTTTCGACATAATCACCGTCGACTCCTATATCAAGAATCTTAATCCCTGTCGCTAATACAATACCTGCGGCTGTTGTTGGTTTGGTATTCAAACTGACCCCTCTTTCTATGGCTTAAAGCCATTACATATTGATTTTTTCTCTCTGTTCTAACTGTAACTCATCCTACTATCGTACCGCTTATTGTCAAGGATTAAAACCATAAGGCCTTGATTTTACCGAGGAAATGCGTATATTTATATCGAATAGCACAGCAACAAAACAGCACAGCAACAAAACAGCACAACTACAAAACAGTACAACAAGATAACGGGGGGAATTATGCCACAAACTGTATGGTGTAACTATGTATGTCAGAAAAATGGCGAAGGGATAGTGATCTTCCAGAGCGGTCTCCGCGATGGTGTTCCAATACTCAATTCGACGCTAAATGGCATCGAATTTCCAGGCACTGGAGAAGACGCGACACTCTGGCTTATCCGTAATGGCCAAACTATTGCGATCTGCTCTCGCGTCGGAGGCCAAATACTACCAGTTGAACAAGATGAGGTATTGTGGGATGTGAAGGCTGGTGTTTATATGGTCGAGAATCATTCATATGGTCTCTTGGAAAATGACGGGTTCGAGATCACCAAGAATCACATCAAGCCAGTCCCAGGACAAAGACCGGCCACGATGTTACGAGAATAACATCAGTCTGCAATTCGAAAACCCTCGTGGTGCTTCACAGCATTCACGAGGGTTTCTGATATATAAGTATATAGTGAGCCTTTAACGCTTACTCCACTGAGGAGACTTGCGGGCTTTCTTGAGACCGAACTTTCTGCGTTCCTTGGCACGAGCATCTCTCTTCAAATAGCCGAGTTTCTTGATCTTTCCGCGGAGCTGAATATCATACTCTAGCAAAGCACGAGCTACACCGTGACGGATAGCTTCAGATTGTGCTGATATACCGCCACCAACAACTTTGATCGTTATATGGAATTTCTCTGCTGGCTTAGCATTTGTGATGGCATCGGTGACATTGGCTTGCATCTCGCGAGTAGGAAAATATGCCTCGAGTGTCTTGCCATTTACTTCATAACCGCTTTTTGCATTTGGAAAGAGACGAACACGAGCAACAGCAGTCTTGCGGCGACCGACGGCTTCAAAATATTTACCTGATGTCTTAGTTGTATGAGCGGTTGTCATATTATTTTTTAATAGTTAAATTCTTCAATCGTGAAGTGCGTAGCTTGTTCTTTGGGACCATATTGTAAACAGCACGCTTCATGACCTCGATCATACCAGCGCGGTCTATAAGATGACCCAAACTCTCTTTGTTCAAACCACCACGGAAACCAGTGTAAGTGACATAAACATCACCAGTCTTTTTCTTGGCACTGATATCGGCCTTCTCGGCATTTACGATCTCGACTTTGACATCGGCGACAGTGTTCTTTGCAAAAGAGGTTGAACTCTTACCCATAAGAAGAGCCGCTGCTTCGCTGGCAACTCGTCCGATCTTTTTGTTTTGTGCGTCTATTGTGTATTTCATGTGTTTATACAAAAGCGATAATAGCCATTGGACTTCCATCCAAGTCACGATTTGGCACACGGATAATGCGTGTATAACCACCCTTGCGGTCAGCATACTTAGGAGCGACTACATCGAAAAGCTTCTTTACTTCTGGATCGCCTTGTAGGCGTGAAGAAACCAAGCGGCGTGATGTGACAGTGTTAACCTTGGCCTTTGTGACCAACTTCTCTATAAATGGTCGGAGTTCCTTTGCCTTGGCTGTAGTTGTTCTGATTTGCGTATCGCGGATGAGGTTGCGCGCCAAAGAACGCATCAACGCATGTCGTTGTGTTGTCTCTCTGCCGAATTTTCTTACTGAATTTCCGTGTCGCATGGTAGTTGATTATTGTTTAAGAGTGACTCCGTGTTGAGCTAGTAATTTCTTGATCTCTTGCATACCCTTTGCACCAAGACCATCGACATCCATGATGTCAGACTCTTTCTTGCGAGAGAGGCCACCAAGCGTGCGGATGTTTGCATTTGTCAAAGCCTTGATAGTGCGTGAAGAAAAACCTAGTGAGTCTATGCGTGTCTTCAAGATATCTGCGTCAAGAATCTTACCTGAAGACTCTGATTTTTCACCTGATTCATCTGCACCAGCATCTTTGCCTTTGTTTGAGACATGAGTCACAACAACTTCCTCTTCCTTAAATCCGACAATAGCCTTGAGCTGGTTGATCATAAGAGCTACAGACTTCTCAAGAGCGTCATGTGGTGTGATGGTTCCATCTGTTTCAATAGAAAGACGTAGACGATTGAAATCTGTACGATCACCAACGCGCATATTTTCAACTTCATAGTTTGCCTTACGGATAGGAGTGAAAGCGGCATCTAGAGTGATAGCACCGATATCGACGCGATCTTTCTGAACGACCTCCTTTGGAACATAACCCAAGCCCTTCTCAACAGTTATCTCCATATCTAGTTCAGCGTTCTTGTCTGTAAGAGAAGCGATGTGTAGGTCTGTATTTACAACTTCAACTTGACCAGGAGCCTTAATATCCTTGGCAGTGACTTCATGAATACCCTTAACCTTTATAGAAAATGTAACAGGTTCATCTGTTGTCATGCGAACGCGAAGCTTTTTCAAATTCAGTAAAATAGTGATGACATCTTCCTTGACTCCGGTCAAAGCGGAAAACTCATGCTCAACACCGGCGATCTTGACCTTTGTAACTGCTGCACCTGGCAATGAAGACAGGATAATGCGACGAAGAGAATTGCCTAGAGTATGGCCATAGCCAGGATAAAGACCATCGATCTCATAAGTGCCGCTATTGGCGGTTTCTGTGATGATCTTTGGCTTTGAAGGTAAAACTACGTCGTATGTCATATATTTTTTATTATTTAAATAATTATTAAAAAATGTTTAGCGTGTGTAGAACTCTAGCACTGAACGAACATCAAATAGGAGTCCGGTTGTGTCCGCTACTGGCTCGCCGTCGATGGTGATAGTCTTTGCATCAGGATTTATCTTGATCCAAGCTGGTGTAGCAATAGTCTTCAAATCTTCATCAAGCTTTGCGAATATACCCTTCTTTTTACTACCTTCTCTGATAGTAACAACATCTCCGACTTTGACTTGGAATGAAGGAATATTGACCTTTTTGCCATTTACCAAAATATGACCGTGGCAAACCATCTGGCGTGCTCCGGAACGAGAAAGACTAAATCCTGCACGGAGAACAACGTTGTCTAGGCGGCTCTCGAGAGCACCGAGCAAGTTCTTGGCATTGTCGCCTTTTGACTGGAGGGCTTTGCTGACATAATTGCTGAATTGACCACTAGATACTCCATAGCTATATCGCGCCTTCTGCTTTTCAAGCATCTGACGACCATATTCACTCTTGCCACCACGACCCTTTTTCTTTGTCGTCTTGGCTTGTGAACGCATAGCAAACTTTTGCGTCTGTGTCTTCTTGAAGACAGGCGCTCCTAGGTATCTTGCTTTCTTGTATCTTGGTCCGATTTGCATGTTGGTTTAGTTAAAAGGTGAAGGTGGCAGAGCGCACCTGCTGGTAATATTAGACGCGTCTTGGCTTCTTAGGTGTTGGGCCATTGAATGGAACAGGAGTCTGATCTGATATAGAAATGATATTGACTCCTTTGCTTATAAAACCACGAATAGCGGACTCACGACCGGAACCGACGCCTTTTACGACAACACGAATCTCTTTCAAACCGATATTTTGTGCTTTCAAAGCCAATGTCTCACCAACCTTAGCAGCTGCAAATGGAGTTCCCTTCTTTGCACCACGGAAACCGGCACCACCGCTTGAACCCCACATAAGTGCATTGCCTTTATCATCTGTTAGCATGACCTTGGTGTTATTGTAGGTAGATTGAACATGCAAGACACCAGTCTCTATACGCTTCTTCGAAGAAACCGCAGGAGCTTTCTTTTCTGCTCCGGCATCTTTTGCATCTGTTGTTACAATTCTTTTTTTTCCCATGGTATTGTTTATTTGTTGTTTATTCGTAGTGCTCTTTTATGTCTTCTCTTCCTTACGACGACCGGATCCCATAGTCTTACGGATGTTTCCGCGGACTGTTCTGGAGTTTGTCTTCGTGCGTTGACCGCGTGTTGGCAGATGGCGAGCGTGTCTCGAACCGCGATATGACTTGATATCTTTCAGGCGTTTAACATTTGAGGCGACCTCGCGTTTGAGATCACCTTCTATTTTGTAGCTCTCGACGAGCTTGCGTATTGCGTTTTCTTGTTCGACTGTCAGATCCTTGGGCTTGGTAGCACCGTCGACCTTAGTCTTGGCAAGTATAAAATGAGCACGAGAAGTGCCGATACCATAAATGGATGTGAGTGCGAACTCAAGTCTTTTGTTTTCTGGAAGTGTTATACCTAGGATACGCATAATATTTAGCCTTGACGCTGTTTATGACGAGGGTTCGAACTGCAGACAACATAGATATAACCGCCGCGGCGAACCACGGAGCATTTCGAACAAATCTTTTTGACTGAAGCTTTTACTCTCATATATTATTAAAATCGTCTTGTAATGCGCGCTCTACCTCCATATGGATCTATGACAAGTTCGACCTTATCACCAATCAGAACGCGGATTCTGTTCATCTTCATCTTACCTGCAAGATAAGCCAGAACCACTTCCTTTGTTCCTTCTATCTCCACTCTGAACAAAGTATCAGGCAACGCCTCAACGACGGTGCCTTTTGCGGTATTCCCTGATTTTAACGCGTTATCCATTCGTAAATTGCGCAGATGCATATACTAGCAGACAGTACTATCAGTCGTCAAGTGGATAGGCGTGGATTACTTTACCACTACCGATACACGGCTCGGATTCATTGGAACATTTGACCATTGCGGCATAACATCGCCTTCAACCTTATCTATAACTTGGCTATACTGTTTGAATATCTTTTGAGCTTCTTCAGATGTTTTGCCTAGTATTTTCTTGACCACTTCCTCTACTGGGACTATTCCTACAAGCTTAATTGTCCCCTTTACCTTCATGGATATTATCGGGCTACTGACTTTGGATTTGGTAGAAGTAGAATCATTGATGATTTGAACATTCAAGGATTCCAAACTAGAAGTATCATATTTGAATGGGCTAAATGAAGATACAGTCTTCGCACTAGCGAGACGATTTACGAGATCAGACTTTTTGAAAAGCATACCACTAACAGTTCCTTGTACAGTCACGACTCCGTGTGCTTTATCTACACCTGGTGAAGTTGTAGTAGAAAATGAAGAAATATATCCACTGTCATACATGATATAACCGACTGGTATTACAGAGTGAATTTGTTTCAATAGATCGGCAATGATAGTTGTCTTCAATTGGCTTGTAGAGGAAGACATAACAGAGGTACTGATAATACTCTGGGTACCTGTCATGCCACCGACTATTGGTGCTGATATCCTAGCGTAAATAGAATCGTACTTGGTAGTACCTTTGTAAGAAACCATCTTGAAATCACTGATAGAGCTGGCACCAGTGATGTTATAAAGGTCTCCTGGTTGATCGGCGATGATCGTGGCATTTACACTGCCAGGTATAGTTGTCTTTGACGATACGGTATATCCAGGTATGACTACAGATCCAGCCAATCTATATACTCGACCAGATGAATTTGCCATACGAGTTCCAGCAATAAGCTTTTGTGACTGTGTGCTGTATGAATTGTACAAAGTGACAGGTCCTTGAGACTTCGTGGATACAGCTGGACCGACAGTAGCTGATACAGTGGTGCTGGCAGAGCCGCGTACAGTCATAAGTGAATATGGAATAGTACCGCTAGCTGTCGTAAGACCAGAGGAAGAATCCTGTGTAGAATAAATACCGTCAATCTCTGCGACCATGGATACTGGAGTTATGGTAAATGAAGCTCTAGAAAAATAAGTCGAAGCGATATATCCAAGACCAGAAAAGATGATTAATACACCGATAGTGATCAGAAACCAGCGAAGACCTGTTGGTTTTTTTGTTGAATGATGAGGTTTTTCAACAGGTGTATGAGTGTGAACTACAGTGTCTATGATTTCTTTTTTGGGTGTAGATAAACGGATAGGTATATCGCGTATTGATCTGCGATTTGAAGGCTTAATATCTTCTACACGGCGAGGCATAGAAGAATTATAGCATGTTAATAGCTTCTGGATATATATCTTCAGTTATTGGTTCGACTTTTGCTTTCGAACTTGGAATACGCATAAGGCGCGCGAAGAGTTTTGGATATTTTTCTGCAGAGACAAAGATGTGTACTGGAGAATTGTGTGGAACTTCTGCCATTTTCAAAAATTCATGATATTCACGAGACCAACCTTGAAGGACTTTGTCGATTATGACACTGGATGTTCTATTGTGAGCAATGTCTAGATGCATGTCCGCATAGAGTGCTAACATCGATTCAGCTGTATGATTCCTGACTCCCATAGCGACAGATATTCTCCTAGCGATCGTACGCAATCCAACTGGATATGAAGCGAAATATATATTTCCAGTTTTACTGATGCTGATGATATCCGTGATCTCATTGTGAATATGGACACAAACATGAGCTGCCGCATCTGGGACAAGGTTGGTGCTGGCGATATAGTGCAGTATGAGCGAAGAGTGGAACTTTGTGTTTTTGTTATTCTTCGCGGAGCCGCCTGGAGTAACCGTCGCGCAGATCTCCTCTAGTTGCGCCATAAAATGACTGCTAGCCGAGCTAACCACGAAAGACACGTCGAGAGTCTTGGCTTTCTTGTTCTGCCAAGCCGTCGTCGGATAGCCATTTAAAATGACAGAAAATACTTTCTTCTCGATAGTTTTGAGCTGACCAGTTCTGTGCGCTTCTTCGGTGATATGCAATGTCGGCTTCGCCTTTTTGTTATCCAACATGGAATCCACGATTTTGTCCGTGATTTTCGTTTCTTTTTTAAATGTCGTAGAGACTATCTGCGCTTGTGATATGAGCCATGGCGATGATATGACGCAATGCACCGCGGATATTTTTGCTGACTTCGCTTTCAAGTCGTCTTTTTCGCGACGCAAGATGAGGTCTTTCATTATACCCTGCACGATAACTTTCACTGCTTCCAGTATGTTCTCCGTGAGAGTCTTCGAATCTTTCGAGACGCGGTATGGAATCTCTATACCTATTTCGAATATAGTCTTGTTGCGCGTGCTGCTTGATGCGCGACTTGTCTCGCCGGCGACCAATGAGCCGCGTACTGACGAGCTTTGGATGTCGAGGATGAGAATCATTGACTACATTTTACAGTGAGATGGAGATAGGAGCAAGGGAGAGATTTTATTTTATGAACTGTATGATCTGTGTCTTTGGAACACTTGGTCTTGCGAGAGCGATATAGTTTTCGTAAAACATAGGATCTAAGTAATGATCAACATTGCCGGCACTATCTAACACCGCTACAAAAACATGACCAGGTGCCACTACTAGTGCAGCATTTACGCCAGCAGATGTTAATGTGGCAACTAAAGCTGCGGATTTGTCTCTGCAAACCCCTTGACCAATAGCAACCGCATTCACAAGAGAATTTTCTACAGAAGCACCAACAGGAACAAAAGATTTGATTGAATTATTAACATAATCAACCGCAGCTTTTTCTATTGCCGTTTGAGCTACTATGTCTCCAACATATGTACTTGGGTTTAATTGAGCGAGCTGGCTGCCATAGTTCTTAAAAGAACTTAAGATTGGATTTTCTGGGGTATAATCAGCATCTCCCTTTAAGTATCTACCAATGGTCAGAGCCATCCTTAGCGCACTGACAGAATCGTTTTGATATATTGAATCAAGTCTGTCAGTAAGAGATTGAACTGCAATTGCTAGTTTAAGTGCTAAACCCAAGCTACTATCATTTTCTTTTGGAAGAATGGTGAAATTTTTCTGTGAATCCTCTATAGCTACTGTCGTCAGATCTGCTAAAGTATAAAAAGCTACATTTTTTTTGCTTATTATAGGAGAACCCCAGCGGTCAGTTGGCTGAAAACCACCGGTATTTATTTCTCCTTCGGCAGATAGAATATATCCGTCTGGAAGATTAGACTTATTGACGACATAAAAAGTGCTCTGATCTTCACCATTAATTGTTGAATATAGACCTTTAACCAATACCTCACCTTTACCTAAAATAGGTATTGATCCAGGAGCGTATAAAAGAATTTTACCATCTTCGCTAGCATTCCCTTTAGCAACACCTATAGATCTAACATTGAAAGGTGTTAAACCGAGTTTCTTAGCAATAATTTCACTTGATGAAACTGCTGGAGATACAGATGTTTCACCGTATCCATCACCACCTGCACCGGTGCATTTTAAGAAATATGACCATTTACCACCTGGTGGTGTATTAGCTTTATAAAATGGTCCAATATTTTCTGAACCTTCTATATTCTTGATTCCGGACCAATCCCCTGAAGCTGTACATGAAGTAGCGTCCGTAGCATTCCAAGAAAGAGTCGCTGTATCGCCATCAAAGGCTTTACTACCCTTGAAATGATCGTCGATCCTTGCGGTGATATATACGGTGGGGACTGGTGCAACAGAACTAGAAATAAGTCCTACAAGAGAGAATGCCTTTATAGTCTTTCCCATTATATCAGTACCGTAACAAATGAATTCCTTATCTGCCACTCGTATAGGATTAGGATCACCGTCGGTAGTACCATCGGGATTAGCATTAATACCCGGACCCCACTGAGCCGAACCGGAGAAAGAATATTGATATGTTTTTCCTGCTTCTACATATCCAAATATTGTACCGTCTGAATTTGCTCCATCAACAGTAATGGGTATTCCATTAATCTCTCCTGTAAATAAACCACTGTTGTTATAGTAACCACGTCCATCTTCTGAATATCCATCCACAAATAATACACTAAGCTCACCAGAAGTTTTCGGGATGAATGTACCCGAGTAACCTAGTTGAATACAATTAGATTCTGTAGACGCCCAGACATTTTGGGACCCACTCACTACAGACATCAATAACACTAGTGAGAAGATAGCTACTGACAGGTTTAGGATTTTTTTCATGGGGTTTTATAGATTAGCGGTCGTAATATTACTAACTATATCTTGAATAGTCTGTATATCGATATCATTTTCTGAAGACAAAATAACAATCAATGAATTATCTCCATCATTAATCCCTGTTATAACAACCCTCTGGTCTCCCAACATCTCTCTGTAAGCTTCTTGAGACTGTCCTAACAGAGAAACTGTGGGAGAACCAAGACCTTGGCCTTGAAAATGAATCCTAGTGGAATATGACAAAGTCAATAATATGTCGGAACTCGAATTGTATAGATCAAAGTCTTGTGGACCATCAACTCCAACGGCCCATTTATTGTCTGAATCGTTGAAGCAAATTCCGAAATAACCAGAACATCTGGGTCTATTTACACCCGCATCACCAACTCCACTCACCCAAGTCGGCTCTGGACTACCAGTAAGAGTTCCTGTATGA
>JBAXSG010000010.1:0-24430 GCA_037130865.1 Candidatus Tayloriibacteriota bacterium | reverse complement strand
GGATACTGGATTCGGTAGCCGGAAGCCTTGACCGCCGGCATATTCACCTACTACCGTCACAGATTTTACCATATCCAAATTATAAAAGTTGAAACCCCTGCACTTTTGCAAGTGCAGGGGTTGAATGTAGACGGCATGTCATTCTTAGCCGGGTGGTTAAACCACCAAATCTTAGGACCAAGTCCAGAGGACAAAGGGCTAGTGCCCAGTACCAAAGTACTTAGTTCTGAACTTGCGAGACGACGAACGCGAAGCCGCTCTCACGACGGAACCTGTCGTCAGGACCGTCGTAGTACGCATCGAGCCACCGACCATCATCATCGCGGTCAGCGTCGAGGAGGTTGAGATCGCCGTCAGAATCCTTGATGAGGTCGTGCATTACGACGATCCAAATAAGACCCATGTCCTCGATTTCCTTGTCCGTGAACATTTCACGGATTTGGCACGCGATTTCAGCGTTCATCTCCGATGCTTTGCCGTGCTTCAGCTTGCGCTTGTCGCCTGCGGCACGGATGCCCTTGGTGGTGCGATTGTTGTCCTCGAACAACATACCTTTGAGGACTGCGATTTCACGCACAACGCCCGTGGTCGGCTTGAAGGCCGTCTTACCAAGAACGTCTTTGGCCCAATCGCCAACGCGGAGGTTCTTCTTCTCGAGGCGCTCGATCCACTGTGGACCAGTGAGTCCTTCGGTGACCGGAAGTGTGAAGTAAATCGCGCCATCCTGTTCACGCCAGCGCTTCGCTGGTTCCGAAATTACCACTTCACCGCGGATGAAGCGTTCAGCTCCATCGATGCCACCGAGTTTGTTGAAAACCGCTTCGATCGTTCCGAGGTCCAGCTTTGCGTATTTGTTTGTAGCCATGATGATGGCCTTTCTCCGACTATTAGTCGGGGTTATCCTTACGCCTATTAGACGCAGGAGTTCACTGCTTTGCGTGCTCGACAATACGTCGTGTATCGCCATAGCTTAGAAAACCCTATATTTAAGGCCCTTTAAGCTACAGCGATCGCAAGTTCTTTCAATGTTCTTAACTGTTGGTAGTATACCTCTTTTGTAACCAGATGTCAAGTATACACAGGTCTCCCCCTGCGTTATTATATATGTATGAAAATAACTAAATCACAAATAGCAAAAAGCTCAAAAAAGGTGTCCACCATTATGCATGACCTGCGAAAACGCTTTTTTGAACTTGAAATACTCCAATCCGTTATGGAAGCACAAACTGGAAAGGTAAGGAAACATTCCTCGGCAAACATGCTTATCAATGAGATTAGTAAAGGCCTTTAGGGCAACAACGGCCGATGAGGACTATATTCACCACCTCTGCATTTGACAAAATGTCTCGTGATTTTTTGCGCAAAAACCCAAGCATGATGACTAAGTGGGCAAAGACGATCAGAATGCTAGAAAAAGATGTATTTCATCCAACGCTCAAGACTCATAAACTACACGGCAATCTAAAAGAACTGTATGCCTGTAGGATATCTTATGATCACAGAATAATATTTTCGTTCGATGAAAAAATATCACTCTTTATGGTGTTGGCTCTCACGACAATATCTATTAATCATCTCCTCCTTCACCTCCTCGAACTTCCCTTCAACTATGGCTTGTCGCAAACGCTTCACTATATTTACCAAAAAATAAAGATTGTGTATGGAAATCAATGTTGCTGACAACATCTCCTTGGCGCGGCACAAGTGCGCGAGATAGCTCCTAGTATAATTCTTACAAGTGTAGCAACCGCATTCTGGATCGAGCGGACCGGTATCGCTGGTAAACTCGGCGTTGGCTAGATTGAGCCGACCTTGACTTGAGTATGCGGTTCCATTGCGCGCAATGCGTGTTGGTGCCACACAGTCGAAAGTATCGACACCATTTTCTATAGCCAGAATAAGATCCATCGGCTCACCAATACCAAGTAAGTGTCGCGGTTTATTTTCTGGGAGCTCTTCATTGACCCATCTTACAGCGGTGCCAACATCACCTTTATCAAATGAACCGCCTATTCCAAAACCATCAAAGTCCGTTCCGTCATCAAGTTTCATCGCGCCGATCGTGCGTGCGCTCTCGCGACGCAAATCTTCGTGACGACCGCCTTGAACTATGCCGAAAAGTGCCTGCGACTTGTCATAACTGGCCAGACATCGCTTGGCCCACTCATGAGTACGATCCATGGCAATCTTCTGATATTTGCGGTCAGCATTCGGTGCAGAGCATTCATCGAATGCAAAAATAATATCTGCGCCAATATCGCGCTGTATATTCATAGAAATCTCCGGAGTGAAATGGTGTGTCGAACCATCTATGACGGATTTAAATGTGACGCCGTCGTCATCTACTTTCGCCAGCGCGGCATGGTTCGCAGTGTTGTCATCTTCCTCCACAGCCGCCGGCATATGACTGGTCGCTTCGCCATCACGATCCGCCAGCTTACTTATCCCTTTACCCCAAGCGGCGCCGAGCGAGAAAGCTTGAAAACCACCAGAATCGGTAAATGTAGGCCCTGACCAATTCATGAACTTATGTAGACCTCCACACTTCTTCAAAACTTCGGTGCCAGGTTGCAGATATAGGTGGTATGTATTTGCCAGAACAGCTTGTGCACCAACAGCGTCGCGCACTTGCTCCGGCGTGAGCGCCTTCAATGTCGCCTTGGTACCAACAGGTATAAATGCCGGCGTCTCTATAATGCCATGCACAGTCTCTATGGTCCCAGCACGAGCCAATTTGCCAGGCACTTTCGCTTGTATGGAAAATTTCATAATTGCGCTTTGCGCCTTTCACCTTGCACCTAATTTAGTTAATAATCCTCCACCACTCAGAAACTGGTGCTTCACGAATAATCTTAATAGCTTCATCTACTGAATCCGTTATCTTACACAGATCGAAATCGTCAGGATCTACAGTCTGATATTTAGAGTTCATCATATCGACAAGATTTGCGATAATCGGACTCCAGAAATCGGAGTCGAACAAGATGACCGGCACATGAGGAATCTTTCCTGTCTGGATAAGTGTGAGAATACTGAACAGCTCATCGAATGTCCCGAAACCTCCAGGGAAAAATATATATGCTTCAGCCGCGAAAGTGAGCATCGTCTTGCGTGAGAAGAAATATGCGAACTTCATATGGTCAGTCGTGTATATGTTTGGGCCGTGCTCGTGAGGTAGGCTGACATTGAGTCCGACAGCTTGGCCACCAGCTTCTTTTGCGCCTTTGCTTGCAGCTTCCATTATCCCAGGACCACCACCGGTGATCACTGCATACTTCAAATCCTTGACTATAGCTTCCGACAATTCCCCTGCCATCCTGCACGGTACACTGTCAGCAGCGAGCATTGAAGAACCAAATATCGTGACCGATCTTGGATATTTTTGTAGGAAATGAAAACCATCTTCAAACTCATGTTGAATGCGTGTGAGATGAGATTCTATGTCCTTATCATGAATATGCTTTCTAGTAAAAAATTTATCGTGTTCGTTTATCATGCGGATATTGTAACAAATCGCGCGGCAAAACAAAAATCCCGCGATCTTGCGATAGCGGAATCTTTGTTCAAAACAGTCACGCGAAATTCCGTGAGGAATTACACGCGGTCTGTCTTAGGACGAGCCTCTGAGACGACGATCTTGCGACCATCGAGATCACTACCGTTCAACTTTTGAACAGCGGCATCTGCATCAGAGTCGTTTGACATGGTTACGAAGCCAAAGCCTCGTGAACGACCAGTCATCTTGTCAGTCAAGATGTTGGCCTCTTCCACTGCACCAACCTGCTCGAAGTGCTTCTTCAAGCTGTCAGATGTGGTTGCCCATGCAACGCTACCTATGAAAAGTCTTTTTGACATTTCTTCTTTACCCGCACAACGGTCACTTTTTCAGTCTCTTACGAGAACCTACGAAAGCTTACGCTTAAGCGGAACTCTCGTACGTTATGCTAACGGTAAGGACGAGAAACTTACACGCAAAAAGGATAGCATAATGACCCCAAAAGTCAATGAGTGGCCGTATATGAAAATCTTTAGAACTTCTTGAACTTTTCTTTATTAAAATTTGAGAACTTCTTGAACAAAACTTTATCTCAGTATGTAAAGATTGCCTGCGTGAATATAAACCAGAAAAGATTATTCATACAGGAATCTAGAAACCGATATCAACAAATCGGGCACGTGATTTGTCCTGTCCTAAACCAAGAATCTATATATTTCAATTCTATTGGCTTCAAACACTTAATCCGTAAGAAGGAGAAGAGGAATTTGGACGAGCAGATATTTAGATTAACATTAATCCCATATGCGGTTCCAATAATTACTCAAAGATATGTTGCTGTGACTCACAGAATGTACCATGTAAACGGGAAAGAGATACATTTCTGGGGTATGGAAAAACAGTTCAAAAATAGGACTATAAGGGTGGTCATAAGACAGGTCGGTAATGGAAGAAAACATCTCTTCTCCATTATGAAAAATACATCAAAAAATCCCGCGTAAAGCGAGACTCTTTGAGATGCCTGTTATCAACTACATTGTCGATCAGGACTTGCGTCCCACAGGCATAGTCGCATTTTAACAAAACTAAATGCGGTGTCAAGCTTTTATCAAAAAATCCCGCGTAAAGCGAGACTCTTTGAGATGCCTGCCACCAGCTTCAATGCCGATAGAATCATGCTAGATAAATCCAGTGATTCGCAGGTTTATGTTCAATATCTTAGCAAAAGATCGCCGCGTGTCAAGCTTTTAGGATCTAATCCTTCAAGCGCAAATACTGACCTTTCTTAACAACTTCCACGAGCTCATTTGCGATGATTTGCATCTCTGCCTCAGTGGTAGCTTTCTGCCAGTTATCAAGTGCGGACATGATAGCGATCTGATCCTTCTGACCTACCCCGGTACCTCTCATCAGTCCATCAGCTGTATCTAGGCTGACATTTTCAATGCCACCCATCTTTAGGATTGCTATTATCTGCCCTCTTTGCTGTTCTTGAGGATTTATTAAGGTCGTATCCATTGACTCATTGTTTCGATCTAGATTCATATTGTTTCTATTTTATTACTAATGTACTGCCATATTACCACCTCTTTATGCTAATATAAAGCCATGGAAAAGAGCACACCTGCGCCCAAATACGTCCCTACGATCGGCCTCGAAATACACGCTGAGCTAAAAACCTCCTCGAAGATGTTCTGTTCGTGCCGCAACAATCCTGATGAAGAGAAGCCAAATAGGAACATCTGCCCTATCTGCATGGGACATCCTGGAACTTTACCTGTATTGAACAAGGCAGCCATCGAACACGTCCTCAAGATGGGTGTCGCGGTTGGTGGCAAGCTCGCAGATTTTACTGAATGGGATCGTAAGAATTATTTCTATCCGGACATTCCGAAGGGCTATCAGATAAGTCAATACAAATTCCCTCTGGTCTCTGGTGGCGAACTTGCTGGTGTAGCTATAGAGCGAATTCACCTCGAAGAAGACACCGCGCAGTCCACTCATGATCAGCATGAGAAAAGTTTGGTCAATTTCAATCGTGCCGGTGTGCCTCTCATGGAGCTGGTCACGAAGCCTGTGATACATGATGCAGAAACAGCTGTTCGTTTCGCCAAAGAATTGCAGCTTCTGTTGCGCTATCTCGGAGCTGGCGAAGCCAATATGGAAAAAGGCGAAATGCGCGTCGAAGCCAATATCTCCGTCGCTACTCCTGAAGATACAGCCGCTGGTAAGTTCGGCACGAAGACTGAAGTGAAGAATCTGAATTCATTCCGTACAGTTGAGCGCGCTATTGCGTATGAGATTGCGAGACAAAATGCCGCGATCGAAGACGGCGAAAAAATCGTCCAAGAAACGCGTGGTTGGGATGAAGGCAAACAAAAGACTTTCTCACAACGCAGTAAAGAGAGCTCGCACGACTATCGATACTTCCCTGATCCGGACATTCCTAAGATGAAGATCTCCGAGATACCAGAATTCGCCGAGGCCAAGCTTCGCAAAGATATGCCAGAATTGCCATGGACTAAGCGCGATCGCTACAAGAAAGATTATGGTATGACAGACAAGGAGGTCGCAGTTTTCATCGACAATCCATCTCTGACGAGTTATTTCGATGCGGTGATAAGTCCGTTTAACGGTGAGGCCAAGCATGTGAAGCTGGCGACGAACTATATCTTGAGTGATTATTTGCCGGCATTTGATCAGAATAATGCCGTCCCACCTGCTTCATTCTCTGAACTTATTTCAATGATCGCCGCCGGAGAGATTTCTTCGCGTGGTGCAAAAGATACTTTGGCTTTGCTCATTAAAGGGGCTTCCATGGAAGATGGTGTGAAGCAATCAGTGCGTTCCATTGCCGAGAAAAATGGTCTGTTACAAAAGAGTGACGCTGCTGATATCGGTCCTATCATCGAAAAGATTTTGGCTGATCAAGCCAACGCCAAGGCTATCGCCGAATACCGCGCCGGTAAGGTCGCTTCTTTGCAGTTTTTAATAGGTCAAGCCATGAAAGCCACTCGTGGTGCCGCAAATCCAGAGGTGTTGAAGAAGATGTTGATGGAGAAACTTGCATGAAAATAGGTATCTATAAACATTCGAAAACTGGTCGTCTATATAAGGCTCATTTTGTTGCAAAACATTCTGAAACTCTTGAGGACATGGTGGTTTACGAAGCGCTCTATGAAAACGATAAATCGAAATACTGGGTCAGACCAATCTCGATGTTCGAGGAAATGGTCGACATTGGAGGCAAGAAAACTCCGCGTTTCGTATTTGTGAAGGAAGTATAGTAACCACAGTACCTAATAACGGCGGCACAGTATCACTTTGGCGTGATCGAGGGCTGGGAGGATATGCATACTTTGGGTACCTATTGAAATTCGACGAAATTTTCGTCAAAAACGCCGCGCAACCCAGGCCCAGAATCAGACCTAAATAGAGCCACGAAAATGACGAAATTTTCGTCGTTTTCGCATAGGTGCTCTGGGGGTATGTGTCCCGCGGAGGCACTTCAACTAACTGAAGTGCCTCTTAAAAAAACCGATTATTTTGCCTCCACAACCACGGTCATCTTCGCCTTCTCCAAAACCTTCACCAATTCCTCGCCTAACTTCTTGATAGCAGCATCATCTAGAACAGAGACTTCAAATATGCGCCCGCCGCGCTTAGAATCACAATATTTCTCCAACTTCTTGCGTGCAGCGAGAACAGCCTTTGGTGTAACCATATCGGTCTTCGACAAGATGATTATCTCCGGCTTCTCCGCCAAACCTTCACCATATTTTTTGAGCTCCTCGCGCACAGTTTTATAATCACCAACGATGCGCGCATTTGCGACGCCACTATTTTCCAAAGACACAAGATGTATCAAAACCTTTGTTCTCTTCACGTGTTTCAGAAACTGGATACCAAGACCTTTACCATCGGCGGCGCCTTCAATAAGTCCTGGAATATCAGCAAGAATATAACCGCCATGCAAAGCACCCAAATTCGGATCCAAGGTAGTGAAAGCGTAACTGGCGACTTTCGCATGCGCGTGCGTGAGAGCATTGAGCAAACTGGATTTGCCGGCATTTGGTAGACCGATCAAACCAGCATCAGCAATCAGGTTCAGTTCAACCACAAAATCAGCCTCTTCACCTGGATAACCGTTAGTGGATTGTTCTGGCTTTACGTTTGTTGAAGCTTTGAAATGCTCATTGCCAAGACCACCACGGCCACCATGCAAAATCTTAGACTCTTGACCATCTTCCAGAAGTTCAACTACACGACTAGTTGCAAGATTTTTTATAACGGAACCGATTGGCAAATCTATGTACAAATCCTCACCAGATCTTCCTTGCATACTCCAATTCATTCCATCTTGACCTTTCTGAGACTCAAACTTCTTCACAGTTTTATAGCGCGCCATAATGTTTATGTCGCGGACAGCACGGACATATATATCACCACCACGACCACCGTTTCCACCAGCCGCACCGGCGAACTCTCTACCCTTCTCATGTCTCCAACGGACAACGCCAATACCGCCGTTGCCAGCTTTTGCATGGAATTTTATTTCATCTGTTAGTGCCATTTATTTTTGTGCGCCTTGCGCCTTTAACTTTGCGCTTTATTTTTTATACTTCGCATTGATCTCGTCTTCGATAATGCTCCTTTCTTGACCATAAGTCAAATATGACAGCTCTTTCAGCTTGCCAGCAGCATCGCGATTGCCATGCGGAATATTTGGGCATCCTATATTGAAAGGCTTGACCGGTTTGCCAGCGGCCAACATTTTC
This sequence comes from Candidatus Tayloriibacteriota bacterium, assembly GCA_037130865.1. Lineage (GTDB taxonomy): Bacteria > Patescibacteriota > Minisyncoccia > Phycocordibacterales > PALSA-1337 > C7867-002. The sequence goes on along the minus strand of JBAXSG010000010.1, from coordinate 16,156 downwards.
ACGTAACAATTGTAGTTGTCGATATTGATAATATCTTTCTCAGTAAATACCGGCGCAAACTGCTTGGCCAAAAACTCACTGTCTTCTACACCGACCCTGAACACGGCCATGGAACCGACGTTGCCGAAGACGGCATTCTTGATCTTCTCATCGAGCTGCTTGATGAATTGGTGCGCAATAGTCATAGAAAGTTTGTACTTGCGAGCCTCCGACAAAATAGTAGCGATAGAGTCGGTGGTGACATTTTGGAATTCGTCGACATAGAGATAGAACGGCGGAAGAGTTTTACCAATAGAATCCACACGCGACAATGCCGCCATGAGTATTTTGCCGACTAGAATAAGACCGATGAGGTTGGCATTGATATCACCAAGACGACCCTTGGAAAGATTGACCAGCAATATCTTTTTGTTATCCATGATATCGCGGAAATTAAACGTGGATTTCTCCTGCGCAATGACCGGACGCATAATATCGTTGGCCAAGAAGTTATCGAACTTGGAAACTATATAAGGAACGATATTGGCAAGCGATGCCTCACCTCCAGCTTTCTCCGCCACTTCGCGCCAGAACTGCACAACTAGAGGATTTGTACACTTGGCGAGCTTCATCTCACGGAAAGCCTTGTTGGAAAGGACACGCGAAACATCCACCAGAGTATTGCCACTCGAAGGATCATCGATTGTAAGTAAAACAGCGTTGCGGAAATATTGTTCGAACATTGGACCGCCGGCGACCTTCATGTCGAAGAGTTTATTGAAAATAGAAAGCATCTCGTTCACCACGAAAGTCTTTTGTTCAGGAAAACGTACATCGTACTCGAGCATGTTGAGAGCCATCGGACGCGCCGTGTAAGCCGGATCGAAATAAATAACATCACCATATCTCTCCGGTGGCACAAGCGCGAGCACATCCTCCACATCGGAACCATGCGGATCAATGAAACATACGCCGTCACCGCGCTGCATGTCTTGCAAGATCATATTCTTGAGCAATGTAGTCTTACCAGTACCAGTCTGACCAATAACATACATATGACGCAGACGATCGTCGTCGGTCATATAGATCTTCGTGTCACGACCACGATCTGAGTTCACGCCAAGCAAAGTACCGAGCTGTGGTAGACCGAGAGGCGCTGGTGAAGTACCAGACTTCGTAAGCTTGACCTGTGAAGTAGAAACTTTTCCAGCGACAGGCATGTGCATGATCGTCGCTAGCTCCTTGAGCGAAAGCGGACAATTCTGATCGTCGTCATAAGCGCGATAAGTAAAATTCTCTAACTCTTTTTCCAGCGCGCTTTTTTTCACATGAATAAAGTCAAGGCGGTTGCCATTTGTATCTTCGAACTGATTAAATGCCGCCTCCAAATCCGCCAAAATAGCCTTAGCTTCAGCCTCCGTTTGGGATGAGGCCACAATTCTAATATTTGTAGCCAAAACAGGAGAAGAAAGCTTCTTCTGGATTTCCTTCGAAGCCATCTCATTTTCTGGACGCATACCCTTGTCGCCAGATTCTTGACGCTTCTTTTTGTCTTCTTCCTCCTTCTTCTTGGCGTCGGCCTTATCCTTGTCTTTTCCGCCGGAACTGCCGAGCTCACCTATCAGATCGAAAGCTCCCTTGAATCCAGCCTCGACACCTTTGCCAATACCTTTTAAAACTTTCTCGCCAGTAGTATAAGCGATGTCTATAGACTCGCTCAACTTCTCACCCTTCTGAATCTTCTCGAGCGCCTTGGCGTATTTTTTATTATAAAAATCTCCGACAGGTTTGAATATTACCTGTATAGCAGCACCCTCGCCATCTTTTTCTATTTTTGAAAATGAATTCAAAATGGCATTTATCGGGTCATGATCGAATTCGTCGTAAGTCTTGATTGGAAAGATGTGGTTTTTCTTCTCACGAGCATATGAAGCGACTGCAACTCCTGGGGTTGGAAATATATTGTAGTCATCTTTTCTTTCATTGACCTTGGCATCAGGAAATATAGAAAGGATCTGCTTCTCAAATAGATTCCTCTTATTATCTGGTACAGAACAATAAAATATGAAATCCTCACTGCGATTGGCTACAGCTATTTCAAATGCAAAAACATCTCTATCATCTCCACCAGAAGATTTATCATTTACATGACACATACCAGCATAAAACTGCTCCATGGAAGAAAGAAGCTCTTTGAGAGGTTTACTAGGACCGCCTTTTTCCGGAGCATTCGCTTCTGGAACCAAGATTTCGTAGAGAGTCATCTTGAGCGAACGCCACAAAGGATCCTTGTCTTTGAGACCACCGATCACAAAACCAGAACGAATATATTGAACCAAGAGGCGATGAAAATCATCATAAATATGAGGGTCGTGCATATGCTCGACAAGCTTCAAAGTGTTGTGTATTCCCTTTTCTTCCAGAAAACCGAGGAGCTCGTTCATTTTGTCATCGTGCTCTTCCGGAGAGAGTTCCAAAACAATCGTCTCCATCTCTTGGGTTGGCACTATGTATTTTTCATGAAGAACTTGATCTGGCTTGCGTTCGGCATATCTGACTACTTCTTCACGCACAATATGCTCTGTGCTGGCTTCAGGCGTCTCTTCGAGAATGGCGCGCTCTCTGCGTGCAATCATTTCCTTCAGATGGACTATTTCTTCTTGTGGACTGGTGAATTTTCCGATCGATTCCATACTGTTATTCATGGGGTTTATTATACCAGAAAAGAGGTGTAGTATTGTAGTATGACAAATGTGGAGACAATGAAACCACAAAATGAAATGGCACTTCAAGCTGAGTGCCAGATGAGATTGGCTGTAGAAGAGTTTGGTAATGGAAAAGCGGTGGAAGATATGACTGGAGATGAGAAAAATGATGTAATGAACTTATGGACTCACACCGGATACTCGGCAGTCTGGCGCGAACTTGTAGACAAAATGAAGTCCGAATCGCCCGAGGGTTCGACTATGGATTATTCCCGGATTACGCTGGATCAAGTAATAAAGAATGATCCGAAGAAGATTTATAATTAGAAAAATTGTCGCGAAAACAGAAAAGAGTCCCCGGCTATGCCAACGGGGACTCTTTGATTGAGTGCACAGAATCTTTCTGGACTGGCTGATATTTTCACCAGCGCAAGAAGAAACTGATAATGTGTGGATTCTCACTGATCTTCGCGATCTCGCGTACGCGCTCAATCGTCATGCTGCCTGGATTGACGGTGTTGGCAGCAACTGCCGACACGACTTCATCCCAATGCTCCGACAGTCCGGAAAAGGCATAGATATTGCCGTCCAATGCGCGGATACCACCGCCGTATTTCTTCACTTTTGGATCCGCATTACGTGTCGTCCAGCAGGAGACGTCGTTGGAATTAGCTGCGAGACGATGAGCCTTTTCTTTGCTGTTGTTCCAGTAGTTGGCTTGGTCGACAACATTCAGGACTTCTCCGATCGGCAAAGTGATTTCCTCCGACCCACCATTTACAATCACGGTAAGACAGCCGCCCGTCCTGCCTCGGCCGTCGCCGCCAGCGGCGTCATCGAATACAGATTTGATTTCTTCAACCACATTCATTACAGCATAAGCAATCATACTAACCTCCAGTTTTTCGCGGTTCATAGCCGCGGTTTTGTTCAGGGTTCCCAAACATACTAACTATAGATATCAGGTTCTGTCAAGAAAATTCACCAAATAGATTTCGAGAAACAAAAAGGCCGCGTGCCACGAAAAAACGTGTGACACGCGGACCTTGTAGAGCAGAGACCTGACGAATCAGATCAGAACTCGAACTTCACTGACTTGAGACGACGCATACCTTCAGCAATCACCGACGCCTCAGTTGGCAACCCACATTCGGGCACCAATGTGATCGTGGTAGCCCACCGCAACCATGAGGTATCGACTTCAACACCACCAACCTTATACTTCACCACGGCGTGCATGGTCGAGATACGCAGGTTGTCGCGGAGCCATTTGGCACACTGAGCCGAATTCTCCATCCGCTGACCATTGATAACCTTTGGGGCCGGCATGAACTGACACAAACCTGCATCCGGCATCTTTGCTTCGAAACCAACACTTTGGAGACCTTCCGAAAGTGCACGATGAAGCTGGGCATACTCCGTCATTGTCTTGTTGGCGAATTCTGGATTCTTGAGACACCAGAGAGCAGATGCGATGGTTGGACCAAATGTCCCAGAGTCCTTCACATCTGTGACCATTCGGAGAGCGGAGATCATGGTTGGATGAGCAACAACCCATCCGAGGCGCCCGCCAGTAGCATTCCATCCTTTACTGATGCTCTGGAGGACGATACAACATGTCTCCCATCCCGGCACATCGAGAACACTGCATGTGGCGCCGAAACGCAGATGTGTATAGGCCTCATCTACAATGAGGATCACATCATTTGTCAGTGCCCAAGCTATGGCTCGCTCCCATTGCTTCCAATCGTAGGCCTTACCAGTCGGGTTGTGTGGGATGTTCAAGTACATGACCCGGCGATGAGAGGAGGCGTAGGGACCATTCAACAGATTTTCGGCTGTCTCATAATCAATCTCCCAGCTCTTACTGGCCTGATCGTAGATCAATGGTACATCGACTGACTTCGCACCGCGTTTGTTCTTCGGATCCTTAATGACGCCATACCCCGGTGTTGGAAACACCAAGATTGTTCCAGAATCGAATAACGCCGTGGGGATGAACTCCGACAAAGCTCGTTTGATTGAGCCAGGCAAGTATTGAACCCATTTGTCCGTAAACACAACACCCGAACCGTGATGAGCACCGTTCAGATAATCTGCGAGCTGCTCATGAGTATTTTTGGAAATACCCGCCTCTTCACAGAGGACCACACCGAAGTTATCGGTGTAACGAGTCGAATGCGGTTGGAGCCGGTAATAAGCTTCGCCAGCATCCCAGGCCGCCTGCGGCATTTTCCACGTCGGATCCGCGATTGAGAAGCGGAGCAAAGCGGAAGATGGGTCGCCAGTAATATTTCCCTTGACCAAGGCGCGCTCTTCATCGAGCACTGCGCTGAACGTATACCCGCCACCGGGCTTGTCGAATTCCGTGCCACCCATGCGATCTGTCAACACCGAACGCCAGAACGTATCCGGAAGACTTTGATTTCCTGCTGCCATATAACTAACCCGCCTTTCATCATGTTTGTTTTGTTGTTGGTTGATTCAAGCTGATTTTTCAATGATTTCCTCACCGCTACGGCTTGGATCTGTCCTGAATACTACATAATAAAATAGCGGTGTCAATATAAGAAAAGGCGGGTCCGATATTATCGTAACCCGCCCCCGAATCCCCTTTCAAAGATTCGAGATTATTGATTTCAACGCAACTTGAGCGTGTGCTTCGGTCCATCGAGACCTTGATGAAAACGTTCAAGATCTTCAAACGTCTCTGCCCGACGAATCCGACGAACTGTGTGGTCCATGCAAATCAACAGTCGCTGCGGCCTACAACGATTGTTGTAGTTACTACCCATCTCAGGACCATGGGCGCCGTCGTCGTGACAGATATAGTAATCCCCTTCGAGAGCCTCGGGAAGTTCACGGTCACGAGCCAGAACATCACAGTTCTCGCAGATCGAACCGGCGACCGTCACGATACGTGTTGGACCACCACGCAATGTACCATCTGGCGCCAGAATGGTGCCGTGATGATAAACGCGTTTTCCATCGACGTCTTCGAGCTTATCGTAGACACCAGGACGTGCATTACCAGGCATTGCAACTTCAACACCATAGAAGTCTTTGTACTTGGTGTATCTGTTTATGATCTTGGTCACAAGCACTCCAGCTGGCCCCGTAACAAACCGACCGCTTTCCATATAGAAAACTGGAACGTAGCTAAGTCTGTCACTGAAACCATCCGCCAAGACACGGCACTCACGGGCCAGCGCTTCGATGTTGAACTCCTTATGTTCTGGGCGATACGGAATACCGATTCCCCCTCCCATATTGATGAACTCGAGTTTGATACCAAGCTCACGATGTAGGACCTCACCAACTTCAAGGAGAAGCTTGACCGTACTAACCATGTGAGTGTAGTCGAGATCATTGCTGCAGACCATCGTATGGAGTCCGAAACGTTTCGCACCCTTTGACTTTGCTGCCCGGTACGCATCAACGATAGATTCAATCGGCACACCGTATTTCGACTTCACAGGATCGCCAATAATACTGTTGACTTCATCACCAGTTTTGCGGTTGCCGGGATTGAGCCGGAAGCAAATGAGTTCTGGAAACGGATCCGGAACCTTGTCGACGAACGTAATGTCATCAAGATTCAAGATGCAGCCACCATGAGCAAGGGCTTCTGCATATTCTTCCTGGGAGGTATTGTTCGACGTGAACATTATATCTCCAGGCCGAGCCCCAGCTTTGCGAGATTTCTGCAGCTCTGGAATAGAACTGCAATCGAACCCGCAACCTTCACTGTACACAATATCCAGAATCGCTGGACTCGTGAACGCTTTGACCGCGTAGAACTCCTTGAAAGGCAGCCTGTTCAAGGCAAATGCAGTGTTCAGACGACGAATATTCTTCCGAATCTGCCGTTCACTCATGATTATTTCCGGACTACCGAAGCGCTCAATAATCTTCGCAAATATCGGAAACAACTCTGCTTCGAACTCTTTTGACATTGGCATAACTAACCTCTTTCTTTTTGTAGGGGAAAATCCCCGTTGTTTTACAAATACTGACGCAGAGACCATTGTTCCTCTGTATCTAGTCGAGATACTACTCGCGAGAAAGGTACCTGTCAACACATAGAAAAATCGGCCCTATACACCCTACTTCCACCCCTTATTTTCAACTTTTCGGTCGACGAACCATTTGTCAGAGGGATTGAACCACCAAGAATCGGGATGAGTTTTCAGTATGACCTTAACCAGCTTTTGTGCAGCCTTGGTCTTCAGGCGTTTTGCGGCGATGGCGATCCATTCTTTGGCTTTGATATTCCCCTTCACTTCCTCGGTACGCAGAGTTGCGATCCATTCGAGTTGATCGGCATCTTTCACCAGTTTGGCTTCGAGTGTCACCTTCGCCTGCTCTTCCGTGAAGAGTTCCAAAATCTCTCCACCAAAAGGAATTGTTTTGGCAATGTCAGCGACCGCAACAGCCTCCGCGAGACGACCGTATCGTTGGTGAGCGTAGTTATGATCCGAGGTTCGGCCTTCACCCAGATCGTGGAAGAGTGCCATCAGCACGACTTTTCTTTTATCAGCTTTCGGTTCGAGGTGTGCCAATGCATAAGCGATCATGGCTGTATGGAAAAGGTGCTCTGCAACTGACTGTGTGCCAGTTCCTAAAAGCCAAAATCCAGAACGTGGAGTTTTGGCTATGTTTCCAGTTTCGTAGACGAAGTTTGTTATCTGGTCGTAGATGTTCTTTTTCATGGTTTTATCATAGTAACATTCAGTTAATATAAATCAAACTCGGCGACTTTAAGCCGTCGTTTGGCTACGTAGAGACATGTCCTCCGAGGCACTTTTTAAAAGTGACGGAAAATCCGTCACTTTGAAAATATCTCAAAAAGCGTGTGTGCTACACCTATGCTGTAAATTGACTAAGATAATAATCTCTTCTATTTCCCAACCCCATGGCACTTCTTATATTTTTTACCACTTCCACAAGGACAGACATCATTACGACCAACTTCGGGTTCCTTTTTAATGGCCGCGCTATTTGCGCCACCGTTCCCACCTGACCCATCCCCTGCGCCAATAATTTGTGCATTTTCATGAACTTCCTTCAAATCAGTCATATCAGAGTTCTTTGTAGAAACTGGCGCACCACCATTCATCGGCACAATATGTGGCAAAAGTCTCACAACTTGGTCGTGCATCGCCATCTGCATTTCCTTGAAAAGGCGTAGCCCTTCCTTCTTGTATTCCACGAGTGGATCACGCTGACCATATGCGCGCAGATTCACGCTGGAGCGCGTATGTTCCATGACCTCCAAGTGCTCAACCCAATACATATCGATCGTCTGGAGCAAAACAATGCGTGCAGCATTTAGGAAATTTTCACGACCAAATTCTGCAATCTTCTTCGTTATAACTTCGCGCGCGGCGGCATCATCGATCACCGCATCCAGTTCCGCTTCGACATCATCGATACCGCCAAGCAATAACTTGCGACGACGCGCATAAACACTGGTACGCTGCGTATTTATGATGTCATCGAACTCCAGAACATGCTTACGTGAATCGAAGTTGAATCCTTCAATCTTTTCTTGCGCGCTCTCGAGTGCATTGGAAATCATCTTGTGCTCTATCGGTACATCTTCGGCCACGCCGAGTTTATTCATAAGACCTTTCAACATATCGGAGGCAAAAACACGCATCAGAGTATCTTCGAGTGAGACGAAAAACTGCGTGACACCGGGATCGCCTTGACGACCAGAACGACCGCGAAGTTGGTTATCTATACGGCGAGCTTCGTGGCGCTCGGTTCCGAGCACAAACAAACCGCCAAGTTTCTTGATCTCGTCCGCGGTCTCAGGAGTGCTCGGCACACCACCAAGCTTGATGTCGACACCGCGACCAGCCATGTTTGTAGCGATAGTAACCGCGCCTTTGCGACCGGCTTGAGCAATAATCTCACCTTCTCTTTCATGATTCTTGGCATTCAAAATCTCGTGAGGAATACCTTCAGCTTTCAGGAATTGTGAAAGGACTTCATTTTTTTCAATAGAAACAGTACCTATAAGTACCGGCTGGCCAGCATCGTGAGCCTTGCGAATCTCGCGTGCAATGGCCTTAAACTTACCAACTTCTGTGCGGAAAATCTGATCATTGCGATCGTCGCGGACTGTCGGCTTGTTTGTTGGAACAATGGCGACCTCAAGTCCATACACCTTGAAAAATTCTTCGCCAGAAGTAGCGGCTGTACCGGTCATTCCAGAAATCTTCTTGTACATGCGGAAAAAGTTTTGGAATGTTATAGACGCATAAGTACGAGATTCCTGCTGGATACTTACACCCTCTTTGGCCTCGATTGCTTGATGCAATCCTTCAGACCAACGGCGACCTGGTTGCATGCGTCCGGTAAATTCATCGACAATGACGATCTCATTGTTCTTCACAACATATTCCTTGTCTTTGTGATAAAGGGCTTTTGCACGGATAGCAGTCTCCAAATGATGGACAGACTTAATACCTTTGTCGGTGTATATATTTTCCACACCAAGTGCTTTCTCGGCTTTGCTAATACCGGCGTCTGTAAGTGTGATTGCTTTGCGCTTCTCATCTTTTGTATAGTCCGTATCTTCAGCGAAACCAGCGACCATGGATGCAAATTGTTTATAAGTCGACTCAGCATCGCGTGTTGGCGCAGAAATAATAAGTGGAGTGCGAGCTTCATCTATGAGAATAGAGTCAATCTCATCAACTATCGCATAGTTCGGATCGCGCTGGCGCAAATTTTTCGGACTGTATTCGAGGTTGTCACGGAGATAATCGAAACCAAATTCATTGTTCGTACCATAAGTAATATCGGCCATATAAGCCTCGTGACGTGAACATGGTCGCAAGAATTCGTGGACGACATGGAAGGAACCTGTCTCATCTCTGGTCTTATCTAAATCTGTATGCTTAGGATCGTACAAGAAACTCGCTTCATGGTTAATGACACCGACAGTTAGTCCGAGCGCATCGTAAATCTGACCCATCCAAACCGCGTCGCGGCGTGAGAGATAATCGTTGACAGTGACCACGTGCACACCTTTTCTGGTGAGCGCATTTAAATATGCTGGCAATGTAGCCACCAAAGTCTTTCCCTCACCAGTTCGCATCTCGGCGATGGCACCGCTGTTTAAAGCCGCACCTCCGATAAGTTGCACATCAAAATGTCTCTGACCAAGAGTTCTCTTTGCTGCTTCACGCACCATAGCAAATGCCTCCGGTTGGATTTCAGCTAAGATGGATTTTTCTGCATCTCCTTGTGTGTTGCCTCCCGTGCTTTGCGCTTCTTTTAGACGTGCCTGAAATGCCGCCGTCTTCGCTTTGAGTTCCGTATCAGAAAGGGCCTGCGTTGCTTGTTCCAGCGCATTTACCTGTGCCACCAATGGTTCGAATTCCTTCACGCTTTTCGTGTTCGAACGGCTGAAAATATTGCTTAAAAATGACATAAAAATTCGCTAAGCGAATGAGGCCACTTTAGCATATTTCATGCCTCTCGGCCAAGGACACATCTATTTAGTCAGGATTGCACTTTCGACTATTTTTACGCCCGAAACTATACGGATATTTAAAAAATGGACGTAATCTTAGTCAAGACCACAACCCTCGTGACTGGGACATGTCCCTTCTGAGTACCTATCGAAATTCGACGAAATTTTCGTCAAAAGCGTCGCGCAACCCAGGCCCAGAATCAGACCTAAATAGAGCCACGAAAATGACGAATTTTTTGTCGTTTTTGCATATGTGCTCTGGGGGCATGTGTCCCGCGGAGGCATACGATGGCTAAGAATCTGGTGCCGATAACATTTCCTCAACACACCCACTCAACTTCGGCTTCTATGACAATCCCCATCTTATCCTTCACGCGCCTCATTAGATCTTGCGACAAAGTCAGAACCTCTGTGGCTGTCGCGCCACTCTTTGCTACCACGACCAGAGCTTGATTTCCATAAGTGGCGACATTACCGATAGTCAATCCACGTGCATCACAAACTTTATCCAGAATCCATCCTAGAGAAACTTTCACACTACCATCATCTTCAGGATATCCTGGCAACTCCGGATACTTGGCCTTGAGCTCTTCGAACTTCGCCGCGCTCACACTTGGATTCTTAAAAAATGAACCGGCAGTTCCCCACACTTTCCAATCTGGCAACTTCGAAGCGCGAATCTCGATAATCGCTTTTCTCAAATCAACAAGCGCCGGTGAAGTGACATTGCGCGTGTCGAAATATTCACGAACATCTTTATAATCCATTTTCAAAACTCCTTTCTTCAAAAGTTTAAATGTCACCTGCGTGACGATATAATGTCCACGATCTTGCTTGAAAATACTGTCGCGATATCCGAACTTGCAATCAGCCGCCAGCAACTCGACAAACTTCATCGCCTTCGTGTCGAGCGCGCGCACATTGGAAATAGTCTGCGCAGCCTCGGCTCCATAAGCACCTATATTCTGAACTGGCGCCGCACCAACCGTTCCTGGTATAGCCGAAAGATTTTCCAGACCGAAAAGTTCGTGGCTAGCAGCGTATTCGACTAAACCATCCCAAGATTCGCCTGCGCCGGCGGTCAACGTCACACTGTCATCAGAAATTTTTATACCAGCGATTTCATTCTTTATCACCAACCCACCAAAACCGGCATCGGAGACGAGCATGTTCGAGCCGCCGCCGAGGATTAAAATCGGCAAGACTTGCGCACCAGAATTTTTCTGTGCTTGCGCAAACTTAACCGCCTGAACCAACTCATCCTCATCTTTGACTACACAAAAAAATCGGGCTGGTCCGCCGATCTTGAAAGTCGTATATTTGGCGAGCAATATGTTTTCTGAAATCTTCATGTCATTGTGCCAACTGACGGCGACGGGTGTGAGCTCCAAATATAATGTCTAAATATAATGTGAGTACAGCCGTCGCCATCACTTGGTACAATCTACCCTCAATTATAGCGCGCTTCAACACATAAACACAAAAACCCGCCGAGGCGGGACTTTGCGAGACATTTGTTTGGAGAGTGCCCACATCTGGGTACTCACGCTGCAAATATATCATATTACAACACAAAAATCAAGACAATAACTTACTTCATTTGCTTGATAGCTTGTTCTATATTGTCAGTATATTCCGGATAATCCTTTTCAATGGCGCGAAGAGTATCGATAGCATCACTCTTCAAACCAGCAGTGTACTGAGTCTGTGCGAGTTGAGCACGGAGTTGAATGCTATTGTCCTTAGAGATCAAATCTTTGTATATAGCTATAGCTTTGTCATATTGCTTGAGAGAATCAAAAACTCTTGCAAGGGTTTCGGAGTTGAATACCGTTGGATCGTCCTTGAAAATATTTCTGGCTTCTGCTTCTTTACCGCCATAGACCATTGCTGCCGCATATGCCAAGCGTGCTTGAGTATAATCCGTAGCAGACTCATAAGCTGTCTTGAGCAACTCTATTGCTTTGTCTGGTTTACCGGTATTTATGTACGCCATCGCTAGATCGAAATCTATCGACTGTTTTCCAGGCGAGAGACTTTGTGCTGTCTCCAACATCGGCAATGCCTTATCGAAGCGATTTATACTATTCAAGAAAGAACCTGCCAATGTATATATGCGAGCATCTTTCGGAGTAGCGGCTATCTGGTCGGCAATTGCTTTATCTGCAAGGTTAGTGAATGCCTGTTTAGTAGGATTTGAAATCTGCTGACTTGTGATGATAGAACCTGCACAAGAAAGGAGTTGTTCTCTAGCCTCTTCATTTGCAATATAAGAATTTATGTCGAAGACTGACTTGAACAGGTTGGCATCTGGACTACCACCTTGCTGACATTGCTGCAGTGCTGTAATGAGACCTCTATTTGCTTGAATCGGCCTCATATTTACAAAGTAGATACCCAAAGCCAATGCAACTATAACAACGGGTGCGACAACATACTCTATAACATCGTCACCGGCTGCACCGTTACCGAACAAAGTTTTTGTGTCCGATCTGCCAATAGATCTCAACATGAGTACCAAACTAAGTATCGTGAAGAACCCAACATAGCTAGCCAGGTTATCGAAGACGAAGACATTGTTCACGGCGTAACCAGCTAGTAAACCGGTAAGTGCACTCTTCACAGAAATAGGAACACTGGACTTCCAGACCATGATCAAGAAAAGTACATAGAGAGACAAATAAGCTATGAGTCCGACAAGACCAGAAGCAATTAACCAATCAAGATAAACACTGTGAGCACGATCGAACCATTGTTCCTGATTCCACATCTTCGGATTGTAGTTGGCATTGAAAATGTAGTTGAAATTCTCTTGACCCCAACCAAGAACTGGTCTTTGTGTAAATCCTTTCAAAGCCATCGGCCAGATAAAGGAGCGTCCTTCGTTCTTGAATTGTGAAAGAGATATAGATGTCATACGGCTCAATGTCTCGCTCTTCTGCACAAATGAACTGCTGCGATTTGACCAGATGAAGAAACCAGCCAGTAAGACTGCGACAATGACACCACCAGAAATCATGCGCCAGACTTTCGTGGAAAAAACATGTTTGGAAGAATCATGCTTCGAATCCTTGTGACCGCCGAATATTACATATAGGAAAAGTGCTAAGAGAATTCCGCCGAAATAACCGATGATAGCGCCACGAGTAGCTGTACTGAAGAGTATTACGCCGAAGAAAATAGCTAGCACGGCATAGACCCATTCTCTAACAACAAAAACAGTCTTGTGATGATGAGCGACAAGTGCCTTGCGCTCTATCTGTGTCGATAGGAACAAGTAGGCTGCAATGCCGGAATTTATAAGCATGTAGACAGCCAAGTAAGCCGCGTTTCCGAGAGTTGAGTCTGGACGACTAGCACTCTGTTCTATAGCAATCTTGCCAGCCCATTGAAGAGCGCCACGACAAGCGATATAAAATGCCACTACCAAAGAAAGGTTGAGCCAACGGAACCACATACGCTTACCTTCTTCACCTTGACCGAAGGTATAAGTGATAGCCATGAAGAACATCCATAGATGAGATATCATCAACCATCCTTCCATACGCTCAAAGTTCGATGAGATACTGCGGATCGGGTTCATACCAAGCAGATCTGCTACAAGCGTAATCAAGGCAAATACCGTCACTGCAACTGTAAGTGAATTTAGTCTTGGTCTGTACTTTGCATCACAGAAAGCCAATACAATCCAACCAGCAAAGGCTATCTCAACCAATATTCTGAAATAGAAGGCCTTACCAGTGATAAATGGAAAGAAATAGGAGTTCGCTACTATGAGAGCAAAAAACGGTACAAGAAACAGAGCGGTAAGCGTAATAAAGCGTGCTACTGATTTGGTTGACATGGGTTATATCTTAATAATAATTAGGTAAGTACTATATCATAAGGTGCTATGCTAGAATAGCGAGACCATTGGTCCAATGAGCATATTATCCATAGAATACATAAAAGAAAAGTGGGGTCATACAGGTTTCCAAAGGTATTTCCAAAATACTGGCTGGATGCTTGTATCGAAGGTCTTGAGCATGGGTGTATCTTTCCTTGCCACGATCTTTGTAGCTAGAAGTCTCGGACCGACAAATTTTGGTCAACTTAGCTATGCATTGAGTTTTGTGGGTATATTTAGCGTTCTCGCCAGTCTTGGTATCGACAATGTCCTATACAGAGAACTTATAAAGTTCCCTGATAAAAAGAGAGAACTTCTAGGATCAGCTTTCACTATAAAGATAGTCGCTGGTCTTTTTACTGCTGCATTAATATCTCTGATTACTTTATACTCTGGCGGCGATTCTGTATCTAAAATTTTGATAATAATCCTATCGGGAACATTTATATTCAATTCATTCCAGATAATCAACCTAGAATTCCAAGCTCAAGTAAAGTCAAAATATCCTTCAATCATCGCTTTCTCGATAACAATCATACTGAATTTACTGAAGATATTGGTGATATTCAGTGGCAGAGGCGTAATATATCTAGCTCTTATCTTGCTCTTGGAGCCAATATTGTACGCCATATTCTACTGGTTAGTATATGAGAAAAAGATTGGCGAAAGAATGTCGGATTGGAGTTTTGATAAAGCCATAGCCATCACCTTATTGAAAGATTCGTGGCCACTTATATTCTCTGGAGCATTTGCTGTAATCTATTCCAAGATCGATCAAATCCTAATCAAACATATGATAGACACTTATTCGGTTGGTCTATACGATTCCGCAATAAGGATAGCTGAAGTTTGGTACTTTATACCAAACCTAATCATGATGTCTCTGTTCCCTGCTATTATCAATGCAAAAAACACTTCCAGAGAACTTTATGAGAAGAGATTGAAGAAAGTCTCACTGTTCTTGATTGGTCTGGCTTGTTTTATATCCATCATCACCACTTTCTTTGCTCCTTATATCATAAATATCATATATGGAAGCGCTTTTGCTGGAAGTACTGTTATATTGCAAATATACATATGGTCACTCATCGGATCATTTATAGGGGCATTGGTGATGAACTATCTGATAGCTGAGAACTATAGAAAGATCATTCTCTTCGTAAATCTGGTCCCAATGGTAATAAATGTACTACTAGACATCATCTGGATACCAAAATACGGCATAGTCGGACCAGCGTACGCTACATTGATCGCATATTCTATTGGTCCAATAGTCCTATTATTCTTCAAAAAGACTAGAGGTGAAATCTTCAGGATGATATTCCCCACCAAGACACCATGAATATTTTATTCAATATAAAAACAAGTATCCGCAGAAAGATCGCTTATGTATTCGACCTAAATAGACCGAGTAGTTACCCTTTTATAACTGGAGATGGTTTCCGTGCATTGGCACAGCATCATTTCGATGAGATATCAGACATAAAACCGAATAATGTGGAGGAAAATGATATTGTATTCGTCAGAAGCGATTTCCTAAAGATTTTCTTCAAGGACAGGCACAGCCAAATAAAAAACAGATATATACTTATATCCCACAATGATGATACAGATATAGATGAAAGTTATGCAGAGTTCATAGATGATAAAATTGTGCATTGGTTTGCACAAAATTTATGTTTCAAACACCCTAAGATAACCCCTATACCGATCGGTATTCAGAATCTTCGATACAATGAAACTGGTAAATTGAAGTACTTCAATCAAGAAGATGTTCTAAAGGATGTAGTGAAAGATACTGGATGCACTATAAGATATGGATTTAGGATATCAAGTCATACAGATAGATCTGCTATCAAAGAGATCCTCGAAAATAGTGAGTTGTCTAAAGAAATAGGTACTTTCGATCAAGATAAATATATAGATATAGTCCATAAAAGCCGCTTTATAGCTTCACCAAGAGGTCGCGGACTAGATTGTCATAGAACATGGGAAGCGATATACCTGAAAGCTGTGCCTATAGTCCTGCGGGATGTTATGACTGGCCCGGACCCCAAATTTCATACACTAGCCTTGTATAATTAATAGCATTAATAT
>JBAXSG010000001.1:0-123672 GCA_037130865.1 Candidatus Tayloriibacteriota bacterium | reverse complement strand
TCTTCGTCGGGATTGCTTTCAAAAAAGGTTCGAATTTTGTACAATGAATACCGCATAGATATTATTCGCAACTAAAAATGCCCTGCGCACCCGACTACTTGGAGTCGGGTGCACTAGGGGCAGATAACTACCATGGCTTATATGCGAACTTGTCAGCCATGAGCTGTTCCGCGTCCGTGGTGTCGAATGCTCGGATCAACCACAGTTGGTAACCATCGTAACCGACGATGAGCGGGTCACCTTTACGGGACTGCACAACTTGTTGCCAATCCCACTGCTCGACTTCGGCGATCATGTAGATGGCCCTGAACAACCTCGGTGCGCATGCTTCAGCGACGTCATGCTTCACGTCATCAGGGATCAAACCAGTGAACCTGGTCTCCAGTTTGATGTCCATCTCGTGCTGTCCCATGCTTGAGAGTTTGGAGAACTGGTTCCTGACTCGTCCCTTCGCCAGTTCAACAACATCACCGAAACAACTCTCGATCAGCCTCGGAACTGCCGGATGCATCCAGTATTTCTCCTCGGTCGCCCGCCAATCCCGCTTAGCGTGGCCATAAAAGCCAGTGATGGGCGAGTTCAGCGAGAAGACCCCGAACGTCGGCAGAAACTGCTGATTCCGCCATTTCAATGGGGCCAAATCCAGGAGTAAGTACTTGCCTTCCGAATACTCGTGGATCCGTTTCTGGATGTTCAACTTCCCAAGTTCGTCGTGGAGCTTGTTCCGCTCCGCAACGATAGCTGCTCCTGAATCCTGCTCAACTGGAAGCAGGTTGTTAAATATGTCGTTAATATGCTCGTACCGATTTTCGGCCGTTGCAATATCCAACATATCAACTTCGCCGGCCCTTGTGTGCCCGGCGTAAACCTTCACCAACTCGATGTTTTGGGGTTTCGGTGGTGGAGGCAACAGCATCTTGACTGTTTTCATAGAACACCTTCCTTTCTTCTGTTATAATTATGAACCTATATACAGATCTGTGCAACAAGTTATCCACCTCTTTTACACAGGACAAATAATGCTAAAATAACACCATGGCAATAGAAGCTCTAATCTCCTGGAATGCACCAACTCATGTCTATACTGAGAAAAACCATGATTGGTACTGGTCGGTTGGTATCATCACATTGGCGATAGCGGCTGTATGTTTTATATTTAGCCAGATATTGACTGGAATATTCGTCATCTTGGCAGCGGTTGCGCTCGTCTTACACGCCTCCAAACATCCAAGGACTGTATATCATGAAATAAATGACCGCGGCATAGTTGTAGATAATATTTTGTATCCATTCCTTGCTCTAGATTCTTTCTGGATACCACACGATCAGCACGGCCCAGCAAAACTCCTCATCCGATCACATAAGACTTTTATGCCGCTCATCGTCATTCTTATAGATGAAGTCGATCCGGAACAAGTCCGAGAGATTATGCTCAAATACATCGCCGAGACAGAACATCATCAGCAATTTTTGCACCATGTACTAGAAGGATTAGGCTTTTAGTTCAGTCTTTCTCACAGCTATATACTGCCCTATTCCGACGCAGACCAAAATAAGCAGGGTTAACCCAATCACTTTCAAAGATGGTAGAGGTGTTGTTATATTGAAAAAACGCACAAGTATTGGTATTTTTACCATCACAAAAAATAATACAACCTCAAATATAGCCAATCCCAACAGATGCCATTTCTCAGTTTTTGATTGGATACCACGATAGACCCTAGGCGCCAATACTAAGAATATAATTCCACACACAGCAAATCCTATAATTACAATAGTGTTTGATGCAGCCATTTTTAAATATTCAGGACTTAAGGCAAATAGTATAGCCACTGCGATTGACCCGATAATTGCTGACTGGATTGCAAAAGGTAAAACCAACGACAGGAACGGCTTCTTGCTGGCTGGAATTATCTTTCCAGATGGTTGAATAGCCCAATACCCTATAAGCATCCCTGGTATACCGACAGCAAAATAATTTATAAAGGTGATGTTGAGTGGTGTTAGAGGAAATGCAAAACCAAAGGCACTTATGATAATGAAGAAAAGGAGTCCCATTATGCTCTGGTTCAAGAACATACCAGCAAAGATTTCTATATTTCTTATAAAATTATCGGCAAGTTCAACTCCGCCTGGCAAATCAGTAAAACTGTTTTTCATAAGGATCACATCGGCCAAACTTCTTGTAGCTTGAACACCATCGAACATCGCTATGCCCAGATCGGCTTTTTTGATAGCCAAAGCATCGTTCGCACCATCACCGACCATGGCGGTAAAACCATCTTTTTTGAAGGCTTCTATAATCTTCACTTTCTGTTCAGGGACAATTCTGGCAAATATAGTGTAGTCGCCGACCTTATTTTTGAAGTCTTCTACTGACCATCTATCCATCTCTGGACCAGTTATGACAGCGTCCGTACCTTCCACACCGGCAGAATAAGCGATTGTGCGCACTGTATCGACATTATCTCCAGAAATAATGCGTATTTTTACTCCACGTTTTTGGAAGAAACTTATAGCCTCACGAATCCCCTCACGCAGACCTGCTTGGAAGACAAAAACTGAAATGATAGATAGTTCTGTACCAGAAAGATCACGAGGAATGCCGCCAGTCTTTTGCTTATCTAAACGCGCCACACATAATATGCGTTTACCTGTATGCGCGTGTTTTTTTATAATATCTGTGAGCCATCCTTTCTCTGTTGGTTGAGAAATGTGTGACATGAATATATCTGGTGAACCGACCAAAATAGATTCTTTTGTCGCCAATTCCACACCACCGTATTGTCTCCAAGAAGAAAACGGTAGTGAACTGAGCACTTCATTTTCATACTCAATGTCTTTGGTGCCGGCGCTCTTCAGAGCCATATACTTATCTACAGCATTCATCGTCTGAGAAGAATCCCCTGAACCTTTTATATATGCTGCGACAAAATCTTTTGTCTTCTCCTCAGAAAAACCTTCGTGGACATACATATTTTCAACGACCAAAAAATTCTCTGTAAGAGTACCGGTCTTGTCCATACAAAGATTTTTTATACGGCCAAGTTTCTCGGTGGCATTGATCTCTTGGAATAAGACATGTTTCTTGGAATAGCTCGCTGCCCCAAAAGCGAATAACAATGTCGTTATCACAACAAGTCCTTGAGGTATTATGGTGCTAGCAAGAGCACCTATATCAAGAACCGCCTTTACTGCCGAACCGTGGGTGACAATGTCTCTACCAACCACAAATAATATGACTAGGAACATGATGTAGCCGGCATATTTTATAACATCATTTATAGCATGTTGGATTGGACTTGGATGAGCAGCATACTTTCTAGCCTCTTTGTTCAAATGAGCCAATCTACTGTCTGAAAAATTTTGTGTAGCCTCAAACACACCGTTTCCGGCAGTGATAATACCGCCAGCGATGATAGCCTCGCCGACATTTTTTGGAAAAGAATCTGATTCACCAGTGACCAAGGCTTCACTAACCTCCAGTCCATTTGATAAAAGGATTTTACCGTCACATGGTATCTGGTCCCCTATCACCAATTTTATATGTTCCCCTTTTATAACATCCTCCGCTAAGATAGCTTCTTCTTTTCCGTCACTGTTCAGGCGTGTAACCCTGATAGCCATCATAAGTTGCAATGTCTCCAGAGCTATGCGCGCCCGAGTGTCTTGTGTAATGCCTAAGCATATATTGAAAATCGTTATGGCACTTAAAAATATCGCCGACTCTTTATTTCCAAATATAAAAAGCAGTATGGCCACGGAAAATATAATTCCGTTTACGAACAGAAAGACATGACGAAATATTATCGGACCTATATTTAGTAGTGTACGCCTATACGGTTCAAACGATTTACTTCTGTCTATAGAAATTATTGCCATTTTGTGCCCCCGCGAGGAATCGAACCTCGATTGCAGGATCCGCAATCCTGCGTCCTATCCATTAAACGACGAGGGCGTCGTGACTATACTAACGACAATACAGTAACACAAAAATCCGCGTTAGCCGAGCTTTTAATTAGCCAAGCTTCTTGAGAGCGGCCATAGCGCGAGACTTGAGACGAGATGCGGCATTGGCCTTAATGAAACCTGTCTTAGCGGACTTATCGAGAGATCTGTATAGGGCTGATATGAGTTTGGAAGCAGCGGCTTTGTCCTTTGCTGTGACAGCAGCACGAAAAGCCTTGATATCCTTGTCGAACTGGCTCTTGTGACGGAGGTTAAAAACACGCTTATGCTTGGATGAGCGAATGGCTTTTTTGGCTGAAGATGTGATCGGCATATATTTATTTGTGTTGGTTAAGTTAACACGGCTACCAGAAAAAGTAAAGCGAAAAAAAGTAACGACTTGCCTCTAGTGCCTAGCTGGCCTATGATGTATGCATGATATCCCTGCTTAGAGGTCGAATATTTGAGATAGCCAACCGCTCCATAGTTATAGATGTAAATGGCGTAGGCTACAAAGTGTCTATCACCGAAGACGCGCTACATGGCTTAAAAACTGGTCAGGAGCTGGCGGTTTGGACGCATTTAGCGGTGCGTGAGAATTCCCAAGACTTATATGGATTTACCTCGAAAAAAGAGCGGGACTTCTTCGAACTACTTATAACCGTTTCTGGAATAGGTCCGAAGACAGCATTAAATATATTATCATTGGTAGCGAGCGAGTCTCTGGTCAGAGCGATTCGTGACGGTTCCACAGCTCATCTAGTAAAAGTCTCTGGTATCGGTCGCAAAACCGCAGAAAAGATCGTTCTCGAACTAAAAGAAAAGATGGGTGGTTATGAATCTGGTGACACAAATGGTGATGGAGAATATATCGCAGGCATGTCTAGCGACGCCGATGCTATCGAAGCCTTGAAGGCTCTCGGTTATGATGCTGGTGAGGCACGCGATGCTATAAAAAAAGTTGCCGACAAGAAATTGACCGACACTGGTGCAAAAGTGAAAGCGGCATTAAAAGTCCTAGGATAAAATACTAAACCAATATCATGCTTGATTTTACTCTCATAAAAATCCGACGAATAGTGCCAAATTTCCTCTTCAAATTCCTTCAACCTATTTATCATTGGATACTTTCATTATGCGCAGCAATCTGGTATCGCTTCCCCTCTAGACATTTGAAGGTTATAGCTGTTACTGGAACAAAAGGTAAAAGCTCAACTACAGAAATCTTAAATGCCATCTTGGAAGAAGCCGGCTACAAGACCGGACTTTCAAATACGATTCGCTTCAAAGTAGATGAGATGTCTTCTGAAAATTTATTCAAAATGAGTATGCCTGGAAGATTCTTCGTCCAACGCCTACTTAGACGAGCGGTCGAGCATGGTTGCCAATACTTTATTTTAGAGATGACTTCTCAAGGAGCGCTCCTACATCGACATAAGTTCATAAATTTAGATGCTTTTGTCCTGACGAACATATCTCCAGAACACGTTGAAGCTCATGGATCTTATGAAAAATACATCGAGGCCAAGTTGGATCTGGCACGCAGTCTCGGAAAATCCAATAAAATAAATCGCACTATTATAGTCAATGCGGATGACAAAGAATCTCCTAGATTCCTAGCTTGTAAGTCCGACAAGAAAATCACTTACGGACTACATGACGCCGAACCTTATGAAATTAAAAAAGAAGGTTTAGAATTCACACTTGGTGGTCACCTTGTACATTCTCATCTCTCAGGACTTTTCAATATATACAACACCCTGGCCGCGGTCACCACCGCTCGTAGCCAAGGTGTCTCTGATGAGATAATAATCCGCGCTATAGAAAAATTCTCCGGAATACCTGGTCGTGTACAGAAGATAGATGCCGGCCAAGATTTCCAAGTCATAGTCGACTACGCACATACTCCAGACTCTTTGGAAAAACTCTATCAGGTTTTCCAATCATCTAGAAATATCTGTGTGCTCGGTGGAACTGGTGGAGGTAGAGACAATTGGAAGCGCAAGGAGATGGGTCGCATCGCTGATGAATATTGTGACGAAATTATTCTGACAGATGAAGATCCTTATGATGAAAATCCTGAAAAAATCGTACAAGATGTTGCTGCTGGTATCATCACACAAAGGCCAACTATCATCATGGATCGTCGCCTAGCTATCCGTGAAGCGATAAAACGCGCAAAAACTGGAGACGCTATCCTTATAACAGGAAAAGGTACAGACCCTTATATTATGGGTAGAGGTGGATCAAAAATACCTTGGAGTGATGCGGACATCGCCAGAGAAGAAATCAAGAAGTCCTAAATAAGTATCGTTGGCCATAGTACGAAAAGCTTCCTCACGCTTGGTTGTTGTCTGAAACTGTGGCTCATATATATAACCGTATTCTATAAGCATACTTGCGGCATCGGCGGTATTGTTGGCACCGATAGCTATAAGATCGGGCTCATCGACTATGCCACTGGACTCCCCTGGAAGATTGCTGATAGAGAAATCTTTTTCCAGACGATTGGACACCGCGTTTGCAACAGCCTTGGTGGTTGTACTGTTTGCGTATTGGCCAACTGGTACATATATAGCAAAACCTTTGTTCTTACCTGGCACATTTGCTTTATGATTTGGAATGTCATTGAAATGAATATGAATGACGACATCTATTGCATTCTCATTGGCCCATTTTGTGATGCCATAGAGTCGTAGCGCTATATTTGTTGGGACTTTGTTATGAATAACTTTCGACACTGGCAAAGTACTAGATCCTATGGATATAAGGTGTTTCATCTCATTATGAGAATCTTTTTGCCAAGTCTTTATCGCTGCCCAATTGTCCTTGAAATATGCAGAGAGGGTTTGATTCCAGGAATCATCATCACGAGTTGTAAATACTTGAAAATGAGAATCTGTTTCCAAGATTTTAGCCAAATCATTGGTAAGCTCGACATTCATGTTTCTCTCTTTCAATGCACCAAACTCTGTGCCTCCTATACCAGGCTCGTGGCCAGGCACCAGAAGTATACGAACTTTTGGTTGCAGTTCAGGGACAAGTGCCGATCTTCCAGACATAGCCAATGTTGTGCTTGTATATTTCGTCTGTAGTTCAGTGATTGTGCGAGGATTATGAAATATAACCGTCGCGGCTTGTGAAGCAGCTCCCATAACAATATTTTCAAAAGTCCCAGCCAATCTGTCTACTTGATTTGGGTAGTTGGTCGCAATCCAAGGTGCGGCGAATATAAATAGACAAAGGACGACGACAAAATATGCACGAGTTGAAGAGAACATGCATGTATTATAACAGACTAATGTGAGAGTTTCTGGTGTTTATCACAAAAATGCGTGCCTCTACCTCCGAGCTTGATGCGTATGATTGTTCCTTTACAACCTTTTTTACTGCATTTTTGACCAGTTTTCTGATACGCGCTGTGCTGTGATTGAAAAGAACCTTTTTCACCATCCACATTTCTATAATCCGACATCGAGTCGCCACCAAGCCTAACACCTTTTGTGAGTAGACTTTTTATTGCTTTGAAAAGTGCCGCGAGACATGGTCTCGGTCTGTCTGTAGAATTTTTGCTTTGCACGAATAGATCCTCCACCCTCTCCGCTGGATGTATCCCAGCCAACCATAAAGTTTCGTCGGCATATATATTTCCGATACCAGCTATTATCGTCTGATCCATGAGAACCTGTTTTATTTTTCCACGAGATCGCATCACGAGGCGCTCCAAGAACATATCAAATGTAAATGTCGGCTCAAGTGGTTCTGGTCCGATATTTTTCAAATGAGTCGACTCTAGGAAGTTTGTATCGTCCAAAAGCGCCACCTTCGCGAATTTGCGCACATCGGAAAGAGCGAGCTGGCGTCCATTGGAAAATGAAATAACGAAATGCACATGGCGATTATATGGATCCTTCATGGCCTCCGGTTCTATTGGAACCCAAGGATCTTTTATTGGAAGGCTCTTTCTGTTTGTCGCGCCAGATCTTCCGCTGGTGAACTCATACAAACCATAGAGGAGATGGCCGGTCATTTTCATATGAACAAGGATGGTTACGTGCGCATTTGCGCCGCGCTTTGCGCCAGCGCCTTTATCCAAATGTATCAGGACATTCTTGGCTCTACGCGTGGCTGAAACGACTTTACTGCCAACCACTGCCGACTTAAATTTCCTCAAAAAAGCAGTGTTGTGTTTATTGTAATCCGACCAAAAATCAACTATTTTCAAGCCGACAATAGTCCGCGTCAGTCCAGTGACAGTTGTTTGTACTTCAGGAAGTTCCGGCATTTTATTTATTTAACGATCCAATAATCGAAAAAGGAAAACTGCTCCGGCGACTGAGACATTTAGTGATTCTTTTTTACCAGCCATAGGTATTTCAGCGATAATATCGACCGACTTCAAAAGTTCCAATGAAACTCCATCCACCTCATTACCAAGAATGATGGCGACCTTTTTTGCACCACCAGAATTATTGGTGACTTTAACGCTCTTATAATCAACTGCTCGTGGCGATTGCTCCAGCGCCACAACTTCGAAACCAGATTTTTTCAGCTTTTTGATAAGTGTGGCGGCTTCGCTGACATGTTCCCATTTCAAAATATCTTCTGCACCTAGAGCCACTTTAGCGAAATCTTTGCGCTTACGGCCAAAACGATCAAGCGGCGTTGGTGTCGTGCCAATACAATATATCTCTTTTATACCGAGCGTTTCCGCCGTACGAAAAATAGAGCCGACATTGTGGACACTGCGGATATTGTCGAGGATAAGTGTTATCATATATATAGGATTATCATATAATACAACAACATGCTATCTCTATTCCCTACATTACTTTCGTGGAGCCAGGTTTCGCCGTTGATACTGCGTATCATATTAGGCGCCGTCTTTCTACACTGGGCTTACAAAGCGCTGAAGCATCGGCCTATTTCTAACAACAAGAAGATCGTCGCTCTTATAGAATTCCTGACCGGAGCACTTCTTATTCTTGGTCTCTGGACACAGGCCGCCGCTATCGCCGCAGGCATAAACCTCATCATCCGTCTTGCAGAACGCATGCAGAAAAAAGCTTTTCTTACAGATGGAGTAAATTATTATTTGATTTTACTGGTTCTCGCTTTGTCACTTCTTATCACAGGTCCTGGTATTTGGGCCAAAGATATTTTGGGATTGTAAAAGAAATTTGTGAAATGGTGCCCCACCTCGGTTTCAACCTTGTAGGTACAAGACCACGTAATGGTTTCTTGGTGATTTTTAGTGTAGCAGATCGAGGCACTTCGGTCTGAAGCAATTAGACTTCTTTATCAAAATCTATAAGAATTTTCTTGGAAAAATCATAATGTGCCGCACGATAAGGATTTACACAATCATCATTCCTTGGAAGCAATCCATTCTTAGATTGATATCGATCAGCCTCAAGACATGTGCCCGGATATACTATTAACCTAAATGTATCCTTCTTTACAAGCGTTTTAGGGAACGAAACCATCTGTTCTCGAATCAAGTGGATAACAACGGTTTCCTCTAAGAGAAACTCGATATTGCCGTCGTTTTGATCTCTTTTCTCTACATCATTCAGTAAGATTGCGTTGAATTTTTGATCAGTTACGGTTGCCTTCTTTAAAATATGAAACAATGTATCGAAACGAGAAGCGTCAAGAATTGCATAATCCCAAGGGAGAAAATGTATTGCCTGGCTTATAAATTCTCTTCCTTTTACTATCAGATTAAAGAGAGCATTCCGATGAGAAAGCATTTGTACGTTGGTACGTTTCCGTATCTCTAAAGCTGAATCCGTACTGTTAAAATAAAGACCATTTGTATATAAGAAAATAACGTCAACACCAAACTCTTTAATTTTAGGTACAAAATATCTTAGCATCTCATAACACTCTTCTGGGCTCTGGCCATGAGCAAGACGACTCATTGATAGAGGAAAAACTAAATATCCATCAGTCGGAAGTTTATTTATATTATAATTTTCCATGGGCTAATAATAACTTAAAATTAATATTTTTGGTAGTTTAACCCATCTCGGTCTGGTCTCATTGCGATGTGCCCCGTTCAGGAGATTATTATAACTATTTTAGAGGATAGAGATTATATGGAAATAATGAGGGGGAAGATGATGTTTATTAAAGAGATGGTAACTTGTAATTGACCCTTAAGAAGTAAAATATTCTCTTAAAAATTCATTTGGCTCAATATATCCTTTGAAAAAAGACTTACTTTTTGGATCATTTATGTTCTTTTTATAGACTATTCTTATTCGAGAAAAGATATCTGAACTCTGCCAGAAATGTTTACCCACGATATACCACATATCGAGCCCTGAAGAATCGGTTGGCAGTTTACGAATATACCCATTCAATATTTCCACCAAAAGATTCGAAACCCAATGGCCCATTAATGAATTTTTTTCTTTTTCATCTACTCCTGAAAAACATTTTATCCACAATTCAGACAAAAAAGAATCCAGTTCGGAGGGTAATCTTAGAGATTCAAACTTCTCTTTTATCTCATTTCGTAACTTACTATCACTAAAGGGATTTTCAAAAGAACTAATCATATTCTTCACTATACTAGACCCATACTCGCTATATTTTTGTTTATTTTCAGGAAAGACAGTTCCTATAATAACAGTTAGCTTGTCTAAAGTCGTTGAGCAACTACCAATATCATTAACAAGTTGTTTATATTCAATAGTGTTCATAATCTCTTGAGCATTTTCATTGGAGGGCCGGCCTTTAATACTCGACATGCTAACTGGTTGCTCAACTCCTCTATTATCTTTTTTAGGTAATGATTCCATTTGAATAGTATACGCGTAATAAATGTTCAGAGCAATAAAAGTTCGATTCTACTTGGGGTCTATTCAAAATATAACCAAATAATGGCTTATATTATGACAAAGTATATTAGTTTCTATTTGTGCGCCCAGCTGGATTCGAACCAGCGACCCTCTGCTTAAAAGGCAGGTGCTCTACCGGGCTGAGCTATGGGCGCAAATAACTGTCTAACCAACAGTTCAACAATAATGCCATAGAAATGGCCTTTAACGCAAATGACTGCGGGTATTAACTTTCGGTAAAAAGTTTTTCTTGCTGACTATTTTCTTGCCTATGCGCTGTTCTATATC
This sequence comes from Candidatus Tayloriibacteriota bacterium, assembly GCA_037130865.1. Classification (GTDB taxonomy): domain Bacteria; phylum Patescibacteriota; class Minisyncoccia; order Phycocordibacterales; family PALSA-1337; genus C7867-002. The sequence continues at coordinate 112,588 of JBAXSG010000001.1, read as the reverse complement.
GGTTCTAGTTTTACCAGCAACCTCACCTCCCTCTTTTGCGTCCTTATGTAACTTGTGAAATTCCTTCGAGTCACGCTCTGTTGTAAGTCTAGTGGTTGTGGCTTCGCCAAGCATGGTCAATATAAGTTCAAGATCCTCCATATGGTCGCGCAGATTGTTTTCTCGTGACAAGGATTTGTGATCTTTATACTCTTTCGCAGTGAAATCAAATGCACCTTTGTATATCTCATCCGTCAGGATTGCAAACTCCGAGCTTGCCTTGACGCCTCGATTTTTCCATTCATCTGTCAGTGTGTTGCGAACATTTATACCTCGCAACCTCTTATCTATCCAATCTCGTGGATAACCCTTCTTCTCATATATAGCCTTCGCGCGGTTGACGGCAAGTTCAGGATCTTGAATCTCGTCTATACGTTCCTTGCCGAGCTGTGCCAACCAGAGTTTGAGTGGTTCAGCTTTGGGAGATGGAATGGACTGGATGAGACGAAGAACGCCCGCCTGATTAAGACAATCCGTGTCGTACTTTTTACCATCAGACGCCATAAATTTCAGTTGTACGATTTTCTCGTACAACTCACTTCCTTCATCTTTAAGCTTAATTTTTAGATCAGACCAATAGCGCTTAGGTATTGAACTACCTGTTAGCGTAGATACGATATCAATAACACTGAGATACCATTGATCATTGATCCATTCCTTACGAATCTCGTGTGACTCAAAAAGCGCCACAGACCTAATAGTCACATTTTCACTTGTTTTTTCAGTGCCATTTTCTGGATTTTGAGGATTTATTTTATTCATCCCCACAATTATACTCCTCAAAAAAATCTTGGGAACTTCCGCGTGCAAATTTTTTGTTTTGTAGTGATGAAAATCGACATAATCAACAAAAGGGGGTGGCAATTTGCCCCCACCCTTTATTTCCTTAACCCCAACAAAAGCCTCTCCGTCGCCAATTCCATATCTACGATGCCTCGATGGCCATCGTGATATATAGTTATAAGCTTACCAAGTAGCGGATGTGAGCCACTCATAGTCTTCTCTTTCCAGAACAGCATACCAACTATGGCTTCAATCTCTTGACCAGCGTCTATGGCTTGACGAAATAAATTCCAAGCTCGTCCAGCATCGCGAGCACCAAAGGCATCTGCGAGTGCGAAGGCATTAAATTCGCGCTTACCGGCGGCTCCAACTTTCTCCGCGTCAGTCACCTCGGTTTTTGTGGCATATTTTTCTAAAGATTTTTTAATATCCACCGTCAACTTCCCTTCTATTATAATGAAAATGTTTTCAGAGTCCGCCATCATCTCCGCTAGTTTAGCGATCTGATCTTTCGCTTCAGTATTTGTGGTGACTTGATTCAAAAAGATGATGTACTTCGCCGAAAAAAGTCCTTGGCCACCAGTATGTTCTTCTATAGCCACTGCATTCCAATCGTCAGCACCTATTTCCACAAAAGTCGCATCTGACCTCTTCGTGCGCAAAAACTTCGCCAAAGCGCGAGCTTTGTTGAGCGAAAGCTGTTTATTTGTGCCGTGGAAAAGGTAGAGCATATTTTAAGTATAGCGCATCTATTTGAAACTAATCTTCCTTTCATTTTCACTCACATATTCGAAGTCTATCTCTTCAATATCCGCTGGCAAACCGCCCTTCACATTGTCAGCCCATTCTATAAGAATCAGGTTTCCGGGGTCAGCCGTGATATCCGCGAATTCCAATGCACTCAAATCATCGCCACTTTCCAAACGATATGCGTCGATATGGATCAGGGTTTTGAAATGAGTAACACCAGCGCTTTTGCCACCACCAAGCTTATACTTCTTCATGATTACAAAAGTCGGGCTGGTAACATTGGCAACGATTCCAAGTTCTCGCGCAACCGCCTGCACAAAAGTAGTTTTTCCAGAACCAAGTTGACCGTTTAGAGCGACAATGGTGGCGGCGTCATTTGCGCCCGCGACGATTTTACTAAGCCACTCCTTGGCTAGGTTTTCAGTTTCAATGAGTGAATGTGAGGTGGTGGATTTCATTTCTGTATATTACCACGATACAAGATTTTGTCTCTCAATAATTTTGCGTTGCCATGACCAATCATGCCAAGATAAGAATCTTCGACTGCTTTATAATTTTTGTCATACTTTTTTAGCACCAGATTCCTGTGTCCATAAAGCAAAACTCTCCCGAACTTACGAAGAAGACAGGAGAGAAATGAAATGATTTGCGAGGCCAGCGAACCACCAGTTGTCATTCCAACTATTGTCGTCGCGATTGACGTTCACGTTCCGCTCATCGTTCCAACGATTGAACGCGGCCACTATGTGCAAAATGTCATCCATGCCACCACCCTTCGAATACTCTCAGGGTTGAATCTAATTCGGCATCATAATGCCCTAACATTCTGCACCAAGTAGCTTCATTTTTTGAAGTGTCTACATAAGCCCTCCGTCTGAAGCCTTGACCGCAGACGCTCTCAGCTTATGGATACTGGATTCGGCCGCCGGAAGCCTTAGCCGCCAGCAGATTCGCCTACTACCGAGATTATTTTAACATATTAATAACAATAAACCCCAAGCCGAATTGCTTGGGATGAAGTTCTACGCGTATCTTCAAAGCGGTTGGTTTAATTTTTGTCGCAAGGTTCAAGTGCAAAGGTCAAAGGACAAAGAGTGTACAGTGACTTAGGCCTAAGAGCTAACTTGCGAGGCCAGCGAACCACCAGTCGTCATCCCAATCATCGTCGTCGCGAGCGACGTTCACGCGCCGCCCATCGCGCCAACGATAGAACGCGATATAGCACCATTTACCATGGGCGTCCTTCCAATGTGTGCTGTTAGGATGTTCATCAGCGAAGGCCGGATCGGCTTCATTGACAGCGGCCAATGTGAACGGATCGGCGGGTCTGAGATTACGTGAAGCGTACTCCACTTCTAGTTCTTCATCGGTGACTGTATGGCCAATCTTGAAGAACACGACCTGGGCTTCCCCGTTCTTAGCACGCGGCATAGCTTCGACAACTTTATCGTCGAAATACTTGTTCCGCTTGGTCGCGGCGATGGCTTGTTCCGGCGTGCGTTTGAGTTCAACTTTCACGATCCGAGTGATCATGTTGCTGAACTTCTCGTAGTAATTGCGCCAGACCGCGATCAAATCTTTGGCCAGCTCCGGCACACCGAGGACTTGCTGCGCGATGTTGCTCTTGAACTCGCCGCGGTGTTTACGCAAGGCGGCACTCAACACTTCTGCCGCTTTACCGATTTGTCCGTCCGTTATCTTAACTTCCGATGGGGTCATGGGTTTATTCATGGCGTCATCTCCTTGGATTAGTTTGTTCTGCCCGACAACCGTAGTGGTAGTCGTAGCCATAAAATATCGAAATATCAATACTTCGTGGCTACGACTACTACTCACATTGCAAGTTAGACTATCAAAGAACTACACTAGTAGTATACACCAGATTATGGATTTGTCAACAGTTGAAAAACCTCTATTTATAGCCGTATATTTCACTACCTCTACTTCAACTCTCCCCAATTATTCCCTACTATGGCATTGGCGGTCAAAGGGATTCCTTTTGTTTCGACAAGACTCATAACATTTTCCATGATCTTTTTTATTTCCGGCACAACCTGGTCAATCTTATCTTCACGAATCTCGTATATGAGTTCATCGTGGACTTGAACGAGCGGAAAAACATCATCAACCAAACCAGCTTTGCGGCAATATTCGTAAATGCGCGACATGGCGATCTTAATAATATCGGCTTCAGTTCCTTGAATCGGTGCATTTATAGCCATGCGCTCGGCCGCAGCGCGGATAAATGGCAACTTGGACTTTATCCCCTCAAAGTAGCGACGACGACCAAAAAATGTCTCTGTGTAGCCACGTGCGGCGGTCTCAACTTTCACATGGTCGAGATATGCCGCGAGTCCATTGAAAGACTCAAAGTAATCGTTGAGGAATTTCTGCGCCAGTTCGCGTGTCGTTCCAAGATTTTGCCTCAAGGCGGTGACGCCCATGCCATACATTATCCCGAAATTTATGACTTTCGCCTGACGACGCATATCCGCGGTCACTTGCGCTGGTGCGACCTTGAAAACTTCGGAAGCGACAGATGTGTGGACGTCTTGGCCATTTTTGAAAATGTCGATGAGCTTCTTATCACCGGATAAAAACGCTGCGATGCGTATCTCGATCTGTGAATAATCAAATGCACAAAGTTTGAAACCTTTTTCCGTCACAAAAGCCCCACGAATCGCGCGACCGAGTTCGGTTTTGATTGGAATATTCTGCAGGTTTGGTTCTTGCGAAGCCATGCGACCAGTCGTTGTGCCAGTTTGGATGAATTTTGCATGAAGACGATTATCGGCGTCGAGTAAAGGTGGGATTGCATCGATATAAGTAGACAAAAGTTTCGTAAGTTCACGGAATTCGAAGATGAGCGGCACTATCGGATGCATATCTCGCATCTTCTCAAGCTCAGACTCGCGTGTAGAGCGTGCGCCAGCGCCAGTCTTCTTGGCATTTTTCACTGTGAGACCGAGAACGTCAAACAAGATTTCGCCAAGCTGTTTCGGTGAACTGATATTGAATTCCCTGCCAGCATAGTGCCAGATTTTTTGCTCCAGTTCCGCGGCGGTTTCGTGGTAAGTCTTAGAGAGGTTCGTGAGAATTTTGCGATCTATCTTTATGCCGCGCTCTTGCATGATTTTTATGACCGGCATGAGCGGGATTTCTATATCGTCGTAGACTTTTTGTAGGCCGAGTTTCTTAAGTTCGGACATAATGCTTGTTTGTGCAACTTTGAAGTCTTCCGTGTTCGCGAATGCGAGGATATCTTCGAGTTTTGGTTGGGTTGTGTTCGAGTTCACCAACCAGAGTGCAATTGCGGTTTTAGCGAGGTCGTCGGCTGAGGTGGCACCTGGGGTGGCGCTAGGGGTAGCATCACCCTCTTTTTGAGCATATAAAAATTGAGCCTCACTTTCACCTTGCGCCTTGCGCTTTTCCCCTTCTCCATTTACCGCCTTCTCCAACCTTGGCCCAAGTGTTCGAAATTCTAAGCCATGCCAAAAATTATTAACCGCCTTCACATCAAGTGTCTCTTTGAAAGTTTTTGCTGGCAACACGAATGTGATCGGCACATCGCGACGGATCGTTGCTAACATTTTACTGAATTGAGCCTCTTCTTCATTGTCACGCAAAAGTTGAATGATGCGCGGCGTCAAACCAGCTTTCGAAAATGCAGCGTCTGCTGCGCCTCCTTCATTTAGCGCCTTATATATTTCCTCAATCGTGCCAAAATTTGATATTAAAATAGTTGCCGTCTTCTCACCAATCCCTTTTATTCCAGGAATATTATCTGAAAGATCGCCGCGCAGACCCTTGTAGTCTGGTATTAACTCTGGACCAAAACCAAATCGTGCTTTCACACCATCTTCATCATATATGACTGTGTCTTTTATTCCTTTTTTAAATGTATACACTTTCACACGTTCTCCACTCACAAGTTGGAGTATGTCCATATCGCCAGAAGCTATGAGAGTGTCGAGGTCTGTTACTTGCTCAACTATCGCGCCCAAAACATCGTCCGCTTCAAACCCTTCTTTTTCATATATTGGAATGTTCATCGCCTCGAAAATCTTGCGTGAGCTCTTCATCTGTGCGATCAAGTCATCATCCGTTTTCTTGCGACCGGCCTTGTAGAGCTTATAGGCTTCGTGACGATAAGTCGGCGCGGCCATGTCGTAACAAGCGACCAAGTAGTCTGGTTTCAGGTCTTCTATTATCTTGATCAACATCGCCGACAACCCATACAATGCACCAGTCGGCTCACCTTTCGAAGTGGCGAAGTCTGGCAGAGCGTGATACGCCCTATGTAAAATGGCGTGCGCATCCAGTAGGATCAAGCGTTTGGGTTTGAGCGTCTCTTTCGTGGCTTTTTTCATTGATTACATTGTAGCTTATTTATGGAAAAGGAGAAGTAAAGTAAAATAAAATCGCCAACCCCGCGCGTTCTATGCATACACCTGTGTGTTTGCAGAACGCGCGCGAGCTAGACGATTAATCCACCCTTACCGCCGAACTGGTGGCGGGCATAGCTTCGGTGGCGGAGGACACGGCTTTGGTGGTGGCGGACACATCCTCGGTGTGGGAGGTGGAGGAGGTGGTTGCACAACAACCTGCTGCTGCCCACCACCGTAACCGTACCCAGCATTACTATATGTGAAACCGTACTGGGGTTGCTGTTGGTAGTAGCCAACTTCTGGTGGACCGATCATATTAACCGGAACCGCGATAATCTCGCGCGTTAGAGTCGGCCCTGAGAAGTACACCGTCGAACCCGTTGGCGACCCAAAGATTTTCTTGAGCCAAGACAGCGGGTTCGTATCAACGCTCACATCCCATGAGTTGTGGCGCTCGTGCTGACCAGCAATTCCTGGAACTATAGCTGGTGTACCGTTGCTGTCATTAGCAACAACATATGCTGCCTGACCGTACGGAACGGTCTGAGAGCGCCATTGCTGCTGATTTGACCCACCAGCATTCCCAGTAAAACATCCCGACACTGCAACTAACACTACAATCAGCGCCGCAAGCGGCACTAACTTTACTACTTTTTGAAGAATCCTTTTCATAGGATGCTCCTTTCCGCGCCGTTTAGGCGCTATCTACATTGTTAACTTTTTTCCACGACTAAGCTTTTATTTCAAATGGTCACTTAGGGACTAAAAACACCTTTAGTGAGCCGTTCTGAATTCCCTCACAATATACCACCACACTAGCGAAAAGTCAAGCTACCAAAAACATCTGTTAACCACAGCCAATTCGACTTGAAAATACGCTATAATTATAGCCAATGACAATTGTATTTGATGAAGATAAGCAAAAGCGTAAACTGAAAGACCTTTTACACCACGAGGAGGAAGACCTTGTGCAGATGTTGGCCGGCAAATACAACGTCGACTACGAAAACCTACTGACAGTGCCGATAAACACGGATGCATTGAGACTTGTGGATGAAATGACCGCAAAAGATGCTCTGGTCGCCGGCTTCGCTCTTATAGATAAGCGTGTGAAGCTTGCTGTCCGTAATCCAGTTGATCCTAAGGTATTGTCGGTGATAGAAAACTTGAAGACAAAGGGTTATGACCCTGTTATCTATATATCATCTTTACAAAGTCTTGAAAAAGCATGGAAAGGATACCGTGACCTTTCTTTTGCTTACGAGAGTAAGGCCGGCTCATTGCAAATATCAGCCGAGGAAATATCTGTCATTGTGGAAAAGGCAAAAAGTCTTCCAACTGTAATATCTATACTGGAAAATACCATAACAATGAAAAAGAGTTACCGTGTTTCTCGAATTTTGGAAGTTGTGGTGGCGGGTGCACTGGCACTAGAGGCGTCAGATATGCATTTGGAGCCAGAGGAAGAATATGTTCGTCTGCGTTATCGTCTAGATGGTGTCTTGCAAGATGTCACTCGTTTCGACAATGAAACCTATGCCCTGCTCCTCTCTCGTATCAAACTTATTTCTGGTATGAAGTTAAATGTGAAGAAATCTTCGCAAGATGGCCGCTTTAGTATTCATCTACCTATCGGTGATATTGAGGTTCGTGTTTCTATTTTACCAGGAGCATATGATGAGTCGGTTGTTATGCGTCTCTTGAATCCAAAATCTATCAGTGTTCCTCTTGAAGAGCTTGGTATATATCCGAAACTGTTGAAAATCTTGCTTGAAGAAATACAACGCCCAGATGGTATGACTCTTACTACAGGACCAACTGGTTCTGGAAAAACCACCACTCTCTATGCCTTTCTGAAAAAGATCCACACAAGCGATGTGAAGATTATCACTATTGAAGATCCTATTGAGTACCACTTGCCTGGAATCGTCCAGACACAGGTCAACGACAAAGGTTATACATTCGTCGATGGTTTACGTGCTGCTGTCCGCCAAGATCCAGATATTATTATGATCGGTGAAATTCGTGACAATGAAACTGCAGATATTGCCATCAACTCAGCTCTTACTGGTCACTTGGTTTTCTCTACCATCCACACAAATGATGCCGCTGGAACATTCCCTCGTTTAGCTGAGCTTGGTGTAAATCCAAAAATTATTCCTTCGGCTTTGCGTGTTTCTATGGCACAACGCCTTGTGCGCCGACTTTGTAAGTATTGCAAAAAGGAAGTCTCTATTGATTTGGTACAAGATAAAAAAGAGATCGAAGATACTGTTGCTGGCATAGAAGATAAAACACTTGTTCCAACAGATCGTTCGAAAATATATGTTCCGGTTGGTTGTGATCGATGTAATAAAACTGGTTACAAAGGCAGAATAGGTATATATGAAGCCATATTAATGACTCGTGAAATAGAGGCTGTGGTACAACAAAATTCAAGTGATCGAGAAATCTGGGATGCCGCAAAAGGCCAAGGTCTTCTAACAATGAAACAAGATGGTGTGACGAAAGTATTGGCCGGTGTTACTTCTATGGATGAACTTAGGCGTGTGATCTCTTTGGAAAATTAAAGAAAATCCTTACAGCTCAAATTATCCCCTACTGTCAATTGCTTTTTGTATAGCTAAAACGGTAGGATAGGTTCAGGTAAAGTTAGACTCAAGCACAAGAGTCTCTAAGCAAAATCTTTCGACGTGATGTCGGAAGCGAGGCAGAGTCCCGAGGATAATTCCAGTGGCATTACGACAAGCGTAATGACCAAAATGTCCTTAGCACTATGCCCAAACCTGGGAAGGCCATTGCTTAGAGATTCATAAGCTCGAGTTTTGGGCTTTTCAGCCCTCCATTTGTAACCTCCATAAGTCTAGCATAAACTATCTATTATGTCAAGAGAAAATAAAAAACAGCCAAACAGAGCCGCAAAGACACCTCCAGTGGCCGTGGATGAAAAAGAGACTGGTTTTCTAGACCAAACCCTACGACCAACTCGCTGGGATGACTATATCGGCCAGAAAAACACAAAAGAAAACCTGCGTATCCTCCTTACGGCTGCAAAAGAGCGCAACCATCCACCAGAACACATACTTTTCTATGGTCCTCCAGGACTTGGAAAGACGACTCTTGCTCATTTGATCGCAAAAGAGACTGGCGCGCAAATCAAAGTCACTTCCGGTCCGGCAATTCTCAAAGTTGGCGACCTTGCTTCTATCCTGACAAATTTGTCGGCTGGAGATATTTTGTTTATCGACGAGATCCACCGTCTTAACAAAGCTATTGAGGAGGTTCTCTACCCTGCTATGGAATCTGGTACTCTCGATATCATCATCGGCAAAGGACCTTCAGCAAGAACAATACAACTTGAGTTGCCACCATTTACTTTGATAGCTGCAACCACGCGTGTGGCTATGATATCTGCGCCTTTGCGTTCACGCTTCTCTGGTGGAGTCTTCAAGTTGGAGTTTTATTCAAATGAAGAAATAGCTGAGATTGTCCGTCGCTCTGCGAAGATTTTAGGAATAAAGGCTCAACCTGAAGCTTTGGCTGAGATCGCTGTCCGTTCACGATTCACCCCTCGAACAGCCAATTATCATCTGAAAAGGAGTCGTGACTTGGCACAAATACAAAAAAAGGATTTGAATAAAGATGTTGTTGAAGCTTCTTTGGATATGTTGGGTGTCGATAAAATCGGACTCACTGGCGCCGATCGTGATATTTTGAAAGTGATTATAAATAAGTTTGGTGGTGGGCCAGTCGGACTAAATACTATTGCTGCCGCTTTGTCTGAAGAGATGGCGACGATTGAGGAAGTTTATGAGCCGTATTTGATACAGCTTGGTTTGCTTGAACGAACACCGCGTGGTCGCACAGCAACTGAGAAGGCGTATGGGCATATTGGTGTGAAGGGTGGCCGGCCAGGATCGGCGAAGTTGCTTTAGTGGCCACAATTTTCTCATAAAAACAAAAAGGAGGCTGGTGGGACACATGCTCCGCGACACCATATGGAAAAACGACGAAAAGTTCGTCATTTTCGTGGCTATAGTTAGGTCTAATTCTAGGCCTGGGTTGCGCGGCGTTTTTGACGAAAATTTCGTCGTTTTCGCATATGTGCTCGAATTGCTTGTGCCCCCCTAGGCACAAAAATACGGCTCAAAACTTAACATTCGTGATCAAACCTTATTTCCAAAGGAACTTTGTCTTCTTTGTTTTTATAATGCATAAACTCCAATCCTTTCTTGTATCTCCAAACAGGACACCTGTGTCCAGAAACGCCTACCTCTCTTATAACAAGTCCATATTTATGAAATTTTTTGAGTATATAAGCAACCGTTGTTCTAGGGATTCCCGCCAACCTAGCAATCCTCCCAGGAGTTTTACCGAACTGCTGGCCAAGAAGTACACTCCAAACAACCTTCTCATTTTCAGAAAGCCTCATCGCTTGTATTATTCTAGGGTTGATATAAATCTTCTTCATTTCGTGTATAATACCACCATAACCAACAACGACCATGTCCGGACACAATAAATTCTCAAAAATAAAGCACTTGAAAGCCAAAAACGACGCTCAAAAGAGCAAAGCTTTTGGTAAATTCGTCCGTCTTATAACAGTAGAGTCGAAGAAAGCCAAAGGCAACATCCTCTCTCCAGGTCTCGCTGCCGCGATAGACAAAGCCCGCAAAGAAAACCTACCAAACGACACGATCGATCGTGCGGTGAAAAAAGGTTCCACCGACAACAGTACAGCTATGGAACTGCACCTCTATGAGTCTTACGGTCCTGGTGGCGTAGCAATCCTCATAGAAGCCTTAACTGATAACAAAAACAAGGCTGCACAAGAGATTAAACACATATTGGCTCTACATGAACTCGAATTGGCAGCTCAAGGAAGCGCCTCGTGGGCATTTACAAAAACACATGAAGGATGGCAAGCCACAACCACAACTCCTTTGGAAGATGCCGACATAGAAAAGTTGGGAAAAATCGTAGAAGATCTAGAAAACAATGATGAGGTTCAAGAAGTCTTCACAAACGCAGAATAACATGCGAATCCTAGGTATAGATCCTGGCTATGAAAGACTCGGCATCGCAGTAATCGAAAAAAACACCGTCCTCTACTCGGATTGTTTTCGCACATCGGCGAAAGATGATATACACAAACGCCTCGGCGAGATCGGTGTGGAGATATCGAAAATTATAGAAAAATTCCAACCAGACGCACTGGCAATAGAAACTCTTTTCATATCAACAAACCAAAAAACCGGAATGCGTGTTGCTGAGGCGCGAGGTATTATCATGTATGAAGCAATAAAAAGAGGCGTCCTTATTTACGAATACAGCCCTATGCAAATAAAAACCGCTGTGACTAGCGACGGATCGAGCGATAAATCTCGCATGATAAAAATGGTAAATCTCCTTGTCTCTTTACCAAAGAAAAAAATGCTTGATGACGAATATGATGCGATAGCTGTAGCCCTGACACACGCCGCAATTATCCACAGCCGGTAGTTCTTGCCAAAATAAATCTGTTTTGTTACAAATTATGCACAATGACAAAAGTGCAAAAAAGGACGGCTACCCGTCACACAAAATCAGACAAAAAAAAGCGGCCGCTCGTCACCCCCATCGTGAAGGCTACACCCAAAATAGAAAAGGAAGAGGTAGATGAGTTGAAGGTTTTGGATGTAATAGATCCGGTTTTGGTGGAAGAGGTTCCAGAGGATTTGGAAATAGAGACTGAAGAAACTGAAGACGAGGAGGATATGGACCTCTTGAGCGGTGATAATTGGTAGTTAGTGTTATAATATCGCGATATGATACGTCATCATTATCGCAAACATAAACGACATATAAAGTCGCTTTTATTGATTGTTTTATCTGTTGTCTTCATCTCTTGTGGTTTAATGGCTTTGTGGGTAGCAACTCTACCAATACCAGATTTGAGTTCATTCACAAGTAGACAGGTTGTGGAGTCTACGAAGATCTATGACCGTACTGGAACAATACTTCTTTACGACACTGGAGCAAATATAAAAAGAAAAACTGTTACCCTTTCTGAAATATCTCCTTATATTCAACAGGCGACGATCGCTATAGAGGATTCAAATTTTTATCACAACTCCGGCATAGAACCGCTCTCTATAATCCGAGCTTTTTTGGCCAACATATCTACAGGTGGTTACAACCAAGGTGCTTCTACTATCACTCAACAAGTTATAAAAAATTCTTTATTGACCCAAGACAAAACTATAACTAGAAAGATAAAAGAGTTGGTTCTAGCTATCAAACTCACTCAAGTGATGACGAAGGATCAGATTTTGCAGGCATATTTCAACGAAACTCCTTATGGTGGAACCACTTATGGTATAGAAGAAGCCTCTCAAATATTCTTTGGTAAACCAGCAAAAAATGTAACTATCGCCGAGGCGGCCTATCTCGCGGCTATTCCACAGGCGCCGAGCTATTATTCCCCAAACGGATTACATAAGAGCGCTTTGGATGCGAGAGAGAAAACTGTCCTATCACGAATGAAGTCTCTTGGGATGATCTCCGACAAAGAATACCAAGCTGCTTTAAAAGAAAAGGTTATCTTCTCATCCCGTAGTGCTGGAAGTATTCGTGCCCCACATTTTGTGATGTATGTGAAAGATTATTTAACACAAAAATATGGTGAGGATGTTGTTCTAAATGGTGGCCTGAAAGTTATCACCTCCCTTGATTATGATATGCAGAAAAAAGCAGAGGATGTAGTAACAAAATTTAGTGCCTCACTCTCTGAAAACTACAACGCTAGTAATACCGCCGTGGTCGCTATAGATCCAAAAACTGGAGATATTCTGACTATGGTTGGATCAAAAGATTATTTCGATGAAAGTATCGATGGTAATTACAATGTCGCCTTGGCAAACCGCCAACCAGGATCTACTTTCAAACCTTTTGTATATACAACTTTGTTTGAAAAGGGTTATACGCCAGAAACTGTTCTTTTCGATGCAGAAACAGAGTTTTCTACAGAGTGTACTGTCGATGGTAGGCCAAAAAACCCAGCACTTGCTCCAGATTTGCTATTCAACAATTTAACTGGTTTTTGGGAAAACCCAAGTGGTGCATATTCTTCCAGCACGCCTTGTTATTCACCTGGAGAATACGACAATATCTTCGAAGGTCCACTCACTGTACGACAAGCATTGGCCCAATCTCGCAATATACCAGCGGTTAAAGCTCTTTACTTAGCAGGTATTGGTGATTCCTTACAAACAGCCCAAGAAATGGGTATAACCACCCTTAGTGACCCAAATAGATATGGTCTAACACTTGTTCTTGGTGGTGGTGAGGTTTCTCTTCTTGATATCACTAGTGCTTATGGTGTCTTTGCTGACGATGGTGTCCGTAATCCTTACAGATCTGTGTTAGAAGTCGATGATAGTAAGGGTAATGTTTTGGAAAAGGCAACCTTAAACCCATCACAAGTTGTGCCAGCAGAGGCGGTGCGTCAAATCTCTAGCATTCTTTCTGATACAAATGTCCGTATGGCTAGTTTGAAACCAATAGGAGAAAGTGTTGGCCGTACTGTAGCTATAAAAACAGGTACAACAAACGACTACCGTGATGTTTGGACTCTTGGTTACACTCCAGATTTGGTTGTTGGTGCTTGGGCTGGAAACAACGACAACACTCCAATGCAACACAATGTTGCTGGTTTGATTATTTCTCCTCTTTGGGGCGCTTTCATGTCACAAGTAGCCAAGAATTTTCCTCCAAGTAATTTTGTGGCTCCTCCTCAACCATATACTAGTGGTAAGCCGGTATTACATGGCGTCTGGCAAGGAGGCATTTCATATTGGGTAGATACAATATCTGGAAAAGTAGCAACTCCGTACACCCCAGTAGAAACAAAAAAAGAGGTTGTCTTCAATAATGTCCACTCAATTCTTTATTGGTTGAACAAAGATGACCCTCGTGGTTTGGCGCCAATAGACCCAACCAAAGACTCCCAATTCCAGTATTGGGAATATGGTGTTCGTAATTGGTTTACAAACTATGTTAAATCACACCCTGATTTCAGAGAGACTGTTCCCACACCAATCCCAACGGCCACCGACGACGTCCATACTCCAGAGAAATCGCCCCAAATAAGCATTGTGTCCCCTATTGAAGGTTCAACCATAGACCCACAGTTGCCTTTGTCTATACAAATAAGATCAAACAATGTTTACCAAATAACCAAGACTGATGTGTATATAAATGGAAAATACGTGCTTACTTCAACACAGAGTCCTCTCAATATAAGTTTTGTGCCAGCCGACGTCACCGACTTGTCTGCAGACAATGTTTTATCTGTGACTGTTTACGACGGTGTCTACAATAAAGGCCAGGCCAGTCTAAATTTCCACGTAGCACAAACACAATAATAGATTCGTTTGTTTTTAGTTTATCTCTACTATTTTACTGCTACCAGTGTTGTTTTTAATTTCCTCTAGAATTTGCGTCTTCTTCATAAAGATTTCTGCTCTAGCAGCTCCTGGTATGTTTTTGATTGAAACTCTTCCAGATTTAACTTGTATAGATTCGATTGGAACATCTATATTGGTGTGTTTCTTTAGGGCAGCCTGTGTTGTTGTACGCAAACCAACATCGCTGTTGCGAATGGCGCGCATCCTATCCAAAAGATGATTTATATTGAACATTACCTATTCCATTATCTATTCATTGGCATCACTATATATAAAAATGTTTGGTCACCAGAAACGGAGCGGATAAGCATTGGTTTGTTGAGGCCGCCAAGTTGTAATGAGAGGCTGTCGGCTTCTATAGACTGGAAACAGTCGGCAACATATTTGTAGTTGAAATTGACCTCTATTTGTTCACCAGACAATGCCGCTGAAACGGAGGTTTTATTTTCACCAACATCACTGTTTTTTGTTTGGATATCAAAAACTTTTTTCTTCGGGTCGATCACTAGTTTGATTTGATTGAACCTATCTGAGAATATATTTGATATTTTGAGTGCGTTTATAAAGTCCTGTTTTAAGATTACTGCTTCTGTTATAAAGCTTTTAGGAATGATTTGGTGATAATCTGGGAAAACACCGTCAATCACTCTTGAAACTAGGTATGTACCATTTTCACTAAAAGAAATTAGGTTTTTGCTGGTTGTTACTTTCACTGTTCCACCAACACCCTCCAGAAACCTGACTATGTCAGCAATATTTTTGAATGGAATCAAAATATCCCCCATTTTGGCTGTGTTTGGCGCCTTCACTTTCTTCTCTGCTAAACGGAATGAGTCTGTAGCCGCAAAGTTTATATACTCACCATCGCGATATATGTAAATACTTGAAAGTTCTGGTTTTATACTGGAAACTGAGGCACTGTACCACACAGATTTGAGGCCTTTTATAAAAACATCTGCTGGAAGATCGTATGTTTGACCATCAACAACTTTTGGTATTGTTGGAAAATCATCAATTGGTACTGTCTTTATTACTCCGTTTGAGTGTGGGGTGGTTATTTTTATGTTTCCACCGTCTATTTCCATAGAAACAACACCATTTTGGTCTGGTAGTTGAGATATAAAAGCACTTAAGGTGTGTGCTGGTACTGCTACAGCGCCAGAACCTTCTGATTTGATTGGTATAGACACTTCAATACCAACATCTAAGTTTGTAGCTTTGAAAATTGCTGTGTTTTTATTAAACTCAATCAAAATACAAGACAAAACAGGAAGAGTGGTGTGTTTTCCAGCTATGCGGTCTATTTTTTGGATAATCTCTTTTATTTTTTGTGTCTGAATCTCGATTTTCATGTTAGTAATAGTATTATTGTTCTTATTTAAATAAATTAATCGCTATTAAGGGTGTATTTATGTGAACAAGTTTTTCTGTGGCCTAAAAGCTTGGTTTTTTAAGTTTTATTTTTTAATAACAAGTGAATTGTTTTTGATTGTTTTTTAAAACCATTCTTACCACCAACTTATCCTATTACTAACTACAAACTTTTCCACAAACTTATCAACAACTAAAACCTAAATCATTGACCTCAACTGTGCCACCTCCTGAGATAATATAGTATCTCTTTTCAACTCCTCTTTCACCTTCTCGTAAGAGTGAATCACTGTGGTGTGATCTCTTCCACCTAATTTCTCTCCAATCGAAGGAAAAGAAATACCAAAATCCTCACGCAAAAGGTACATAATCATTTGGCGTGGCCTAACAACCTCTTTACGTCTGGTTTTATCGAATATACTCTGTTCGTCTATGTTGTAGAAATCTGAAACAACCTTAACTATATCCTTAACAGACACCATTTTCTTTGGTTTCGTGTTGTTTTTTAGGATATTCTTTATTTCATTTAAGTTTAACTCACGGTTTTTGAGTTGTGTTTGGCAAGCGATGATATTAACCACCCCCTCTATTTCACGGATATTGTCCCCTATTGATGAGGCGATAAGCTCTACAACCTCGGCCAACATGGTTATGTTTTGTGTGGCGCATTTAGCCCTAACTATAGCCATTCTAGACTCTTGATCAAGCTCTTGGAGGTCTACAACCATACCAGTGTTGAATCTACTTCTCAGACGCTCCTCAAGCCCAGGGATGACATTTGGGTGTCTATCAGACGAGAATACAAGCTGTCTGCAACTATCTTTGAAGGTATTGAAGAAATGGAACAACTCCTCTTGAAACTTTTCTTTACCAGAGAAGAATTGGATATCATCCATAATCACCACATCATACTTCCTATACTTCTCTTTAAATTGGTTGGCTTTATTTTCTTGAAGAGCGGCGAAGAACTCAGTACAGAAACGCTCTGAAGTAAGATAAAAGACTTTTTTGTCCGGCATATCCTTTTTTATTTTATTTCCAACCGCTTGTATAAGGTGTGTTTTGCCACGACCAGGATCTCCATATATAAACAATGGATTATAGGTTTGACCAGGAGCGGTCACTATTGTTTGGGAGGCGGCGTGAGCTAGTTCATTGAAAGAACCAACGACAAAACTTTCAAAAGTGTATCTTGGATTCAAATTATCTTCTTTGTTGATATAAAAATCCTGCAAAGGCATAGAGATTGTTGGTGCCAAAACAGCCTTTTTCTTACCATCTTCCTTCTTTGAGCCATTTTCTTTCTCTATAATGTATTCTAGTGCCCTAACCTGCTCGTTTGTCTGGCGTAATATGCGCAAAATAGAGTTATGGAACTTCTTATAGAGCCATTCTTGTGTAAATGAATTTGGAACACCAAGATATATAACACCATCAGCTTCCCTTACAATCCTAGTCTCCTTGAACCATGTGGAGAAATTGGCTTGTGATACGGCGGACTCTATCTCTATAAGGGCTGTCTGCCAAAGTTTTGAGTAATCTTGCATGGGTCTAAGTATACCTTTGTTTATAATTCTGCAAACTTGTGGAGTGCTCAAAAATATGTTGATAACATGTGGATTACGCATTAGGAAACACTTCCCAACCTTCTGGAAGCTTGCGCTTCTGTATAAATAATGTATTATTGCTGACATGTCATTTACATACAACCCCAAGAAGCGAAAGCGCTCCAAATCACACGGTTTTCGAGTACGCATGAAGACTCCAGGCGGCCGCAAGGCTCTTGCAAGACGCCGTGCGAAGGGTCGCAAGCGTGTCGCGGTCTAATAATGCTTAAAAAAACCCAAAGGCTCACTACCGAGCAAGTTTCTGCTGTTATGGAAAACAGTAAGTCCTTTCACTCCCCCTTTTTTACTCTAAAAGTCCTCGTCAAGACTCCAAAGACCCTTAAGACACCAAAACCGGTTTTAGGAAACGGCTTTGCAGCCATTGTTTCAAAAAAGATCGCCAAAACAGCGGTTGCTAGGAATTTGGCCCGAAGGCGAACATACGAAGCCTTGAAACTTACAGGTGTTTTGGTCAAACCAGGTTTCCAAGTCATTGTTCTTTGTAAAGCCGCGTCCATTGGGGCCAACCTAAAGACACTCACCACTGATCTGAAAACTCTCCTTAGTAAGGCGGGTGTGCTATAGTAGATATTCAATAATCATTTAATTATTTAAATATACTTATGTACAATACTTTCATCTTCCTTCCTCTTTATAATGGCCTCGTGGCTCTGATGAACATCCCAGGTATAGATGTTGGACTTGCTGTCATCCTTTTTACAGCGATAGTTCGTCTGATCCTCTATCCCCTCTCTAAGAGTGCTCTTCTAACCCAAGTTCGTATGAAGGATGCTGAACCTGAACTCAATAAAATAAAAGCCCAGCATGCCGACAATCGTCAGATGCAAGCACAAAAGACGATGGAATTGTACAAAACAAAGAAAATCAAGCCACTTTCTGGTGTTCTTTTGATTATTATTCAATTACCAATCTTAATAGCACTGATCTCAGTCTTTTATAAAATTGTGCCAACAGTGCAACCAGAACTTCTTTATAGTTTTGTTCATGTGCCAACCGCACACATCAGCCTTCTAGGTATAAACCTACTTGGTAAAAGCTTAATACTGGCGCTTCTAACTGGTGTTATTCAGTTTTTTCAACTACATTACTCCCTCGCATCACATCAGATTCGCTTGATAGCCAAAAAGAATGCACAAGATGGCAACACGGTGGCAAAAACAGGATCTACAGCAGATATGATGTCATCTATGAATACAAACATGAAGTATTTTATGCCGATTCTAGCCTTCGCATCAGTTTACTGGCTAATTCCAGCCAGATACCCTCAAGCGGCCTCTATAATCGCAATATATTGGTCTGTGAGCACATTATTTACACTAGGTCAGGAGTTATATGTTAGAAAGAAACTCTTGAAGATATAAAACAATAAGCAACAAAAAAGCCCCTGAGGGGGCTTTTTTACTTACTTCTTACTAGATCAAGTGACCAAAGGGACAAGTCGTTTTTATTCATAAACAACAGGAAGTTGTCTTTGTTGTCTAAGACGAGACTGAAAGCATCTATAACTCTGTCGGCTTGACCAATAAGGTTGTTCACAAGCTTCGTCTCCCCTGTTATAGAGTTTATCTGCCAAATCTTGTCTATGGTTGAGAGAGAGCCCAAATACCAATCATCTGGATATGTACCAGAAACAGGTTGGAATGGTACCGCGCAGTAAACTATTTCTTTGTAGAAATTACCCCAAACACACTTATCGGCGAGAGTTTGTATAACCACGTCTGTTATTGTGCTGCTGGCGATATTATATATAGCAGATTTTACATCGGCGTTAGATCCGGCGACTGAGAAGAAGACTTTTTTACCATCTTGGCTGACACGAGAGCTTAGACCATTTAGAGGGCCAAGGATTTTTGTCCAAGCACCAGTCTTTGGATTTACGAAATAGAGATAACCAGCCCTATCAGCAGTTCCTTTGTTTGTTATGGAGATTATATTGTCAGATGGCCAATCAACATTTAATTGAGCAAGAGGAGTTGTAAATATCTGTACAGCCTTTGTGCCATCGAAGTTGGTTACATATCCAGTAGATACAGTATCACCCTTCACAAGCAGGAAGACCTGATCCTTTTTGGGAGAAACAGCATAACCGATAGTGTTATCTGGTAGATTTTTTCCACGCAAATCAAAGGATGTTGAGGCACTTGTTGTTGAAGTTATCGCGCGAGACTGGAGCTGGGCATATATAGAAGTCGGAGTTTCACTATCATCTTGCAATGTTTGGCCAATAAACGCCGTCAAATCTTTGTTCCAAGAGCTGTTATAAAGGCGTGGAAGGAGTGTGTTAGAGAGAGTTGTTATGTTCAATGTGTCACCTCGAGTCTGGTAGACATTGCCGCGGCCCCTATCAACCCAACGCATCACCGTTGTTGTACCAGTTGTGCTGGCCGCATATCCACCTACAGGAGTATTACTTAGGAGACGAAGAACAGGTATAGGGTTTGTTTTGATAGTACCGATTTGTTGGTTTCCAGTAGTCGTCGAATTTGTGATAGAACCATTTCCAGTAGAAGAGCTTTGACTACCACTGCCAGAGTCACGATTTAATGGGACAAAACCAGTAGGGTTCGAGCTATTTGTTATAGGACCAGGTGTTGAAAGATGTGACATATACCACCAATATCCCACCCCAAGAAGTATGAGGACAAGTACCAAGATGATGATTGTGATTGTTGCTGCTCGGTTGGACATGGGTGATGTATCTTAAGTGTTTATAATTATTGACCAGCTTTTATCGCTGCAGATTTGAGTTCCTCTTGTAGTTTAGGGTCTTGGATAGAGGCAACAATATCTTTATACCTAGAGCTGTTTTCTGCAGATAAGTACAACCCTTTTGCAGTGACGGCAAGACCTGATGCAAGTCCTATACCACCACCAACAACAGCACCACCACCAGCACCAACAGCAGTTCCTACTACAGGGACTACAAATGTTCCACCGGCACCAGCTACGGTCGCTCCAGTGACTGCACCAGCAGCAGTCGAACCTACAATAGTTTTTATACCAAGATTACTAGAGTCTATTTGCTGGCTTTGTTGAATCAACAACAAACCTTTTGCGTAAGAAGCTTGATCTTTTAATTGTTGTGCCGCTGTGGTTTTATAACCATCTGCTGTGGTGTATGGTTGTGCGGCCAGACCACCATCAACTAAACTAGTTGCATCTTGTTTGTATATGTTGTCAATATTAGCTATATTAGCATCTAAAGTCATATCAGTTTTTCCTTGAGCAGCATATGTGACACTAGTTTGAAATGCTTGAGCACCTGAATTAACAACAACTACTGCCTTCATTTGGTTTATTTGATCTTGAAACTCTGCATTTTGTAGAATCAATGTATCCCTCTGACTAGCAGTTAAAGGTGTACCATCTGTATTTTGGTTAGACATCAACTGTTCAGAGATTGTGTTGTGTTGTGTAGATAGATTGGCGATGGTTGTTTTGGCATTATTTAGAGTTGTTACTGCATAGTTTCTATTATTTATGGCGAAATTGGCCTGATCATTTAAAACTGTTGAAAAATCTAGGACGCCAGTCTTTACTTGAGTAGTTAGCGGTGCCACTAAAGTATTTGGTATATTCACAAACTGTGGATTTATTGTTCGTAGGATCAAATAAGAACACAAAACCAGAAGAAGGCCCTCAATAGCATGTTTAATCTTCTCTTTTCCTTCACTTTTTCCTTGTATAGCGTCTGATGTCATATATTCGAATCCTCCCAAAACAATCATGAACACCGCAGCCACGGCTGATATTGCTATAAGCAAGTTGAACATATACTGAACATAACCTTTTATATTCATATCTACCACTTGACCATTTATACACTCGATACCAGGAGCACCATTTTTCAATGCCTCAATACAAGGCAGTGGTTCTAGAAGGGTGTAGCTACCAGGAGATTTAGTTGGTGTGTTCACTAAACCACCATTATTTTGAAACTGTAGGTTTTGATCAAGTTTTGCAGCAGCTGACGGTGTCACTCCGTCTGAGATTGAATTTGTTCCTGGTGATAGGATGTTTAGAGAGCCTAGAGATTGAGTAGTTGTTGAGGTTGGAACTGGCCCAGAGACTGATGTTGGAGTGTTTTTAGTAGTTTGACCATTAACAACACCACCAAACAATACTGACGCAACTATTCCTAGAATGATAATTTTTTCTTTTTTCATTTTCATATTATTTAAAATGTTACAGGATTACTTGTTGAATTGGTCGAATCAGTAGCTCCACTGAAATTTGTGGCGAAGCCGCTATTAGCGCTCTGTAGGAATTCCCTTTTATTGCTTATACTAAGATTGATATCAGATGAACCAGCTGAGCCGTCTGGTGCTCTCAAGACAATATTGTTACTAGAACCCAAGTCGGAGTTGTAGGTGCCATTTATTGACCAATTTAAAACAAGATTACCTAGACCATTTAAAACTTTATCAAAACCAAATGGAACAGCGACTACAGAAAGTTCTTTTTGTGTACCAAGATTTACTGTATCTATAGATCTGTTGTACAAAGGACCATACAAAGAATCATTTACATAAAAAACCAGACTAGCTCGTTGTGGTATTACAGACACAGTTCCTTTTGTTGTATTTGTGCCATCTTTTGTATTCACGGTGACAGTAAGTGAATAAGGTCTAGGTATGATATCCCCTTTCAGGTCAATAGAACTCTTTCCATATCCAGACATGTCAGACAAAACCTCGCCACTGTCTTTTTCCCATTTATATATCAGCGTCGATGGATCATATTCCACACCAGCAGAATTTGCCAAATGCGGCACAGCCACGATTCTCACAGTGTTTTCATAAACAACCGGCAATCTTCCTAGGAAAAAAGGAGGAGTGTAACCACTGGATTCTGTGATGAAATCTACACCACCAGATTTTATAGGTAAACTCTCGTTGTATTGTTGTCCAGAAGGAGTCACGACATTTACTTGTATAGTTAGTGTTTTTCCCAACTTTGGAGCTTGTGTAGTAAATGTTGTCAGTCCTACCCCTTTCTTCATAACCGTATCATTTGCTGACCAAGATATAGTTGCACCACTGATATCTGTGGCATAACTTTCTACTTTTACAACAACAGACTCATTTGGGCTTGGATTTTTCGGTAATATTGAAAGCTGGAGTACGCTTATAGACACAGGAACTAGTTGAGCTTGTGCAGCTTTGATCGAGAAAACAACACTGGTTATTATCGAAGCGACCAGACAGACAAATACAATAGAATTACGAGGTTTCATTAACTAGTATTTTATCAAGTAAATGAGAAAATAGCTAAAGTGGTTATGCACTATCTTCCACGCGGTCTACTGGTACCAGCCACTATATTTAAGGGTGGTGTTGATCTGATATTACTTACAGCCGCCTCTTGTGTAGCTTTCTCTGGTAGGCGTGTTGGTACACCATCACTACCAACTTTATTTATAGGCTCATCTTGTTCTGGCCTCAAATTTTTTTGTAACTCTTGCTGCTCGGCTTCATTATCCTCCTTTTTTACATCATTGTGTATGTACCAAACATCAAGAATCCAGAATTGAGCTATACCACCAGTCAGTGCGGCCGCAGCCTCTGTCGCAAACATGGAGACAAGTCTTTGTGGGCGGGAAACCAAAGACACTTTCTTGATAAACTGTATCCAACCAGCCAATATTACCCCAACAATAGGATCTATAACCTCGTTTATAGCTGCGCCAGCCCCAAAAAACCACACAAAGATTAACTCTAGTATGAAGAATTGTATAAAATCCATCCCTCCTGCAAATATATACAACAGTATCCAGCCGTCTGATTTCCTTTTATAAGCCATAATAAACGAATTATACCACCTCTACTGCCCTGCCGCCTCTAGCTCCTTCTTTGCACGCTGGATTTGTTGGACCTGTTCTGGATTTGTGGTGATGATCTGGTCTTCTGTGTACGAAGCGACCACTTTTAAGGCCACATGTTTGAGACCAACGAAGAAGATACCTTCTCCAACATCGGACTCTAGAAGCAAATACTTTTCTTCATCTGTTAGATGGAATGTCTCTTGGATATGATCTATTATTGTCGGCGATTGTTTTAGCAAAACCTGTATAGAAGAGTTTGTTAGGATCGGTAGACCATAAGGAGATTTCAAGAAATCATCCACATCTTGCGTTATTGTGGCCAAACCAAGCCAGTATTTGCGACATCTCTTTGCTATTCCGAACAAGAATGAGGCCGTATCTTCGGATTTCATCATCCACCAAGCTTCATCGACCACAAGAAGACGCTTCTTCTTCGTTCTGCGGACCATGTTCCATATATAGTGTGTAACTATATACATAGCCACCGGTTTGAGCTCATCTTCCATATCACGGAGTGAAAAGACAGCAAATTTGTTATTTATGTCGACATTGGATGGTCTGTTGATGAAACCAGCCCATGTTCCCTTCGTATATTTCGTCAGACGCTCTACTAGAGACTCTGCACCTTCCATCCCAGCGAGGACTAGCTCGAAATCAGAGAGAAGAGGTGGCTCAACATTACGGAAATCAGAGTCTGCTGTTATATCTTTCAAAGCATAAGTCTCAGTGATGGCACGATCTATGATGGCATCTTCTTCTTGTGACAAACCGCCGAACATTATACGGAAAAGACCGACCAAGTTTATGATATTTGAACGCAAGACATCTGAAGTTGATTCATCTTCTGCTGGTACTGGCAAATCAAATGGATTTATATGGTGTTCAGAGTTCAATGAGATATTGAAATATTTTCCACCAGTAGCTTCAGCCATGTATTCATATTCTTTTTCAGGGTCAATAACAAGGACATCGGTATCGAACATGAGTGTGCGTAAGATTTCCAGCTTTGTGCAGTAAGATTTACCAGCACCAGCGACAGCGAAGGTCACAGAGTTATAGTTTTCTAGAGAGAATCTATCAAACAAGACTAGAGAAGAATTGTGACGATTTATACCATAAAGGATACCCTTGTTTTCCGTCAGATCAAATGAAACGAATGGGAATATACTCGAAAGTGGTGAAGAGTTGAGTTTGGAATGCACAGAAAGTTGGTCATCGGCTATAGGTATAACGCTCTTAAAGCCCTGTTCTTGCTGGAACAATGCTGGCTTCACATATATAAGCTTGGACTCCAACATGGATTTGATCTCGGATTCGAGCTTGTCCAACTCACTATCACTATCAGCAAATATGGTGATATATATACCCACATCGAAGAGGTGCTCTTGAGCCTGCATAAGCTGGTCACGCAGTGTTTCTAGGTCTTGGTAAGCGGTATCTAGTGAAGGGTCGCGCACAAGACCCTTGTCCTCCCTTCTAGATATCTGGCTCTGTACTTCAGCCACCTTCTTTTGGAAATGTCGCAAAATCTTTGCAGTATCCACAGGATGAATAAATATGGAGACATTGAAGACTTTGTCGAGGTTGATGATCGGTGCAAACCAACTCTCTTCCAAGAAGCGTGGATATGAAATGACGAAGAGTGTACGTGCAACCTTTTCGCCAAGATTTAATTCTTTTGGAGTGACCTTCAGAGCTGATGGTGCTATAACATCACGCAATTCCAAGACTCCAGCCTGATATATTTCTTGTGGCAGTATAGAAACAATCGGTGATTGTTCTTTTTTATTGAAGATTTTTCCTAGGAATGACATGATTTTAATATTTTATGTTATCTGTATCGGCTTTTCTGTTTCGCCTGGATTGAAGAGTTTGTAGAAGAGCTCGACGATCTCCTCTGTTCCAAGCTCTGCTGCGCGCACACCACAACGAACCAGACCTTGTTCTACCACAGCTGAACGCTGTTCCAACTGACTCCTATATTCACTGAAACTTTTTTGTTTTTCAGCAGAAGCTGAGGTATTACCGGTGGAATTTTTACCGCCAAAAAGATTTGTGATCGGGTTATTGTTGGCAGTTAGCATTGGTGGATCATAAGGAACAACAATAAAGAAGCTTTTTGTCATAATATCTGTACTCTCCACGAAAGCTTTTATGAATCCGATATATTCTTGAACTTGGATCTTCATAAGATCCGTATTTTGTTCTTTGTAACGATCTTCCAGAAGAGCCAAATATGGCCTTATATCAAGCTTTTTTGACTGAATGAAAATCTGCACAGAGAAATCCAGAGAGTTCAAAAAGTTTTGGAATTGCATCAAGATTGACGCCTGCTCATCTCCAGACTTCAAAGCAAAGTTCAGAGATGACGCCAATATAACTGAGCGCATACCACCGCCCTTCAGTATGATTATACCGTCGCGTATTTCTTGTATTGGTATAAAATCTTGAGTTGTTTTTGTGCTTTGTGCCATGATATTTTTTTAGCGGTTGTTACTCTTTGAGTTTTTATTTGCATATCTACTATCTTGCACATCCAAACTCCAGGTTAGATCCTTCAATTTACTATTTGACATCTTTGGGACCATGATGGAGGCATAATTTTTCATATCATTGGTAGTCGCCGGCTCTATTGTTGGTTGTGGATTGGCCACCTTCTTCCAGATATAGAGCTTGTCGCCGACATAATATTTGTAAGCAGATTCGATAACGTTTATTAGGGGTTTATTGTTTATCTTGAAGAATGCCAACAATCCAGATATACCCACTATGATCAAGATCGGTAACGCAGACAAGAAAAGGTTGTTAAGGAATATGTACACCATGAAAGACAACCCACCACCACCAGCCAAATAAATAAACTGCTTCAGCGTCAATGGGCCAAATATCTTATCTTCAATCTCGATAAATTGAGGAACTTGAAAGCGCATTGTCACAATTATATCACACTAAGCGATTGATTCCTTGTAGGGGTCTGCTGACTTCTGGGTCTGTGTGCTTGGCTGTACAATCCTTTGTGGTGGAACTGTGACAGGAGTGCTCAAGAGATGGTCAGTGAGTGGCTCTGTACGTGTTTCTGATGTTTTTGTGACAAATGTCCTCTTGGCTGGTTGAGGGTTCTCTATACTATCTAGAATTGTAGGTCGTCTTTCCACAAGCATACCGTTGCCAGCATTGTCTTCTGTAGATAGAGACTCATTCCCCGCCGTCTGGGTATGGTCTATAGTGAAGTCTCCAAGGCGCTCGAGATCTGTTTCTGTTTGCTCTTCCCATTCTCTCAAATGTGTACGGATAGGGGCAAATATCTGTTCACTGACATCATTGGCTATCAAATTTGCTTCAGTGCGGCTTATCTTCAATTCTTCCATAAGAGATGGCACGAATTCACTCGATGACATAAGTCCCAACATAACTATCAAGATTAACCTCTGGAGATCACTCTGTTTGTCTAGAAGGAGGTTGTATTTATCACCAATCGCACGCATCTTATCTTTCAAGTCAGATGCAGTGACAGCGGCTTGCACTTCTGGTGGAAGTTCAGCAAAACGCTCTTTTATCAGTTGTATTGGGTGTTGGTCAGTATTCATGTTGGTGTCTTTTTGTAAGTTCATTTGCCACTATTTTTTATCTCAAGATGCCGCTGGTGGAGTAGTAGGAGGAGTAGATGCTGCTATCTTTTGTGCCTCTTCTCGCAAGGCTTTATTGATTTTATCTGCAGTCGTCTCATCTTTCCCGTATTTTTTGGCAGCTTCCTTGTATACACCACCCTTAGCCTTCCACTTCATTACGAGTGCTGATTTTCTTTCATCTTGCGCCTTCTTTACAAGTGTAGTATTTGCCTCCTCATGAGATTTTATCGCATCTGTATGTTCTGATAACTCCTCTCTTACATTTTTCGACTGCTCTTTGTTTGCTTCTATCTTTGTTGCTATGTTTTTCTGTTCAGCAGATCCTGCTTTTGTCGAACCTAAGCTTTTTGCAAGAATTTCCATCTCCTCCCTCAAAACCTTCTTCTTGTCCTGCAATTCTTGTACTCGACCACTCTTCAGTGCAGCTATTTTAGCTTGGTTTTCTTTGTAATCCGCGCTGTTTTCTGTATTTTTCTTTATTGCATCTTTTTCTTCATCGTTGAGATCACCCTTTTGTGCTATCTTCGTATAAGCCTCTACCTTTTTCTTCCTTACATCATCGAAACCAGAACCTTTTCCTCCACCAAATCCAGCTGTTCTTGTCTTAGAAAGACCCAAAGAGAGTGCGCGGCTAACCAATGGATTTCCATTGTTATATTGGTCACGCATAAATTTAGAATTCTCAAACTTCGCTGCTGCCCTACCAAGAGTATTTCTTCCAATAAAACTTGTTGTCTTATTTTTTATCGAACTTGTCATCTTGTCGAACCAGCTATTTGTCAATCCAGCCACACTTATTGCACCCATGAGTGGTAGGTTGATCATAGCGATGACGAAAGTAGAGTTTATGAGTAGAGACAAAGCTCCTTTTGCAGCAACCGCGGCTGAAGAGGTATCTATTGAAGTTGCAGACGAACCGAGCTTCATTGTCTCTAATATCTTTATGGCCGCATATAACAAGAACAGATAGACTGGCATGAAGACGAGTTGACCCTTCAAAGCACTAGAGAATTTGTCGGACAGCGGTTTCATGTCAGGGAATATCCACGAGGCAAACCAGACTGGTGAGAAGGCCAATATAAATATAAGCATTACGAGCCTTACTACAAAAGCGATTGCAGCTACAATAAAACTTATTGCCAGACCACCCATCACTAAGATACCGATTATCTGTATGAACAATATCTTAAATTGGGTTGCGCTCATATTTACCACATCTAGACTCATCCATTTTGCAGAAAATAGTCCAGTAATCTTCAAATTTTGCATTATTATAGAAGATAATCCTCCGTCGTATGTCGATGAGTCCAACATACTAGATACGGAACAGCTGGAAAAATTACCAGAACCAACATTACAAGTAGTTCCCTGTGCTGGAGCTATAGCATTGAATACAGACAAAGAGATCATGTTTGAAGCATCTATCATTACACCAACCAAGAAGAAGCTGAAGTTTATGAGTATACCAGCGATGATAATATCTTTTATCAGCTTATTTATACCCTGATCGATACCAAGAATTGTTCGGAAAGATGTATAGAGAAGTAGGAATATTATAAGCATTCCAGATACATCTCGTATGGTCTGCCATACAAGGTAGACACCGGCTGTATTTTGTACGAAGTCTTTTATATGGAGAGTAAGATTTATGGATATGTTCAATAAACCACCAGCCATAGTCAGTAAGAATCCAACCACATGGAACACTACAGTCATACCTACAGATATAACAAACAATATAACCGCAGATGGAATATTTCCTATTCCAAGCAGATCAGATAAACCTGCATGCGCAAAATGTATCGGCAAAGCAACACCAGCCAGTACAACTAGTAGCGCCAGACTTATGAATTTGTACTTGTGTTTATTGAACATTTTTATTGTATGACTGGCACAGATATACTATTACAGAATTGGTTATAAGAATCCGCACCAGAGTTTAGACTACTTGCTGTATTTTGAGCATTTTGCAGGTCAGTTCTCGAGGTATCAAGCTTTCCTGCTTGTAGCTCTGCTGATATGGAAGCGGCTGCAGTAGCACTGGCGGTACCATCGTAACTGTTTGATATAAGCACCTGGTTTACATTTTGTGCTTGAGCAAGCTTGGCATAACCATCTGCTGCGCCGCGGCCAAATGTGCTTAGAAGCACGCTTACCTGGTTTTGCAAGCTACTGTCTATAGAGTTTATTCGTGATTGTATATCACTCATAATGTTCTGATACTTGGCCTTATCTTGCTGGGTCATTTTCGGATTGCTTATCACCGAAGACAAACCACTATACTTTCCTGCAAGACAGGCCTTTGCAGAATTCAAGTTTGCCTGACCGCCCTGCATCAACGAGACTGCTGTATCGTAGTTTGATTTATATTCCTGAACAATTCCCAATATTGGATCGCTACTCTGGCCATATACGGAGTATGCGGAATTTGAATTGTCTTTCAATGATGTATCGTATATCTGACTAGTGTATGAAGGACCACCACTACTACCACTACTCATAGCACGCAAACCACCACCAAGCACCTGCATGACCATCTGTGAGACCAAGGCGTCTATAATAGCGTTTATATTGTTTGCCAGTGTAAGCTTGTCGAACGGCACACCAAGAGTCTTAGTCAAGCTGTTAGAAATAGCGGATCCAGGTGTTTCCGTGTGACAATTTTTTGGAGGAGGAGCTGGAGGACCAACAAGATCTGCAGGAGCAGGAGTGTTTACCGCTTTTGCACCAGAGGCATCTATATATGTTCCGCCAACAGGTACAGGATCACACACTTTAAATGACATGAAACCAGCACCAGCAGACAGATCTAGATTGATAGCATTTTTCTTTGTGGTAACGGCTGCTCTTATATCACCAACAGCTGAATGATATGCGAAGAATGGATCGTTTTGTGGGTCCATCATTATTGAGTTGAATGAAACCCAACCACCTTGTCGGAAATCTCCATCCATAAATCCTTGAATGTTTTGTCCATTTAGAGTTATGTTGTTTGGGATATTTTTTGCATTTGCTACAACTGTTCTCAAAGTACAAGCGTAACTTCCACGAGAAGATTGTGCGCTACCAAGAGCCAGGTTTGCGCGGATATTTATACTAAACGGCGAACATAGTTGCGACATAATACCTGTTTCAGCGATGAATTGACCAGTTACTTGGTCGGCAGCATCCAGGAAAAAATCTTCAGGGTTTGTCATAAATGAAGGGCTACCTTGGAAGCCATTATTTATCCAGTTTATAACACTGGCGGTCATCTGGTTCAAGATAGCGTTTGCTATAGCTGTTGCTAGACGGTCCAAGATGAAGTTTTTTATGCGCTCCATCCAAGAGTTTACAGTGTTTTGTAGCTCGGTAGGGCTAGTATTTGCGGCTACAGTGACGACGGTTACATCTGCTATTCCTGCAACAGCACTTGCTCTTTGTGGCGCCACCACTTGTACATAAGAAAACACTATAGCTGTTAAGAGTATGATGCTGACTATTTTTTTATATGATTCATTTATTTTCATAGATTTTAATTATTGAAAATTATTGGCCAGGTGTAGGAGCTATGAAAGTCACACCACTTGTATTGAAATATCTCTGTAGATTCACCAGTGCCGTACTGATACGCTGAAGTGCTGGAATCACTTGACCTATCGCTGCAAGACTAAGAACAGGGTCACTGTCTACATGTCGCAAAGCGGTCGCATTGTAGACTTGCATACTGAAACCATTTACAAGATCGATATGATACTGGCTGGCAGACTGAGGGACCGGTGTGGCCAACAGAGATTTTATGGTCTTATTATACCCTGCTATCACAGGATCTATTTTTTTTAATATAGTCATGTCATTTTTCTGAAAAGCATTGTCTGCGATGACGGCTTCATTTTCAGAAGGTATAGATCCAGACAAGATAACACTTAGAGATTTTGCGTATGTACCAGCATTAGCAGAAGAATCCGCCACGATTTTTATGTCATTGCCATAATATATATTTGGAGAACCCACACCAGCCAGACTGTTTGATGCAAGCTTGTTTGCGACTGTGCTTACTGTTTGCGAATCACTTTCTATACCAGCTTGATGCATCTGTGAATACACTGTGAGAAAATTCCTTCCCAAAATATCTGTATTCGTCAATATTTCCGTAGATGATCCAGAGTTTGTGGTGGCAGCAAGATCTGCACCATATGGTTTTGTAGATGTACCAGAGACCTCGTAGAAGGATTTCTGCCAATCAGTACTCGTGGACATGTTTTGTGAAGCGAGAGAGGCGGTTGCATCGGCTACGACACCGTTATTTGCTGGATTATTTCCAGGAAAACCATAGACGATGACTAGAGTAGCCACCACGATTAAAAGGCATATTACAGATACTACAATAGTCTGCCTGCTCTTTGGGATAATTGGCATAATACCTTGTAGATTATAGCAGATTGCGCGATGTCTAACTAAGCAAACTGTTAACAACTCAATGTCAATATTTCTAACCAGTTTTTTACAGTCATATCTTCAGGCCTGATTTTTTCATCCAGTCCTATTTTCTGCCAAATCTCCTCGATTTTTTCACGAGTTATGAATTCTTCTGTTCCAGCCAAATTTTCTAGATTTCTGCGCGCAAACTTTCTTTTGTGTGCGAAACCAGCTTTGACGATCTTGAAAAATCTAGGTATTGCAAGCGTTTTTTGGCTATTTAGAGCCATTTTTTCAATATTTGGGTTGAAACGCACATCGGATATATCCGTTATCTCCAGTATTGCGGAGTCTACATTTGGTGCTGGTACAAATGCTCCACGCGGTACAATCGCCACTATATGTGGCGTACCAAAGGCTTTTACAGATATAGAAAGTACGCTTTCTTTTTTATCACGAGCGATGATGCGTTCAGCCACTTCTTTTTGCACCAATAAGATCATACGGTTCGGTCTCGGTGTGTGTTCGAGGAATTTTTCTAGAATCGCGCCAGTTATGTAGTAAGGAATATTCGCGACGAGGGCATATTTCCCTTCTTTGATATCTTCGGCACCAAGTTTTTCAAAATTTTCTTCCAAAATATCGCCGATAATCAGTTTTAACTGTTTACTAGCGAGCTCTTTTGAGAATTTTTGTGACAAAACTTCGTATGCGCGTGCATCTTTCTCTATCGCCACCACTTGCGCGCCAGTTGCGAGAAGTGCTTCAGTCAAAATACCAGTTCCCGGGCCTATTTCGAGTACGGTTTCATCTGGCATTATCTTCGCGGCCTCAACAATCTTTTTTAGCGCCGACGGCGAATGTAGAAAGTGTTGACCGAGGGATTTTTTTGGTTTTAGGGATTTTTCAGGGCTCATTTCTACATCATACACGAATTCTTAAAAATCAATAAATATCGCCTTGGCACCACTTGGTTTCTCTGGCACAGACTCTTCGATCAGAGTTTTCTCTATGTCCGCAATGAATTCCGATGGCGCACACACTCTTTGTGCTCCATAGACTGTACGGATGATGGCATTACTCAAAAAAAGTTTCTTTTTCGCACGCGTGAGAGCTACATAGAACAGACGACGCTCCTCTTCTTCACCAGCTTGGTCAATCTCGGCGTCATTCATATGTTTAAATGGAAAAAGATCCTGCTCAAGACCCGCGATGAATACATATTCAAATTCCAAACCCTTGGCGGCGTGCACAGTCATGAGTTTCACCGCGTCTTCTTTTTTCTCCAGTTCATCTTGATCAGTTGCGAGTGCTGCATTTTCTAGGAAGGCCTCGATGGCGCGATTTTCCGTTAAATTTTCGTCGGATTTTTCGTCTTGCGACTCACTTGCGCCTTGCGTCTTGCGCTTTTCGCTTTTCAGTGAATCATATTGTGCCGCGACGGTTACCAATTCGCGCACGTTGAGCAAACGTTCTTCGTCATCCCCTACTCCTTCGCGATACATACGCTCAATTCCCGTTTCTTGGATTACGAATTTTACGGCTTCACTTGGGCCTTTTTCAGCTATTTCTGCTTTTATATCATCCAGCAGTTTCCAGAATCCAGATAGCTTTGCTTGTACAGCACCTTCGGTCGGCGCCCCTGACAAAATCTTCGCCAATGTCACCTTCCCTATTCCGCGTGGCGGAATATTTATGATACGCGCGATGTCACCCCAACTATCTCGGTTCAATGCTGCGCGAACATAAGATATAACATCTTTCACCTCTTTTCTTTCGAAGAATTTCACGCCGAGCAACTGATATGGTATTTGTTTTTTTATAAATGAATCTTCGAGCACACGTGATTGGAAATTTGCACGGTACAAGACAGCAATCTCACTAGGTGAAGTACCAGCGGATATAAGTTCACGCGATTTGTCGGCGATAGCACGAGCTTCTTCGGTTTCACTGTATGAAACAATGAGCGCAATCTTCTCGCCATGCTCATTGTCGGTGAATAAAGTCTTGTCTCGTCGCATTCTATTCTTCAAAATCACAGAATTTGCCGCCGCTAAGATCGTTTTTGTAGATCTATAGTTCTTTTCCAGCGTGACAACCGTTGCTTCCGGATAATCTTTCTCGAAATTCAGAATATTTTCTATAGTCGCACCTCTCCAAGAGTAAATATTCTGGTCGACATCGCCCACCACGCAAATATTTCTGCTTTTTTCTGCAAGCGCACGCGCAATCTTGTACTGGACGCGGTTGGTATCTTGATATTCATCGATATGGATGTATTTCCAGATCTCCGCATAGTGATTTTTCACATCAGGATATTTTTCTAGCAACAAGGCCGTCTTCAAAAGTAGATCATCGAAGTCCAGTGACTTCTCTTTTGCCAATATGGCGTCGTATTTTTCCCAGATATTGGCGACCATCTCTTCGATATAGCCTTTTGCGCGGTCGAAATACTCCAATCGGTTCATACCATCACCCTTTGCGCGCGATATCATGTTCAAAATAGTTCCAGGATCATGTGCTTTCGGGTCCAGAGAACACTGCGCCATAGCTTCTTTCACTGCACGCCTCGAATCTCCTCGATCATATATTGTGAAATGTCTTGTTAGCCCGAGGAGTTGCGCATTTTCGCGGATGATATGCACACCGAGTGCGTGAAATGTGCTCACAAAGGGCCTCTCGCGCCAATCCGTGCTTATGGAAATAGGCCTATTTAGAGACTTATCTTCAGATAAGAGTGCGCCGACTCGATCTTTCATCTCATTTGCGGCTTTGTTCGTGAAAGTTATGGCCAGTATAGAATGCGGCGCCACACCCTTCTTAATAAGGCCTAAAATACGATGTGTTATGACTTTAGTCTTCCCCGATCCGGCTCCGGCGATAATAAGCAGAGGACCATTGGTCGTCTCCACAGCTTTTTGTTGAGCGTCATTGAGCATGCGGATATATTAGCATGCAGAAGGCGTCAGATGTTATAAAACATAATATATTTTGACATTCAGTCAACTTATATGGCTGTGCACATCTTGTGTATATGGGTCATTGACAATGGCTGTCACCCTGCTACTCTGTTAAGGTTACTCCGAATTTGATGTCAGAATAATGGCTCAACAGAGCCATATGAGTCAAGAGGTAACATTTCAGAAGAGAGATATTCATAATGAAAAATTCACACTATAATCCTGAAACAAATAAGCGTTTCTTCGTCTGGACCATTACACTTATCATAGCGATAAGTTTACCTGCCATACTGCAAACCAAGACTGCCAATGCCAGTCTTTTTTCTTTTTTGGCATCACTTTGGAATCAGCCAGTTTCAGCAAAATTGGACCGATTTGCCTCATCTTCTAACTCACAGAACATAGCTTTGCTTCAAGCCGCAAACAATATAGACCCAAATCCTGATAAAGCCGGCGAGATCTCCCCTATAGGTTCCGGAGAGACACTTGTAGCAGATATCGCCATGACAAATGATACAAGTTCAGACACACCGATAAATACACAGATCAGCACCTATGTTGTTCAGAGTGGTGACACTGTTTCTAGTGTTGCGAAGATGTTTGGCGTGTCAGTAAGTACTGTTTTGTGGGCCAACAACATAAATAGCAAATCAGCTTTGCATGTAGGAGATACTCTTGTCATTCTTCCTATATCCGGAATCAATTACACAGTGAAAAAAGGCGATACTATACAAGCTATCGTTAAGAAATATAAAGCAGATATCGGTGATGTGCTTGCTTACAATGATATTTCTTTAACTTCCACTCTAGCCGTTGGAGATACGATCATCATACCGAACGCTGAAATAATCATATCTGTTCCCATAAAGATTATTGTTGGAAATAACCCAGCACATGATACAAATGGACCAATGTATCCAGGTTATTATATTCGTCCTATCGATGGTGGTCGTAGAACTCAAGGTCTACATGGTTACAATGCGATTGATTTGGCTGATAGGACAGGTACTCCAATATACGCTTCTGCCGCAGGAACTGTAATCGTTGCCAGAACAGGTGGATGGAACGGTGGTTATGGTAGTTTTGTCATCATTTCTCATAATAATGGAACACAAACACTGTACGGACACGCCTCCAAGGTGCTTGTCTCTGCTGGTCAGTATGTAGCGCAAGGTCAGACGATTGCCCTACTAGGTTCCACTGGTGAATCTACCGGACCTCATGTGCACTTCGAGATTCGTGGCGCACGAAATCCTTTCTAAGTACTCTTTTTTCTGAATTGTAATGCCTCCAGTATTTGTTTTTGTGTGATTATTTCTATATCGTCCAGATCAGCGATGGTCCTGGCGACTTTTATTATGCGGTGAAAGGCGCGGCCAGAGAGATTGAACTTACGTGCTGAAGTCTCCAATGCAAATCGTGCGCGATCATCCATAACGATGACTTTTTCAATATCAGCAGCACCCATCTCGCTATTGAAATAGATTGGTCGGCCGATCTGTTTGAAGCGTTCTTGTTGTTTTGCACGCGCTTTGCGTACTCTCGCAGCCATGATTGCTGAGCTCCATCTATGTTCTTCTGGTGGAGCGGACAACTTTTTGTATTCTACAGAGTCTATGTGCACCCAAATGTCGATACGGTCCATAATCGGTCCAGATATTTTGCGCCAATAGTTTCTGATCATTGATTCACTACACATACAGCCTTTCTTTTTCGGTTTTCCACAAGGACAAGAGTTCATCGCAGCCAATAAAATAGTCTGTGCAGGAAATGTCAGACTTCCTTTTGCTCTAGACACCGTGATTCGTCTTTCCTCGAGTGGTTGTCGCAATGCTTCGATAGTTTGTCGGTCAAATTCTGGGAATTCGTCTAGAAAAATGACACCACGATGGGCCAAAGTTATTTCTCCAGGTTTTGGAAAAGTGCCACCGCCAATAATAGAGATATGAGAGGCGGTATGGTGCGGCGCGCGAAATGGCGGTGTGGTTATGAACTCAGACGTTAGGGCGCGCGCCGCCGAATGTATACTTGTTACCTCGATTGATTGTTCATAAGAAAGTGGAGGTAATATAGTTGGAAGACTTTGAGCTAGCATAGTTTTACCAGTACCCGGCAATCCATACATAAGCATATTGTGCCCACCGGCGGCCGCTATTTCCAATCCTCTTTTTGCGACTTCATTGCCTCGGACCAATGATATGTCCGGATGTGTAGATTTGTCTTGGAATAAGATGGTCTGAGAGAAAAGATCATCCATACAAATCTTTTGCAGCGTCTTTTTTCCAGTTATATGACCTATCACCTCTGCCAGTGTAGAAACTGCATACACATCTATACCCTGTACTAACGAAGCTTCACGAGCATTTTCTGCTGGTATGAAAGCATGTCCGAAGCCATTTCTTAGAGCACAAAAAAGCATAGGCAGGATACCGCTGACTCGACGGATATTTCCCTCCAAGGAAAGCTCGCCGAGAAATATGTTTTTTGTCACTTCGTATTTTGGACCACACTCTATTTCCGATGATGCAACCAGATAACCGATCGCAATAGCTAGGTCAAAAGCTGGCCCCTCTTTTCGGACATCGGCTGGCGCCAGAGAAACAACCAGTTTTTGATTCTTTTGTTTAGGAGATGTATAACCAGTATTTTTTATTGCAGCCGAAACTCTATCTTTCGACTCTTCTACTGAGCGATCACCGAGTCCAATAACAGAAAAAGAGTGTAGACCATTTGAGATATCTACCTCGATAGTTATTATTTCAGCATCTAGACCAACTAGTTGTGCGCTATATGATTGAGCAATGCTCATACAAGCATCATACAGCGATGTGATAAAATTCTGATGAAAAAGTTATGAAGAAATACTCAAGAAGTTCTCAAGTATTGTTCAAATATTGCTCAAAAAACCCTAGTTGTGCTCGTGTTTGATAGATAATCTAGCAGAAGGATTGGCTTCAAGACGACCGGCTTCTATAGGTTTGCCGCATTTCTCACAGAGGCCGAATTTGCCAGTCTTTATACGATCCAAAGCAGCCTTAACCTCTATCAGCTGGTTCTCGAGCTGGTTTGCAATGATGGTGTTCTCTTCTATTTCTTCAAATTTGTCAGCAACTTCGTTCTCATCGGCGTTGTCTACTTCCATGTTACCAGCCGTAGGTTCCCAACCACCACGATTGTGAGTGTCTTTTTTTGCTATTTCACCGAGTTCTTCTTCAAGTTCAATTCTCTCAGCATTGAGTTTTTCCTCAAAATATT
Organism: Candidatus Tayloriibacteriota bacterium; assembly: GCA_037130865.1. Classification (GTDB taxonomy): domain Bacteria; phylum Patescibacteriota; class Minisyncoccia; order Phycocordibacterales; family PALSA-1337; genus C7867-002. The sequence goes on along the minus strand of JBAXSG010000001.1, from coordinate 75,116 downwards.
TTATATCTTTTGTATTCATAACAACCCCAGTCTAGCGCAGATTTGTCTGTTTTTCAAGGCGATTGATTATCTCTGTTACCAAACTTTCTTCAGCGGTAAATATTATGCGGCTATTGTCTATAAATGAATACAAGAAGATTGTCTTACCATCGATCCCAATGAATTCACGAATGTCTTTATTCTTTATAATTTTGTCTATAAATTGTCCACGCAATACCGTATATTGTGATATATATTGATCCGTACTAGTTGCTGTAGATGTGCCGATTTGTTGGTTAGAGAAGTTCGATATATTGGCGATGTTATTTACACCACTAGGTACAAGGAAAGCTTTTAAGTCATCAGCCATGAGATTTTCCCACTGAAGCATTCCAGCGAAAGAGTTTTGGAAGAAATTATTTGTGACAACTACGAATATACTTTTCTGTCCCAGGGCGTTTGCATATATACCAAGCAACCAACTTGGAGCAATAGATCGATACAGTATATCCGGCATGGATATATTTAAGGCGGTTATAACTGCTGGTGCGGGAATACGCGCAACGGTTGGATTTTTTGTGTCTGTATTATTTGTAGCGACCAAGACTAGTTCTCGGATTGTTTTTGGTGCCTGACTTTTTGCCAATTCAGATTTGATCTTATTTTCTATGTCGTATGGAGCTGCCAAGTCTACAGTGAGCACGGTCTGAGAATCTACAGGTACAACAGAACTATATCCAGGTGCTGGTTTTGAGACCACTGGTGATGGTGCTAATGGGCTTATACTGTATAGATAATAAGCTCCAAATACTCCACCAACGACTAAAATTATACTTATCACTATGACGATAATCTTTTTTCCAGTCTGACTTGAGTCGAAGCTATCACCGTTCCCTATGATTTCACCGCCACGACTTTTTCTGCTTTCAGCCAGAGCAATAGTCACAGCCGAAGTATTTCTCTTGGCTAGAATATCAGCGACATCACTCTCGTAAGTACGGAGTGTTTTGAGTGGTGCTACTGGTTTTGTTTGTGGTACAACCGGTGGTTGCGGAACTTTGTCTTCATCCATGGGCTATATTATAGCGCGTAAGCGCGACCATTGACTAATATCTTGACTAGTATCTCTTCTTGAAATCAGTACGAGGAGGTCTTGGAGGAGCAGGTAATTCATCTTTCTTTGTGAAGAAAGTAGGATTGGCAGCCTTGATGGAAAGATTGATTCTTCCTTTATCATCAACTTCTTTCACTGTGACTGGGACTTTCATTCCTTCTATAAGATATGTGGCAACTCGTTCGACACGGAATGGTGCAATCTCGGAAACATGGACAAGTCCTTCTGCGTTTGGTCCGATCTTTACGAAGGCACCGAAGTCCATAAGACGAGTGACTTCGCCGTCGAATTTCTCGCCAGGCATATATTCACGAGTCATATTGAATATGATTTCGCGGGCCTTTTCAGCTGATCCGGCCTTTCCAGTGATGAATACCGAGCCATCATCTTCGATAGTTATGTCTTCCACGTGGGTGACATCGCGGATCTCGTTGATTGTCTTACCTCCAGAACCGATAACTAGACCGATCTGGTCAGGTGTTATTTTCATTGCAATGATTTCCGGAGCACTTGGAGATATTTTCTCACGAGGCTTAGCAATCTCCTTTTCTATAACGTCGATAATCTGGTAGCGAGCTGTTTTTGCTTTCTCGAAAGCTTCAGCGAGAATCTTGAGCGGAATACCTCCGACTTTCACGTCCATTTGCACCGCAGTTATACCTTCACGAGTACCGGCGACCTTGAAATCCATATCACCATGTTCATCTTCTGGACCTTGTATGTCGGTCATGAGCTTATATTCGGTCGGGCTGCGCATCATAAGACCAGAAGCGATACCAGCAACAGGTGCTTTTATTGGAACTCCGCCGTCCATGAGTGCGAGCGTAGATCCACAGACAGATCCCATAGAGGTTGAACCATTTGAAGCAAAAGATTCTGATACTAGACGTACAGTGTAAGGGAATTTATCCTTTTCTGGAATGACTGGGAACAAAGCCTTCTCTGCGAGAGCGCCGTGACCTACAGCGCGACGATTTACACCGCCGACCTTACCTGTTTCACCACTTGAGAAAGGAGGAAAATTGTAATGGTGCATGAAACGCTTATTTTCAGCCACAGTTACACCTTCTACAACTTGAGCATCACCTGGAGAACCGAGGGTGAGGACAGACATGACGTGCGTTCCACCACGATAGAAGATACCAGATCCGTGCAACACCGGAGAAACACCGCCGGCTTGTACTGACAAAGGACGGATTGTGTCGAAGTCGCGATTATCAGCACGTTTATTTTTGTCTATGGCACCATCGTGAATGGTTTTATTGATAGCTTCCTCAAAAATATCATTGGCCATGGCCGCATTTCCTTCTGGAAACTTCTCCGCGAAGAGTTCAGTCCACTTATCATGCAATTCGTGTATTTTTTCTTTACCAGGCTCATTGCAAAATACGTATTTTTCTAGCAATGGCGCGATCTCAGCATCGAAGAGTTCTTTTGTCCCAGGAGTCATCTCCGGAAGTTGGATAACCGCCTTCTTTTTACCAATCTCGGCGATGATTTTCTTCTGCCAAGCCTGGATCTTTTCGATTTCAGCGGAAGCAAGTGCCAAGCCTTCATTTACCAATGTCTCACCAACCTCTTTTGAGGATACTTCGATCATATTTATCATGCCATCCTTACCACAAGCCAAGAGATCGAGTGAAATACCAGCATCTTCACGAGCTTTGAAGTCAGGATTGACTAACCATTCGTTGTTTTTGCACATTCTGACTGCAGAAGCCGGACCATTCCAAGGAATATCCGAGGTTCCGAGTGCTAGAGAAGCCGCAATAACAGCCACAACTTCTGGATCATCTTGGTCGATAGAAATCGTTGTCAATATGACCTGTATTTCATTACGAGTCTGCTGATTGAAAAGAGGACGAATCGTGCGATCGACGATGCGACCGGACAATATAGCTTCTGTCGAAGGCCTTCCCTCTCTACGGACGAAGCGTGATCCCAAGATACGACCAGTTGCGTAGAAGCGTTCTTCATAATCCACTGTCAATGGAAAAAAGTCGGCATCCTTGAGGCGACCCATAACAGCTGTTGCGAGGATAACTGTGTTGCCATAACGCAACATCACCGCGCCATTGGCTTGATCTGCTAAATCGTTGAATTCAGCCGTAAGCTTCTTACCGCCGAAATCTATCGAGTATTCTTTTTTTGTCATGCGAATATGTCGCCCACAGATTTCAGCTTTGAATGAGCGCGCCATATAAAGTATAAAGGCGGCGTTCAACTCTGCCTATCTGGAGGCGAAGTTAACTATTAATAAACTCAAAATACTGGGTAGCAATAAGAGTAATGTAGCATGGCGACACAGGTTTTGCCAATATTAAATAAATCTGGCTTCGGCCAAGAGACCCAACTTCCACTGGTCGCATCCGCGCGACCAGTTTTGTTTTACCTTCTCCCTCCAGATCTCAAGAGATATTTATTTGGCGAAGCATCCAAGTCCGTGAAATGATCCGCAACCTCGATAAGCTTGGCAGAAGTGGATTTGCCAAATGAGACAACCTCAACCTGACAACCCTGGTTCATTTGTAGATACTCGACGAGTGGACAGAAGTCTCCATCACCTGTGAGTAAGATAACTGAGTCGAGTTTTGGTGCAAGTTTCACTGCATCTATAGCCATACCGACATCCCAATCGGCTTTCTTGGCACCAGAGCCGAATATTTGTAGATCCTTAACCTTGGTTTCGATACCGGTCTTGGTAAGTGCGTCGAAAAAGGCATTTTCATCACCTGATTCTGTGGCTATGACGTAGGCGATCGCGCGGACTAGCCTGCGACCATCGACGGCATCTTTCACAATGGCGCCGAAATTCACCTTGGAGTGATAAAGATTTTTACCACTATGATACAAGTTCTGCGTGTCGATATAAACGCCGACGCGCTGTTCCTTATGTTTTATTACTGACATATTTATTAAAATTTTGGGCAAATGCCCGTTACACTAACTATTATTAAAATGCGCACAACAAGACCATGACTTATCACACTACTATTATACCCTATTATGGAAATTAGATTATTTAGCCCTGAGCTCCAACTTCTTTGTGATAGAAGAATAACGACGAGGATAGTTTTTCTTGAGGTAAGTCAAATGTGTTTGACGATCTGCAACCATACCGAGCAAACCGCGGCGAGAATGATTATCTTTTTTGTGTTTCTTCAAATGATCGGTCAATTCTGTGATCCTTTTGGTCAAAATAGCGACCTGAACCTCTGAAGAACCAGTATCCTTGGCGTGAATAGCTGTTTCTTTGATAACTTTCGTCTTTTGTCGTGTTGTAAGCATTGTGCGAATATAGTAGCACGAATAGGGTTTTGATGCAAATCTGTTGGAAAAACAACAGTAAATTTAAACGACCCTCGGCGGAGCAGTGGCAACACATTCTTTAGGTGTCCCACAGTCCGCAGAGGGCCGTCTTTTACTCGGGCGGGTCTTTGTTCAATTGACCTCCTTGTTCTCTTTCTCAAATACCCTATCATCCAATACTATATATGTCAAGTATCCATGAATATGATTCACCTGTTACACTATAACCATGTCGCACAATATCTCAGATCTAAAACAGCAGTTTCTTGAATACATTGAAATAGAAAAAGGCCGCAGTTTGAAGACTGTTGAGAATTATGATCGCTACTTGAGCCGTTTCATAGAACATTCGAAGGTGAAAAACCCTAAAGATATCGATGATAGTGTTGTTCGTGAGTATCGTCTCTGGTTGAACCGCCAAGAAACCCGTGAAGAAAAAGGAGCAGCACTTACCACACTCAAGAGGAAGACACAGAACTACTATATGATTGCTTTGCGTGCATTTTTGAAATACATGGCGCGTATGGATGTGAAGTCTATGTCACCAGATCGTATAGAACTCGCGAAAATACCAGAGCGCTCACTTGATCTTATAACTATGGAGGAGCTCGGTCGTCTACTAGATGCTCCAGACACGGCTACTCTACGAGGTTTGCGCGACCGCACGCTTATGGAACTACTTTTCTCTACCGGACTGCGTGTTTCCGAGCTTTGTGCCCTGCCCCGCGATATAAATCTGAAACTTGATGAGCTTTCTGTGCGCGGAAAAGGCGACAAAGTGCGCGTTGTCTTTATTTCTGAAGAGTCGAAAAAATGGCTCAAATCCTATCTAGATAAGCGAGATGATATGGACGATGCCCTCTTCATACAGATTACAGGTACAAAACTTGCAACAGATAGAGATTCTTTGCGTCTTACTTCGCGTTCCGTCGAGAGGATTGTAAAACAATACGCCGTCAGAGCCGGGATTTCCAAGAAAGTCACTCCCCATGTTATTCGCCACTCATTTGCTACAGATCTTTTGCGCAATGGTGCCGATCTTCGTTCAGTCCAAATGCTTCTTGGCCACGCGAATATAGGCACGACACAAATATACACGCACGTGACCGACAGTGAATTGAAAAATATTCATAAGAAGTTTCATAATAAACAAAAATAATATGCGTATCATTTCATGGAATGTAAACGGGCTACGAGCAAATGTTAAAAAAGGCAGTTTTGATTGGTTTATCAACGAGTCCCCTGATATTTTCTGTATTCAGGAGACAAAAGCTCACCCAGATCAGCTTGAAGAAGGTGTTCGTAACCCAGCTGGGTATTTTTCATACTTCGATCACTCAAAAGGCCGCAAAGGTTATAGCGGAGTAGCTGTTTATTCGAAAATAAAACCCGATAAAGTCGAATATGGCATGGGAATTCCAGAATATGACCAAGAGGGACGTTTCTTGGCATTGTTTTTTAAGGATTTTGTCCTTTTGAATAATTACTTCCCTAACGGCGGTGGCGGTCCAGAGCGCTTGTCCTTTAAGCTCCGCTACTATGATCACTTTTTGAATTATATAAATAAGTTGAAGAATGAAGGTCGTGAGATTATCTTTTGTGGTGACATCAATACAGCTCACACAGAGATGGATCTTGCACGTCCCAAAGAAAATATTGACAACACCGGTTTTCTACCAATCGAGCGTGCTTGGATGGATAAAGTTGTCGATGCAGGATATACAGATGTGTTCCGACATTTTCACTCTGGTGAGGTCGGGAAATATACGTATTGGGATATGAAAACTTTTGCCAGAGATCGCAATGTTGGTTGGAGAATCGACTACTTTTTCGCCACCAAAGGAATACTTGCACGCGTGACAAAAGCTAGAATCCTTGATGAAATAATGGGTTCTGACCATTGCCCTATCGATATAGTTATTGGATAATTATACGGCCTGATATAGGCGTATAAAGTAAAAATTAGTATTTAGTGTGTCCGGTATAATCAACAAAAAGACCGTATCAGTGACGGTTCAGACAGAACGGCGTGTGACACGGTCTTAGAAGTCTCGCAAAGAAAACTGACGAAAGAACTGATGCTATCCAAACCAGTCCTAGATGAAGCTTTTCACGGCATTCATCAGCGGTAAGTGGTGTGCAATATGTCTTAAAGTTATTGCTCTCCGGAAGGAGGCTTTGATGTAATTTGTAGACAATCACACCACCTTTATGACCGAGCACCGATCGGATGCACTTTGAGGTATTACCCTCTTTAAAAAATCTTTGCTTAACTTCACTTTGAGTGAGATCAGGAAGATCCCTCTCTGTTGAAGCCTACCCAGTGGCTTCTTTTTGGTATCGGCGAAATTCCGGTACCTATATAAAGATCAGGTGTATATCGTTTGTCATGTTGGTTACGAACACACAACATAACTTTAAATTTCTCGGACGAAATACTGATCTGGGTATATTTTATATTTATTAAAGACAAGTGTAAAGGACACACTGGGGATAAGTGTGTCCTTTAGGATACGAAGTGTTTTTTTCGAATCTCTTGCACTTTCTTTTCTCCTTCCTCTTCTTTTCTATCTTTTCCAGCTTCACCAAGAGCTTTAAGTTCCTTTTCATTCATGACTGATAGTTCATTTGCGCGTTTTTCCAAATACTCTGGTGTATTAAGTTTCACATCCTCGATGACTTCTTCAAAGAGGGCATGCAGTATCCAACCAATCTTAGGTCCAGCTGGTATCTTGCATACATCCATAACCCTTTTACCATCAATTTTAAGCATAGAGACGGAAACCGGCCCATTTAGAGCTTCCTCGATCATAGCCTTGTATTTACGGAGTCTATAAGGGTTTTCCTTGGGTCTACCAGTGCCTATACGGTCGCATATGCGCACATTCATGAGATCCCATATGTTTTCACGCCCTACATTCACAATCATACGCCTGACAGCAGATAGGGAGATTTGCTCTGTATCAGAGAAAAACATATGCCAACGGCACAGTTTATAGACTTTCTCTACTGTTGCACGTGAAAACTTCATCCTTTCGAGGATTTGACGTGTTTCACGTGAACCAATTACCTCATGGCCATAAAACGTATAAGAGTTGCTTTCACGTGAAAACCCACGGCTTTTCGGCTTACCAATGTCGTGAAATAGGGCAGAAAGCCTTATTTCTAGCCCCCATTCCTTGTCGGCGGCGTGTTGGAGACTTCTAACTAGGTGTTCCCAGACATCGTATATATGGGTTCCTCTTTGTTCTACACCAATACCGCGCTCTATTTCTGGCAAAAAATGGCTAAGTAGAGCCGTTTCATGAAGCATTTCAAGCCCTATTTTAGGGTTTGGAGACATAACAATCTTAGTAAACTCATCACGAACTCGTTCTGCTGACACGTCTTTTATTAGTTTATTTTGGCTCTGTATAGCCGTATAAGTATCTTTTTCTATCGTGAAACCCAGTTCTACGGCCAATCTGACTGCGCGCATCATTCTCAAGGCGTCTTCGTTGAAGCGATCAGACGGTTTTCCTACAGTTCGTATAATCTTGGCTTTTATATCGGCAAAACCGCCATATAGATCAACGATGTCCTTTATAGCTCCATCGGACAAGGAAACAGCAATAGCGTTTATAGTGAGATCTCGTCTCTTAAGGTCATCTTCTAATTTTTCACTGAAAGAAACTTGGTCAGGATGTCTACGATCTGAATAACCAGTCTCAAGTCTGTAAGGAGTGACTTCAACAGAACGGACTGTTTCATCTTCTGTTGTTTCATTTATCACCGCGACTGTTCCGAATATATTTTCATAAACAGTTTTTGGAAATATTTTTTGTATTTCTTCCGGTTTTGCATTTGTGGTGACATCCCAATCCTTCGGTTTTCTGCCAAGAAAAATATCACGGACGCATCCGCCTACTAGATATGCTTGGAAGCCGGCCTTCTCCAAACCAGTTACAACATTGACCACTTCTGTCGGAATAGGGCTGTTTTGAGCCATTTTCATGGTGATATCGTAGCACCATTTGGGCTTTTTGGCTATGTGCGGTAGTATGATGTGGCACGAGATGATGTTTATTCATCAATGCCCTCGTGGTGAAATGGATATCACACCAGTCTTCGGAACTGATGTTGGGGGTTCGAGTCCCTCCGGGGGCACACGGTAACAGTTGATACGATGATAGTTTATTTATGTGAGAAGATTTTGTAAAAAATGAAAGTTGCGCTATACTGAAGCACGTCAGATTTTTAAGGTCATTACATATATAATTGCGGGTATTGTTTAATGGTAGGACGCGTCCTTGCCAAGGACGAGGTGGGAGTTCGATTCTCCCTACCCGCACACTTCATTGGCCTTTATATGTCCTTGTCTGTTTTTCCTTTACGAATGGCTAATCGTATAAGTGTATAAACAGAAACTGTGGATAAGTCTGTGGATGCTGTCTATAAAAGACATAAAAAACGGCTAATTATCGTAGTTTTTGTGTATTTTATGATGTCTTTTCTTGTTGTGGCTCAGCCAGTGGATTTTGGGATAAGACAGTTTAAAAGTCACTGAAAATGTGTTGAAAATATGGATTCTAAGAAAATATTTATGAGCACAAGATCAATAGGAAACATAGGTGAGGATATAGCTTGTAAGTTTTTGGAGAAGAAGGGCTTTATCATTACTGCGAGGAATTATCGCAAGAAATGGGGCGAGATAGATATTATTGCGCGCGAGTCTAGTGATGTTTCACGTGCAACATCAGCAACTCTACACTTTTTTGAGGTGAAGAGTGTGACAGTACAGAGAAATCATCCAAACGGACATGAACCAGAAGAAAATGTCCATAATTTCAAGTTAAGGCAGATCCGTCGAATGATTCAGACATATATGGCAGAATTTGGGCAAAGGAGTAGTGAGGTGTCTGGTAGGGGAGCAGAGTCAGAATTTCAATTTCATGTACTTTGCGTCTATATGGACAAAGGAACTCGTCTCGCACATGTAAAATGGTTAAAAAATCTAGTCTTATAGAATGTTTTATGCTACGATAATGCGACAGTTAGTTTGTAGTGGAATAGGGATATTTCGGGGCGTGGTGTAACGGCTAACATGCCTCTTTTGGGAAGAGGTGACTCCGGGTTCGAATCCCGGCGCCCCGACAGGTAAGAGTTTCTTCAGAGAAAGATAAAAAATACAAAGATGATTTCATTGTTCAAAAAAATAGTCTGGTTTTTCGATAAACTCGAAGATCATGTGCGTGAACACTTGAGTCAATATCCAATAATCTATACAATCATCGGTGGTGTGGCTATAGTGCTTTTCTGGAGGGGAGTGTGGCATACAGCAGATATCTTACAAGCCAAAGGTGGTTGGTTGGAGTTGATTTTCTATGAGCCGAACAACTTAGTGATCATGACAATAGTTTTGCTCATGACCGGACTATTCGTTTCATACTTTATAGGTGACACGATACTTATGAGTGGTCTTAAAAAGCAGAAAAAGACAACAGAAAAGACAGAGAAAGAGGTTGAAGAAGAGGAGGCGGAATTGAAGGGAATGAGAGCGACCATAAAAGAAATGAAGAAAGAAGTTGATGAGATAAAGATGGAGCAAGATATTGTTGATCTGAAGATAATCAAAGAAGAAATAGATGAAATAAAAGAGGTTATGGAGCACGAACACGCTGTTCATCATCCGGATGAAAAGAGGGGGTAAATTAATTTAAGAATTGCACGAACCACATCTGGTCTGATATAATTAGTGCATATGTATTCGTATGCACTGAAAAAGCGAGCCATTGGTTACCGTAAGAAGGGTTTTGCTTATGGCTATATATCACAAAAATTGAATGTCTCGAAAAGCACCCTAAGTTGTTGGTTAAGAAATGTTGATTTTTTGCCAAACGAAACAACTAAACAATCAATTCTTAAAGGCCAAAAGATGGGCGTTGTAGGTAAAAGAGTAGATAAAATCCGGTCTCTTATTGAAGCAGATAGGTATGCAGAGGGAATGATTGGCAAACTATCTCACAGAGACTTATTCCTGCTCGGCGTTGGCATCTATATTGGAGAGGGTAGTAAGACCCACAATATTTTGAGAATAGTTAATGCTGATCCAAGGATAATTAGGTTTTCAATCATTTGGCTAAATAAATGTTTCAATGTACCCAATACAAATATAAGAGTTAGGCTTCATATATATCCCGATAGTGACGAAGATGCTGCGCTGCAATTTTGGGTCAGACAATTAAAGATACCAAAAAGTTCTTTCTTACCATGTTATATCGACCGTCGTCTCAATAAGAAGACAAAAAAAGCGGGGATCTTACCATTTGGGACAGCTCATCTTGGTGTAAAAAGTTATGGTGACAAAGAACTCGGCGTCTTGTTACATAGGAAAATACTTGCTACGATTGACCGTGTTCTAGAAAAGTGAGGCTCGCGGGATTAGTTTAACGGTAAAATTTTTGTTTTCCAAACAAATGTCGCGGGTTCGACTCCCGCATCCCGCACAACCAATGTCGATATCAATCCTTAATAAGCCAAAGTTTTCAGAATTTGAGGCACATAAAACTCTTAATGAGAGAAGAGAAAAGCTCATACCGCTCATAGAAGAATTTATTTCAGGCCATAGACTTTTTAAGGATAAAGAAGTTCAAGTTTCATACATGCAGAAAGGTGTAGGATCGATCGTGTGTTTGATCGAATCAGCGGATGGTAAATACATTCTCAAGGTTCCTTTGAGTCTGAATTTTGCTGAAGGCGAATCAGAATTCTTGGAAAAATGGGCGAGTATCGGAGTGAAGACGCCGAAAATATTTGAAACAGGCACGATTGGTGACCATCACTATCTCGTTATGGAATTCATAGACGAGCCTACTCTACTCGATAAATATAGCGAGGAACAGCTACTTGAAATGGAGGTTTTTGTCGATCTTGGGAAGACTTTGAGGAGGATGCACGAACCGAAAGCAGAAGGGTTTGGCAGAGTGGCCAACGGAAAGGCTGAATTTGATTCTTTCAATGAATGGATATCGTCCGAAGAAATATAGAGACGAATAAAATACGTTCGAGACAACAATGTCCTTGGTGATGAGCACGGATCATTGGAAAATGCTCTGTCGATATTGAATAGCTATGTAAGCACACAGAAGAGTACTAGCTATTGCCATGACGATTTCAATATCTCAAATATATTTGCCACAGAACCAGTTACTGTTTTTGATCCCAATCCGAAATTTAACGTGGGATACTTCGATTTGGCCCGTTCGATGTTGCTCGGCATCACAAAAGATGAAAGCAAAGAAAATGAACAATGGCTGGTGGGATATTTCGGCGGCAAACCTTATGATGAAAGTGTATTACACTCTGCTTTACTTCTAAATTGCTATATAAAATCATACGATTGGCACAGAAAGAAGAAGGCGGACTTTATAGAAGGGGTTCGCACCTATCTTTCCAAAAGAAAGGGGTTGCTCGCATAGTGAGGATTCCTGGCTATGTAAACAAAAAGCCCCCTTACGGAGGTCTTTTGTTCGATAGTAGGAGATTGGTCAGCTGTCGAAGGCTGGTCAAGCACCTATAAATAGCTTTATTTAACTGCGTCCTTGAGTGCCTTTGCGGCGCGGAACTTAGGAACCTTCATAGCTGGGACATTTATAGCCTCACCAGTACGAGGGTTACGAGCCTGACGAGCTGCACGCTGCTTAACAGAGAAGATACCGAGACCAGCTATAGACACCTCTTCACCCTTCTTGAGTGAATCGATGACGCTATTGATCATGGTTTCGACTGCTTGCTCGGCCTGTACCTTGGTACCACCGAGAACTCCGTGAACTGCTTCTACAATGCTTGCTTTGTTCATATTTGCTTTATTAATTGCTAATAAACACTAGACTAACTGTAGATACATTATATAGTAAGCCATATTTTAGGCAATAGGCTGCAAAATAGTTGATAATTTGACGCAACAGCTCAATCTGTGATACGGTATTGTCTGAACGAATGAAATTTAACTCGATTTAACTCAAAGAAAGGAGCTCTTTGTGAAATTAATAGATGTTATCAGGTTGATCATTATGGTCGCTTGTGTCGGTGGTCTCATAGTCTTACGGCTGTATATCAGGAAGTTACGTAAGGTGGCTGATAAGATCATACACACAAACAACAAAGTGCATGAGGATTTCCGTATATTCCTCGTGTCCCAGCAAATCATCGCGCAAGCAATTGGTTTGGTCGAGGAGAGTCTGGCGTCAGTGATGACTTATGATCATGTCTTCCGTCGCAAGATAATATTTGATCGCGAAGACATTGTCGTTTACATCACATCCGTTGTGTCCAGTGGACGTGGAAATATCGACATTGGTCATAGTTCAAGAAGTGAGGCGTTTGCTAAGGAGGTGAGCAGAATCCTCAATAAGGACGGCAAATTCAGGGTCAAATTCAAGATCAAGCTAGAAAACAAGGACCGCCCGCGTAAAATCGTGGAATTGAATGGTCGTAAAACTGTACCCATGAATTTTATGGAGTAACATCAAGATTAATTAGGTGAGCTAGAAGAAAGGCTAGCCCCGACCAACCCTACCTACCGAAGGTGGGGTTGAGTTTTTATTGGGAGAAATTCCAGTATTACCTAGCAAACTCCACCGTTCTTTGCTCACGAATGACGATAACCTTGATTTCACCAGGATATTTCAGATCCTTTTCAATCTTGAGAGCGATTTCGCGGGCTACATTCTTGGATTCAACATCACCCATCTCTTCTGGTCTGACGAAGACGCGGATTTCACGACCAGCTTGGAGAGCATAGGCTTTTTCTATGCCTTTGAATGAAGTAGCGATAGCTTCAAGGTCACCAAGACGCTTGAGATAATTCTCAACATTGTCGCGGCGTGCGCCTGGACGAGCTCCGGAAATGGCGTCAGCGGTTTGGACTATGCGTGACTCGATAGTTTCATAAGGATATTCCTCATGATGGGCTTGCATGGCCTTTATAACCTCTTCAGGGGCACCAAATTTTTGCAATATACGACGACCTATCTCGACGTGAGTACCTGTAACTTCATGGTCGAGTGCTTTACCGATATCATGTAGAAGAGCACCGGCTTTTGCGACTTGAACATTGGCACCGAGCTCCTCTGCAATCATTCCTGCAATGTGAGACATTTGCATTGAGTGCATGAGGACATTTTGACCATAACTGGTGCGGAAATGTAGACGACCAAGTATGAGTAATATGCGAGGATCGAGGCCGATGACTCCGCACTCGTATGCGGCTTGCTCACCCTTCTCTTTGATAGTTTTGTTTATATCCTGTTTAGCTTTTTCTACAACCTGTTCTATGCGAGATGGCTGTATACGGCCATCTTTTAGAAGCTCTTCGAGGGCCAGACGAGCGACATGACGACGGACTGGATCAAATGAAGAAATAGTAATAGCACCAGGAGTGTCATCGACAAGGACTTCAACGCCGGTGATGCGTTCAAATGACTTGATGTTGCGACCCTCTTTACCGATGATTTTACCTTTCACATCATCACTTGGTATCGGTACAACAGTGGACATAACATCTGAAGCAACAGAAGAAGCTAGACGCTGTATAGAAACAGCAAGAATATCTCTAGCCTTATTTTCTAAGAGCTCTTCACCTTGTGTGTCGAGTTTATTCATACGAACCATGATGTCTTCTTCATAATGCTTCTCAGCAGTCTTGATGACCTCATCCTTGGCTTGTTCTTCTGTGAGTCGTGCAACCTTTTCCAAAGCTGCTGCGCGCTCTAGTCCTAGCTTATCAGCTTGTTCACGAATGGTTTTTATCTCAGCAACACGCTGTTTTACCAACTCAACTTCTTTGTCGAGGTCGACTTGGCGTTTATCTAGAAAATCCTCCTTTTTTATAAGGCGGTCTTCAACTTGGTGGACTTTGTCTTCTTTCTCTTTTATCTCAATTCTGGCATTCTCTTGGATCTTAGCGTTCTTGGCTTCGGCGTCGGCAGTAATCTTCTTTGCGTCTTCTTTGGCGGTCAAGAGCATCTCCTTGATTTCGAGTTCCATTGAACCCTTCTTTCCTAAGGAAATGATCAAACGCAAGTAATAACCAACAGCCGCACCGACAACCCCGGCGATCGAGAGGAGAAGTGCAACTAGTTTTAATGACATATGCGAATGTGATTCGCTCTTTTAGAGACTATGGCGATATGACTGAATTGTATAACATTTTTATCACAAAGGCTTAAAAAAGCGGAATCAAAAATTAAATTGGTAACATGTGTATAGTACAACAGTGTAGGTTTTTGCGCAAACTCTTATGCCGAGTACAAGAAAACCTGGTTGTTTGTATATGTATTACCAAGTACTCTTGTCAATCAATCTGTTGCGTGTTATATTGTTTTCATTAACCAAACAAAACATATGTCATACCTCATCCCAACAGTTATAGAGAAAAGCCCACAAGGCGAACGTGCTTATGATATCTACTCACGCCTACTCAAAGAAGGTGTTGTCTTTCTTGGTGGTCCAATAGATGACGCTATGGCAAATATAGTTATCGCTCAACTGCTATTCTTGCAATCCGAAGACCCAAAGAAAGAGATTAGTATGTATATAAATTCTCCTGGTGGTTCTATCCATGCTGGTTTGGCTATTATAGACACTATGCAGCATATAAAAAATGACATCGCCACGGTCGGTGTCGGTCTAGCTGCTTCTATGGCTGCGGTGATATTGTCTTGTGGTACAAAAGGGAAGCGTCAAATCTTACCAAATGCCGAAGTAATGATTCATCAACCTATTGGTGGCACAGAAGGTCAGGCGGCGGATATTGAGATAAGTGCCAAGCATATAATCAAGATGAGAAGTCTCTTAAATAAGATTTTGGCTAAAAATACGAGTCAACCACTAAGTAGAATAGAGAAAGATGTAGATCGTGATTTCTTCATGGATGCCGATGAAGCCAAGAAGTACGGTATCGTCGATCAGGTTTTGTCTGGCAAGAAATAAATGAGGCTTCATAGATTTTTTCTAACTGAGAATATAAATGGCGGCAAGATAGGCGCTCAGAAAGAATTTTCTATTGAATCCGCTGAACTTACGAATCAGATACGCCGAGTATTCCGTCTGAAAAATGCCGACAAGGTCATCATTTTTGATGGATCTGGTTTTGATTTTGAATGTGAAATTGCTGGCGGAGAAAAAGATTCACTAAATTTGCGAGTCGTCTCTTCCGAACGCAGTCACTATATGCCAAAGCGTGATATTTACTTGTGCGCCGCTATTACAAAGAAGGATACTTTTGAATGGATTGTTGAAAAAGCCACCGAACTCGGTGTCACACACATAATACCTGTCTTGGCTGAGAGGAGTGAGAAGAAATCTTTAAATGAAGTGCGTCTGCGTAAGATCGCCGTCGAAGCAAGTGAGCAGAGTGGTCGTGGAAGTGTGCCAACGATTTTGCCTATTAACAACCTTGAACAAGCTATCTCTCTTGCAAATAGTACCGAAAATATGAAGTCTGTAGCTTTCCACACTGAAGCAGAATTATTTACTGATGCAGATATCGATACTAAGTCACCAACATTTGTTTTCATAGGTCCAGAAGGCGGGTGGTCTGCAGATGAAGTGGACTTGTTTCACAAGAGCAAAATAGCTGTTAAATGCTTAGGAAACCAGGTTCTAAGGGCTGAAACAGCGGTTATTGTTGCCCTGTCGAAGGTTGTGTTTTCTAATTAAGCGATTTCACATAATTACCAGCAGAGTGCGGAAATAGGTGACCTCATTCAATGACTAGCTTTTTCGGTATGGATGCTATAGTCTGTTCCATGGAAAGGGGTGACCATGAATAAAGACATTCATACACCATTGAAAGGTGTTTGCGTGGTTAGACAAGGCCGTCACAAGAGGACATTCTACTGGGATCCGAAGCTACGGCTTTGGGTCTCGGCTCGCAATGAGAAGGTCAATCTTCGACGCGTCGGACCATCTGCATGGACAGTTTTTGCACCGACTATTGGTGGTGGTAAGACCTCTGTTCTGGGTCTATCCCCAATGAAAGCAGCCTTTAGTCTGGCAGCTGTTCACGCAATATAAACACGATGACAATAATGCTGTCGTGGTAAATCAGAAAAGGGCCGTCCGGTGGTGGACGACCCTTTTTCTATTTTCAATTTCACATCCTTTTCTACTCCGTCTTCTCTAACCACTGGAACACTTTCTCATTTGTGAGGACGGTCTCTGCATATGTGCGCGCACTCTCGCGATCTGCATCCTTATAGTGTTCGACGATATGGTCTACTTCTTCTTCAACCTCTTCCGGTTCTGGCTTTATGTCTTCGGCGGCTGAAATAGAGTTTAGAATCAGCTGCAACTTAGCCTTTTTTTCTGCATAAGGCCTCCACTCCTTTTTCATATCCTCAAGAGTTTTCTTGGCATGTTTCAGATAATCATCGAGTTTGACACCCATCCTTTCTATATCGGCGGCGAATTGTGATTCTGTACGATGAAGCTCGCTTTCCACCATGATATCTGGCAGCTCGACTTTCGTCTCCTCGGCTATTGCATCAGCGATACGGATACGACGCTTATCCTTGGCTTCGTTTTGTTTCTGTTCAGCAATCATCGCAGATAGCTTCACTTTGAAATCTGGAACATCGGCGAAATCGCCCAATTTCTTCACGAAATCATCTGTTAGTTCTGGTAGGTTAGCCATCACCGCTTTCTCGTGGTCTTCTGGGGACATTTTCTCATGATCATGACCTTCGTGAGAAGCGTGGGATTTACGGATACGCAGAATAACCTCTTCAATATCTTTGTCATTTACTTTGAGCTCGTCACTATCCTTGGCAGATTTTTTAACTTCTTTTTCGGCGATCTTCTTGTAATCCGGTAGAGATATCTCTGGCATGACAGCTGTGGTTATTTTGAACTCTAGAGGATTGTTCTCTGCAAGTTTAGTGATCTGTGTTGCAGGCCTGCCGATAGCATCGATCTTGTTATCGACTATGATATCGAAATAAGCCTTGGAAATAGCCATCTCCGCCATCTCTTCCAAGATAGCCATGGCGCCAACCTTGGCTACTAGGATATTTTCAGGTACAAAGCCTTTGCGGAATCCGTCTATGGATATGGAATCATTTATATTTTTTAATGCCTTCGCACGGTAAGAGCCGAGAACTTCAGCAGAAATAGATCCAACAATTTCTATTTGGGATTTTCCAGCTTTATTAATAGTAGCAGATGTGTAGTTTTTCATGTCGTGAGTTTACACGGATAATGAAAAAACTGCAAGAAAATATCTATATATCTATAAATTAGAAATTCTGACTATCTAGACCACTTACAGAAGCATTGAGGTCATCTTTCAATGATTGAACATCGTCTGCTGTGTTTGTGACAGTTGGTACTGTTTGAGGTTGTTGGACTACTGGAGCCGTCGAAGTATCGGACTTGGTCATATCTGGAGCACCTTGCTGGCTTATTCTTGATGCAAACATGTATAGAGCTACGATGACTAGTACCAGTACAACCACTAGAGTTACTACGATTGGTCCAATCTTTCTGTGTTCTGTTGGTTGGGTTGTTTGATTGTTTGTGTCCATATTGCTTTATTTTATGCTTTTAAACTATTTATTTTCTGTATTTGATATTGGACTATCACTAAGGTTAATACCCATGTCTTGTGCAATGGAAACAACAACAGCATTCAATGCGTCTTTGGCGCTCTTTATCGCTGTTATTGCAGTAGAAGCAACCTGACGAGGTTTATCGAGTTGAATATTTGTGGAAGTAGCAGCTGTGCTTGTAGAAGCGATAGTACTTGATGCTGTAGGACTGTAAGCTACAAATAAAGCAACCGCAGTTTCAGCAGCAGTCATTTTTTCTTCTGCTATAACAAGCAAGGCTTTTGCTGAAGTCATGGTTTTTCCGCTTTGTTCAGCCTTTGTTATACGAGCACTGATACGAGAGCTCACTTGCTTGAGGTTTTCCAAAGAGCGCTCGAGTTGTCTCGTGATATTGTTCTGTTGGAGTTTGAATATATCGACACGAAGCTCTTTGCGGTTATCGTTAATTTCGTTGCGCTTCTGATCGATCTGTTGGCGGATATTTTCTTGTATATCCTGACGAGTTGTCGAACTGAATACTTTTGGAGTGGAAGTCCCTACTCGGTAAGGCATTATTATCGGCTTGGCATTTTCGTTGTCACTTTGATTGGGTCTTTGATTGTCCTTTTGTTCACGAACTTGTCCGTAGACTAGGATTGGTGAAACTATTAAAGATAGGGCTAGAAAAGCACCTGTGAATTGATATTTTTTCATAAGAGCAGTATATCACGAAAGCAGGATCAAGACAGATTAGGCATATATCTATATAAGGAATGGAACAATTTCTCTACAAAGATATTTTTTGCATTACAAAACAAAATCTTGACGCACGGTAGATTGCAAAACTTTTTCTGGTGATATAATTGACATACTTCATCGGCCTATCAGCCCCATTTCTAGTGATTTGGACTAGACTTTGTTTCTCGGTTTAGTATTAATAATTTAATCTAATAAAATATTATGAATCAAAAAATGATTCGTTAGAAGTTGTTGAACCTATCGGCCCAAGTAAAGATTTTGAATCTATAAAGAAATTTGATGAAAATGGTGTGGAGTATTGGACGGCGAGGGAACTTGCACAAGTGCTTGGTTATGTTCAGTGGAGGAATTTTGTAGATGTTATTAAAAAGGCAAAAAAGTCATGTATTAGCAGTGGTCAGGATTTTGCCGATCATATTGCTGATATCAGCAATATGACGCAAGTAGGCCACGGAACGATTAGAAAACTTGACGACTTCAAATTAGATAGGTATGCATGTTATCTCATCGCACAAAACGGTGACCCAACAAAACCACAGATCGCTTTAGCTCAGACGTATTTTGCCATTCAAACGCGCAGGCAAGAAATATTTCAGAACTTATCTGATAAAGAGAAAAGGATTCACATGAGAGGTGATGTGGCTGATAAAAATAGATTTTTATTCAGTGCGGCCAAGCAGGCAGGTGTTTCACATTTTGGTCTATTCAATGATGCTGGATATAAGGGTTTGTATGGAATGCCGCTGTCACAAATCGAAGAGAAGAAAAATATTAGATCTGGCGAACTATTGGATCGATCTGGTTCGGAAGAATTGGGAGCAAATTGGTTTAGAATCACTCAAACAGAAGCAAAACTTAAAAGAGAACAAGTAAGAGGTGATCTTGATGCACGCAAAACCCATCAACAGGTTGGCGAGAAAGTCCGTCAAGCAATAAAAGACCTCGGCGGTACCATGCCAGAGAATCTAAAACCAGAGAAGCATATCCGTGAAGTGAAAATAGAATTGAAAGCAGCCGGTAGAACCGGCCGCAAACAATTGAAATAGTTTTTCGCGAAATTATTTCTTCTTCTCTTCTTTGGCTGGAGTAGCAATTTCCTCCTCCACCTTCTTTATCTCTTCTTTCACTTCCTTGCTGTCTTCGACGGCTGCTTCGATTTCGTCAACATCTGCTTCAGCGACCTCTTTTCCGCCAGAAGATTTAATATCGATCTTCCAACCAGTGAGCTTTGCGGCTAGGCGGACATTTTGACCACCTTTACCAATAGCGAGAGATTGCTCCTCTTCTGTAACAGTGATGATGGCACGATGTGCGACCTCATCAAGTTCAAGACTGATCACTTCTGCAGGGGATAGAGCCTCTTCTATGAACAAAGCTGGATCCTCATTCCATTCGACGATATCTATCTTTTCACCGGACAGTTCGCTGGTAACAGTAGAAACACGAACACCGCGTTGGCCGACCATTGAACCGATAGGATCGATGTGTAGATCATGAGAGATGACAGCAATCTTGGAACGAGAACCGGCTTCGCGAGCAATAGCCTTTATCTCGACTGTGCCGTTGGCAATCTCTGGAGTTTCAGTCTCAAAGAGTTTTGCAAGGAATTTTGGATGTGAACGAGAAAGTTTCAAGACAATACCACGAGGAGTTTCCTCCACGGCGTAGAGATAAGCACGGATACGATCGCCAGTCTTCCAGCGTTCGCTAGGAATCTGCTCTTCATAAGGTATAAGACCAACAGCGCGACCCATATCGATGTGAACCATTCCGCGTTCAACACGCTCGACAGTTCCAGCGACGATCTCGCCTTCTTTTTGACCATATTCACTCATGACTGAGACCTTCTCTGCTTCACGAATCTTTTGGATGATTATCTGCTTGGCTGTTTGTGCAGCAATGCGACCGAAATCAGCCTTGGCTTCGAGAGGGAATACTAGCTCATCACCAATAACAGCATCTTTCTTGATCCTGCGAGCGTCTTCAATAAGCATATGCTGTTCTGTATTGAAGCGGATCTTGATATCTTCAATAGCCGCGTCCTTAATATCCTCATGAGTAGCATCCTCATCACCTTCCATGATGACTTGATTGCGATCGACGACTATTTTCACTTGCCAGAACTCGGTTGCACCGGTATTTTGGTCAAATGAAGCACGGACGATCTGACCTTTCTTTCCATACTCTTTTTTATAAGCAGTAGCCATAGCCATAGCGATAGCCTCCCAAGTCTTTTCTTTAGGAATACCACGCTCTTCTTCTAGTTGTGCTACGACTGCGTTTATTACTTTCAAATCAAATATGTTTTCCATGTATTTAGCGCTTATGCGCGTTGTTATTTAGTTTTTATTAAATTTTACTGTGGCGCCGATGGCACCCTTCTAACAAATAAGTCCGCCGGTCGGGCGAACTGATTACGGAAGTAATGTAGCATAAGTAATGAAGGAAGTAAAGCCTATTGCATGGTTTCATTTTTTATTATATGGTTCTATTAGATTCGCTAGATTTTATGCTGAATCATGAGGTGGTGAAACATTGAAACAACAGGAGGTGGTTTGTGGCAGATAATCAGATCATTAAAGGTAGGGCATTTCATTGGCCAGGCGAAAATATAAGCGCTGGTGATGTATGTACCGATAAACTTGAGCGGTTGGGTAAAGACCCCCATAAGCTCGATGAGAGATATCAAGTTACCCCGGCCGTAATCATGGTTGTGGAGAATGGTTTCGGTCAAGGGCCAAGTAGAGCATTCGCCGCGAGCCAGATCAAGAATTACGGTATCAAGGTAGTGATTGCACCGTCTTTCGATGATGGTTTCCGTGCGAGTGTTAAGAGTCTAGGTCTTGTATGTGTTGTACTGCCACCCTCATATCACTGCGACATTGTCAGTGGTATACCGAGGGCATTGAACATGTTGAAGATTGACACAAAGACACAGAGAATCTTCATCAGCAACGGTAGTGGTGGTGGATATGATATCCCTTACTCTATCGCATAATCGTGAACATTAACATAAACAAAAGTGGCAATACCACGAGGAGGAAAAATGGTCGCTCAAGTTAAACAGACTAATCAACCAACAGTGAGTTGTTCGGGTCCGGTGAAATTTATAGAGACCGGTATCCAGGTTCAACAATGTCCATCTATAGTCTCGGAGGCATGCTTCTGTAGCAAAAACACAGCGAAGCAAGCCATGTTCAGGATCGACCAGGAATTCTTTTCTGGTATGGCCAAGATAGTGCCGCCGTCGGGTGATGGCCTCTGGACAACTTGTCAGATGGTCAACAAGGCCGAAGATCCAGATCTGCTGTACAAAGCCTCGTTGGCGTTGGGTCTCGATGCATCGTCTGAACTCTTTTCTCGGCGAGCTTATGAGGAAGCTCTGATGAAGTTCGCCGGAAAGCTTATAGAGCTTAAGGCGATATTCAGCCCGATTCAGATTGAGTTAGGTCTTCAGGGATTGAATCGTCAGAGCGAAAAGGGCGGGGAGTTGGCAGACTTCGATGAGGGAGAACACCACTTCTTCGTAACGAATGGACAAATCGAACACAATTGTCCACCAGTCTCAATCGTGACGATCTATCGCCGTAGCGGCAGAGAAGGTAAGGGCCTTCAGGTGGACTACTATCCCCTGCAGGAAGTCCTTAGGACGAGTGGTTTCCCCGGTGGAATACTACATCTCCGAAACAATCCGGAGAAAACCGTCGCTAGCAGCGCTAACAGCAAAAACTAAAAATCATTCGGCATCACGCCGGAAAGTACATAGCTCCTTTGAAAGGGTGGAGCTGTGTACTTTTTTTTATGTTAAAATATATCCATGTTCGCAGAAGACGCCCAGCTCTATAAATTTATTTCTGATTCAGGACTTGTATCCAAGACTGATCTCGACGACGCCAAGAAAGAATCAGAAGCTTCCAGCAAACGCCTTGGAGATGTACTGATATCTTCTGGCAGGATAACAGCTGACAATCTCCGTCGTATGCAAGCCTATGTTATAGGTATTTCTTTCGTAGACCTGAAAGGAGAAAAAATACCCTTCGATATACTGTCTCTCATACCAGAACCGATTGCTCGTGGTCACAATATCGTAGCATTTAAGAAGAGTGATGCTGGACTTGAGGTAGCTATGTTGGATGTGAACGATTTGTCGGCTATAGATTTTATAAAAAAGAAAGTAAATATAAAGATTTTACCGCGTCTCACAGATACGGACTCTATGCGCGAAGCATTGGTCCAATACCAAAAGAGCTTGAAGGCAGAGTTTGGTGATATTTTGCAAAAGGATACAGCTACTCTGAAAGATTTGGCAAAAAGTCGTGTCGGAAGCACCGATTCGGAGACAGATTTGAAGAAACTCGCTGAAGACTTGCCTGTAGTGCGTATTGTAGACACTTTGGTCAAGCACGCTGCTATACAAGGCGCATCTGATATTCATATAGAGCCTATGGATGATCAAGTCCTCGTCAGATATCGAATAGATGGCATGTTGCATGACGCAATGGTTTTACCGAAAGAGGCTGGACCATCAGTTTCTGCACGTATAAAAGTCTTGGCCGCACTCAAGTTGGATGAGAAGCGTTTGCCACAAGACGGTCGCTTCAAACTAGATTTAAATAATGAAAAGGTCGCTTTTCGTGTCTCTATATTGCCGACATATTATGGAGAAAAGATAGTGATGCGCTTGCTTCGAGAAAGTATCACTGGTTTTACTCTGGAGTCTTTGCATTTTCATGGTGAAGCGCTGGAATGTATTCACCACGCTCTCAATGTCACAACAGGCATGATCCTTACTACAGGACCGACCGGTTCCGGAAAGACCACTTCGCTCTATACAATGCTCGATGTATTGAATACACCACATGTAAATATATCTACCATTGAAGATCCTATAGAATATCAGTTGCCTCGAGTCAATCAGACACAAGTCCGTCCAGAGATAGGTTTTTCTTTTGCTCAAGGTATCCGTACTCTAGTACGCCAAGACCCGGATATTATTATGGTTGGTGAGATCCGTGACGACGAAACTGCCGCTTTGGCTGTGAATGCAGCTTTGACTGGTCACTTAGTTCTCTCTACTTTGCACACAAACTCCGCTGCAGGCGCTATTCCAAGACTACTTGATATGAAAGTTGAACCATTTTTATTGGTGTCAACATTGGACATAGTCATAGGACAACGATTGGTCAGAAAACTCACTGACTCGAAGCAAGCATATAAACTTTCGGCTGATCAATTGGCGCAACTTATGAAAGCTGTAGATACAGAACGCGTTCTAGAGGCTCTAAAAAAGGAGAATATAATCAAAAAAGACGATTCGTGGAAGACCATTTCTCTATACAAAGCCGTACCTTCTAGCACTACTGATGGTGCTGCTGCCACGACTGCTGCAGACGATGGCTTCAAGGGTCGAGTCGGAATTCATGAAGTCTTGAAGATGACTCCAAGTATAAAAGACTTGGTTATGAAGAATTCCACTTCTGGTGTTATTGAGGCACAAGCCAAAAAAGAGGGGATGCTTACCATGCTCGAGGATGGAATATTCAAATGCGTCCAAGGATTGACGACGATAGAAGAAGTCTTTCGTGTAGTTTCAGAATAAAATGTCCAAATTCATTTTCAAAGCCAAAAAATCTAGCGGCGAAGTATATTCTTCTGTGAAAGAAGCGAAAGATCGTTATGATCTTTATCATATGTTGCGCGAAGATGGTACTGAAGTTATTTCTGTAAAAGAAAAGAAGAACTCTGTCTTTGGTGCTGATTTCTTCAAACTGAATATAAACATACCTTTCTTATCTGGCAGAGTAAAACCTATAGAAAAGATAAATATGGCCAGGAATTTGGGATCGATGTTAGAAGCCGGACTACCACTTTCACGCGCTTTGGGGGTAATCATCAAGGAGGCCAGAAATGCTAGTTTGAAAAAGGTCCTAGTAGATATAAATACCAGTGTTGATGGCGGGCAAACTCTTGCAAAAGCATTGGTAGCATATCCGAAAGTATTTTCACCACTCTTTGTATCGATGGTTCATGCTGGTGAACAAGGAGGAAATCTGGCTGAGTCTCTACATATATTGGCTGCGCAGCTAGAGAGCTCTTATGAATTGGAGAGACGCATTCGCGGAGCTATGTTGTATCCAGCAGTCATAATCGGAGTGATGCTTATTGTCGGTGTACTCATGTTTATATTCGTGGTACCAACCTTGATGAAGACTTTCCTGGATTTGAATGTAGCTTTACCGATCTCGACCAGAATTCTCCTGAATATCAGCGACGCTATTCGTTATCATGGCCTATTTGTAGCTATAATCTTGGTGATTGTTGGCGGCACTATATATCTATGGTCGAAGCGTGCATCTGGTAAGGCAGTGGTACATGCGATGATTTTGAAAATACCACTTATAGGATCCCTGGTCCAAGAGATCAATGCTGCTCGCACCGCCCGTACTCTATCTTCGCTTATGAAATCCGGTGTTGGTGTAGTCGATTCTCTGGAGATAACTGCATCTGTTGTGCAAAACGTCCACTTCAGATCTGTCTTGATAAAAGCTCGTACAGCCATAAGTAAAGGAGACTCGATGTCGAAGATTTTTTCTGAAAATACGAAAACTTATCCGGTTTTCTTGGCAGAGATGTTAAGTGTTGGTGAAGAGACTGGTAAGGTTGCGGATATGCTATCAGGTGTGGCTCATTATTATGAAGAAGATGTTGAACAAAAGACCAAGGACATGTCTACGATTATTGAGCCATTCCTGATCGTCTTTATAGGTGCTGCTGTTGCTTTCTTTGCTATCTCTATGATCTCACCGATGTATTCACTTGTGAATGTTATCTAGTTCAATGTCACACAAAAACTCACAACAGGAGATTTCACGAAGAGGCTTCTCTCTCATAGAAGTGGTTGTTGGTTCAGCACTTTTTCTAGTGGTGGCGATAGCCGCATATAGTGCCTATACCAGCTTATTTCAAGTAGCGCGAGCGAATCAAACAAAATTGTTGGCCTTGGCTCTGGCAAGTGAGCAGTTAGAGATAGTGCGCGGTATGTCATATATAGATGTTGGTTTAGTCGATGGGATTCCACATGGGATTTTGTCTGCGAGACAAGAGGTAGTTCGAGGAGGCGTACCATTTACTGTAGCTTTGTATATTCGCGATGAAAATGCGCAATCGCCATTTTCTACAGGAGGTACTATCGTCAGTAAACTCGTGGAAGTAAGTGTTTCATGCGCGTCTTGTAAGAATTTCACACCGATTGTTTTGACTGGAGAGGTGACACCGACATCAATATAGATATTATGTTATTTCATCCCAAAAATCAAAATAGTCAAAATACGAGAGGTATGACTCTAGTTGAAACCCTAGTCGCACTTTCAATATTCCTTGTAATTATGGTAGCGATCACAACTTTTGAAGTTAATATATTTTCATATCAGAAATCTATATCAGGATCATTTGATGTATCACAGAGTTCACAAATAGTTTTGAAAAAGATTTCAAGAGAAATGCGTCAGATGTCAGCACCACCAAGTGGGGCATACCCACTTACGGCTATTGGGTCTAGTACGATCAGATTTTTCTCAGATACAAATGCCGATGGTATACCAGAACCTATAGTTTATGATTCCGTGGCTTCATTCTTATACTTCGATGGTAACGACGCCACCACTACAGACATATCGGCTGTGCGTTTTGTACGGATAACGATTGCTTCTTACTCTGCTTTTGTACAGCTACGCAATTTATGAATATAAATATATGAAGATAATATCATCGCAAAAAACTGCATACATGATGACAATTCGAGGAGATATACTCGTAAGTGTTTTGGTTTTTGCTGCTGTAGCGGTGACTATGGTTATTGGTTTGGTAAATTGGGGCGCGACCTTGATCGTAAATGCAAGGATGGCGGTCAAGAGCGAGCAAGCTTTTGAGATTGCAGAGGCTGGTCTCAGTTCGTTTAGAGGAAATATCGCCAATATTACCAGTGATAATCAAACACACACATATAAGCAAGATTTTTTCGATAAAGACGGTAATATTCTCGGAAATTATGTACTAGAAGTAGCTCCGACAACCGTTGGTTCGACCAAGATATCTGTTAGTTCGAAAGGGAGTGTGGATTTGAATAGTTCGAAGATCTCTCGCACTATCGAAGCTGTGTTCGGTCTTCCAACATTTACAAAATACGCCATAGTCTCAAATGATGGTCTTATATTTTCATTCGATACTGAAACCTCTGGACCAGTCATGGCAAATGGAGTCATCCACTTCAATGGAATCGCAAATAATATTATCTCGAGCGCCACTGCAGTAGATGGATCAGGTGTTTTCTATGCTGGTAAGCAAGCGCCGGTCACAGTGGTGGATTTTTCTGGGCTTGGTGCTGATTTTCAAGGACTTCAGACGGTCGCAAGTAGTAGTGGTACTTATTATGCAAGATCCCAATACGATGAAAGTCCTGCATACGGATATCATATCGCCTTAAATCAAGATGATACATTTACCTTATATACAGTGACAGAGTTGGTCGCAGCACCTGCTGGATGTTCCAGTGCTACAGCCGGTTGGGGTACTTGGAGTATTCACTCACAGAGTTTTCTCGGCACATATACTTTACCAGTTCAAGGTCTTCTATTTTTCAATGATGATGTTTGGGTCGACGGCACTATAGACGGCTCAAGACTTACGATTGCTGCAAATAATATAACAGTCAATTCAGATTTGTCGTACATAAAATACGATAACACCGAAGCTCTTGGACTTATTGCCAAGGAGAATATAAATATCGGTTTAGTCAGCGCTGATTCTTTGCATATAGATGGAGCTCTTATAGCAGAAAATGGTCGCGTCGGTAGATTTTTCTATCCATCTGCTTGTAGAGTAGATGGTATAGATTATTCTCATCGTTCGACACTTACGCTAAATGGTTCTATAGCCACAAATAAGAAATTTGGATTTACTTATACAGACGGTACAGCTTATACAGCTCGTAATATCGCTTATGATGTGAATCTGGCTGGCAATCCACCTCCATATTTCCCAATAATCAAACAAGGAGGAAGTCAGGGCAATCAATATAAGATGATTTCATGGAAGGAGGTGAGATAATAGCAGCAATGGCCGTAATGGCGGGACATTTTTGTTGTGTTACAATTATCCAATGACTAACAAAAAACTAGTAGTCGGAAACTGGAAAATGAACCCAGCCACGCTCGCTGAGGCCAAGAAACTTTCGCACAAATTCAAGCGCGCAGCACCCGCCTTAGCCAATACAGAAGTCGTGATCTGTCCGCCATTGCCATTTATTACAGCTTGCGCATCTCGCAAGAAGATTGCTCATTTTCACATGGGTGCGCAGACGGTCTCTACTCAAGAAGAAGGTGGGCCACATACAGGTGAAGTTGGAGCGCACATGTTGCGTGATATTGGAGTTGAATATGTCATCGTTGGACATTCGGAGCAGCGCAAGCGCGGCGACACCAACGAAACAGTCGCGGCACGTTTGAAAGCGGTACTTGGTCAAGGTTTGACGCCGATACTTTGCATAGGAGAATCCGTTCGCGATGAAAGCGGCGCGTATCTAGGTTTTCTGAAAGATCAGATCAAGGCCAGTTGTGGAGATATATTGAAGAAGTCAGCCAAGTCAATAATAGTTGCTTATGAGCCAATCTGGGCTATCGGCGCCGCGGAAGCTATGAAGCCAGAAGATGTTTACGAGACTTCGCTTTTCATTAAAAAAGTTTTCGCTGATCTCTATGGTGCCGATATGGGTCTCAAAGTTACAGTGCTCTATGGTGGTTCTGTGACATACCGCAATGCGCCGGACATTATCACTATCGGAAAAGTCGATGGTCTTCTTGTCGGCCGCGAAAGTGTAAATATT
Organism: Candidatus Tayloriibacteriota bacterium; assembly: GCA_037130865.1. GTDB lineage: Bacteria > Patescibacteriota > Minisyncoccia > Phycocordibacterales > PALSA-1337 > C7867-002. Next base: position 46,507 of record JBAXSG010000001.1, on the reverse strand, counting down.
CCTGGATTTGTGGAGCTTATAAAAGAGGTTGACAGAGTCTCTATTTAGGTGTATACTATTGGGTAGTAAAAGCACCTTGAATATTGCGGAAATGAACATAAAATGCGATTTTCGCCATGGCAGAAAGTGGCTAGGATGTTAACTATTTTGGTTAATGTCGATGGCAACTGTCTGCTGTGGCGAAACCAATGAAGGTTAGTCAACGGCCGGCCGAAAGCCGTATAAAGAAAGGATGATAACGGCATGAAACCGATTACATCTGGTCAGAAAGAACAAGTCGTAACAGTCGCAACATCGGCAGCTCGTAAAGCCACCGAGGAGGCGATCCAAGACCTCGAAAAGAATGATGTCATCAACGGTGACAACATTCAGAAACTCGTGGAGCGCGGCAATGAACTCAAAACCGTGGTCATGGAAGCGGTGAAGAAGAAGCTTGCAGAAATCACCGAGAACGTGAGCGGTTGCCTTAAGCTCATCTCGGGCGCGGAAACCATCACGCTCAAACCAACCGATGGCAAGGAGACTATTGCTCGGGCAGAGAAAGTTTTCACCTGGGGCATCGACTGCGACTTCAAGAACTGGGGTTGCGATGTGAAGAGCGAACCGACGAAGGAAACGAACGTTGCTGTTCATGAACTCATCAAGAACGGCAACTATCAAAAAATCTTCGATAGTTTGTCGGAGGATTCGAAAAAGCTGTGCCTCCCACAGCCTCAGATCATCCAGTTTGTGAAGAACCACCACAAGTGGCTCAGCACAGACTTCTGGACGCTCTTCCTATTCGAAGCCAATGGTGAACTCTTCGTCGCGCGCGTGGATCTGGACTCCGATGGGGCTCCCAAGGTGCACGTGTACCGCTTCTTGTGCGGCATTGTGTGGTACGCCGAGGGCAGGAGTCGCATCGTGGTTCCGCAACTGACCCTCGAGTCTTAGCGCTTGACGCTCTGACTATCAATCACTCTGACCCTTGTGGTGTGCCGTCTGAAAAAGATGGCACTCCACAGGTTGGGGTGATTTTGTTATAGTAGCATCACAAGTCTGAATGTGCGGCGGCCAAGGCTTCCGCGCCACGCTTGTGAAGAAATACATTCGAGAATTCTGCCGGATACGTCTTGCAGGAGAGTGGATGTATTCCTATTAACAAAAAATAGTCAGTTGGTGCAATGAACTGGCGGACTTCTATGTCCCAAATGAAATTCAATCGGTCATGATTTGGCCGATGGTGTAACGGATGGTTTATTGCATATTTTCTTCGTCGCGAACGTGAATCTGGACTCCGATGGAGCTCCCAAGGTGAACGTGAACCGCTTCTTGAACGACAATGTGTGGAACGCCGAGAACAGGAATCGCATCGTGGTTCCGAAACTTACCATTTCTCCTACTACGCGGCTTGTCCTGTGGTGGGAGTTTTCGTTGGGTCGGATGTTTGCAACCCCTTTCTCCAACCGCCGAGTTGGCGGCCAATCTCTTCAAGATCCAGCGATATCTGGGCATATTTTTCTTCTGGTATGAGTTTATTTTCCCACGCTATTTGCATGAAAAATTTCAATTTATCTAGTTTGGCTATGGTTTTACTGAGCATCAGAATTTTCTGGTCAGATGCCAGATACATTGCTACGAAAGTATATTCGAGAATATCCAGAAAAGAGGCCTCTATCTTTTGGCCAATACCCAATCTTTCTATTCGCGGAAAATTCCTATGAAGCGATATCCACGATCGGTATACCACTTTCTCTTTCAAAAGCACTTGTGGCGTTTTGCGGGGGGGGTACTATGAGAAAGATTTTGATTTTGAGTTAAATTCATATGTACGAGGATATTATATCTTTTCAAAATTTATGCAAGGCCTGGCGGGAATTTGTGGTGGACAAAAACCGCAAAGACGATGTGGCTGAATTTACAATAAAGCTGTCTAGCAATATATCGGATTTATATAGAGATTTGTTATATGGCAACTATGCGCACGGATTATATGAAAGTTTTATCATAAATGATCCTAAGACTAGGATAATACATAAAGCCACTGTTCGTGACAGATTATTGCATCACTCTATATACAGAATTTTGTATCCGATTTTTGATAAGAGATTCATCTTTGACTCTTATTCATGCAGAGATTTCAAAGGAACTCACAAAGCACTAAATCGTTTCAGACAATTTGCACGCAAAGTTTCGAAAAATCACAGGCGAACTTGTTGGGTCTTGAAATGTGATGTGCGCAAGTGCTTCGCTTCTATTGATCATGAAGTTTTGATGAGGGTTTTACGAAGGCATACCGTGGATGATGCGACTCTCGGGTTGCTTTGGAAAATAATCTCCAGTTTTTCTAGTGGTAAGGTCGTTGGTGCTGTTGGTGGTGCCGGCGGTTTTGGTAAAGGTCTGCCACTTGGGAATCTTACATCGCAACTTCTGGTAAATATTTACTTAAACGAATTGGATCAATTTATTAAACATGAACTGAAACAGAGATATTACATCCGCTACGCCGATGATTTTTTGGTTATGCATGATGACCGAGGTGTTTTGGCCGGTCTTCTCCCGAAAGTTCGCGATTTTTTGCAGAGCGAATTGCGACTGGATCTTCATCCCGATAAAGTATCGATAGAGACTGTTTCTTCCGGTATAGATTTTCTTGGCTGGGTTCATTTTCCTAAATATCGCGTCTTACGCACAACCACCAAGAAGAGGATGTTTAGAAACTTGTTGGCTAAAAAGGCAGTTATAGATAGTGAAGGTGATAGTGAAAAGAGCGAAAAATATGAGGCCACGCTTAACTCTTATCTAGGTATGCTTTCGCATGGAAATAGTTATAAACTAGGCCAACAAATAAGGTTATATAATCAATTACCAGGAAAGTCTCAAATGTTGTGGACGAATTCATGTCATTGACAGATAGTCATAAAAGGTCTATACCATTGACAGTAAAGAACATTGAACAATCCTTATCACGTATGTATAAGGACAATCCCGACCACTGGTCGGAGAAAGGCCATCATCATGGCTGCAAAAGAGCATGTAAAGCGTTGGCGTGAAGTTGATGGTGTAATTTATATCCAACTTCCTGCCACTAACGGTACAACATATCCAGAGTGGAAAGAGCGTCTTATGGATCAGGGTTTCCGCTTTAGCAAATCAGCCACTAAAGTTTTCAGTAAGCTGGTTATGCCGCCGACGACTGGTGTCATCCGCGAAATCGCGGTGCTGAAAGGGGTGCTGTTCGAAGACGGTAACCGCACCTTCAAGAACATTCAAGCCGAAGGTGACAAGCGCGGACTGAAGTATGGAAAAGCACTGGAGACGAACATTGAAATATTGTTCCAAATCCGTGAGACGCTCTCGGATGAGGACTTTAAGGAGATGGGTCTGGATTGGATTGTTGTCATGTGTGACTCAGTCAAGGATTCCAGAGGCAACCCGTTCTTTCTCCGTGTTGGCTGTGCCGATGGTGGTCGGTGGGTAGATGCGTCCTACGATCGCCCCGGCTACAAGTTCGTCATTGAGCGTGGTTTTGCTTTAATGGTTCAGGCTTATCTAGCAGAATCCGTAAAACCCGTAAAAGCACGGCGGTGATTTATTCACCTGGCATGGAATGAGCCGCTGACATTCAAGACCGCGCACAGAAACAAAAAAACTGTGCGCGGCTCTTTCGTTTTTAATGTTATACTTGAAACAAGCCAGTCTTATGGTGCATTCATGAAAACTCTCTCCGATATCGAATACTTGAAAGATGTTCGCGCACTTGTGCGTGTGGATTTCAATGTGCCGATCATCAAAGGCAAAGTGGTTAACGATTATCGCATCCGTATGGCCTTGCCAACGATAAACTTTTTGCGTGCGAAAGGCGCGAAGGTGGTTTTGATAAGCCATCTCGAAGTGAAGGAAGGTGAAAAGGCGACCTTGGAACCGGTTGTTGGTGTGCTGGAGAATCTTGGAGTTTCGACAACTTTTGTGAAAAATATCCGCAATGCCACTGACGAGATTGCGAAGATGTCAGCCGGCTCGTGCATTCTCTTGGAAAACCTTCGTCAATTCGACGGTGAGAAGACCAATGACCAGCAATTTGCTAAGGAATTGGCTTCACTTGGAGATTTTTTTGTAAATGATGCTTTCTCAGTCTGTCATCGTGAGCACGCCTCGATCGTTGGTGTGCCGAAGCTTCTGCCGAGCTATGCCGGTTTGCAACTCCAAAATGAGATCGAGCATCTCTCGCAGGCATTTCATGCCATGCATCCATTCCTCTTTATACTCGGTGGTGCCAAGTTTGAGACGAAACTTCCTCTACTAGAAAGATTTATTCGTCTGGCTGATACTGTGTTTGTTGGAGGTGCTCTGGCTCATGATTTTTTCAAAGGCAAAGGCTACGAAGTCGGAAAATCCCTAGTCTCTGTTGGTGAGTTTGATCTTTCGAAATATTTTTCCAATCCAGTGCTCATGCTTCCGGAAGATGTGGTTATTGAGAATCGCGAGACTAGACCTGTGGACTGTCTCATAAATACTGACAAAATTATGGATGCTGGTCCGAAGACACTAGAGCTCTTGAAAGCGAAGATTGATGCGGCAAGTTTCATTCTTTGGAATGGACCACTCGGCTTATATGAAGGTGGTTATTGTGAAGCGACTCAAGAAGTGGCAAAGGCGATTGCAGCTCGTTTTGATGTCGCTGGCGCCGCAGGAAAGATCACTTCAATAGTTGGTGGTGGTGATACATTGGCAGCTATAGCGACTCTCAAGCTCGAAGATAAATTCACTTTCATATCTACCGCCGGTGGCGCTATGTTAGATTTTCTTACTAATGGAACATTGCCAGGTATAGACGCATTGAATCTATAGATTTTCTTGGTCTTTAGATTAATGCTGCGACAATCTTCTTTTTATTTCCTTCAAAATCTTCTTTATCTCCTTTGGTCTCTTTGTTCGGATAGACCCAGATATGTGCATGGGGGACTTCCTCACCGACAATCTTGCTTAGTATCATTTCTTGGTTGAAAGCTTTCTTTTGTGCTTGCGCAATTTTGTTTACGACCTCGAAATATTTTCCGATTGTTGCGCCATTTTTGGCGCTGTCTGCAGGTACATCCCAGACGAAGCGATAATGCACCTTAGGGATCACCAAGGCATGTCCCGGTGATTGTGGATGGATGTCCAAGAATGCTAGAAAATCATCATCTTCATAGACGATATTTGCAGGAATTTCTTTGCGGATGATTTTGCAGAATATACAATCACTCATAAGTTAATTTTAACACATCTGGTATACTTCATTCACATATGAAATCTTCCGATAAATACACTGTCAGACGTCCACTTACTGAAAAGGAGCATAAGCCGATGGCGCATCTCTCGCCTTTGGTGGCACAGCTTTTGTTTCATCGTGGGATTATCGGCGTGTCCGATGCGATTAATTTGTCCGATGCGGAGAGATTTATTTCGCCGGATTATGGGAGGGATACGCATGATCCATTTTTAATGAAAAATGCGGAAAAGGCAGCGGAGCGCATAATCGTGGCGATAAAAAGTGCTAAAGCTGGCTCTGGCGGCGAAAAGATTGCCATATATGCCGACTATGATGCCGATGGTATACCTGGCGCGGCATTGTTTCACGATTTTTTTCACAGGACAGGGTTCAAGGATTTCATTACATACATACCACATCGTCATAATGAAGGGTTTGGTTTGAATATAGAAGCGGTTGAGCAGCTAGCACGTGATGGAGCCAAACTTATCGTCACTGTCGATTGTGGTATCTCCGATGTTGCACCGGTTGTTCGTGCAAATGAGCTTGGTCTGGACGTCATCATCACCGACCACCATGAAGCGCCGGACATTTTGCCACCGGCATATGCGATCGTAGATCATAAACAAGTCGGCTGTGATTATCCTGACAAAAATATTTGTGGATCTGGCGTAGCTTTCAAACTTATTCAAGCAATATTGAAGAAAGATCGCCTGGGCCTTCCGGAAGGCCATGAAAAATGGTTACTGGATTTGGTTGGTATTGCTACACTGTCTGACATGGTGCCACTTGTTGGTGAGAACAGAGTCTTTGCGAAGTATGGCTTGGATGTTCTGCGAAAAAGTCAGCGCAAAGGATTGCGACAGTTGCTGGATTATTTACACATCGCACAGGCATATCTTTCTGAAGACGATATCGCTTTCATGATCACGCCACGTATCAATGCCGCTTCGCGTATGGGTGTGCCAATGGATGCATTTGACATGCTGGTCGCGGATGATGACGCCACTGCGCGCAAGTCCGTGGAACATCTCGATCATATAAACAATGAACGCAAAGGCGTAGTCGCCGCATTGGTGAAAGAGATCAAGAAAACTTTGCGTGAAAGATATGACGCAGCTTTGCCGGATGCTATTGTTCTTGGAAATCCAGATTGGCGTCCATCTCTACTCGGTTTGGCCGCAAACTCTTGTGCAGAAGAATTCGACAGACCGGTTTTCCTCTGGGGTCGTGATGGTGACAATATGATCAAGGGCTCATGTCGCTCCGAAGGTAAGTCCAATGTTGTGGAGATCATGCGTGCTGTTCCTGCGGGAGTTTTCACACAGTTTGGCGGACACAAATATTCCGGCGGTTTCGCGGTTGCGGATGAAGCGGTGCATTTTCTGGATAAACATTTAGATGAAGCAGCAAAGAAAATCAAAGAAGAAGGCGCAAAGCGCAAGGCGCGAGGTGAAAGCAAAGGTGAAAGTAGCGATCTTGCAGTCGACGAAGATGACCTAGTCGATGCGGAAATATCTCTGGATGCTGTGAATTGGAGTATTTACAATGATATTGCCAAGCTTGCGCCATTTGGTATGGGAAATCGAAAGCCGCTCTTTTTATTGAAAAATATATCGCCAGCCTCTGTGCGCATATTTGGAAAAGGAAATGAACACGTGGAACTAGTTTTGAAACAGTCGAACGGCGGTCGCGTGTCGGCTATTGCATTTTTTGCCGCAGCAACCGAATGGGCGAAAGCATTGAACGATCCTGCAGTCAGCGGCGCTGATGTCGCTAGTGCACCGAGCATCAAGTGTGACATTGTCGCTTCTCTGGAGAAATCCATGTTTCGTGGCAGACCAGAACTCCGCCTTCGAATAGAGGATGTGATAATGATATAAAAATGTAACCGCGGACACATCTTGGTGCCCACGGCTTGAAGCTTCTTGCCTGGCTAATGCAATGTGGTAATTATCGGACCTACCGACAGATAGTGACTCGTATCTGCTCCATCATTGCTTTGGTTTGACTGCGAGCCAGACAAGAAGGCTTCGTCTATGATTATATCATCCCGCATAGCTTTTATTAAAAATTTTACTGCCGGCACACTTTATTAGAGCGTGTCGGCAGTTTAGAAGCGTCCTGCTTTGGAATTCATATTTGTTTTCACTTGATGGACGACTTAAACCTAGTTTATATACTCTTGCGTAGAGTTTGAGTGCTAGGCTACTTGATTTTGGTGTGTATTGATTCCGGCGGGAGACTACACTACAGCAGGCCAGATCGCTTCTGGACAAGAGCTTACTATAGTGTTACAAAAAAGTAAATGGGACTCGAGAACGTGAAGCGTTCGCAAGTCCCAAATTTTCCCTTCATTATTTTTAGTTTTTGTTCATTGCGCTGGTGGCAATTCTCTCGAAACCGTTGGATCGTCATGCAGCTCGGCGATAGATAATTGTCCTGGCGCGGTTGGCCCGAAACCAGGAACATAACCGTAGGTAGCTGCTGAACCCCAATACATACATTCGATACGGCTCTGTTTTCCGTTTTCTCCCATAGCGAATGCAATCATCGGCCACTGATCCTTTTTGTCTTTGAGTAGATGCTCGATTGTCCTCAGGTCGTTCTCATTTTTCGCCGTGGTGACTAACTTGATGAACACCTTGGCTTGGGTTGTCTGCATAGCGAACAGTTGCGACCTTAAGCGTTTCTCATCAGGAGTGCCATTCCAATCATGGAAACTGACCCCGATCTTCTCCCAAGGAAAGATTTGTGTCCGATTGTGTTTCGCGGCGAAGACGGTGAGCCCATGGTCCCAATCGACGAACAGATCTCGTGAGCGCTGATTTATGAGCCGCTCCAGACCTTTCGGAATTGTTGACCAGGACTGCCAACGGTCTTGCATAGCCGTCTCGGTCCATACATCATTTCCTGGAGGATGAGGGTCCATCGATAGAATCACTGGCTTTTTCAATTCGGCGACGATCTTCTCGAATTCCTCGGTTAGGATCGGACGGATATGATCCAGTCGAATCTCAATCGAGTTGGCCCAACCGGTATTCTTCAATGCCTCTTTCAATTGCATTATACTCTTCACAAGTATCGAGGCGACGATACCGAACTTTCTGCATTTTTGTTCTTTCATGTCCCATCCTTTCAAATGGTCAAATTGGTTAAACTGATTAGTCTCTACTTCCAATTTAGAGCTTACTACTCATCGCTTGAAAAGTAAAATCTGCTACAATAGTCGGCATGAGTATAAATATATTTACTGACGGTTCCTCGCGTGGCAATCCTGGTCCTGGCGGTTGGGGAGCGGTCATCGTCGCGTCCGAAGTTATCGAACTTGGTGGTGGAGAGAAGCAGACCACGAACAATCGCATGGAGCTTACGGCCGCAGCAAAAGCGTTGGCTTCTATTAAACATGAGAGTGTCAACATCTACACCGATTCCGCATATCTCATAAATGGCATCACAAAATGGATCCATGGTTGGAAGAAAAATGGTTGGAAGACGAAGACAAAAGACGATGTTCTAAACAAAGATTTGTGGCAGGATATAGACCATTCAATAGTCACGGGCTCATTGAAAATAAAATGGCATCACATAGGCGGACATGTAGGTATTGTTGGTAATGAGAGATGTGATGAGATCGCTACAGCATTTGCAGATGGAGATGATATAAAACTGTATAATGGTTCACTAGCAGACTATAAAAAGGCGATAAATGGCCGGGATATTTCAGATATAACTCACGATACAGCTTTGGCTGCCACAAAGAAGGATTCGAGATCGCGTTCTGATGCCAAAGCATATTCATATGTCAGTAAAGTCGACGGTACTATAGAAATCCATAAAACTTGGAAGGAATGTGAAGATAGAGTAAGAGGTGCTCGTGGAGCTAGATTCAAGAAAGCGTTGAGTCGTGGAGAAGAACAAGAGATAATCGACAATCTGCAGATTTCTTGATAGCTTTTGATTTTTTGAGGCATTTTTGAGCAATACTTGAGAATTTCTTTAGCATTTCTTCATAACTTTTTCATTGGGATTTTATTTCACTACGCCATAATGGTCTGATGAAAAAAAGAATCGTAATCTTTTGGTCTATTCTGATTATATTGGCTCTAGTGCGATTGATTTTTTCACTATATATTGTCCGTCCGGATATCGGGCCATGTCTTAAGGCTACTTCTTTCGGAATTGGAACTATAGATGAAGACCCAGAGTTCAAAGAGACTGGTCAGTTGGTAGCGATCAGAGTGAAAGATATGTCGACCAGAGCAGATGATTCAGTCGTACAATGCCCAAGCGATCTTATTGTACGTGCGAAGACGAAATTATATCCAAAATTCAAGTTCGGAGACCTTGTGAATTTTTCCGGCAAGCTCAATATTCCATTTAACTTCAAGAGTGCCGATGGTCGAGCATTTGATTATAAGGGATATCTAGCGAAGGATGATATTTTCTATGAAATGAAAAGCGCAGATATCACGAAGATCTCCGATGGAGATATGGGTTTTTGGGGAGTATTATCTTCATACTTATTTGCTCTGAAGCGAGGATTTGTGATGAATCTGAATCGTACTTTAGGTGAGCCGTATTCCGCTCTAGCTGCTGGGCTTGTTGTTGGTGAGAAAAGTGCCCTCGGTGCGCAGTTATTGGAAGATTTCCGTACAGTTGGACTTATCCATATCGTAGTCTTGTCAGGCTTTAACATCACTGTCGTTGCGGATGCCCTGCGCCGCATGCTTTCTCCTCTACCACGCGTCTGGGGAATCGTGATTGGCGGTCTCGGGATGATCCTTTTCGGAGTCTTAGTAGGTGGAGGTGCGACTGTTGTCCGTTCGTGTTTCATGGCAAGTCTGGCGCTTTTCGCAGATATCTCACGACGAGATTACAATGTCATTCGTGCACTTATGTTCGCGGCACTAGTTATGCTCATACAAAATCCGCTTATCTTGCTGCACGATCCATCTTTTCAACTCTCCTTTTTGGCTACTTTTGGACTTATTTTACTTGCTTCGCCAATAGAAAAACGCCTAACCATGATTCCGGAAAGATTTGGAATGCGTGGCACGGTCGCTTCTACTTTTGCTACGCAGATATTCGTTTCACCATTTATCTTATATATGATGGGTCAACTCTCTATCATTGGTGTGGTGGTAAATATTTTGGTATTACCATTTATACCGATTACAATGTTAGCTGTTTTCTTGACCGGTGCTACTGGATTTATTTCTATACCATTTTTCGGTTGGTGCGCACATCTCCTATTGGCTTATGAACTTTTGATAGTCCAAAGTTTTGCAAGGATACCATTTGCTGCTATTCATATACCACAATTTTCCAGCTGGTTTGTGGTCGGGTTCTACGTAGTTTTTATGGGAATATACTTTTGGCTCAGCGTGCAGCGGCGTCGAAATTCTTCGATATGACTTCCCAGTTTATGTTTGCGAAAAAATCTTCAATATACTGTTTTTTGCCAGAGGGTTGATAGTCTGCCACATATGAATGTTCCCACATATCGAGCGCTAGCAATGGGGCACAGTCGCTAAGTTGTCCCATATGTTGTTCGTCGATCCATGACGATATCAGGCGTTGGTCTTTGCGGTCATACCAGAGCATTGCCCAGCCGACACCACGAGTGAGTGCCAGGTTCTTGAAAGCGGTCATAAAAGATTCAAAAGATCCGTACTCTAGATCGATGGCCTTACTCAAAGGACTAACTCCAAGTGTTTTTGCACCACCTTCGAAGGCTGAGAAGTATAGCTCATGGTTGCGCATGCCATCATATTCAAATCCGAAACGACGATCTGAAGTTTCAAGAAGGAGATTCGTATTTTTCACATATGCCGCATAGAGTTTGAGGTGCTCCTCGTTTGTCTTGGCGGATATACCTTTCAATACTGGGATATTAAATGTTTTTGTTGTGAATTGTTTCATAGAGGTATTATAACATGACTCCATTGCAACTGGATTTGTGACTGGATTTGCATCTGGATTTTTTATGATCTCTTTAGAACTTCTTTAGCGTTTCTTCATAATTTTTTCATCAAAATTTTATCTCGATGGTTTACGCTAGTTTGGTGCCACTTTCATCATCAAAAAGGATAAATAAGATCATCGCTACTGCCGCTATATGTACGACGGTTATTGCCGTCGTTGGATTTTATGTTTGGTATGAAGGTCAAAGGCCGCCGCTATTGGAAATATATATTATTGCATTGAAAAGTGGTCAAGCTATTTTCGTACGCACACCAAATGACAAGAGAATACTCATAGATGGCGGTATGAATTCGGAGATAATCCGTCATCTGAGTACGATTTTACCTTTTTATACTCGTCGTATAGATACGCTCGTAGTTACAAAATCTGATGGGAAGCGAGTTTCTGGTCTGATCGATATCCTGAGCCGATATTCTATAAATGAGGTCGTCGTACCAGGAGTTGACTTGGTCGGACTTGGACTAGCCAGCTCTACAGATCAGATTTATCAGGCTTTTCTAGATGCTGTCGTATCCGCGAAAGTTCCTATGAAGAAAATAGTGGCTGGAGATAGTATTATTTTGGATAATTTTTCCACGACGACGCAAGAAGTGTCATTGGATGTGATATTTCCTGTTTCCGGTGGAGGGTTCAAATATTCCAAAGCCAGTTCACCAGAATTGGTGGCAAGGATTTCTTATGGATCAACTTCGGTCATGTTGGCTGGTGCGGCCACCCCAAAGATTCAAAAGTTTATTGTGAATGCCAGCTCGACACCACCATCCAGCACGGACTTGAAATCAGACGTTTTAATCCTGTCTCAAAACGCCACTACTAGTAATATAGCGCCAGTCTTTATGAGTGCCGTATCGCCAGATGACATTATTTACTCAAAAGCTAAGGCAACCAACATGTTGAAAGAACACAGATTCAATATTAGAGAAGTTGGAACACTGAAGGTTGTATCCAATGGAAAAAATGTAGAAATAGAAGATCATTTAAGAGATTGATTGAACAGCAAAAACAAAAAGAGCACTATTCTTGTTAATGGAGGGGCGGCGTATCCCTCATAGTAGTCCTCTTGCGAGAACTCCGCAGCAAGCCTTTCTGTCTTTCATTAACAAGAGCAATGCTCTTTGTATCTATATAATATCAAACCTAGATCAACTTCGCATCCTTGAGAGCTTTGAAAGCACCTTTCTTCTGTATAGTACGGAGACCGCGAGCGGAAACTGTTAGAGAAATGGTTTTCTTGAGTTCTGGAACATAGATACGCTTTTTCTGGAGGTTTGGGTAACGGCGGATCTTGCCACATGGGTTAAATTGCGTCGCACGAGTGCGATTTGAATAGCGGCCACCGGCCATTGAACCTCTCTTTGTTATGTCGCAAATTTTTGCCATATATAAGTTGTGTCGCGTTATGTTATCATAAAACGGAGATTTAGCAAGTATTACATTATGACCATCATCTTCACTATAATAATCCTCGTAGTCTCCGTTATGCTTCATGAGTTATCTCATGGCTATACAGCAAATTACTTGGGCGATCCGACAGCTCGTCTAGCTGGTAGGCTCACTATAAACCCACTCAAACACATAGATCTTTGGGGTTCTATTATTGTCCCTATTATCACCTCTCTTTTTGGTTTCACATTTGGTTGGGCCAAACCAGTACCTTACAACCCATATAATCTCAAGAACAAGCGCAGCGGGGAACTTTTGATTGCTCTTGCAGGCCCAGCAGCGAATATTGCAATTGCTCTTATTTTTGGAATCATGATTCGTCTCCTGATGAGTTATTACGGCATCATCAGTGGCTCTTTTCCAGGCTCTTTCGTAATGATTTCTTCTTATATAGTCGCTATAAATATCATTTTGGCTATATTCAATCTGATTCCAATACCACCACTCGATGGTTCCAAGATTCTCTTCTCGCTATTGCCACAGCAGTACAGCCGCACTCGCCAGTTGTTTGAGTCATACTCCTTTATCCTTATTCTGATAGTCGCATTCTTCCTCTGGCAGTTCATAATGCCGATTATTCCTTGGTTGTTCAAGTTGATCACTGGGGTAGGGATGTGATTTGCCACCACCTCATCTCTATGCTACATTGTTCCCACTGCTCCCGCGAGGGAATAGTATATTATTCAGGCAAATATGAGTAATCGTCAGGGCAAATACTCAAGCCCAAAACGGTGAAAAATTCAGATTTGCCAAGCTTTAACGAAATGCGTCTCTGCGCTTTGCGCTCTGCGCCTTTCACTTTATTAAAAAATGCCAACAATAAATCAGCTCACAAAGTCGAATCGAAAGCGCTTCAAGCATAAGTCGAAGTCTATTGCTTTGACACGCACATTCAACACTATCGCAAATAGACCGGTATTTTTGCCGGCTCCATTTAAACGTGGTGTCTGTGTGAAAGTTACAACAAAGACTCCTAAGAAGCCTAACTCTGCTATTCGTAAGATTGCTCGTGTTCGTCTTACAAATGGTATGGAAGTCACTGCTTATATCCCAGGAATGGGTCACAACCTACAAGAACACTCAGTGGTTATGCTTCGTGGTGGTCGCGTAAAAGACGTAGGTCTCCGCTATTCAGTAGTTCGTGGTGTACTAGACTGTGCAGGTGTCGAAAAACGCCGCAAAGGTCGCAGCCAGTACGGAAATAAGAAGCCAAAGGTGGCTAAAGTCGCTTAATCCGAGCTTTTCTAATCTAATTAAACTAACATGCGAAGAAAATTAAACATCAAAAGAGAATTAAAGCCGGACGTAGACTATCAGTCATTGAAATTGGCTAAGTTTACCAACTATATTATGGACTCCGGAAAGAAGACTATTGCCAGAAAGATCGTTGCAGACTGTATGAAGGCAATAAAAGAGAAGGCTAAAGTTGAGAATCCTCACGAAGTCTTCGAGGCTGCTCTACGCAACACAGCTCCAGCTATGGAAGTCCGTTCACGCCGTGTCGGTGGTGCTAACTATCAAGTTCCTCGCGAAGTTCGCCCAGAAAGAAAGAGTGCTTTGTCTATGAAATGGATAATCGACGCTGCTCGTTCAAAGAAAGGAGCTCCTATTCACTTGAAGCTTGCCGATGAGATCATCGCCGCTTCAAAGAACGAAGGTGAAGCCGTCAAGAAGCGTGAAAATGTCCACAAGATGGCCGAAGCCAACAAGGCTTTCGCTCACTTTGCTTGGTAATTACACTGAAAATCGCGCACCTCGAGATTTCTATCTCATGAAAATCCTCATAATCACCGTTGGTCGCAAAAATAATCCAGGACTGGGAGATGAGATATCCGATTTTACTAGTCGGGTATCTCATTTTTCTGATATGGAATGGAAAATCTTGCCACAGAGTGATGTTGAGAAGGAAGGTGCGGCTATTTTGAACACGCTCAATGACCGCGACTATACAGTTCTGTTGGATGAGACCGGCAAAGCTGTAGACTCCAAAGGTTTGGCGGCATTTATGCAGAAGAGATTGAATGAATCCACACATCGCTTAGTCTTCATCATCGGTGGAGCATATGGCGTGAGCACAAAAGTTCGTGAAGCGGCACACGTTACTCTCACGCTTTCTGCGCTGACATTTCCGCACCAACTCGTGCGATTGATACTTATAGAACAGATATATAGAGCCTTCACCATATTGAAAGGAGAGAAGTATCATCATTCTTGACGGGTTATTTTTGTGGGTATAAAATTGGGACATGTAAATAGATTGGTTCATGGTAGACGAGAACCAAACACTTGCCTTGTTTACAGAAAGAGAGAAGCTGGCTATTTAATATCTAAAATTAAAATAATGAATGAAAACAAACTTGAAACGAGTTTGATTGTTCCTGTTACACCGGAATTTATAGAGAGGAGGATCCACCTCATCCGTGGTCAGAAAGTGATGTTAGACAGTGACTTGGCGGAGTTGTATCAAGTGGAAACAAAAGTACTGAATCAGGCAGTTCAGAGAAATAGATGTCGTTTCCCAAGCGACTTTATGTTTAAATTAGCGCTCAATGAAGCCACCTGTTTGAGGTCACAAATTGTGACCTCAAAGATCGGTCGTGGTGGACACAGGTATGAGCCCTACGCTTTTACCGAGCTTGGTGTTGCCATGCTTTCATCTGTACTCCGAAGCGACCGCGCGGTGCAGATGAATATATTTATCATGCGCGCATTTGTGAAGTTGCGTCAGTTCGTCGCTGGCAACAAAGAGTTATCTAGTAGAGTAGATCAGTTGGAGATTGACCAATTGAAGCAAGGAAAAGTTTTGGTTGAAGTTTATACCAAAGTGAAGGAATTTATAGATGCACCAGCTCCAGCACCAGCACCGATTGCGCCGAAACATAAGATGGGCTTTAGTACGAATTAGGATTATAATGTCTTCATGTTCAGCACACTATCAGAAGCATTTGTACTTGGGTTGATAGGCGGGGCAGTACCCGGTCCTATTTTGACTGGAACATTCACAGAAATATTGAGGGCTGGTTTCATGAAAGGCATGAGAGTTATTCTCTGGGCATTAGTTGCCGAGACCCTAGGAGCTCTTCTAGCCGTTTTCATTTTATATAGTTTAGGATTATCACACTTGGCTATCCAGATCATCTCAATATGTGGAGCGATTGTACTTTTCTGGCTTGCCTCGAAAGTTTGGAAAATAAATCAGATAGATTCCGAATCAAAACAAATATTGTCGTTTCCGCGCATATTAATCTTGACCGCGCTCAATAGTGGCTACTGGGTATTTTGGATCACTGTTGGAGTTCCGAAGGCTCTTTTACTGAATCAGACTTTAGTTGGTGGAAAGTTCATATATTTGTTGATATTTGAAATAGCTTGGCTCGTGGCGACTACATTTTTAGCTTTTGTTTTCTTCAAATTCCGTCCATTACTACTAAAAAAGAATCTGATAGGCACAACCTTCAAGGTTTTGGCTGTAATATTGATATTACTCGGAATTAAGACACTGGTTGGGGCTTTCTAATTTTGGTGGATCTTGGTTATTTGCCATTTTCCTCTATTTCCTGTACATTATGGCGTATTAAGAGGCAGATTCTGCTTTTTTATTTATCATTAAATCGGCCCCAATTATAATTATATTTATGAACCGCGACTATCCATTAGCTCAAGTACGTAACTTCGGTGTCATCGCTCACATCGATGCTGGTAAGACGACAACGTCTGAACGCATTCTCTTTTACACTGGTGAAATCCACAAGATTGGTGAGGTGCACGAAGGTGAGACGACCACTGACTGGATGGAACAGGAGCGCGAGCGTGGTATCACGATCACCGCGGCGGCTATCACTTGTTTCTGGAATCCTACATACATGATGGGAGTTAATGGTGCTGACGGCAAGCAGGATGTCTCGAAGAAAGTTCGTTTCAATGTCATCGATACTCCTGGACACATCGACTTCACCGTAGAAGTGAAGCGTTCTTTGCGTGTCTTGGATGGTGCGGTTGTGGTTTTCGACGGTGTGGCCGGCGTGGAACCTCAGTCCGAGACCAACTGGCGCTATGCTGACGATGGAAAAGTCCCACGACTTTGTTTCATTAACAAAATGGATCGCATGGGCGCCTCTTTTGAGCGTTCATTCCAGTCTATAGTCGAGCGTCTCAACAAAAATGCTGTCAGATTCCAACTTCCTATAGGTCTAGAAGGTGATCATATCGGTGTTGTTGATCTTCTCAAGATGAAGGCCTACTATTTCGAAGGTGAAAAAGGTAAAGATGTTATCGAAAAGGAAATTCCAGCAGACATGCTCGAAGATGCCAAGAAGCACCACGCCACTCTCATAGAGAAAATCGTCGAAACGGACGAAGCTGCTATGACAGAGTTCCTCGAAGGCAAGACTTTCGATGGTCAGATAGAAAGACTCAAATCTATAACTCGTAAAGCTGTTATTGCCAACAAAATGTTTCCAGTTTTCACTGGTTCAGCTTTGAAAAACGTCGGTGTGCAGCTAGTCTTGGATGCTGTTGTTGATTATCTACCATCACCACTAGATATGCCAGCTATCAAAGGTATTGACCCAAACACTGGTGGCGAAATTGAACGTCATGCTTCAGATGAAGAGCCTTTTTCAGCTCTGGCTTTCAAGCTCCAAAACGATCCATTCGTCGGTGCTTTGACATTCTTCCGAGTTTACTCTGGAACAATCGAATCCGGAACATATATTTACAATGCCACAACCGGCAAGAAAGAACGTCTCGGTCGTATCGTCCGACTTCAAGCTGACAAGCGTGAAGAAGTGAAGAAAGTCTTCGCTGGAGAAATTGCAGCCGCCGTCGGCCTCAAAGACGCTCTTACTTCTCATACATTTTGTGATGAAAACAATCCGATAGTTCTCGAAGTTATCAAATTCATGGAGCCTGTCGTGTCGCTACGCATCGAACCGAAGACAAAAGCTGACCAAGAGAAGATGGGTATGGCACTTCGCAAACTTGGGAATGAAGACCCAACATTCCGTATATCCTCAAACTCAGAAACAGGTGAGACTATTATCTCTGGTATGGGAGAACTTCACCTTGAAATCATGGTTGACCGTATGAAACGCGAGTTTAGTGTTGAAGCAAATGTCGGCGAGCCTCAAGTGGCTTACCGCGAGACTATTCTTGGTACTGCTGAAGCTGAACACAAGTATATCAAGCAGACTGGAGGTAAAGGTCAATACGGTCACGTCCGCCTAACACTTAAACCTTTGGAGAAACTTGTTGAAGGTGAGAAAGTTCCGAAGAATGTTAAGCGTTATGACGATTTCGAATTCATCAACTCCATCAAAGGAGGTGTTATTCCATTAGAATTTATCCCAGCCGTTGAAAAGGGAGTCCATGAAGCCATGGATCGCGGTATTGTTGCTGGTTACAAGATGGTGAATATCTCTTGTGAGCTAACTTTCGGTTCTTACCACGATGTTGACTCATCTGAAATCGCCTACAAGATCGCCGCTTCCCAAGCTTTCCAAGATGCATGTAAGCGTGCTAAGCCAGTTATCCTTGAACCTATTATGAAGCTCGAAGTCGTTTGTCCTGAGAAGTACATGGGAGATGTAAATGGATCTATTGCTTCCAAACGCGGCCAAATCGAAGGTAGTAATCCAAAAGGTCAGGTTATATCTATTATCGCCAAGGTTCCACTCTCAGAAATGTTCGGTTACACCACTCAGCTTCGCTCAATGACTTCTGGTCAAGGTTCAGCACAGATGGAATTCGATCACTATGAAGTTGTGCCTGCCAACGTTGCACTTGAGATTGCTGAAAAGCGCAAATAGTTGCGGAGAAGAGGAAATAAATAGAAGATTTTTAGACAAGAGAGCCGCCAATGGGGTGGCTTTTTTGTCTGAGCGTGTTATCATTCTGACATGTCTGGGGTGTTAAGCAAAACTCTAAAAATAAATAACAGCTATATTAAAACATACGGAATTGTTTTGGTATGCCTTAGCGTAGTAAGTTATGCAATTAATTTCTGCTTAATAGCTTCGTTCTATTGGCCTATGCTGGTTGCCGGCATCTTTATGTTTAATGCTAATTTATCAATCATCCCATCCTTGGTTGCACTAGTTGTTCTCATACTCCAAGGGATATATTTCTATAAAATAGGTTCTTCTTCCGAGCGTATAAATACCATACTTATAGTTTCTGCTTTATTGAGTGCTCTTATTACTGTGATTGTAACAGTAATTACGGTATCCAATCTTATTTCTACTATAGAAGCTGGCACGGCCTCGGAATTTTCTGTTATGATACTTTTGATTGGTAATTTTCAGCTGTTTATATATGGGTTACCGATTTTAACACTTCTTGTTGGTGCGCTTATGAGGTATTTCGAGAATAGAAATACGCGCATGTCTGATGCGATTTCCCATAACCAGAAACCATATATACAAGCGCTGATTACGTCGCTTGTTTTAGTTGGTATTATAGTCGGTTTCATTTTTATCATAAATCTGTTTGCAAAGAAAAATAATTTCAGGGCTGATCATTTAAAAATCGATGCATCATCTCAAGATCAAACAAATACAGTTTCAAAACCGACACGGCTCGTGAATGAGATTGATGTACTTTATGGTTCTACAACTTTAAGTATTGCACCACTTGATGCATGGACTTATAATAGTCCAGATTTTAAATTCACATTACCATCAAATAATCGAAATATTGTGAGTTGTGACAATTATAATCCGCGCTATTCACTCGAATTAAATATTAGATGTTGGCAAGCGCTAGCCACATTAAAGAAAGATTCAACATACTGTGGCAAAATTCGAGACAGCGCCCAAAGAAATAATTGCTATTCTGATTTCGGGCTGATAAAAAAAGATATTTCATCTTGCCCACCACTAGATCCACCGGCTTATCACAATGGTTCTTACGCATGTTATTTTATGTTTGCAATGGACAACAGGGATCTGTCTGCATGTAACCGATTCGACTCGGATACTTATAACAGGGCGCTTTGCTACACAAGTGTCGCCCTTGCTGAAAAAGATCCCACGATTTGTGCGCTTAGCTCGGCGACTTCTACTGACCGAGACGATTGCTATTCACGACTAGCCTATTTGTCAGACTTTGATTTGGATGTTTCGGCGATTTGCAGTCGAATTTCTGACGAGAAGTTGAAGGATAAGTGTCTTAGGGAGAATGATTTTACAAGAATTGCCAAGACCGGAATGGTTGATGAATGTCAAAAGTTTCCATCAAATGAGAAAAATCTATGTATTATTAAGGCAGCCGCCATAAGAAGTAATCCGGCTCTGTGTGAGCATATAGGTGGTGATAGCTTGGATATGACCCAGTGCATAGATTTATCAGATTCTGCAATGAAGGATTCATCAGCGTGTGGATTGGTAAAAGCAGATAAGACATACCAGCCAGATAACAGGGATACATGTTATTTTGATTTTGCTACAAAAAATCAAAAGCCAGACGATTGTAAAAATATATCATCGGCTTTGTTGGCCGATAGATGTAAGTGGATGACATCGCCTGATATCTACAGAACTTATACAAATCTAAAACACGGGTATTCACTTAAATATAATTGGAATACAAAAGTAGCCGAGGTAGATAGCGGAACAGATCCATCATCATGCGTTTCTGTAGAAAAAGGCGTCGAATACATCCTTATTAAGACAGGGGGTGGGCAGAGCCCATGCGCCGGTACCGGGGTTGGACTCGGAGACAAGCTAGAGTCAGAAGATGTCTATGTTATGGGGGAAAAGTATACCGCTACGGGTTTTGTTAGCCCCAATAGAGACTATGGCCAATTGTCTTTCAATGTTGGTAATATATACATATCGTTTGGTGTAGATACAAACGACTCCATCGATTCTCTAACTGATTACTGGTATCGGTCATCATTAGATAGTATTAAGGAAATTCTGAGCACATTAAACATTAGTCAATCGCCAAACTTGGCGGGCGTATCTCAGGCGGCTACAACAACCGTTTATAGAAGCGAAAAATACGGATTTGAATTTAGCTATCCATCATATTTTCATTTTCAGGATGATTCGGGCTCCTTTGCTTCGACAGATATTTCCCTGGCACTTATTGTCCCTAGATCTGGTCAAAATCTGCAGATAAATATTCTCAAGAATTATGGGTGGCCTTCTTATGCCACAAGTACAGCTAGAATTTTAAAAGAAGTGCAGATGGATGAGAGTAGTACCGATATTAAGTCATACAATTACGACCAGGAGGTCCAGATTACAGCGAGTCGTTATACTTACAGACCCCCAGTCTATGACTTGAACGGAAAGATAATCCAAAATGAATCAGCTTTTCATTTTATTCTTATTAGTAGTAAGAATGATGCCGTTCTTCTAGAGATATTTGGTGATGTAACAGATGCAGACAAAGCGACAATAGACCTGATAGTCAAGTCATTTAGGTTTATTAAATAAATTACTGTATTTGGCTCCTAAACAATTTCTAGTTACGGCCCCGCTCAAATGGAATTTGATCACTATGAAGTTGTGCCAGCAAACGTGGCACTTGAGATTGCAGAGAAGAGGAAGTAGGCTGTATAATATTGTGTATTAATAATTACTCAATAACACACATACAAATCATGGACTCCATAATCTCACAGTTAGACCTTTATTTCGGTCAGAAAGCCCCACAGCTTCCCGCTGGAGTGAAAGAAGCGATCGTTAAGTATTCACCTTACCTTATTATTATCAGTTTGGTTTTCTTGGCCATCTCTCTAGTGTCATTATTGGGAATTGTGACTGGATACGGAGGTCTCATCGTTGCTGGCATGGCAGGTGGTATGTCAAGAATCTGGATTTCTCTGCTAGTGGCTATTGTTGCTGGAATTATTCAACTCATGGCTCTCCCGGGTCTCTTCAAAAGAACATCCAAGTCCTGGACCCTCCTCTTATATGCCCAAGTCGTAATGTTGATAGGTAATATTCTCTCTGTAGATATAGTCGGATTTATCATTTCCGCTATTATTGGCTTCTATATATTGTTCCAGATCAGGGCTTTGTACAATGGGGTAGTGCCAACTGCGCCAACCACGCCATTGACACCCTAAGGCCCGGTGTGCTAACCTTTATGCCATCGCTTACCCAAGCGTTTTATTAACGTTTATTAACTATTAACAATTTATCTTTGATTCTCGCTGTTTGGCCCGCTTGTGCAAACAAGCATCACGCCCAAATAATGCGAATCAAAGCACTAAATTAATAATCATATGGCAGCAGAATTCAATCGCACCAAGCCTCACGTTAACGTGGGCACAATCGGTCACATCGACCACGGTAAGTCTACATTGACGACCGCTCTTTTGGCTGTTCAGTCAACAAAGGGCCTCGCTCAACTCAAGGCTTACGCAGATATTACAAAGGGAGGTACAGTTCGTGATGCAACAAAGACAGTTACAATTTCACTTTCACACGTTGAATATGAGTCACCAGCTCGTCACTACGCTCACATCGACTGTCCAGGACACGCCGACTTCGTTAAGAACATGATTACAGGTGCCGCTCAAATGGACGGCGCTATTCTCGTGGTCTCTGCTACAGACGGTGTTATGCCACAGACTCGTGAACACGTTCTTTTGGCTCGCCAAGTTGGTGTTCCAAAGATCATCGTATTCCTAAACAAGTGTGACCTCGTTCCAGAAAAAGATCTTATTGATCTTGTTGAGGAAGAAGTGCGTGAACTCCTTACGAAAAATCAATTTGATGGTAAAAATGTTCCAGTCATCCGCGGTTCAGCTACTGGCGCCCTAGAAGGTAAGCCAGAATGGACAGCAAAGATCGATGAACTTATTGCCGCTCTAGACAGCTATATTCCTACTCCAGTTCGTGAAATGGATAAGCCATTTCTTATGCCTATCGAAGATATCTTCTCAATTGAAGGTCGCGGTACGGTCGTTACTGGTCGTATTGAACGCGGTGTTATCAAGGTTGGTGAGGAAGTTGAGATCATTGGCTTCAGAGACACAACCAAGACAACTATCACTGGTATAGAAATGTTCAACAAGTCACTCAAGGAAGGTCAAGCTGGTGACAATGCCGGTTTGCTCCTCCGCGGTACAGCTAAGGACGATGTTTCTCGTGGTCAAGTTCTTGCAAAGACCGGCTCAGTTAAGCCACACACAGAGTTTGAGTCTGAAGTTTACGTCTTGAAGAAAGAAGAGGGAGGTCGTCATACACCATTCTTCACAGGTTATAAGCCTCAGTTCTATATCCGTACAACAGATGTTACTGGTGAAGTTACATTGAATGCCGGAGTAGAGATGGTTATGCCTGGTGACACAGTTACTTTCAAGGTCAAACTTGTTGCTCCAGTCGCACTTGAAGCTCAGATGCGTTTCGCCGTCCGTGAGGGTGGTAAGACAGTCGGTGCTGGTGTTGTAACAAAGATCGTTGCCTAAGCTCATTAAATTAATTATCAAAATGACTACTGCAAAGGAAACAAAAAAGAAAGCTCCAGCACGCGCAAAGAAGGTCAAAGCTGCTGGTGATATTCCTCACCTCCGTATTCGCATTCGCGCTTACGAGCACAAGATACTGGATGCTTCATTGAAACAGATTATGGATACGGCCGCACGATACGATGTAGAGGTACACGGTCCAGTTCCTTTGCCTACAGAGATAAAGAAGTACACTGTGAACCGCGCTTCTTTCATAGATAAGAATTCGCGTGAGCAGTTCGAGATGAGAGTACACAAGCGCCTGATCGATATTATCAACCCAAATCCGAAAGTCATCGAGGCTCTCACTAACATGAGTTTGCCATCTGGAGTGAATATCGATGTAAAGATGATGTAATGGATAGTGCCAGGGGAGCGAATAGATGATTTTTACAAAACAACAGTAGTCGTAGTGAATATACATCACTGACGTCTTTGGATTTGTAAAAATTAGCTATTCGCTCCCGTGGCGAAACCGATAACAACATGAAATTCATTCTTGGAAGAAAGCTAAATATGTCCCAAATATACGATGCCTCTGGCGCAGTTATTCCGGTAACACTGGTTTCTGCTAGTGGTAACATCGTCACAGATATTCGCACAAAAGAGCGCGATGGTTATGAAGCTGTGCAGATCGGCGAAGGAAGCCGCAATGTCAGCCGCATAAACAAACCACTCAAAGGTCATCTCAAGGATCTCGGTAATTTCGCAGCACTATCAGAATTTCGTACGGAAGGTACGGCACAAGCAGGAAATGCTCTCAAGATTGGAGACAAGATAGAACTATCACAGTTCAAAGCCGGTGATTCTATTGTAGTCAGTGCGATTTCGAAGGGTAAAGGTTTCCAAGGTGTCGTGAAGCGTCATGGTTTCCATGGAGGTCCTCGAACTCACGGTCAGAAACACTCTGAACGCGAGCCAGGTTCTATCGGTGGAGGTCTTCGTTCACACGTTCCAGTCGGTATGCGCATGGCCGGTCGCATGGGTTCTGATCGTGTGACTGTTACAGGTCTTACGGTGGCCCATATTGACCAAGAAGAGAACATCCTGTATGTTTCTGGAGCTATCCCAGGTCGAAGAGGCACATTAGTGGAGGTTGTTGCAGAGTAATTTTCCACAATTCCTAATACAAATTTCAATCAATAACATGGAAGCAACAATATACAACACACAAGGTAAATCAACAGGGAAGATCTCTCTTCCGGAATCAGTTTTCGGATTGCCTTGGAATGCCGACCTCGTCCACGAAGTAGTTCGTCTCATGAATTCAAATTCTCGTAATGCTATCGCCAATGTTAAGACTCGCGGAGAAGTCCGTGGTGGCGGTAAGAAGCCTTGGAAGCAGAAGGGCACAGGTCGTGCTCGTCACGGTTCATCTCGATCACCTATCTGGGTTGGTGGAGGTATTGCTCACGGTCCTCGCGCAGACAAGAATTTCGATCGCAAGATAAACAAAAAGGCTCGCACAAAGGCTCTATATACTATCCTTTCTCGCAAGATGAAAGATGGTGAAATACTTTTCATAGATTCTCTAGACATCAAAGCGCCAAAGACTGCCGATGCAAAAAATATAGTTACATCACTCGCTACGATTAAAGGTTTTGAAAGATTGATCACAAAGAAGGTAAATACAGCTATCATCGCTGTAGACAAAAAAGCCGACGCTGTTACCAAGAGTTTCCGCAATATCGGCAATCTTTCTCTTGAAGAATTCCGCAACATCAATCCTGTCTCAGTTTTGAATCACACCTTCTTGGTTGTCGTGAATCCTGCAGATGCATTGAAGGTATTGATCGCTTCCGCAAAGGCTATGCCAGCAAAAGTCACGCCTGAAAAAGTCGAAAAGGCCAAGGTCGCGAAGGTTACAAAAACTAAGACTAAATAATTAATATCATGGCATTATTCGGATCAAAAAATAAAGAGACAAAGGCTGTTGCCACAAAAACTGTTGTCACAAAAGCTGTTGCAAAGCCAGTAGTTGTAAATAACTTTGTAGCGACTTCAGCTACTTCTGTTATTATTCGTCCTCACATAACAGAGAAGTCTGGTATTCTTAGTCAGGGTGGTATATATACTTTTGTTATTACTGCAAATGCCAACAAAGACTCTATTTCCAAGGCAATAAAGACTCTCTACAAAGTCACTCCAGTCAGAATCGCCATCACAAATAACCCAGCCAAGAAAGTTTTCGTCCGTGGTAAACGCGGTACTGTGTCGGGTATTCGCAAAGCCGTTGTCACCTTGAAGAAAGGAGACAAGATAGAATTTGTTTAATTAAATTATCATGAAATCATTCCGCCCAACATCAAAATCTCGTCGCCACATGACAGTTTTGCCATTCAAGCAATATCTCACTGTCAGCGAGCCATATGGTCCACTCACTGTCGGATTCAAACGCGACATGGGACGCAATGCACATGGTCGTATCACCGTCCGCCACAAGGGTGGAGGTCACAAGAAGCTTTATCGTATCATCGATTTCTTGTATGAGAAGAAAGATATCATTGCCACAGTCAAGACTGTAGAATATGATCCTTTTCGCACTGGTTATATCGGTCTAGTATCTTACAAAGATGGTGTGAAGCGCTATATACTTTTGCCTAAGACTATGAAAGTTGGCAATTCATTTATCGTCTCAGAAAATGCACCGATTCAAACAGGTAATCGTCTTCCTCTCAAGAAAATCCCTGTTGGTACTTTCATTTACAATATTGAGATCAAGCCAGGTTCAGGATCTAAGCTTGTTCGTTCAGCTGGATCATTTGCTCAAGTAGTCGCCAATGACGCCGGTTACACTCATATCAAGATGCCTTCTACGGAGATTCGTAAAGTTCACGAGGATGCTTGGGCTTCTATCGGTGCTGTCTCAAATGAAGAAAATCGTCTTGTTAATATTGGAAAAGCTGGTCGCTCACGCTGGATGGGTATTCGCCCAACAGTTCGTGGTACAGCTCAGAACCCAGTAGATCACCCATACGGTGGAGGTGAACAGAGACAAGGTCGTGGTCTACGCCGTCTCAAGACTCGTTGGGGTAAGCCAGCAGGTAAGGGTCAAAAGACACGCACCCCGAAGAAGTATTCAAATGTTTTCATCGTCTCTCGCCGCCAAGTCGGCAAAAAGAAATCTAAAGTTATTCTTGGTTAATGAAAAGCGGCCCAGATGGGCCGCTTTTTTTATATCTTTATCCCCACTCACTTTTATCTCTCTTCGCGAGGGGGATGATATACTAGTTCTACACATGAATCACTCTTATAAATCATCCTCACTGCAAAAAGGTTTTACATTACTCGAAATCCTCCTCGTCGTAGCTATAATCTCCATATTGGCTGGTATAGTCATAGTAGCCATCAACCCAGCTAAACAACTAGGTAGTAGTAGAGATGCACAGAGGAAATCAGACATATCTACCATATACAAAGCAGTCAACCAGTATCTTATAGACAATGGTCACTATCCTACCACCATAACCTCTACTCTCACTGCTATATGTGATCCAGCCAAGTCCTGCACGGGTATAGACCTATCTACACTCATACCTACCTACTTAGCCTCTATGCCAAAAGACGCTCTTGCCACCACTGATACTGGCTATGAGATAACCAAAGTAGGTACCAATGTCTATGTAGAAGCCCCAGATACTGAAGTAGGCTTCCTAAACCAACCAGGTTACTCCTCAACCACTGCAGTTGTTGCCTTCGTCGGTGCTCTTCCTACTGACCACATACCATCAGCTGCATCATCAGGATTTGTTAGTAGTGGAGGAACTCCGCCACCATCTGAGACCAGTTATGCATTGAGTTTTGATGGGAGTAATTATGTAAATATAGGGGCAACATCAGCTTTCGGTCTTTCGGCTCCATGGACAGTTGAAGTATGGGCAAAGGATTATTTTTCAATGGGTATTATAAATGGTGAGTCTGGTTGGTATTTTACAAATGTCTCTGGCGGAGCAATAACTCTACAGTATTTCGGAGATGGCGGTGTACCATACACCCAGCTCAATCCATTTACAGCATCGGGTGCATGGCAACATTATGCAGTAGTAGCAGATGGAACCTACTTAACTCTATTTGTTGATGGAACACAGGTTGCTCAGATTTCTTCAGCTGGAATAATGGACGCTGTGTCAGAGGTCTTTTACATAGGTACAGCTGGTGGATGGAACACATCAGGTGCAGGAACTATAGACGAAGTCCGTATCTCTAACTCAGCTCGTTATACTACAACCTTCACACCATCGACTTCATTTACGAACGATGGTAACACGATTGCTCTCTGGAAGTTCAATGAAAACACCGGCACATCCGCAGCTGACAGTTCGAGTAACAGTCACACAGGAACTCTCACTGGAACTCCGGAACCAACTTGGGTAGCAGGGAATTAGTCATATATAGATGTTATAATACACCCGCATGGTTCACAGACTTATAAAAGTACTTAAGACTGTCATAGAGAAGATTGTCATGATAGCGACTTATTGATCGTGGAACAGAATAAATATTTATGAAGTCATTTATAAACAAATTGCAAGAGTTAGGCTCTTTCTCAATGTGGCGAAAAGTCACAAATTTCTGGGCGCTCATATTTTTTGCAGCGATTATTTATGATTTTTTCGAGGAAAATGTGTTGTCACACAATGAAGTCTTATTGGCGATAGCAGTTATATATTGTGCATCTTTGGCTATATATAGCGCCGAGAAAGAATTTCGTCGTTGGCACAACACCCATGACTCTATACACACAGGTGAAGTTTATGCCATGGTTTGGACGGCGCTCGTAGTACTTATTATAGCTGGTGGTATTATCTTGAAGGTCCCTTATCACATGCCACCAGAGGTGAGTGCTTCATATATAGCTGTGATTTCTATACTAGCTATTACGAGAGAGTCGAAGAATTATTTCAGACGAAAGAGTAATAAAAAGGGATAAATCTCTCAGGCCAATGTTGTATAGTGTCAAAAACTTGCGCTTTTCCTCTGCTTTTGTTAGTATTCTCGGAAGCTCTTCGGAGCTTGTTTTAAACTGTTTCTAAATCAAATTACCATTTTTTATGGCAAGATCACTCAAAAAAGGACCATATATCGAAGAAAGACTTCTTGCGAAGATCGCTGGTAAAAAGCCTGCGACTACAGGAGTTATAAAAACATGGTCTCGTCGTTCCCAGATTTCACCAGAGATGGTGGGATTTGTTTTTGGTGTTCACAATGGCCGCACACATACAGAAGTTCTAGTTACCGAGGATATGGTTGGACACCGCCTCGGTGAATTTTCACCTACACGCAAGTTCGTACGCCATGGAGGTAAGATGCAGAAGGAGATCGAGCTCAAAGCCAAGGAAGCAGAAGTCGCTGCAGCCAAATCTGCTAAGGAAGCCGCTACCTCCGCCCCTGCTGCCAAAAAATAAACGCACTGCGCCTTGCGCTCTTCACCTTTTAACTAAACTATCATGATTACCGCCAAACTTTCAAATTACAGAATCACCCCTCGCAAGGTCCGTCTGGTCGCAGATATGATTCGCGGTAAGTCTATTGAGCAAGCTCAAGTCATCTTGGTGAATGTCTCGAAGAAAGCTAAGCATCCTCTTGCTGGCCTTTTGGATTCTGCTATCGCAAATGCCAAGAACAATTTCAATATCGATAAGGACAATCTTATGGTGAAGGAGATTCGTGTAGACCAAGGTTTTGTTCTCAAGCGTTCTATGCCTATGTCCAAGGGTTCAGCATTTCCTATAAAGAAGCGTACAAGCCACATAAGCTTGGTTTTGGCACCGAAGGTAGAAAGAGGCGCAAAGGGAAAGGCGCAAGGTGAAAGCAAAACAAAAAACGCAACAACAAAAATCAAAAAATAACATGTCACACACAGTACACCCATATTCACATAGACTAGGTATCATCCGCGACTGGAAGTCACGCTGGTTTGCTTCTGATAAAGCATATCGTTCAGCACTCAAAGCAGATATCACTATTCGTGAATTCCTACAAAAAGAGTTGCGTACATTTTTCTTGGGTGGTCTCGACATAGAGCGCTCACAAAAGATCATCCGTGTGGTTATCAAGACTTCACGTCCAGGTATGATTATTGGGAAGTCAGGTGACGGTGTCGCTAAACTTCGCGAGAAGATCCTTACTCTATTGAAGAGGAATAAAATATCTCTAGGAACTCAAGAACTCAAGATCGACATCGAAGAAGTTCGCAACCCAGAGTCAAATGCCGCTATTGCTGGTCTTATGATTGCCGATTCACTAGAAAAGCGTTTGCCATTCCGCCGCGTTATGAAGCAGACGATAGAGAAAGTTATGGCCAACAAAGACGTGAAAGGTATTCGTATACGTCTCGGTGGTCGTCTTGGTGGTGCTGACATTGCTCGTTCAGAAGAGTTGAAGAAGGGTCAGATCCCTCTACAAACTCTCCGCGCCGATATCGACTTTGCTCGTGAGAAAGCCCATATGACATATGGAGACATTGGTATCAAGGTCTGGATTTACAAGGGTTTGATTTTCAAGAAAGATGTAAAAGACATAAAAGAGCGTTCAACGAAAGCCGCATAATTTCATATACTGAATCTTTAAATTACTAACATGTTATATCCTAAAAAAGTTAAACACCGAAAGTGGTTCACCAAGCGCAAGCATCCGGTGAAAGAAGCAAACAAGACCGAGACTCGCGGTATCACTATTGCCTTTGGTTCATTTGGCCTCAAGGCCATGGAATACGGTCGCATCTCTTCGAACCAGATCGAATCAGCCCGCAAGGCCGCTGTGCATCATGCTGGTAAGAACGGCAAGATGTGGACACGCATTTTCCCTGACAGACCATTTACACAGAAGCCAGCTGAAGTAAAAATGGGAAAAGGAAAAGGTGATCCAGTAGGTTTCGTCGCCGAAGTCAGACCAGGTCGTATTATGTTCGAACTCGATGGTGTCGAAGCTGCTGTTGCTACCGAAGCTCTTCGTAAGGCTGGAACCAAACTATCAATAAAGACGAAAGTCGTCGCACGCATGTAATATCAGCCTCAAGAAATACGAACATGAAAATGAAAGAAATATCAAATAAGACCGCCGCTGATCTAGCAAAGATGCTTACTGACAAGCGTGAAGCTTTGCGTGTAGTCAGATTTGGTTCTGTCGGTTCCAAGAATAAAAATGTAAAAGAGTCAGTCTCTATTCGCAGAGACATTGCCCGTATCATGACAGCCCTCGTAGCTCTTACAAAGAAAGCTTAGTTTCCTAGACAAAACGACATTTTTAAAGTAGTATCACAACTCACATGACAACAACAAAAACACAAACAAATACCGAAACAAAGCGCCCACAGACTTTTGTTGGTGTTGTAGTTTCCGATAAGATGAAAGACACCGTCGTCGTTAAGATCGAACGCTTCACAAAGCACACCAAATATCATAAGTATATGAACAAGACTACCAAGCTTATGGCGCACGATGTCGGAAATACAAAGAAGATAGGGGATAAGGCAACCATCGAAGCTTGCAGACCATTATCAAAGAATAAATCTTTTAAGGTTATCGCCTAATGCGCCCTGCGCCATTCACCTTTTAACTAAACTACCATGATACAGCCAAGATCAATCGTAAATATTGCAGATAACTCCGGAGCCAAGATTGGCCGTATTTTCAAAGTACTTGGTGCTACACGCATCCGTTATGCTGAAGTTGGAGATATAGTTGTCTTGTCAGTTCAGAAGGCCGAACCTCGCAAGGCTGTGAAGAAGAAAGACGTCTTGCAGGCTGTGGTTGTCCGCCAAGTCAAACCGATTCGCCGCAAGGATGGCTCATATATTCGTTTCGATGAAAATGCAGTCGTCATCATAGAAAAGGGAAAGAAGGAACCGATTGCTGGTCGCATATTCGGTCCTATACCACGTGAGATAGCCGAAAGAGGTTTTAAGACTATCGCTTCACGCGCTGCCGAGATTGTATAATACTCAAATATATGAAAATCAAAAAAGGAGATTTAGTCAAAATACTTTCTGGTGATGATAGAGGCAAGACAGCCAAGGTCTTGAGAGCATTTCCTACGAACAACAAAGTCTTGGTAGAAGGTATAAACACCATCAAGCGTCATCAGAAGCCAACCCGTGAAGGACAGAAGGGAACTATTATTGAGAAGCCTATGCCTGTCCATGTTTCCAATGTTGCACTGGTAGATGCGGTTAAGTCAAAACCAGCTAAGATTGCTAAGAAATAATTTTCATCTTTTAACTTTCACCAAAATAACATGACACACGCAAAATCAGTCTACGAATTAAATAAAGATTCATTTAAAGCTCTAAAAGAGAAGCTTGGCCTTACAAATGCTATGCAAGCTCCAAAGCTGACGAAGATAGTCATCAGCAACGGCTTCGGTTCAGTGAAAGATAAGAAGAAGATAGAGCTTATTGCAGATCGTCTAGCCAAGATAACTGGTCAGAAGGCCGCTGTGCGTGTAACCAAGAAGGCCATCGCTTCATTTAAGACTCGTGAAGGTGATCCTGTTGCATATCAGACTACACTTCACGGCAAGCGCATGTGTGAATTCTTGGATCGTTTGATAAATATCGCTTTGCCTCGTACAAAAGACTTCCGTGGTCTATCTCGTGGTTCAGTAGATGCTATGGGAAACTACACTATAGGTATCAAGGAACACACGATTTTTGCTGAAACAGCCGATGAAGATTTGAAGGATATCTTCGGTATGAGTATTACTATTGTCACAAATACACGAGATAAAAACACAGCTCTTGCTCTTCTCGAGTACATAGGTCTTCCACTTAAGAAATAATTAAAATAAGAAAAAACCACCCTCACTACTCGGGTGGTTTTCTTATCCAACAGTTGTTAGTCCGTTGGATATTTTCGTCGGCGCTATTTTTCGTTTACGGAGCCGTCGGCGGCGCTGCGAACACAGGGAACTCTGGATGTTTAGCCGGTGCTTCTTGTACTCGGTGGTGAATCATCCTGGATCGCGTGTCTGCCGCACCAGTTGCACCAAAGACGTAGTTGGTTCGCGGCTGTGGCTTACCAATCAATCTCGGTGGTGCCGATGTCGATATGACCATGAGGTCGGAGCCTTCATGTGGAGCCGCCAAAGGATTGGACATCCAATCTCCTTCATCTGGTATGCCGGCGCGGTGCTGTTCATTTACCACCTGTTCTCCTTTGAATTTATCCAGGAAGATCTTGGCTGGCAACTCCCGCATGTATACGATCACGGGACCGCCACCCAACCGCATACCTTCTTCAAATGTGACCACCACACCTTCTTGTCCTTGGTACAAGCCTCTGACTACATGCACATGGCAACCTTTCCCAATAACTTCTCCGTGCCCATCTTTATACTTTATAAGTTCTACAGGCATAGTTCTCCTTCTGGCGATATTCGCCTCTAGTTGAATTGTTTTACTGACACTGGTCTGATAGCAGTCTATATGAAAGTACTCGATTTGCAAGAGGGTGAACCAGTATCTTATTTTCTGATATACTCAACCCTATGACTCAAAAAGACGCCCTCACGCTCTTGAAGACTGGTAGAAATGCTTTCATCACCGGACCAGCCGGCAGCGGTAAGACACATTTGATGAACCAGTATATTAAATATCTGAAGGAACATCATGTATCTGTGGCTATAACCGCATCAACCGGTATTGCCGCGACACATATGGGTGGTATGACGATACATTCTTGGTCAGGAATGGGCATAAAGTCGGATATGAATGAGCTTGATCTTGAAGCTTTGGCCGACAAAGACCAGCTCGTTTCGCGCCTTCAATCTGCACGCGTACTTATCATCGACGAGGTCTCGATGTTACATTATTACCAGCTGGATATGATAGACGCTATTTGCCGTCGCTTGAGAAAAGATTTACCGATAAAAGCCGGTGAAGGCAAGATGCCAGATAAAGCCAAAAATCTGCCATTTGGTGGGTTGCAAGTGGTCTTGTGTGGTGATTTCTTTCAATTACCTCCGATAATGCGCTCGTACAATTGGTCGAGTGGAAATATTAGCGAAGCCAATGATCTCCGCGGCGATTATTCTTCAGATGGACTCGATTCTTATTTCATATATCGTTCCAAGGCCTGGAAAGACGGTAATTTCACTGTCTGTTATCTTTCAGAGAATTTTCGTCATAAAGATGATGTCAGTATTTCTGTTTTGAATGATATCCGCTCGGGTGAGATCTCTGCACGTTCATATGAGCATCTTATGGCTCGCCAATCCGTAGATTCTTCCAAGCTAGCCGTGGCACCGACTCGGCTTTTCACTCATAACATCGATGTCGATCAGGTCAATTTCACGGAGTTAGACAAGATAACAGATACAGAACATACATATGAGATGTCAGCTCGCGGTAAGAAGCACGCTTTGGAGTCGCTCAAAAAATCTTGTCTGGCACCAGAGATCTTGCGCCTGAAAAAAGGTGCGCGCGTCATGTGTGTGAAGAATAACTTCGAAGCTGGATATGTAAATGGCACTCTTGGAGTCGTTGTTTCTTGTGGCTATGGTCTTGATCCGGTCATTCATACAGCGCCGACGCCAGATTTTCCTCAAGGTCGTCGTTTGACTATCGAACAGGCCACCTGGACTATAGATGATGATGGCTTCTTATTGGCGGAAGTGAAGCAATATCCTCTACGTTTGGCTTGGGCTATAACCGTACACAAGAGCCAAGGCATGAGTTTGGATGCTGTTGAGGTTGATCTATCGAAATCGTTCGAGCCAGGTATGGGCTATGTGGCCCTTTCGCGCGTTCGCTCTTTCGAGGGACTCAAGATTCTCGGTATAAATGAAATGGCATTGCGAGTACATCCGGAAGTCTTGGAATATGATAGACATCTGCGAGACTTATCTTCGAAAGCTGAGGCCGTACTTGCTGACGCCGATAACTCCAGTCTGAAGAAAATGCATGATGGATTTTTGGCGAAAGTGGCGCCGTTGCATGGTATAATCCAAGGACAAACAAAGAAGATTGGATCGGCTTCTTCATTAAAAAAATACAAAAACCATGCAAAAACAAAAACCTTACGCGGAAAATATAGAGAAGCTAACTATTGAAAATACGAATTTCAGAAAAGTACTTTACACTGGCCCGCATAGCCAACTCGTGCTCATGTCACTCTTACCAGGTGAGGATATTGGCAATGAAGTGCACCATGTTGACCAGTTTTTCAGATTTGAAGCTGGTACAGGGAAGTCTGTTATCGACGGCGTCGAATATCCGGTCGCTGACGGCACAGCTATCGTGGTTCTAGCCGGTCTCGAGCATAACATCATAAATACCGGCACCACAGCTATGAAGCTCTACACGGTATATTCTCCAGCAAACCATATTGACGGCAGACTCCATGTCACCAAGGCCGATGCTATCGCAGACGAAGAAGATGAAGAGTTCGGGCCGAAGGTTGGGTAGGTATCATTTGCTTTTATTTTAGACTATTGACTCATCCACCACCATCTGCTAATATCCCTATTACCTTAGTAAATAAGGTTTTGATCGACAAAGTGATTGGAAGCACGACCCGAAAGGGTATAGCTAACCAATCCAATTTGTTTTAATAAAATGGCCAAAACATCAGTTATTGTTAGATCGCAAAAAACGCCGAAATTCAAGTCGCGCGTGGTTCGCCGTTGTTTTCGTTGCGGTCGCAAGCACGGCTATATGAGAGATTTCGATATGTGTCGTATCTGTTTCCGCGAGTTCGCTAACGATGGTGCTATTCCAGGCATAAAGAAGTCTTCATGGTAATAATATGATCACAGACCCTATTTCAGACCTAATAATCCGTATCAAAAACGCCAGCGCTGCCGGTCAAGCTACTACTTGCGTAAATTGCACGAAGTTTACAGAAAACGTTGCTCATGCACTCAAGAAGCTTGGTTATATTTCTACAGTTGAGAAGTTGAAGCCCAACAAGATAGTCGATGGTCTAGAGCTTGGACTTATCTATTTCGACAAAGAGCCTCGTATACATGACGCAGAGCGTATTTCGAAGTCATCTCGCCGTATCTATATGAAGGCTGGAGACATACGCACATTTAAGAGCGGTTTTGGAAATACATTTCTCTCTACTCCAAAAGGTATTTTGTCGGATACAGAAGCAAAGAGACTAAAGGTCGGTGGTGAAGTTTTGTTCAAAATTTGGTAATAAAGTCACGCAATTTTCAAATATATGTCAAGAATAGCAAAAAAACCTATCATCATCCCAGCCAAGACTGAAGTTACATACTCAGGAGGTATTTTCACTGTAAAAGGTCCACTTGGATCTATCTCAAAGACATTTCGTTCTGAGATAAATGTAGTGATTGAGAACAACACTGTCACTCTTACTCTTGGAAGCAAGAGTCTACAAGCCAAGGCTTTGTGGGGCACTTACGCTTCTCATGCAAAAAACATGATTGCCGGCGTCAATAAGGCCTATGAGAAGAAGCTTATTGTCGATGGTATCGGTTACAAAGCCGATGTGAAGGGTAAAGACTTGGTATTGGCACTCGGTTACTCCCACTCTATTTCAGTTGTTATCCCTGCAGATCTCAAGGTTACAGTAGAAAAGAACACCATCACTGTTTCAGGTATAGATTGTGAAAAGGTTGGTCAGTTCGCTGCTAAGGTGCGTGATTTCAAGAAGCCAGAACCATATCTAGGAAAGGGAGTTCATTATTCAGATGAAGTGATACGTAGAAAGCAAGGTAAGAAGGCCGCATAAAATCGCGCGAAATATAAAACCATGACAACTATTCAGCAAACACAACAGAATATCTTCGCTCGCCGTAAGGCTCGTATCCGTGCAAAGATTTCTGGTACTCCAGAACGACCAAGATTGGCAGTTTTCAAGTCGCACAAATACATATACGCACAGATCATAGATGACACAAAGGGCTTTACACTCGTCGCGGCTGATTCTCGTGAAGCAAAAGGCAAGACTCCTGTAGAAAGAGCAAAGGAAGTCGGTGTCGGTATTGCCAAGAAGGCAATCGCAGCGAAGATCACGAAAGTTGTTTTTGACCGAGGTGGTTATTTGTACGCTGGAAAGATCAAAGTAGTCGCCGATGCTGCTCGTGAAGGAGGACTAATATTTTAAATAAAACCATGACTGATCAAGATATAAAGAAGAATAATGAAAAAACATCTACAGCTGCTCAGCCTGTAGCTACTACTGCTGCTTCTGCAGTTCCAGCCAATAAGATCACTCAAGGCCGTCGTATGCGCGATTCTGCACAAAGAGGTGGTCATACTGGTATGAATGTCGGTCAAGGTGCCGCTGGTTCTGCATCATCTGGTCGTGGTCAAGGTAGGGGTGGTCCTGGTGGCCGTGGAGGTCGTTCAGGTGGCCGTGGCGGTGACAGAGGTGAGCGCGTCAAGCCAGAATTTGATTCTAAGATTATCGATATTCGCCGTGTTACTCGTGTTACATCAGGAGGTCGCCGCATGAACTTCAGCGTTGCTGTTGTCGCTGGTGACAAGAAAGGTCGCGTAGGTGTTGGTCTCGGAAAGGGTAATGACACAGCCGGTGCTGTCGAGAAGGCAACTCGCGAAGCCAAGAAGAATCTTATCAAGGTTCCTCTTTCACCTCAGATGACTATTCAACACGGAGTTGAAGCCAAGTATTCAAGTGCTCGTATAATGATTTTCCCAGCTCGTGGTCGTGGTATCGTCGCTGGTAGCTCCGCTCGTACAGTCATAGAGCTTGCTGGTATAAAGGATGTCTGTGCAAAGCTTATGTCTGGTAGCAAAAACCGTCTCAACATTGCTCGCGTCACTATTGCGGCATTGTCACAATTGAGCAAGGTTTCGAGAAATACTTTGCTTGGAAAGCCGGCCAAAGTAATAGCCCAAAACTAACATGCAAACCAATCAATTAAAAAGAAATCACCCAAATACAAAGCGCATGATCGTTGCTCGTGGCGGTAAGCGTGGAAAGACATCTGGTCGTGGTGGCAAAGGTCAATCAGCTCGTGCTGGTAATAAGCGCCGTCCAGAATGGCGCGATATCATAAAGCAGTTGCCGAAGTTGCGTGGTCGCGGTGTGAACCAACACAAATCTATTCAAGACAGACAAGCTATCATAAATGTCGGTGTCCTCGAAGAACTCTTCAATGCCGGTGATAGTATATCGCCAGCTATTCTTGTTGAGAAATTCGCAATCAAGACTCGTTCAGGCAAGATTCCTGAAGTGAAGATCCTTGGCGATGGTGAAGTCACAAAGAAGTTTATCATCACAGGATGTTTTATCTCTGATTCTGCGAAGGCAAAGATCGAGAAAGTTGGTGGTTCTGTAGCAAATGCTGCTAAGCCTGCAATGATTAAGAATCCTGGTCCTATAGACAAGACAGTGATCGTCCCAAAGGCGGTTAAACCAGTGGTTGTCAAGAAAGTGAAGGTGCCAAAGGCACCCAAGGCAGACAAAGCTCCAAAGGAGAAAGTTGAGAAAGTTGCTAAGAAATAATAATTTCGCAAAAAGCCATGAACGAATTCCTCCTAAAATTCATCACAGTCTTTAAGGATCAGACTCTGCGTAAGAGGTTAATCTTCACTATTCTGGCATTGGTGGGTTTTCGTCTGTTGGCTACTATTCCTATACCATCAGTTGATCCTGCTAGCTTGGCTAAGCTTCTTTCATCGAGCCAGTTCTTCGGATTTCTAAATATCTTCTCTGGAGGCGGTCTATCGAATCTTTCTATAGTCATGCTTGGTGTTGGACCTTTCATTACATCTTCTATCATAATTCAGCTCCTTACTATGATCCTTCCAAAATGGAAGGCACTCATGCACGACGAAGGGGAAGCTGGTCGTCTCAAACTTTCACAATATTCTCGTTGGATAGCACCACCTTTGGCAGTCGTCCAAGCTATCGGCTTCCTTATGCTTTTGCAATCACAAAATGTCTTGCCACATCTCGGATTTTTCCCTATGGCAGTCAATGTCATCGTCGTCTCTGCTGGTTCAATGCTCCTTATGTGGATCGGTGAGCTCATATCCGAGTTTGGTATCGGTAATGGTGTCTCTTTGATTATCTTCTCTGGTATAGTTTCTCGATTGCCATCGGATATAAATCAATTCATCGCTAGTTATGATTCAGCAAATCTTCCTGTTTATATAGCTGCATTGGCTGTCGGCCTTATAGTTGTCGCCGGAGTCGTCTTCATAACAGAAGCAGAGCGTTCTGTACCAGTCACTTATGCAAAACAAGTCCGTGGTAATAAAGTCTATGGTGGTGCCTCGACCTATATACCATTGCGTTTAAACCAAGCTGGTGTTATTCCGATAATCTTCGCCTTGTCGATACTTTTGTTCCCTCAAATCATATCGAATTTCCTAGCAGGTCTGACGTCGCATCCTATCATAGCTGAATATGCCCGTTCATTTACTATATTCTTTAATAATCAATGGGTCTACGGCAGCGCCTACTTCATACTCGTAGTTTTGTTCACTTATTTCTATACAGCCGTCACTTTCGATCCTGCTATGATTTCTGAAAATCTCCAACGCAGTGGCGCATTTATACCAGGAGTTCGTCCAGGTGAGCATACACGCGACCATATCGGAAATATCGTTACACGCATCACTTTGGTCGGTGCATTGTTCCTAGGTATCATCGCTATATTGCCGCTTGCTATGCAAGCTTTCACTGCCAATAAATCTCTAGCTATCGGCGGTACAGCGCTCTTGATCGTCGTCTCCGTAATCTTGGACCTCTTGAAGAAAATAGATGCTCAGGTTTCGATGAGGGAGTATTAAAAAGAGCGAGCTGTTGCATGTTGGGAACATATGCCCCCCTTCGTCGCCGACACGTGTCTTTTGAACACATATGAAAATTGAGCCCTCGGCGGGCTCAATTCTTGTATGCTCGTAAAGTACACACATCCTCCGCCACCAAAATACGCCACTAAAACACAGCCAAAAATCAGGCATGTGCCTTAAAACCATACGTGGGCGTACGCATAAAACTTATGCTACAATATCCGCACTATGAAACCACAAGCATTTATCCTCATCGGTCGCTCTGGTAGCGGCAAGGGGACACAGGCGCAGCTCCTTATAAAAAAACTGAAGGAAATCGATCCTTCACATGAGACACTTTACATACAAACGGGTCAAGAATTCCGCAAATTTATCCAAGGCGATAGTTACACGGAGAAACGTTCTGCGCAATATATGAAAGACGGTAAACTCCAACCGAACTTTCTCGCGATAAAGATGTGGGTGGATTTTTTGGTGGACAAATTCAATGGCAACGAGCACGTGATCTTCGACGGCTCACCTAGAGAATGGCACGAAGCCGGCGTTCTGGACTCAGTCTTCGGTTTCTATGGTTTCGGAAAGCCGCATGTCATTGACCTGTATATCAGCGACGAAGAAGCTTTGAAGCGTCTACTCCTCCGCAAGCGCATGGATGATAGCGAAGATGGCATCAAGAAGCGTCTAGCCTGGTACAAGGAATGTGTTGAGCCAACTATCAAGTATTATCACGACAACAAGGACTATCATTTCATGAAAATAAATGGCGAACAAACCCCAGATCAGATTTTCGTCGATATAGCAAAAGCACTCGGTTTATGATCACCATAAAAACAAAAGAAGATATCGCTATTCTGCGTGAAGGTGGCAAAAGGCACGCTTTCATATTGCGTGAACTTGCGAAAATGGTGAAACCCAACCTACGTGTTATCGAATTGGAGGACTACGCCAGAAAACTAATTGCAGAGAATGTGGATAAACCAGCCTTCCTCGACTATCAACCAAAAGGTTCACCACGACCATATCCAGCTGCTCTTTGTGTTTCTATAAATAATGAAGTCGTCCACGGCATTCCAAATGAGCCGAACAAAGATGGCACCGATAAAATCTTGAAAGAAGGGGATATAGTGAGCATGGATCTTGGGCTCATTCATAAAGGATTGATTACAGATTCTGCAGTGACTGTTGCTGTCGGGAAAGTCTCCGATGAATGTACCAAGTTAATGAAAGTGACCAAAGAAGCTTTGATGGCAGGGATAAAAGCGGCGAGAGCCGGCAAACGCGTTGGCGCTATCGGCGAAGCGGTGGAGCGTGTAGCATTGGCGCATGGATATGGCGTTGTCGAGGATTTGTCTGGTCACGGAGTTGGCTATGAAGTCCACGAAGATCCTTATGTACCAAACTATGGTTCATCGAAGAAAGGAGCTGTTATGAAGCCTGGTATGGTCTTGGCTATAGAGCCGATGTTCAATCTAGGCACGAAGAAAATCATCCTTGAACGCGATGGATACACATTTCGCACAGCGGATGGACGACCAAGTGCGCATTTTGAGCACACGATCGTCATCACCAAGAGTGGAGCAGAGATTTTGACAGCCTAGCCTTTTCGCGTATAATAGCCCAATGAAAACAAAACAATATCACGAGCGCACATTAGTCGTTATAAAGCCCGATGGAGTCCAACGCAGCCTGGTGGGGGATATCATTCACCGTTTTGAAAGGATAGGTTTGAAAATGGTTGCATCCAAAATGCTTATGGCGACGCCAGCGCATGTGGAGAAGCATTATACTCTGGACCCAGAATGGCTTTTCAAAACCGGCACGAAAGCTATAAAAGGCTACACGGATAAAGGTTTGAAGCCACCAAGTACCGATCCTCTCAAGGTGGCGGCTATTGTTCTGAAGAACCTCATAAGATATATATCTAGCGGACCGGTTATTGCTATGGTCTGGGAGGGTGCGCACGCTGTCGAGATTATACGTAAGCTGGTAGGCAGTACCGAGCCTTTGAGTTCGGATACAGGAACTATTCGCGGTGACTACATGTTGGACTCATATCGTCTAAGTGATCACAATGAGCGCTCCATATACAACCTTGTTCACGCCTCTGGCTCACTCAAGGAGGCAAATGACGAGATAAAGCTATGGTTCAAGGAAGGGGAAGTGGTTGACTACGATCTACTCTTGGATAAAGTCATTTACGGCAAATAAAATAGCTGGTCGGTGTTTTTAGAAACTTCTTTGCGTGTGCGTCAAATAAGTGTCACAACTGTTTTTGCACTTGCACTTATTTGTGCGAGTATTACAATTAAGTTAGTTGCGGGAGTACAAATCCACAAAATTCATTTTTTAAGGAGATCGAGAATTCTCCGGAATTCATTTCGTCCAGCACCTTGGTGTTGGCGTTAGATCACCAACCTGTACTTACAGGTTTATGTACTCTCGTAACCATTAGAGGACGCCTGCACTATATGTGTCAGGCGTTTTCTAATAGACTAATGTATAATTAAACCCATGAGTAATAAAATCACTTTCTGCACTGGCGTTGGCACTGTCACTGGCGCCAACTTTCTTTTTGAGACGGCGGCGAAAACACGCATACTCATCGACTGCGGGGTAGTGCAAGGTGAGAAAGTGGCAAATGACGAGAATCGCGAACCATTTTCATATGACTTATCTACTATAACAGCACTTATCATCACACATGCGCACTTGGATCACGTCGGTCGTATTCCAAAATTGGTGAAAGATGGTTACAAGGGCCCGATATATTCTACAACGGAGACGCGCGCATTGGCGGAGATAGTGCTTCGCGATGCGGTGAAGATTCTAGACATGGAGGCTAGACGCGATGGACTTTTACCACTTTATGACGCTGATGATGTTGAGAGAGTTTTTCCTCTATGGCAGACGATACCTTATCATGAAGCTACGAAGATTGCCGACGACATTTCGATATTCTTGAAAGATGCGGGACACATACTCGGTTCTTCAATGGTGGAGATAACAACGACTGGCGCAAAGATTCTCTTCACTGGCGACCTTGGGAACTCGCCGGCACCACTTCTGCGCGACACTGAACCGGTCGGCGATGTCGACTACATCGTCATGGAAAGCGTTTACGGCGATCGCAATCACGAAGAGCGCGATACTAGAGAAAAGAGGCTTTGTGATGTTATAAATCAGACGATGTCTCGTGGTGGTACATTGGTTATACCGGCATTTTCTATAGATCGCACGCAAGTCATTCTCTATGAATTGAACAATCTCGTTGAACAAAAGAAGATTCCATCTGTACCGGTATTTGTTGACTCACCGATGGCAACTGAAGCCACTCGCGTCTACGCTTACAGTACGGAACTTTTTAATGACAAAGTCCGTGAACAGATGGCGCATGGTGACGATATTTTTTCATTTCCAAGATTACAATTCACAACTTCACCAGACCAATCTCGTGGCATAGAGCGTGTTCTTGGTGCCAAGATTATTATGGCTGGTTCAGGAATGTCCATGGGCGGTCGCGTTATCGGTCATGAGAAGACATTTTTACCAGATCCCAAAAATACTATCCTGTTAGTCGGATATCAGACTCCTGGTTCTATAGGGCGCCAACTTTCAGATGGTGCGAAGAAATTGCGTATTCATGACAGGAATATTCATGTCAAAGCACAAATAGAAACCATATATGGATATTCCGCGCACAAGGACGGTGATCACCTAGTGGATTTCGTGGCGACTGCCGATGAGAAGCGATTGAAGGGCGTCTTTGTGGT
Source organism: Candidatus Tayloriibacteriota bacterium (assembly GCA_037130865.1). Lineage (GTDB taxonomy): Bacteria > Patescibacteriota > Minisyncoccia > Phycocordibacterales > PALSA-1337 > C7867-002. The sequence goes on along the minus strand of JBAXSG010000001.1, from coordinate 3,878 downwards.
GATGGGGGAGCCGAAAGCTTCTATGCATCTTGCGCAGCGTATAAACGATGAACTAGATGGACATGCTGTGGTTCCAGAGAGGCTCAAAGAATATGAACTTGAGTGAATTTAATTCTCTGGTTCAGCCAGATAAGTATCAGGTCTTTTTATTTTCTTCACCATGTTCATTTCCAATAAGTTTTTTCAGCCACAATTGGTTTGTGACAAATAATCGTGGCAAGATACACCGCTTCGAGGTTTGGAGTTACAAAAAGCGCGTCACACCTATTTATGGTCATATGACGATCGATTTTTATCCGCCAAATGTCGGGACCACTGTGTTGCCTGGTTCGAGTAATAATTTGAATAAGCGAAGATTTGAGTCGCGATTGGTCGGCTCCATCACGGGCGATAATGAATCGCTTGCACAATCGATGGTTGATTTCATTGAAAATAAGCATACAGAGTATCCTTTCAAATTCAAATATCACTTTATTCCAGGCCCAAACAGCAATACATTTATCCAATGGGTACTAAATCACTTCCCAGATTCTGGTTTGAAATTACCGCGAAACGCGTTTGGTAAAAATATAACCCTCGTGACCGGGACATGCCCCTCCTAAGTGCCTATTGAAATTTGGACAGATTTTGTCCAAATTCGCATAGGTGCTCGAAGTGCACATGTCCATCCAGAGCACATACGAAAATTGAGCCCGTTGAGGGCGCAATTTCTATAGGGGCTCAAAAGGTATGTGGCGCTCAGCGCCGCACCCTTTATTTAACCAAAGCAACTACTTTACTAGATTGACTACCTTCTCAAAAGCCTTAGGATTATTTTCAGCTAGATAAGCGAGAGATTTACGATCTAGAGCGATACCTTTTTTCTTGGCTGCGCCGATGAACTTACTGTAAGAAAAACCAAGTGGACGAAGACCGGCGTTGATGCGGACATTCCAGAGACGGCGGAAGTCACCCTTCTTGTCGCGGCGATGAGCGAAAGAGTAAGCACCAGCATGAGCGAGAGCTTCGTTGGCGGCGCGCTCATTTGTGGAACGGCGGAAACGGAAACCCTTGGTCTGGCGTAGGGTATTGCGGCGATTCTTGAGGGCGTGGACTGCTTTCTTTACTCTTGTCATGTTAGTTTAGTTAAAATATTAATCTTTATGCATTTGCCAAGAAGCGGCTGCGAGCCTTGTTCTTCATGATTATGGCTTTGCCACGATGCTTGGAGCTGGAAACACCGGCACGCTCTTTTGCATTGAAATGGTTTTGACCAGGTCGGCGTGCAATAATCTTGCCATTCTTGGTGACTTTGAGGCGCTTTGTATATGATTTGTTTGTTTTGATACTCATGTTTTTGTATTAAATGATGGCTATTTCTTTTCTACGAATAATGTCCAGCCCTTAGGTCCTTTTGTTGGCTCCTGAGATATTTTGTAATCTACAGTGATGAGCTTCAGGATACGAGCTAAGCGTTCTTTGAGGAAATTGGCATCCATATACTTGGCACGGCCAACAAGGTAGAGATCTATCTTGACGCGGTTTCCTTCTCCGAGCCATTCGGAAACCCTCTTGGCTTTGAGTTCTAGATCATGCTCGCCGGTTCCAATCTTCACCTGAACGCTCTTTACTTCGGTCGTGGTAGTTTTGGACTTGGCTAACTTGGTCTTCTTGTTTTCATCGTACTGATACTTTCCATAATCCATTATCTTGGCGACTGGAGGGACAGCAGAAGGGGAGATCTCTATAAGATCCATACCACGATTGCGTGCCTCTGTCAGTGCCTTATCAATAGCTAAAACTCCGAGATTCTCACCATCTACGGTTATTACACGTAGTGAAGGAGCCTTTATCTGGTGATTTATTCGTGCTTTGATCAAGGGATTACAGGCTGTATTTATAGCATATAGTAGGTCATGGTGCAAGTGTGCTAACATATTCCTATGGCCAATTTAGTAGAAAACCCAAAGGCTCGTTTCAACTATGAAATCCAGGAAACGCTGGAGGTTGGTATTGAGCTGGTCGGTCACGAGGTGAAAGCGTTGCGTGCCAAGCAAGGATCGCTGGATGGCGCCTATATTATCGTGCGTGGAGGCGAGGCTTATGCTGTAAATATCTTCATTCCTCCATATCAAGAGAAGAATACACCAGGCGGCTATGAGCCGCGTCGCAACAGGAGGTTGCTCCTCAAGAAAGAGGAGATAGCTACGATTGCCGGCGATGATTTGACAATAGTGCCAATTTCAATATATAATAAAGGCGGCTTCATAAAGGTCAGCGTGGCGATAGTTCGTGGCAAGAAGAAATACGATAAACGCGAGACTACCAAGAAGCGCGAGACCGATCGTGAAGTCAGGCGCGTGATGAAGAATTCATAACCGCCAAGGTTCGTTGAAAAACCAATAATGGGGATGAAAGGTATCGATGTTCGATCATGTTCGTTCGTGCGGCGCGAGCACCATTAACTCGTAAATCTGATGGAAACCCTAAATGCAAAAACTTCACCGTATTTTACGGCAAGCGATTTCGCATTTGCTCGCGTTTAACGAGAGCCGTCACTCTGCAGGGATCCTGACTGCAGTCCTGGCGTAATAACTTGGATGTAGGGAGGTGGAGAATTCTCAACTCTACCCCCGAATAAAAGAGATAGTGACTATGTGTTTTGCATTATTTTCTAGCATAGTCACGACCACAAAAAATTTTGCTATCGCTGTAGACTCGTCCGATGCATCTCGTTCACACGGCGGTTCGAATCCGCCCATCTCCACCACTTTTATATTTGTGATACAATTTATCTATCCGATCAATAATCACATGACCAACAAAAATTTTCTAAAAGCTCAAGGACCTGTAGCTGAGAAGCTGGTCGACAAGCCGATAACCAAGTTGTTTATCGACTCTATAAATGCTGTCAGAGGAAAACTGAAGATGAATGAATTGGCAACAATTATCGTCGGGAGTGCCAGTCATGGCGAGATCGAGGATCCAGAAGCTGTTCTTGTTGTCTGGAAAAATAAAGAAAAGGAATTTGGACTCGAAGAATATGCGGATGTCTACGCATCCTTGTCCACTTGCAAGAATCCAGAATAGTGGTATATTTTTTCGCAGTTGAACCCTGAACAAACAGGAGGTCCGCATGCGAAGAATGCAGTTACCGTTAACGGCGGCCATATTGGTATTGGCTGGCGCGACGGCGTCGTATGGTCTTGGATCGGGGCCGCCCCTCACCAAGATTGAACTAGTTGTCACTGGTGATGTTGGCGAAAAGTCGCCCTCTTTCAGTGATGCAGTCACCACGCCCATGATGTTGGTGGTGACTATCCATCAGACTGGAATCGTGCAACCGGCACGATCAGTTGAAATGGAACATGACACGGTCTGGATTGGTCCGCCGCCCAGACTTGTGTGGGTCTGTTCTTCTATAACATTGACGACGTCTCTCGACACCGGTCCGCCTGATTTGAACTTGGCGGTAGCTGCCTTGAGCGACAAAGCGCGTATTCCATACGACGACGGGGTAAGCCAGAAGATTTTACCGAAGGATACTGGCTGCTGCGGAGTCTTTGCGAGTATCGCACGCGATATCATCGTCGCGTTTAAAGCGAGTCGGCCAATGCTCTGTTAAGAAAATCAGTTGCCACCTCGAGCGGAGTAGTTGGCAGTCGGTTAGGCCTGTCGGGGAGGTGTGCAGGAGTTCTGCACAGCCTCCCGGGGCATTTTTGTTTATTAACATCATTCATTAATCTCCACACACACGGCCTTGTCACCTTTAGTATGCTAAAATAACCCCATCATGCCTCGCACCTCATCTCACCACTCCAACAAACCCTCCTCCTCACTTTCTTCCTCCCGCGCCTTCACCCTCATCGAACTCCTAGTAGTCATAGCTATCATAGGTA